>DDQW01000042.1 GCA_002342805.1 Clostridiales bacterium UBA2432 | reverse complement strand
CAAGTCTTATTGATTGGGAAACATATGGCTTTGAACTTATAGGAACAGCCAAACATGGGATTGAAGCCTATGATATCATTCTTCGTGAGCATCCGGATTTAGTTATTACGGACTTGAAAATGCCGGTTATGTCAGGAATTCAATTGATTGAAAAAGTGAAAATGAAATATCCGGAAATTGAATTTGCTATTCTTTCTGGGCACAGCGAGTTTAAACTAGCCAAAGAAACGATGAAGCATGGGGTTAAACATTATTTGTTGAAGCCATGTGATGAAAAAGATTTGATACATATTTTAGAAGAAGTTCGTAGTCGCCTAAAATTAAAAGAAAAACGTGAGGATTTTATTAAAAAAAATAATGAAAAGCTCGAAAAAATTATTCCTCTTGTTAAAGAGCAATTTATACGAGATTTTATTATGAGTCGTCATTACAATCAAGACGAACTTGATTATTTTATGAACCTATTTAATGTTAAAAATAAACGGATTCGTGTCATAATATTGCAGCCTATGGGGGATTATAATTTTAATACGCTCTTTGCATTATTAAATATTGTAAAACGGCAAACCTTTCAAGAGTCTATTTATTTTAAGACGACGGTCAATAAAAGCGTCTTATTGATTGTTGAAAATTTAGAAGAAAAGCAAATAGAAGAATTCTTAAATGAAATTATGGAGAATTTCAAATACTTAGCAGACAAGGACTTAGTGACAACCTACACACGTGAAGGGGATTTTGATGAAGTGAGCGTTTTGTTCCAAAAGGCCCAAGATTATTTGAATTATGCCTTTTATCTAGGAAATAGTTGTATTATTTCATATAAAGATATTGAAAAAGGGATGCAAGTCAATGAGGTTGATAGCATTGATCTTCAAGAAATTGTGACAACGGTAAAATCAGGAAACTCAGAATTATTTAATCAAAAGATTACGGAATATTTTGATCATCTGTCAAAGATGCGTTTTGACATTAGTACCTTTAAATTTTACTGTATTGAATTAGCCTCAGCTATATTGCGACAATGTCAAACGGATAAAGCAAATGCATATATTCAAAAGCTACTAGAAATTCAACTGTATGATAGCTTTGAACAAACAAAAGACGAAATCATTAAGATTGGTAATGAAGTAGTTGCCATGAATTACTCGGGAATTATTCATCGACATAATGAAATTGTGGAAAATATGCTACGTATTATTGATGAACATATTGACCAAGAAGAATTATCCTTGAAATGGATTGCAAATGAAGTCTTATATATGAATAGTGGTTATTTATCAAAATTGTTTTCGAAAGAGATGGATGAAAATTTTTCCCAATACTTAATGCGCCGACGAATGGAAAAAGCCAAAGAAGTTATTGAACAATCATCATCAGCAAAGGTTTATGAAATTGCATCCAAGGTCGGGATGGGAAATAATCCACAATACTTTAGCCAGTTATTTAAACGCCATACCGGTATGACACCATCAGAATATAAAAATCAAACAATGATTTAGAAACAATAACGCTTTTTTATACAAAAGACATGAAATTAAACAAAAAAATAAAAAAAACCACAAAAAAAGTAAGGAGAGAACTTTTTTTGAACAAAACTGAACATGATATTCGATTGTGATAAATGCTCTTTCTGTGTAAACTAATAGAGTAATAAGAAACAGACAAATAATATTATTTCAGGAGGTAGTTATAATGAAAAAGGTATTGTCAATGATACTGGTACTTATGATGGTAACAGCATTATTTGCAGGTTGTGGTCAAGAAGAGGACACAACAGGTAATGACACCAACACAGGATCAGAAGATACGACAGCAGATTCAGGTAGTACAGATGATTCTACAGATTCTGATGCGTCAACAGATTCAGAGAGTTCTGATGAGGAAATTGTCCTTCGTGTAGCATGGTGGGGAAACCAAGTTCGTGATGCAAGAACAGAAGAAGCATTAGCATTATACACAGAAATGTATCCGAATGTTACTTTTGAATTAGAGCCTATAGGTTGGGCAGGATATTGGGATAAACTAGCAACACAAACAGCAGGTGGATCATTACCTGATATTATTCAACAAGATTATGCATTTATCGGTCAATATATTGATAAAGGTGTTTTAGCAGACCTTACTCCTTATGTTGAGTCCGGTGTATTAAATCTTGATGACGTAGCTCCGGCTAACTTAGAAGGTGGAAGTGCTGATGGTGGATTATATGGTATTCCGCTTGGAATGAATGCCTTAGCATATGTATATAACAAGTCTTTAATGGATCAAATGGGATATGATTCAGTGGATCCTGATTGGACATGGAATGATTTTGAGGCATTGATTAGTGATGCATATAATGAACATGGAGTCCGTTCGGATGCACCTTTATGGGATGATCCAAAATTCTTCCTTGAAAACTTGTTACGTCAAAATGGTAAAAGTGTTTATAATGAAGAAGGAAATGGCCTTGGATTTGAATCAACAGATGAACTTGTAAGAATGTTTTCAATTTTAGCTGACAATACTGAAGCAGGCGTATTCCCAGATCCTCAAGAAATCGCTCAAAAAACAACAATGGAAGAATCCTTGTTTGTAAATGATGAAACTCTTGGTGGATTTATTTGGAGTAACTTCTTTGTAGCCTATGCAGACCTTATGGATTCTGAATTAGAATTGACAGTAATGCCAAATGACGAAAATGGTAATTCGGGTCTTTACTTAAAACCTTCACAATTCTTCTCAGTGACGGAGTCATCAGAGCATAAAGAAGAGGCAGCTCGAGTTATCGATTTCTTTACCAACTCTGTTGAAGCAAATGAAATTTTACTTGCTGAACGTGGTGTTCCAATTGCAGCTTCAGTTCGTGACGGAATCAAAGATTCTGTAAGTACAGAAGTCGCAGCTACATTTGACTACATTGCATTAGCTGAAAACTATGCAACACCTATTTCAGCTCCGGAACCAGCAGGTGCAGCAGAAGTTACAAAAGCACTTAAGTCCATCTATGAAGAAGTGGCTTATGGTGTGACAACACCTGAAGAGGGTGCAGAACGATTTATGCAAGAAGCAAACGCTGTTTTATCAGCAAACTAATATAACTTGTAAGTCATTAACTCATGTGAATTGGCCGGTTATCCTTCTAAAGGGTAACCGGCAAAAATTAGGAGATGTATATGGATAAAAAAGTTCAAACCCCAAATTTTCGAGAACGGTTCTCAACGTTTATGGACAAGGATAATACAGTAGGATATGTTTTTATCTTACCTTGGTTGATTGGTTTTTTTGCATTTACCTTTATTCCTGTTGTCGCTTCTCTCGTTCTTTCGTTTACCAAATATGATTTACTATCTCCGCCTACATTCATTGGACTTAAAAATTACATTACAATGTTTACAGGAGATGCATTATTCATTAAATCAGTAAAGATAACATTCTTATTTGTTGCGGTTTCAGTACCGTTACGATTGATTTTTGCCTTAATGTTGGCAATGGTCTTTAATAAACCTACGAGGTTAACCGGCTTTTACCGAGCTGTTTACTATATACCTTCAATTGTTGGAGGAAGTGTTGCTATAGCTGTTATGTGGAGTCGTATATTTGATTCTGAAGGTGCTATTAATAGTATCATGATCAGCTTAGGCATTTTAAAGGAGCCAATATATTGGCTAGGTAACCCCAATACAACTATGATTGTATTAGTACTTTTATATGTATGGCAATTTGGTTCTGCAATGCTTATTTTCTTGGCAGGATTAAAACAGATTCCTATGAGTTTATATGAATCGGCTAAAATAGATGGAGCCAATAAAGTGCAACAATTTATAAAAGTAACAATACCAATGTTAACACCAATTATTTTGTTTAATTTAATTATGCAAGTAATCAACGGTTTTATGATGTTTACTCAAGCCTTTGTCTTAACTAATGGAACAGGTGGACCTTTAAATAGCTTGTTAGTATATTCCATGTATATGTACAGAAAAACATTTGAATTCTATCAAATGGGATATGGTTCAGCTATGGCATGGTTTATGTTGATTGTTGTAAGTATCATGACAGGAATTATTTTCAAGACATCAAATCAATGGGTATTCTATGAGGCAAAGGAGGACTAATATGAAACGTAAACAGCAAATAGGACGATTAATATATCATATCATCATAATGGGCTTTGCATACGTTATGATTTATCCAATCCTTTGGATGTTCTTTGCTTCATTTAAAGATAATATGGAGATTTTTGCAGATGCAAGTCGACTATGGCCACAAAACTTTGATTTTGGAAACTATGCACGTGGTTGGGCCGGATTCAGTGGATATACCTTTGGAACCTTTTTCAAGAACTCGGCAGTAATTTCCATTATTTCAACACTAGCAACAGTGCTTTCATCAGCAATAATCGCGTATGGATTTGCACGCGTG
Source organism: Clostridiales bacterium UBA2432 (assembly GCA_002342805.1). Taxonomy (GTDB): domain Bacteria; phylum Bacillota; class Clostridia; order Lachnospirales; family Vallitaleaceae; genus UBA1351. The sequence continues at coordinate 84,358 of DDQW01000042.1, read as the reverse complement.
AAGTTTAAGTTTCAAAAATTTTGGTTTGCTATTATGATTTCAACCATGATGCTACCGATTCAGATTATCATGGTGCCACAATTTATTATTTTCCATAAGTTAAACCTTGTTGGAACCATCTTACCGGTTGTATTGCCACACTTTTTCGGAGTTCCCTTTTTCATATTCCTAATGATGCAGTTTATACAAGGTGTCCCGAGAGACTTAGATGAAGCTGCCAAAATAGACGGATGCAGTAAGTATGCAATCTTTTACAAGATTATATTACCCCTAATGAAACCGGCACTCGTAACAGCAACTATTTTCCAATTTTACTGGAAATGGGATGACTTCTTAGGACCTTTACTTTACTTAAACAAACCAGAACAATATACAGCAACCCTGGCATTGCGACTCTTTGCTGACCCGGGTAGCACCGTTCCATGGGGAGAAATGCTCTCAATGGCAACCCTATCCATCGTTCCAATCGTATTAATTTTCTTAATGTTCCAGAAGTATCTGGTAGAAGGTATTTCAACATCAGGATTAAAAGGATAATTTAAAGTAGGTATATATAGAAGTGGGCGCGGCAGACACAGAAGTGCAAAGCACTCCAGTGACTGCAATGCCCATGAATCTATATACACCTACTTTTCTATACGCGTCTTTAGTTTACGGACTTATACCTAACGCTCGGTCATGATAAAGGTACTATTTTTTGCTATTTAGAAACGGTGGATATGTTTGTTAATGAGTCGCCAAGCGCTCGGTTTGAAATTTTGGAAACCAGTTTAGAGGGACTTTGCTGAAAACAAAAAGGATAGCAAGTTAAGGATTCAACTGTTTGAACGCAGTGAGTTTTGAATCCGCTTGCTATCCTTTTTGTTTTCAGTATTAGTCCGTCTTAACGCAGTTCCTCATTGAAAACCGAGCGCTTGGCGACTCCTTTACTTCAAATTCTCAGGATTTAAACAATCAAGTTCAGGAAGTACGAAACGGCCGTTTTCACGAATAAGGACATCGTCAAAGTAGATTTTTCCGCCACCAAATTCCGGCGTCTGAATGCATACAAGATCCCAGTGAATTGCAGAGCGGTTTGTATTGTCTGCGTCTTCATAGGCATTGCCAGGGGTAAAGTGGAAGCTTCCCATAATTTTTTCGTCAAAGAGAGTATCTTTCATTGGTTTTAAAATATAGGGGTTAATGCCAATGGCGAATTCGCCGACATATCTTGCACCGTCATCAGTATCAAAGACTTCATTAATTCGTTCATTATCATTTGAAGTTGCTTCGACGATTTTACCATCTTTGAAGGTAAGTTGAATATTTTCATACGTGAATCCTTGATATACTGCCGGAGTATTATATTGAAGGGTTCCGTTGATGGAATTTTTTACTGGCGCTGTGTAAATCTCACCATCCGGAATATTCATTTCACCTGCGCATTTTATAACAGGAATGTCTTTTATTGAGAAGGTTAAATCCGTTCCGGGACCAACGATATGTACTTGATCTGTTTTTTCCATTAAAGCTTTTAACGGATTCATGGCTTCGTCCATTTTGCTATAGTCAAGATTACATACATTAAAATAAAAATCTTCAAATGCAGAGGTACTGGTATTACTTAATTGTGCCATCGATGGTGTTGGGTATCTTAAAACAACCCAGCGTGTATGAGGTACACGTATTTCACTATGTACTTTTTGCTGGAGTAATTTTTGATATTTGGACATTTGCGTAGAAGGAACATCAGATAATTCGTTGACATTTTCACTGCCACGCACACCAATGTAACAATCCATGGCTTTCATGCGGTCCATTTCCCACTGTGCCCGCATTGTAAAGTATTCATCAGGTGCTTCAAGAATTTGTTCGCGGAGTAAACGCATATCGGTGGATTGAATAAATGGTATTCCCCCAATGTTAAATACTTCCTTAACAAGTGCTCTTGCGAGCGCTTTTGTATCTTCGTCCATATGCTCGATTAATACTTTTTCGCCTTTTTGTACTTTTAGCGAATACTGTACGAGATTTTGAGCTAATTTTTGTACTCTTTGATCCATAGTTTCACCTTTCCTTCATCTTTAATATATGATATTATTGATTCTATATAGATGATTTTTATATTTGATGGTCATCTAATATACTGCTAGTATTATATCATAAAATACATAGGATTAAAATACTATATGAAAAGGAAGGTATATTATGAAAGCAACATTGATTAAAGACTTGTACAAGGATTATTCACAGTTCTTGGACCAAGAGATTACAGTATCCGGTTGGGTGCGAAGCGTTCGAGCATCAAGCAAATTCGGCTTTATTGTCATTAATGACGGAACACATTTTAATACATTACAAATTGTTATGGATGATGCACTCGAAGGATATAAGGAACATGCCAAGTTAAATGTAGGCTCAGCGATTATTGTTAAAGGAAGACTTGTGGCAACGCCTGATGCCAAGCAGGATTTTGAACTACAGGCATCTGAAATTCAAGTTGAGGGTCAATCACAACCGGATTATCCTTTGCAAAAAAAACGTCATACATTTGAATATTTACGAACAATTGCTCACCTGCGCCCCCGAACAAATACGTTTGCAGCTGTTTTTCGTGTACGTTCACTAACTGCTTTTGCTATCCACCAATTTTTTAATGAACGTGGGTTTGTGTATGTACATACCCCAATTGTTACGGCAAGTGACTGTGAAGGGGCTGGCGAAATGTTTAGAGTATCAACCATGAATCCTTCAAATATACCTATGGCAGAAGGTGCTGTTGATTATAGTCAAGATTTTTTCGGAAAAGAAGCAAGTCTTACGGTTAGTGGGCAACTTAATGTTGAGACCTATGCAATGGCATTTAGAAATGTATATACGTTTGGTCCTACATTCCGTGCAGAAAATTCAAATACACCACGACATGCTGCGGAATTTTGGATGATTGAACCTGAGATGGCTTTTGCAGACTTAATTGATGATATGGATGTTGCAGAAGATATGATTAAGTATATTATTCGATATGTTCAAGAACATGCACCGGAAGAGATGAACTTCTTCAGTCAATTTATTGATAAAGGATTAAATGAACGACTGAATAATGTAGTGAACAATCGTTTTGAACGAATTACATATACGGATGCGGTGGAACTGCTTAAAAAGAATAATGCCAACTTTGAATACCCAGTTGAATGGGGAAGTGATCTCCAAACAGAGCATGAACGGTATTTGACAGAAGTCATTTATAAAAAACCTGTTTTTGTTACCGATTATCCAAAAGATATTAAGGCCTTCTATATGAAACTCAATGATGATGGAAAAACAGTTGCAGCAATGGATCTACTTGTTCCCGGTGTCGGAGAGATTATCGGTGGAAGTCAGCGTGAAGACGATTTAGAACTTATGAAAAAGCGTATGGCTGAGATGGGATTAAATGAAGAAGATTACTGGTGGTACTTAGATCTTCGAAAATACGGGGGCACAAGACATGCTGGATTTGGTTTAGGCTTTGAGCGTATGATTATGTATATGACGGGAATGACCAACATTCGTGATGTAATATCCTTCCCAAGAACAGTAAATAATTGTCATATCTAATGGATGAATTATTTCTGATATTTGTTTTATTTTCCTTTTTAGGTTGGTCTATTGAAGTAATATATGCCTATTACAAACATCATAAATTCGTAAATCGTGGCTTTTTGGCAGGACCATTCTGCCCGATTTACGGGATAGGTGTAGTGCTACTTTATGTTACAATTCATACTATTTTAAATCAAAGCTCATTACGTAACCCTGGATTAATTATTGGAACTTTTTTTCTTTCAGCACTCATCACGACAATTATTGAATGGGTCGTGGGCTCCTTGTTGTTTTATTTTTTTAAAACAAGATGGTGGGATTATTCTCATCAAAAGTTTAATTTAAAAGGATACATCTGTTTGAAGTTCTCCATCTATTGGGGAATTATTGGAACCTTTGTTATATATAGTGTGTTACCACTCAGTTTTTTCATGATTGGAAGGCTATCAGAACCTGTTATGGAAGCTATGATTACTCTGTTTTTGATATATTTTGTCATTGATGGTAGCTTGACGATGCGAACCCTTGTTGACTTTAGAAGATTACTTTTTGAATTGGAAAATGAAGCGAAAAATATGCGACAATCGCAGATGAAGCTTATTAATGAAATGCGTGGTTCCTTTGAGTTATTCAAAAAATATATTGAAAAATTAGATGCCCTACAAAGTTACTATAGCTTTGAAATCAAAGAGATTATTAATGATTTAATTGATCATGATAAGATTATCAGTGTTCGAACGAAGTTCAACATGTTAAACAACCAAAATAATTACGAACAACTTGTAAAAAAAATACGATATTCACGATTATTTAAAGCCTTCCCGGACATGACATCAAGACGGTTTTCTGAACTTTTAAAAGACTTGCGAAGGCGCTAAAGGAATGTATAAATGAATCAAAAAGTAGTAAATGAAATCAAAGAAATTATTCGACGCGAAGATATTTTGCGTCATATTCAAAAGATGGATGCCTATTATCATCATGGGAAGATTACGACCATGTGGCATTGCATTGCAGTTACTTATTTTAGTTTGAAAATTGCGTCACTGTTAAAACTTAAAATTCAAAAAAAAAGTATGGTTATCGGAGCCTTGTTTCATGACTATTATTTGTATGATTGGCATGTACGTGAAAAGTATCATCAGTTTCATGGATTTAAACATGCAAAGTTTGCATTAAAAAATTCAAAAAAAATCTATCCGATAAATCCGATTGAAAAAGATATCATTCTTAATCATATGTTTCCGTTGACCTTTAATCCACCAAGATATAAAGAAAGTATTCTGGTTAGTGCAGTGGATAAGGGATGTTCAATTAGTGAAACACTATTTAAAACGACCTATCATGAGTTGAAACAGGCTTTTGATACGTTGAATTTGAAGTAATTAGGAGGCATTTATGGCAAAAGCAGTTAGGTTATCAGATATTGCAAAACGGGTTGGCGTTAGTACGGTAACTGTTTCAAAAGCTTTATCAGATCAAAGTGGGGTTAGTGAAGAAAAAAGAGAGGATATTAAAGCTGTTGCAAAAAAGATGGGCTATGTACGTTCTCGGGCTTCTAAAAGCACCCAAAACACAGGTAATATTGGTGTGTTAATCCCTAATCATTTTTTAGCCGAAGGACATTCTTTTTATTGGGCGATGTATCAGCAACTTGTAGAGAGTATGACTCAGTTGGGTTATTATGCAATCTTAGAAATACTCAACCACGAAGAAGAAGAAAATTTACAGTTACCTAAAATGGTTTTAGATCAAAAAATTGAAGGTCTTATTATTATGGGTCAAGTAAGCGAAGCCTATGGCGAGTATATGAGTCATAATAATGATGTACCCATGATGCTTTTGGATGCGTATAATGATGTACAGCAGTTAGATGCTGTAATATCGGATGGCTTCTATGGAATGTATGCTTTGACAAATTACCTAATAAGTCAAGGTCATAAAAAAATTGGTTTTTTAGGTACAATTCTTGCAACCAGCAGTATTACTGATCGTTATCTGGGATATATGAAAGCTATGATGGAACATCATCTTGATATTAATGAGGCATGGATTATTCCGGATCGGGACTTAACCTATGGAAATAGTATTGACATCGAATTACCGAATATCTTGCCAACTGCTTTTGCTTGTAACTGTGATGCAGTTGCCAATATGCTGATAAAAAAGATTGAAGAAAAAAAATTATCGGTACCTCAAGATATATCGGTTGTGGGATTTGATAATTATCTCTATCCGACAATAACTTATCGAGGCATTACTACATACGAAGTTAATATGGAGCGTATGGCAACAACTTGCGTGAACACCTTGCTGGAAAAGATCCAAAAAAGACCTTTTGTAAAAGGAATTCAAATTGTGACAGGTGAGATGGTCTTAAAAGAGAGCGTCCGAAATATATCCATGCTGTAAACAACAGAAAGGAAATTAAATGAAGTATATTGTTAAGGCGAATGAAAAAATACAAAGGGTAATTGATCAAGCAAATGAAGGAGATACTATCTTAATCGGACCCGGTGTTTATGAGGAAAAGCTTGTTATATCAAAGCATGGGCTACATTTAATCGGTAGCACAGATGGAGAGGTTAAAATTACTTATAATGATTATGCACTAAAAGATCATGAAGACGGGAGACGATTTGGGACATTTCGCTCATATACATGTCTCGTTGAAGGTGATAATATAGTTTTAGAAAACATATGTATTGAGAATAGTTCGGGAGATGGGCGTAGTGTCGGACAGGCGATTGCTTTGTACTTGGATGGACACCATATTCAAGTGAAAAATTGCAAATTATATGGCTGCCAAGATACCTTGTTTTTAGCCCCATTACCTAGTGCGCCACGCATTCCCGGATCCTTTGTAGGTCCAAGTGAACATAAGGTGTATCGACAATTGGAATCTTATTTTGAGAATTGCTATATTGAAGGTGATGTTGATTTCATCTTTGGTGGAGGTCAAGCTCTTTTTAATAAATGTGTTATTCAGTCCAAAAACCGTCATGAAAAAGTCAACGGATATGTAACGGCTTCTTCAACGTATGAGGGTGAAGACTACGGTTTTGTGTTTTATGCATGTGATTTTGTGGCGGAAAAAGGAACAGAGGCAGCAAGTGTGTATTTAGGAAGACCGTGGCGAGAATTTGCTCAGGTTATGCTTATAAAGTGTACGATCGGCGAACATATTCATCCTGAAGGATGGAACGATTGGAACAATGAAGAAAATCGGAAGACAACACGATTTTCAGAGTATGCTTGTACCTATTCAAATAAAGAGGCAATACAGACGAGAACCTATCATGAACCGTTTATTCATATTCAGTATCAAGAAACATCCATAGGATTCCTTAGCCATTGGCATCAAGCGTGTTTGATTAACTAAGTAGTTGTAACATATAGGAGGCATTATGACAGATTCTATAAAAAGACGTTTCTTTTTCGTCGTCATAGGAATTTTAACAATTATATTGGTCTTATGCTTATCCTTTTGGGGATACATGCAGGTGAATTTATTTGAACCTGAAGAGTATAATATAAAGGAAAAACCGATAGAGGACTATTTAAGTTCTCTAGAATCAGGTTTTATTCAGCGAACTCAGGATAATTTATTTACTGGGTTTATCCCTATGTCTGTTATTAATAAAGAACTAAGTTATCAAATAGAAGAAGCAACACAATCTATGAATATTGTAACCGAAGGTGTACTTGCTAATGCGGATCAAAAGTGGACTAAAATAAATTATCGAAAACATATAACAATTCCAGTATATCATGATATGATTATTTATAAAAATGCGGAAGGCTTATCGATTGAACTTGTTCCAATTGCTTTTGGAAAAAAACAAACGAAGCTTCCGACTATCCTTAGTCAATGGATTTTTGACACACTCATTGTTAAACCAATAAAAGTACAATTAAATTATGCTCCATATAAGCCCAGCGATTATTTTGAATACACGTCAAGTGATTTAACAGATGAAGGTCTTTTTTTGAATTACGAATTATATATAGAAGATATGGCAACAATACTCGAAAACATAAAGGAGTCTGCGAATGAAGGCCTTGTAAATATATATGAAACGGGGACAGAGGATCAACAAGAAGCCTTGCGTTTCCTTCGTGAACATCATGTATTTCCGGAAAATATCATGGGATTGATATATGAAGACTATCATTCGGAGGCACAGGTTATCACCAGCCTATTAATTTTGGCGGATCCACAATTGTATGATAGTATCATGGAAAGTTATCCTATGCTTAGTCAGCGTATTAATAGAGAGACTATCCTAGATCGAAGAGCAGAACTATTGAATCAAGCCACAATAAAATATGGGCGAAATGTTTTGAAAAAATTTAAGCAGATGGAAGCAGTGGGAAATATCGTCGCTCACTATGGGTATTTTTTTGATTTGGATCGCATGGAACCGGTGACAATTGAACTTATTGTTGATGTGAATCAATTAAAGATACCTTATGATGATTTTAAACAAATGCGATTAATTATGGTAGAAAATGAACCTTATGTATTGTATGACACAGGTGAAGAGCGCTACGTATTAATTAATGAAAAATCCTACTCTTTGATTTCAGAGCAAGAGTATAAAAACAATTATTTTTATGAAAGACCTTCAAAAGGGGACTATACCAATGATCCCAAAACCTATGATGAAATTTACCAGGCCATTGAAGATGCTCTTGGTGAAGAAATATTTATTCGTTATATGAAAGATGATGGTGTTGATGCCTTTGTTGTATATTCGTCAAGATTAAATTATCAGAATTTTACGGTAGCACTCTTAAAAAATGATGGAAGCGGATTTGAATTAATAGGAAATGGGCTGACGTCAATTAAAGAGATTAACCAAAAATATCCTGATTTTAATCTAAACCTTATCACCCGAAGAATCGAGACAACACAGGTGGAGATATTAAATTCGACGACACGTCAAGCGATAAAAGAAGGTCTTGTTGAATATGGTTATATCGATGAAGATGCGATTATTCCCTATGTTTCTTATGACGGTAATTATATTGCGGTTATGACCGAAACGGGAGAACAATATATTTACACAATCTATCGGGATACCTTTTTAGATCGGGTGTACACACTAGAAGATGCCTTTGAAATTTTTGATGATATTAATCCTTTATTGCTTATTCAAGAAAGACCGGTTGACTAACCGGTCTTTTGGTCTATTATAGACATTAATGTAAATATTGTTCAATTGTAAAGACACTTTTATCCCCACGATAGCGTGAAATGGTATATTCAATAGGGGAATCGAATTGATTATAGCCAATGTAATGAAATAATTGAATCGCTGTGTTTTTAGTTATTTCTAATAATTCACAGTCCTCTTTTGTCGGAATGGCAGCCTCAACATTACGGATAACTTTATTTATTTTCGTGTTGATGTTTTTAGAGAGAATCTTGTATAAAGATTGTGTTTCCATATCATAATCAAGTACATTTTTGCACGAAATATAGGGCAAATAGGTATTGGCAATGACAATGGGCTCATGATCGGCATAGCGTAAACGCTTAAGTGAGATAACATCACTTGATGCAGAGATATTCAAGGCAACAGCAACCTCGGTTGGGGCTTTTATGACCTCGAATTCTAAAACCTTTGAGCTGGGAGTATATCCTTTACGTTCCATCTCTAATTTAAAACTTTCAATACGTTTAATAAAATCTTGATTGATCTTATCTTGGGCGACAAATGTCCCCCGCCCTTTAACGCGATAAAATTTATTTTCATTGACGAGTTCAGTTAAGGCCTGTCGTACAGTGGTCCGACTGATATCAAACAATTCACATAGTTCAAATTCCGTTGGAATCATATCGCCGGGATTTAGCAATTTCTTTTTCATCATTTCAATAAGAATATTTTTGAATTGATAGTATAATGGAATCGGAATCGATTTATCAATTGAATATTCCTTAAATAATTCTTTGGTCGTCATGGTTATCCCCATTTCTAAAATAGTGTATTCAATATAATGATAGAGTTACATATATTAAGATTGTATTATGTGTACTACATATTATTTTACACATATTATCAAAAAAAACAAGTATTTCATAGATATCAATTGGAAAGAATATGGTATACTAGAGTAGAAAACACATATAAATGATAGTTCATTGGAAATTTCCAGGAGGTTATAGTGTGAAAAAAAGAATTGGATTATTAACAAGTGGTGGAGACTGTCCGGGCTTAAATGCAACCATTCGGGGTGTTGCCAAGGCAGCATACGGTATGATGGATTGTGAAATTGTTGGAATTATGGATGGATTCAAAGGATTAATAGAAAATACGTCTATTGAGATGGAGCCAAAAGATTTCTCGGGAATATTAACACGGGGAGGAACTATTTTAGGAACAGCCAGAACGCCTTTTAAAAAAATGCGGAAAATAGAAGAGGATGGCGTGGATAAAGTAAAACAAATGCTTGAGAATTATAAAGAACTCCGTTTAGACTGTTTAGTTTGTTTAGGCGGTGCCGGAACACATAAAAATGCCAATCTTTTGCGCGAAGAAGGATTAAACGTTATCGGGTTACCCAAAACGATTGATAATGATATTTATGGAACGGATGTGACATTTGGCTTTCACAGCGCTGTTGATATAGCGACAGAAGTCATTGATCGAATTCATACAACGGCAGACTCTCATGACCGCGTCATGTTAGTCGAACTGATGGGCAACAAAGCGGGGTGGTTAACACTTCATGCCGGAGTTGCCGGTGGTGCAGATGTTATTTTAATTCCTGAGATGCCTTATGATCCGGATAGTGTTATTGAAGCACTCAAAAAGCGACAAAAAAAAGGGAAAAACTTTTCGATTATTGCAATCGCAGAAGGAGCTATGACAAAAAAAGAAGCTGAAATGGACAAGAAAGAATTTAAAGACCATCGTAAATCAATGAAATATCCAACGGTATCTTACCGTTTAGCTGAATATATTGAATCAAAAACAGATATAGAGACTCGGGTGACCGTTCCGGGACATCAACAACGTGGTGGGTCTCCATCACCTTATGACCGTGTATTAGCTACACAATTAGGAGCATATGCGGCCAAACTCATTAGTGAAGAGCAGTATGGCATGACTGTATCTATTGAGAATAACGATATACGTGCAACGCCATTAGCCGAAGTCGCAGGACTCTTAAAACTTGTCCCCGAAGATCATAACCTCATTATGACAGGTAAATTAATTGGCATTAATTTTGGAGATGAGAGTTAAAATTATGAAGTTCGTCCATATTGCAGATTTACATATGGGTCAAAGCTTTCAAAGCGCTTCCTTTGGAGGTCGATTTGGATCTATAAAGCGTCAAGCAATCAAAGAAAATTTAAGAAAAGTTATTGAATTTTGTAATGAAAAAAGTATTGATTTTCTTCTTATGGCTGGTGATTGTATTGAAGCAGACTATATCCAAGTGAATGATTTATTTGACTTAAAATATTTGTTTGAACAACTTATAAAAACACGTGTCATAATGATTGCTGGAAACCATGACCCAGCAATCATTATGCGTAGTAAGATTAGAACGCTTCAATGGCCAAAACATGTGTATATGGTCGATAAAGACTATGAATATATAGAGTTTTTGGATGAAAACATGGGATTTTTCTGTTCATCATGGCAAAATAATAATGAAGTGAATTTCGACTATGAGCTTCTTGATAAAACACTGAAGGACGCAAAAGTTTCTCAAGTTATCGGAGTCATTCACGGTGATGTCTATTCGGATCATGGATATATGCACCTAGATAAAAACCGTTTATTAAACTCAAAGTTGAATTATATCGCTTTGGGTCACATCCACAAAGCAGATCTATTTAATGGAAAAATGGCTTACCCCGGTAGCTTGGAACCTCTTGATTTTAGTGAGACAGGTGACCATGGATTTATAGTCGGTTCACTTGATACGTCGGGTATACGCATACAACATATACAGCAAATGATACATCCAATGAAAGTACATAAGTTCGATGTATCGCCATTTACATCGGGTATGGAGATACTCGATGCTATTAAGCGTGAACTCGAAGACTTTGACACTAATGATATGCTTCGATTAATCTTAATCGGTGAGATGGATTTGACCTTAAATCTTTTAGAGGGTTTAATTCACGGTGATTGGAGCTCAATAGCGAATCCTTCTATTAGTTATTTAGAAGTAGTTGACCAAACAAGGCGCGCGCTCGATATTGACCAAATATATGAAGAACATAAAGAAGACATTATAGGGTACTTCATACAAGCCTTACAGGACAAGGGACTCGGTGACAAGGCACATCAAGAAGCACTTGAATTAGGGATTAAATTGTTATTGAATGAGGTGAAGTAGGAGAGACAATGAGAATAAACGAGCTGGAATTAATTCACTTTGGAAAGTTTCACGACAAAAAAATTACATTTGATGCCCATGTAAATCTTGTTTATGGTTTAAATGAGTCAGGAAAAACAACGCTATGGTATTTTATTCTAGGGATGTTTTTCGGATTCTTCAAACCATATATTAAGACGAGACGATATCTAGACATCCATGCCAAGTATCAACCTTGGGAATCGTCTCAGTACTGTGGAAGTATGGTATTAACTGATGAGGAAATGGGTCGAACGGTACGAATTTATCGTAATTTTCGGCAAGGCGAGGAAGAAGTCAGAGTACATGACGAACAAACAGGAGAAGAGATAACCGGACTTTATGATATGCATCCTGTTTTTCGCTTGCCGGATATAGCCAAAAAGCATTTAAATATATCTTATTTTGGATATATTAATATGGGCGCTATATCTCAGTTAGGTCATGAAACTGATGAAAATTTAATTGTGGAACTTAAGGAAGCTGTCGTCAATGCTGTATCGAGTAAAACGTTGAATGTTTCTATGCATAAAATTCAACAACAGTTAAAAACAAAAAAAGAACACATTGGGTCAAAGAAAAAAACATCATCAGTCTATGCAAAAATGCTGGACCATATTGATGATTTATATAAACAACGACAAAATGTTTTGGAAGAAGAAAAAAAATTGCTTGACTCTATTGCGTATCAGAAACGACTAGATGTAGAGTTAGAAAACGTTCGGGAACAATTAAGGCATATTCAGCTTTATGAAGAGTACACAAAAAAGTGTCGTCAACGTGACCACTTGCATCGCATTGAAGCCTTACGTGAAAAACAAAAAGGCATTGAAGCTATGATTATAGGCATACGTCGAAATACGGAATATGACCTTGAAGATGTTTATAGAGCAAAAGAAAAATATAAAGAAAAAGTGTTTATAGAAAATGAATTAGATAGGCTAGAACAAGAACAGCTTGAAAAACAATTGGATGAAGATCGTATACAAGGGGAAATCAAAGAATTAGAAAACCAAAAAATGATTTTTGAAAAGAAAAAAAGGCGATGGGTTAAGAATCTTTTTCTTGTCTTGACAGGATTAACATTCCTGGCTCTCTTTTTAGCAATGAGTCAACAACAATGGGCTTTAACGGCTATGTTGGGAGGCCTATTGGTTTTTGAATCTTTGATTGGCATTCTATGGCAAAAGCGAACAAAACAAGATCAGCAAGAATGGATGCATATCGAAGAAAAAACCCAATGGCTTTATGAAGAACTTACAGATAATCAAGAAGCAATTACTCAAATCATTGTATTTAAACGTCAAAAATATCAACAGGTTGTCGAGGTGAATGAATATTTAATGCCAATTACGGGACCCCTTGAGATTGAAGGTATCAATGATTTTGAGGAACGAATCCTGGAATTTCAAAATATAAAAAGCCATCAAGAGGATTTAATACGAATAGAAGAACAAGAAAAAGGATTACTTAATAATCAAAGTTTTTCTGAAATTCAAGATCAAGTAAACAACTATGACTTTAAAACAATGGAAAAATATATACAAGGGTTAAGCCAAGTGCAGTTAAGTGCTCTGAGAAGTGAGAAAACCGATGTGCTAGAACAAGAGCAGCAAATAACTTATGAGCATATTAAAGTGACGACGCAACTGAAAGAAAGTAGAAAAAAATATCAAAGTCTTGCGGAACTTGATGAAGAGATTCAAGCCTCGGAACAAAAAATGCAGGACTATAATCATCAGTTAAGTGTATACCAGATTATTGATGATACACTTGAAGAAATTACTCGAGAACTGAAGTATGAATTTTCCCCGTCCATGAATAATACGCTTTCTCACTTGCTTGCAAAAATCACATCCGGAAAATATAATCAAGTTAAGATAACACCGGATATGGAGATTCTTTTCAAAGATCCTCTAACTCATAAAATGCAAGATGTTTCAAATTTGAGCCGAGGAACTATAGATCTCTTCTATATTATTTTCCGTTATACCATTGCAAAATGGAGTCATCAGGAGCACTCGATACCCTTTGTGTTAGATGAAGTTTTTGCCTATTTTGACGACCAACGATTGGCGCAAAGTATGGATGTGCTATTGGAGTTTAAAGAACAGGTTATCTTATTCACTTGTCAAGAAAGGGAAAAACAATTGGCCGAGGAAAAGAAAATCAATATAATAACATTGTAAGTTAATATTGTTTTTATTTTGAACTTGCATTCTTTTCATAAATATTGTATAATGCATTAGCACATGTAATTGCAGGCATGGCTCAATTGGATAGAGCATCTGACTTCGGATCAGAGGGTTGTGGGTTCAAGTCCTACTGCCTGCGTATAAGAAAAAGACCAACAAAAGCGAGTTATTCGTCGATGTTGGTCTTTTTATTTTGACGTTCAAACCAAACGATGGTAAAATAAGAAAAAAGCGTTCAAAGTAGGAGGAACAGTTTATGAATAACATGGTAAAAGCAGATACTCAGAAAAAAAACAATTTTATGTTGATTGCCTTTAGTATATCCATGATTGCCGGGATTATCTATTCGCTCTTTGGTCCTGGAACAGATGCCATTGCCTATTATTATATTGCGGAGCTTGTATTAGTTGTCATCGCCTATATTGTGACAACAAAGATGATAAAAAAAGCGCATTATTTCGGATATATAAGTATTGTGATTATCGGTGGTGCGAGTGCCTTTATTGGCCTAACTTATGGTGGTAGTTTAACATTATTAACAATATGCTTTTTCATCCTTGTCTTTGGTACGGTACACCTGAATATACGCCTTTATGCATTAGGCTTTATCATTAGCTTAGCTGTTATTATAATCAATAGTCTGAATGCAGGAGCAGATGCGACATATTTAGCAGATAATATCGCCGGAATTTTATTAACCTTTATATTAACGTCCTTATTATTAGGTGTTCTTGTGTATTTGTGCAACAAACAATTTTCACAATTACAAGCAACATTTAATAGATTAGAAGAGCAAAACATGGAGAAAGACCATATTTCATCAGAATTGCAAACAGCTGTAAGCAGTATTCTTGATAATATTGAAAAAGTGAATCAGCGGTTAATAGAAAGTGTTGAAGAACAGACGAATGTTTCAGACACCATGAAAGAAGTGTCTAATGCAAGTCAGAGTGAAACAGAACAAATCAATCAAATAGCCCATAATGCTTCCGAAAATAATAAAAAGATAACAGAGTTAACGGAATTAGCAGGTGCTTTAGCAGAGAGTACAAATAATGTCTATAACCTATCAACCTCAGGTGTTAGTGATATGAAAACACTTGAAAAACACATGGGTGAGCTCAATGAAGTCATAAAAGAGTTGGCTGGTAATTTTGTAACCTTGTCAGATAAAATCGAAGAAACATCAAGTTTTACGGCAAATATTCAAGAGATTACGGAACAAACGAATTTACTTGCATTAAATGCGTCAATTGAAGCGGCCCGTGCCGGTGAAGCCGGAAAAGGTTTTGCGGTTGTTGCCGATGAAATTCGAAAACTTGCTGAAACGACAAAAACAGCAACAGTAAAGATAACGGATAATTTAACGAGTGTTACGGCGACCAATGATTTAGCCAAAGAAAGTATGGAAGACAGTAGCAAGAAACTACAGGCAAGTTTAGAATCGACGCATTTAGTAAATGAGAATTTTAATGAATTAAAATCGATAGTGAATGAAATTAAATTAGCCTTTGATACACTAGCAAGTATTTCACACTCCATCAAAGCAAATACCGATGATGTGGATCAAGCGGCCACAAGTTTAGCATCTGTGATTGAACAGACGACGGCAAGCATGGAGGAAATCAGTGCAAGTAACTCAATGCTTACGGACCATAGCAAAGAAATATCCGATGTTATGAAAGAAACATCGGATCGAGCAAAAAAATTATTGATATTTCATTAATCGGATATCAGAACCAAAAAGTTTGAGTTGAGTATAATATCCAAAGATTCGAGAAACAATACGTTCGGAATATTTGGATACCCATTCATTTGGATTCAAATTCGTAGAGATAACCGTTGAACGTCGATTCATTAATCGAGAATTTAAACAATTAAACAATTCGGCGCTGGTCAAGGCGTTGTTGAATTCTGTTCCTAAGTCATCAATGATGAGAAGGTCACATTGAAAAATGGTTTCGATATCATCATTGGTGACAATTTCTTCATCTTTATGAAAACGATAATTTTCAAAAAGGCGAAACAATTGGAAAGAGGAAAGATAAATAACTGTTTTTCCTTGGTCCAATAATTCCTTTGCAATGCTATTGCATAGGAAGGTTTTTCCTAATCCTGAACGACCGTATAAAATAAGATTATTAAATGATGTATTGAAGCCTTCCACAAAATCAAGACAGGCTTGATGAACAGAACGCATGTTTTCAAAAGATGACATTCCGGTCTTTGGATCTTTCTCTTTTGAGTAGAACTTAAATGAAAATGTTGAAAAATTTTCTTTGGCTAATATATGTTTTAAGTTTGACTGTTCGTAAGAGTAATCAATAATAGCTTGTTTAAGGCAGTGACATTTTTGATTATTAATATATCCGGTATCTTTACAATCATTACAGGTATAGATGGGGTCAAGATAATCGGCAGGATAACCATGACCTTCAAGTAGGGTCATTTTTTTGTTTTTCAGTTTTTGAAGATTGGAGGTAAGTTCCTGTGCATATTTATCTTTTTGACTTGGGTGTGCAATCGTTTTTTGTATAGCCTTTAATCCAAGTGTAGATATTTGTTTATGAATATTTTCCAATTCAGGAACTTTTGAAAACACCTCATCCAATCGTTTTGTCTGCAATTGACTGTTAGATGCCTTTCTCTGATCATAAGTACGCATAATTTTATTATAATCGCTTTTTGTCATGCTCATGAGGAGAACCTCTTTCCGTTAAATTCCTGCATTCGTAATTCCATCGCTTTTTTCTCAAGTGCTTCATAATCGTATTGACGTTGATCATAATCATTGAAGGCATTCGGACGCTTAGTGCTATTTTTGCTTGCTCCTGACTGAAGAGGTTTGTTTGAAGCTGTTGTTTTTTTGGACGTTTCATCAATTTTTTCGAGATCAGACAAGATCTTAACGCCTTGATTAGACCAACTTGAGAGTATTGTGTCGGTATAACGCATCTCTGCTTTATTAATCTGATTGATAGTTCGCATACAAGCTTCTTCAATAACTTTTATATCCATATGATAGGTATTTAGCCAACGGTCCATAAGCTTAATTTGTTGAGGGGTCGGTGAACGATCAGTAATTCCATAGGCTTTTAATATTGTGAAATATGATCGTTTGTATGTTTCGGTACGAACCTTTGCTTTTTCAATCGTATTGATTTCATTGTCCGCCCAATCAATTGCAACTTTTTCTATATAGCGCATATTTCGATGATCGTTGTCAACACAGTATTCAATCATGAGTTCAATCACTTCAATAGGTAAGCCTAACCAATCATGAAAGCCAATAATCGTTTTTACTTCTTCACCGGACAGGGTTTTTCCTAAGTATTTTTGAATAATGTAAAACAATTGAGTGAACTCATCCTGAGAAGCAAAACGTGCAATCTCTTTGGTGGTATAGTCGGGCTTAGTATGAATGACACGCAAATGATTGGATGGTCGTCCTTGACTTTGATTAGGTGCTGAAGAGCTTTCGTTTTGAGCCGGTCGATAAACTGTATCAGAAAAATCATCATCGTTGGGAAGGTTATATTTATGATCATCAGGGTCATTGGGGCTAGTAGAATCCAAATGATTTAAATGAATCTCAGTAAGTTGATGATTCTCAAAGGTAAGTGTAATCAAACGCTCACTTTGAAAATAATTTAGGGCGCGTAACACATCAGATTCTGTCATTAACAAAACATCTGCAATCTGATTTAGATTCAAATTCAGATTACTTGAAGTCATATAGCGTAATAGAATTAAATATACTTTAATAAACTCTCCATTTGCTTTAGCAATACATTGATCGATAAAGAAATTCGGCACGAGTGTATAAGGAACGAAATTGTGGGGCTTTAATTTTACATAATTAGTATTCACGATAATTACCTACTTTTCATTTATTTCTTATCCGAGTTGTCGATAGACTTATTATAGCATACATAAGGTTGCTTTTTAATAGCTGAATATATCGTGGAAATGTTATGTGTTAAAGACAAGGTGCCTGTATGTCATACAAATGCGTAGAATTTACATTTCCGTGCATAACATTGTGGATAATGTGGATAAAGCACGCAAATCTTCTCCTTGACATTTCGGAATTTTTTTTTATCCCCTGTAAATGAGCAAAGAAAATTTAGTGAAAATGAAAAACAGAGAAAAGTATGAGTAACTTTTCTCTGTATAAATCCCTTGTCAAGTTTTTTTAATATTTTGTGGATAGTGTGGAAATCTATTTCTTTAGAAGCATAGGTCCTATCATATTAACGTTTCCGGCCCCCATAGTTATTAACATATCATTGGGTACACAATTTTTTTGGATAAAATCACAAATTTCATCAAAATCGTCAATATAGACAATATCTAAATCAAAATTTGATAAAGATTCAACAAGCATTGAAGCATGAATATTTCCTGGGTCTTTTTCCCTAGCTGCATAGATGTCAGTTATAATAAGTCCATCTGCCAGTTTGAGAGCTTCTACGAAGTCTTTATATAGTGCCTTAGTACGCGAATAGGTGTGTGGCTGAAAAACAATATATAGGCGGTTAAAATCAATGTGTCTAGCCGCTTCGATGGTTTTTCGTATTTCTGTCGGATGGTGTGCATAATCATCAATGATGGTTATACCCTTATATGTTCCTATATATTCAAATCTACGATTGGCACCTGAAAACTCCAAAAGTCCTCTTTTAATTTGCTCAAGGGAGAGCTTAAAACATCGCGCAGTTGCAATAGAAGCCAGTGCATTTTCAATATTATGGGAACCGGTGACATGAAGATGAATTGTGTCAAGGTAATTTCCATTTTCATATACGTCAAATGTGGAATGGCCCAATTTGTCATAAGAAACATTGGTATAAGAGTATGTTGAGCTAGGGGATGAACCCACTGTAATTACTTGACATGATGTATTTTTCGTTAACTGGTGAATATTTTCAATGGAATCATTAATGATCAAATAACCATCAGGGTGAATATTTTGTATAAACCGTTGAAAAGAGGTTCGGATGGCAGCTAAGTCTTCAAAAAAATCTAAATGATCTTCTTCAATATTTAATACAATGCCGATTTTAGGAAAAAATTTATGAAAGCTATTGTTATATTCACAGGCTTCAGTAATAAAATAATCGGAATGACCAATTTTAAAGTTGCCGTTAATGCCTTTTAAAATTGCGCCCACAGAAATCGTTGGATCAAGCTCACCGGACATAAGGATATGTGCAAGCATAGATGTTGTTGTTGTTTTTCCATGAGTACCTGCAACCGCAATGGATTGTTTATAATCGGCCATAATATATCCAAGTAAAGTAGCGCGTTCCATTAAATCAATACCTTGATGCTTGGCCTTGATAAGCTCAGGATTATCATTTTTGATTGCAGCCGTATAGACAACTAAGTCGATATCTGGACGAATATGACTTTCGTCATGGCCAATATATATCTTAATACCAAGTTCTTCTAAATGCTTTGTAATCTCAGAAGCTGTCTGGTCAGAACCGCTAATCGTTAAACCACGGTTGTGTAACACTTCTGCAAGTCCACTCATGCTAATACCGCCGATGCCGATAAAAAAGACATGTTGATATGATTCTAAATAATTTTTCTTCATAATTAACTCCGATCAAATGAAATAAGATTATATCCTATTGTATACGATTCTTAAGCGAAGAGCAACAAAACGATTGAGAAAAAGGGTTATCATATACATAAAGTTGGTGTATAATGAAAAAAAAGATGTGAGTGAGGAAAAGATGGATAAATTAACGAAGGCACAACGTATTAGTCTTATAACAAAGATACTTGTAGATCATCCGTTTCATATGTATACGTTGCAATATTTTTCAGAAAAATTTCAATGTGCAAAATCCACATTAAGCGAAGATATTAATTTAATCGAGTCAGTACTGCGAAAAAATGATGAAGGTGAGATTATATCAGTTTCAGGAGCAGCTGGAGGAATATACTATGCGGCTTACATGAAACCGGAACAGGTAGAAAAAGTGAAGCAACTTATATGCCAAAAATTAAATGATTATCGACGTGTTATACCCGGCGGATTTGTATATATGAACGATCTTTTTTTTGATCCTAAAATGTTAAAAAAAATGGCAGAATGTATTATAACAAAATATAAGGAACATCGTATTGATTATGTGGTGACAATTGAAACTAAAGGAATACCTTTAGCTATGGCCATCGCAAATGAACGGGGAATTCCGGTTGCCGTTATTCGTAAGTCAGCCCGTTTATCAGAAGGAACGACGATGCAGATGAATTATGTGACAGGATCTTCTAAAAGCATTAAAACCATGGCAATGCCCATACGGTCGATTCAAAGGAAATCCAATATTTTGCTTGTAGATGATTTTATGAAGGCGGGGGGAACAGCTAAAGGTATGGCAGATTTAATGTCTGAGTTTGAAGCAAACATTGTCGGAGTGGCTGTTGTACTAGCAACAAAAGAGCCAAAACAAAAATTAATCAAAGATTATTATACACTTGTTGAATATGACGGTGTTGATGAAACTAAAAAAACGGTAAAGATTATTCCTGCATAGTTAGTATAGAAGTGAGGAGGCATGCATATGCATAAAAAAGAAATTGTTGCAATGTTACTTGCCGGAGGGCGTGGGAGCCGATTAGGAATTTTGACAGATAAGACAGCTAAGCCGGCAGTATCATTTGGAGGAAAATATCGTATTATTGATTTTACCTTGAGTAATTGTATTAATTCGGGTATAGATACGGTGGGCGTATTGACGCAATATCAACCCCTGCAGTTAAATCGACATATCGGTATTGGGATTCCATGGGATTTAGATAAAAGTATTGGTGGGGTTACGGTTTTATCTCCTTTTTTGAGTCGTGAAAATGAAGCGTGGTATTCAGGAACAGCCAATGCTATTTTTCAAAATATTCCTTTTATCGATTATTACAATCCGGAGTATGTTCTCATCCTTTCGGGAGATCATATTTATAAGATGGATTATGAGATGATGTTAAATAGTCACAAAATGAATGGTGCCGATATTTCCATTGCTGTATTGCCAGTACCGTATGAAGAGGCTCATCGGTTTGGCATTATGAATACGGATGATAGTTACCGGATCAAAGAGTTTGAAGAAAAACCGGAAAATCCTAAAAACAATCTTGCATCTATGGGCATTTATATATTTAATTGGAAGGTCCTTCGAAATGCACTGAGACTTGCAGAAAAAAATCATAACAACAGTGACTTTGGTAAGCATATTATTCCTTTTTGCTTAAATCAAGGGTATAATGTTTTTGCTTATGAGTTTGAAGGGTTTTGGAGAGATGTAGGTACATTAGAATCCTATTGGCAAACGAACATGGAACTTATTAGTCTGGTACCTGAATTTAATTTATATGAAGCTTATTGGAAAATATATACCAATAATGAGATTCAACCACCCCAATATATTGCGGATTCAGCAAATGTAGATCGGTGTATTTTAGGTGAAGGAACAGAAATCTATGGGAGCGTTTGTAATTCTGTGATTGGTTCAAATGTAACCATTGAAAAGGGATGCATCATAAAAGATTCCATAATTATGTCAAATGCAGTGATTATGGAAAACACGAAAATTGAACGAGGTGTTATTTCAGAAGATGCGATTATTGGTAAAAACGTAAGCATCGGTGAAGGTGAGAATATCAAAAATACACTTGATCCGAATATATATGATTCGGGAATTACCGTAATCGGAGAAGATGCCCTAGTTCCGGATGGTGTATGGATTGGAAAAAACTGTGCTATTACAGGTGTGACGACAAGTAAGCACTATAAAAATAACCGGTTAGAAAGCGGTGAAAGCATTATACTTGAGGAGGTGGAAGAATGAGAGCTCTAGGAATAATACTTGCCGGAGGCAAAAATGAACGATTACGAGAATTGACACATTTGAGAGCCTTAGCGGCAATGCCAATTGCCGGTAGTTATCGAGCCATTGATTTTTCACTAAGTAATATGACAAACGCAAATATTAAAAAAGTTGCTGTGGTCACTCAATATAACTCTCGGTCATTAGTGGAACATTTGAGTTCATCAAAGTGGTGGGATTTTGGACGTAAGCATGGAGGTCTTTATATTCTTACACCCTATATTACCCATGATAATAGTCTCTGGTATCGAGGAACAGCAGATGCAATCTATCAAAACTTATCTTATTTAAAAAATAGTCATGAACCTTATGCAATTATTGCTCAAGGTGATGGTATCAGTAAAATAGATTATAATGAAGTTATACAATATCATATTGATACTCATGCAGATATTACCATTGTATGTAAAAAGTTAGATACAGATCAAGATTTATCCAGGTTTGGCCATGTCACTATCGATGAAAAAAAACGTATTATTGAATTTGAAGAGAAACCTATTGATCCAACAAGTAATTTGGTATCAGCAGGCATATATATTATACGTCGGCGTTTGTTGATTGACTTGATTGAAGCTACAGCAAAAGAAGGCCGTTATGATTTTGTTATGGATATCATTGTACGATATCGTAAACAAAAGAAAATTATGGCATATATTCATGAAGGATATTGGCGGTCTATAGCAGCCTTAGATTCTTATTACAAGGCCAATATGGATTTCTTAGATAAAGATTTACGTGAATACTTTTTCAAGTCAAGGCCAAATATTATGTCAAAAGTTGAAGATGAGCCACCGGCAAAGTTTAACCAAGGAACAAAAGTGTCCAATAGTCTATGTTCTTCCGGATGTATTGTTAATGGAACACTTGAAAATTCATTGTTATTTAGAAAAGTATTTGTTGGGAAAAATACAATAATTAAAAATTCCATCATCCTTAATGAAACGTATATTGGTGACCATTGTCGCATTGAAAATTGCATTGTGGATAGTAAAAGCACTATTGCAGACGGCAGTCAGTTTGTCGGACAAGCCCATGAACCGAAGATTGTTGTGAATAAGGAACAAATATTTTTTTGAGTTGAAAACATAAATTATATAAGATATAATAGAATTAGTATTTAATTAAAGGAAGTGGGGGTATCCACTTGCAGCATGTTACAGAAAGGGGTACATTTTTATGGAGATTACTGATGTAAGAGTAAGAAAAGTAGCAAAAGAGGGAAAAATGAAGGCAGTTGTATCTATTACCTTTGACAATGAGTTTGTGGTTCATGACATCAAAGTCATTGAAGGAGAAAAAGGCTTGTTCATTGCAATGCCTAGTCGAAAAGCGCTTGACGGTGAGTTCCGAGATATTGCCCATCCGATTAATTCAGAAACAAGGGAGAAATTACAAAAGTCAATTTTAGAAAAATATGAAACAATTTCTCTTGCAGAACAAAATGATGATAGTAGCGATATGTCTGAAGTTTATGAGTAATTGTGAAGCACTTCTATCTTAAGGGTAGAAGTGTTTCTTTTTTTTCAAGTTTTTTTGGTGAAAGATACAAATTTGCAATTTGTACTTGCGGTAGTTTACTATCTGTTGTACAATGTGTTTTGGAAAAGGAGCGTGTATACAATGTCCGTTATGAAGGCGGTAATTTTGGCAGCAGGTGCAGGTACTCGAATGAAATCGGACCAGCCAAAGGTGATTCATAAAGTTTTGGACCGAACCATGCTGGATTATGTTATTGAAGCAGCTTATGAAGCCGGAGCCAGTGAGATTTGTGTTATTGTCGGTCACGGTCGCGATGCAGTGATGCATACCATAAAACACCCTGTTTCCTTTGTGGTTCAAGAAGAACAGCTAGGTACAGGACATGCAGTCATGCAAGCGCAAGAGTTTATTCAAGGAGAAGGCAATGTACTTGTTTTGTTTGGAGATACGCCACTTATTACAGGAGAGAGCCTATCCAAACTTAAGACAACCCATGAAGAAGGACGTCATGGCGTGACGGTTTTAACAACGCGTGTGGATGACCCAACAGGATATGGTCGAATTATTCGTGATGAACAAGGACATTTTTTGAAAAGTGTTGAACATAAAGATGCAGAGCAAGATGAACGCAAAGTAAACGAGATAAATAGTGGTATGTATATGTTCAAGGCTGAAGCATTATCAAAAGCATTAGGTCAGATTACCAATGATAATGTTCAAGGAGAATACTATCTTCCGGATACACTAAGTTTTATTCGTGAAGATGGATATCCGGTTGAGGCGATGGAACTTGATGATTATACAGAGACACTGGGTGTAAACAACAAAGTTCAACTTTTTGAAGCAACGTCCATTATGCGAAAGCGGATCAATTATAAGCATATGGAATCCGGAGTAACGATGGTGGATGCGAATCAAGTATACATTGGCAAAGATGTTATTGTTGAAGCGGATGTGATTATTTATCCGGGAACAAGCATTGAAGGGAAGAGTGTTATAAAAGCAGGAACACATATCGGGCCGAATAGCAAGGTTATCGATTCAGTCATTGAATCGAATGCGACAATTGAACAGTCGACAGTTCTTAGTAGTCATATTGGAGAACATACGACAGTTGGACCTTATGCATATATTCGACCCAATAGTGAAATAGGAAGCCATGTTAAAGTCGGTGATTTTGTAGAGATAAAAAATGCGACGATTGGTGATGGAACCAAAATATCACACTTAACCTATGTTGGCGATGCAGACGTTGGGAAGGGTGTAAATTTTGGGTGTGGCACGGTAACGGTCAACTATGATGGTGTAAATAAACATCGTACAACGATTAAAGACCATGCGTTCATAGGATGTAATACAAATCTAGTGTCACCCGTGACAATAGAAGAGAATGCTTATACTGCAGCTGGATCAACAATTACAAAAAATGTTCCTCATGATGCACTTGGTATTGCAAGAACAAGACAAGAAAACAAAATCGATTGGGTAAAAAAGAAACGGCATTAGTCAGTAATCTGACATAGTTTTATTAGGAGGAAATTTAATGACCAGTACGGTAAAAACAGTAGATGGTATCAAAATCTTTTCTGGAAATTCAAACAAACCATTGGCTCAAAGAATTGCGCGTTCATTAGGTGGTGAATTGGCAATATGTGAAGCAGGACAATTTAGTGATGGTGAGAGTTTTGTAAAAATCGGTGAAATCGTTCGTGGAATTGATTGTTTTGTCATTCAATCAACGTCGAATCCCGTCAACGACAACTTAATGGAATTATTAATTACAATTGATGCGTTACGTCGTGCTTCAGCAGGTCGTATTACGGCAGTCATTCCCTATTATGGATATGCAAGACAAGATCGTAAAGCGCGCGCTAGAGATCCAATTAGTGCTAAACTTGTTGCCGATTTATTTCAGGCTGCGGGTGCAGACCGTATATTAACGATGGATTTACATTCGGCTCAAATTCAAGGATTCTTCTCAATGCCAGTCGATCATATGTTGGGTAATCCTATGCTAGTGGATTATTACAAAAACAAGATTAAAGAAATTGAAGGCGACTTTGTTGTTGTTGCTCCAGACATCGGAAGTGTTAAACGAAGTCGTTCCTTTGCAGAAGAGATTGATATTCCACTTGCGATTATCGATAAACGTCGTCCTGAAGCGAATGTAAGTGAAGTTATGAGTGTTATTGGGGATGTGAAAGATAAAAATGTCATCATGGTCGATGATATGATTGATACGGCAGGAACGATTTGTAATGCAGCTCAAGCCATGCATGAAAAAGGCGCAAAACGAATTTTTGCATGCTGTACACATCCGGTACTTTCCGGACCGGCCATTGAACGTATTCAAAAATCAGCCATTGAAGAATTAGTTGTTTTAGATACGATTCAATTATCCAGTGACAAACAAATCGATAAAATCAAGCAGTTAAGTGTCTGCGATATTTTTGCCAATGCAATTAAAGCCATTCATAATAATGAATCTGTAAGTAAATTATTCGATAAATTATTATAATAACCCAAACTATATAAAAATATCCTATAAAAAAGATATATCACATCATGAAAATTCATGAATGTGGATATATCTTTTTTTTTAGTAGTAGGTAAGTAGTAGGTAATTTGACCTAAAATGCATCATAAATAAGTACTAGTGATTTATTCTTGATGTTTATTAAAAGAAATCGTATAATATTTAAAGATGAGGGCATCAAGTAGACAGAATATAATAATTCGTTTATCTCAATTATTAACGACAGGATGGTAAATTAATTTTAAGGAGAAGTTATGCAAGCGGGAGAGGTAGTATTTGGTAAATACGAGATTGTCCGAACAATCAAAGAATCGGAAGAAGTTTCTGTTTATCAAGCAAAACATATCTATTTAAATTCAACTTGGATTATCAAAGAAATATATCACAATAATCCAATCTATACGAATGAAATCCACATGTTAAAATCTTTAAATCATGAAAGTATTCCCTTAATAACAGACGTTTTCAAAGAAAATGATAGGACTTATGTTGTGCGCGAATATATTGAAGGGCATACACTAGGAGAGCTTATACGCGAAAAAGGTGTCATGTCAGAAGTAATGACAATTGAAGTTGCCATAGAGGTATGTCAAGCACTTGAATATCTCCACACAGACTTTGAGTCTCCGCTTATTTACAGAGATATAAAACCGGATAACATTGTTTTGTCCAAACACAATCGAATCAAATTGATTGACTTTGGTATTGCTAGATTTTATCAAGAAAACAAAGATGCGGATACAGAATATTTGGGGACTCGCGGATTTGCAGCGCCGGAACAATACGGCATGGGACAGACTGATGTACGCACAGATATTTTTGGTGTCGGAATAGTGATGTATTTTATGTTGACCAAGAAAAATCTGAATTCTGTAACTTCACGACTAGAACCAATCCGATTTTTTAGATCAGATATTCGAGAAGAATTTGAACAAATCATACAAAAAGCATGTCAATTTAACCGAGACCAACGATATGAGTCTATTACAGAATTGAAAAATGCCCTTAAAAAAATTCGTAAAACAGAGTCTGAGAATTCTTTGGATATACTCTTAAGATCATACAAAGATAAAATTATATCTGTATGGGGAATCAAATCAGGGAGTGGTGTCACACATGTAACAAGTACCTTGGCACATTATTTAATAGAATCTAAAAATGAATGCGTCATTGTTGATATGAGTGACAACCAAGCATTGAGTTCCCTTGAATATACGGATGAGACGAGCATATGTGATGGAGTATTAATATGGAACACCATACCGATTATTGATAAAACAAGGCAAAAATCTTTATCAAATAAGCGATTACATAAACTCTTCAGTGCTTGTGAGTGGATAATTATCGATCTAGGATCAGCTAAGAATCCTCAGGTTCAAGAGTTATGTGGAGCATATAATATTCTAGTTGGCGCAATGGCGCCCTGGGAAATGAGTCAAACTGAAGATTACCTTATGAGCGATATACCGCCACGTACATCTTTTTTCATTAACCACGGTTATGATGAGCAAGTTAAAGCTTTGAATCATTCAATTCATCATATATATGTATACAAATATCCATATAGTTATATAGAGAATAATCAAGGGATATCTTACGAAGATTTCTATAGTGCATTATTTAAAGATTGGGGGATGATGGGGAAATGTTCAAACAAGGTCAAAGCGGAAGCTTTTTTAGACATCGAAAAATTCAAAACAAAATTTCTGAAAAGCATAAAGTCATAACGATAGGTTTCATTGGGACCGAAAAAGGTGTAGGAGTCACTCACACAGCACTTCTTGTTGCCAAGTATTTTTCTAAGCAAAGAGGAAAAGTAGCTTTTATCGAGTGGGGAGACCAAGATGCAGTTAAGATGATTCGGCGAACATATGAAGGCAATCCCTTAAATGAGGATGAAAAAATAGAGAGGACAAAGCCATATGTTTTTAGACGCGTTCATTATTATGAGAATGGTGATGATGAACTGTTGTCAATGATTCGAAGAAAAGGATATCAAATAATCCTTATTGACTTTGGGGAACAGAAGAGTCAAACACAAGATATTTATAATCAAATGGATATTCGATTAGTAGTTGGACGAGGAAATGATTGGAAATATCATAGAATAGAAAGCTTTTATCAAAATCTGTCTCATGATCTTGAAGAAAAATATAAGGATTTGATTCTCATCTTAGCATGCGGTACAAAAGAAGAGAAAAAACATATACAGCATATAATTAA
Source organism: Clostridiales bacterium UBA2432 (assembly GCA_002342805.1). Classification (GTDB taxonomy): domain Bacteria; phylum Bacillota; class Clostridia; order Lachnospirales; family Vallitaleaceae; genus UBA1351. The sequence continues at coordinate 56,087 of DDQW01000042.1, read as the reverse complement.
AGGACGTATCGAGACCGTATCTTATCACAAGGACCCTTTTGAATGGACAGAAAAAATGAAAAAAGAAATTGAAGGTATTTTGGAATTATAGGGAGGAAAGTATGACTGTTTTACGACAAAGACACAAAAATATGATATTAGCAGGAAGTATAGGTTTCTTGTTGGCCTTAGTTCTGCTTATTATTGTTTATATCATAGGTATCAGGAATAATCCCCAATTCATTCGATGGATACTCCAAGAAGAGGAACTACAAGTAGAAAAAACAAAAGAAGAAGCAGAAATCCCAAAACCTATTTTAGTAGAAGCCTATGTGTTTAACGGTGGACTAAGAGAGAACGACATTATAAAAGAAGAGGATGTATCGGTGACGTTAATTGATCAAGATTTACTTCCGGATCAAACAATTCATGATTCAAAAGAGATTATTGGCAAGAAAATAAAATGTGATAGTACACCAAAAATGATAGCGACGAAGACAATGGTATATGAAGAAAAAACACGAGCTGAGATAAAAGAATCTGTTGAAATGTTAGGTGTATCGGTTCCTGAATTTATTAATGAATCAGACAGGATTAATTTAAGGATTCATTATCCTACAGGACAAGATTTTTTAGTGTTAGAAGATGTGACAATTTCAAAAATATATGAAGAACGAAAAGGTGGGACATTGGAATTAAATCATGATGAAATCGTTTGTCTATCAAGTGCGAAAGAAGATATAAACATGTATCCGGGAACGCAAATATATTATACAAAAGATACTCATCGCTACTCAAGACCTTTTATTGGCCAACCGCTTAGAAATATGTATCCGGTTAATCCAAATACAATCGGTTTCTTGACATCAAAATATAAAGGTCAAGACGTGTATGAAGAACGCTTACAATTGGATGAATCATTAATCATCTTCTTTGATCAAGAGTCAGAGGCATATTCATTTGCCCAAATTGAAGAAATCATCAATGAAGAAGAAGTGAATCAAGAAGAAGTGAATCAAGAAGAAAAAACACAGAACACAATTGTTGAAGAAACGAAAATTGAAGAAGCAAATGTTGAAAACGTAACGACACAAACCATTGGGTTTTAAGGAGGAAAGGATGCGAGGACATATTGTTGGGGATCAGAGTCGAACTGCTAATTATTTTCTTCAAGGATTAGAGTATTATGAGGAAAATGTCTTGCCTAAAAAACAACATCTTATAAAAAAACTTCGGAAATTAAGAGCAAAGCAAAAAGGACAAGTTCAAACAGAGTATCATGCGTATTATGTTGTTACAACGAAGAAGAATTCCTTGAAGTGGTTAAAATATCAATTGAGTGAATTTTGTAAGCATAAGAAAATTGTCGTTGTCGTATTGGAGTATTTTAAAGATAGCTCCATTACATCGTCATATATTAAGGCATATCTTGAACGTGGAAATGAGGGGATTAATATTCATCAAATCATATGTATTGAATTTCAAGAAAATGACCATATTGTTCAAATTGATGATGAGTATAATGATACATTTTCTTATATGAGTTTATCCCGTTATTATAAGAAAAAACTACAACATATTACAATGAATAGATTACTTTTAATGGATGAAGAAGTATTGGAGGAGTATTATGCAAGTCGTTATCTGGTCTGACCCTAAGTATGCATCAGGACAAACAACATTAGCGATTCTTGTTGCAACAATGATTGCATGTCGCAAGGGGTATAAAACATTTTTGACATCATCACTCATCAAGGATGAAAGTCTTGAACACTATAGTTTAAAAACATTTGAACGAGAATTAGATCAGTTTATAGGAGAATCGAATATTGAGGGAGTAATTCGACGGATAAAAAATGGAAAACTCACAAAAGATATGATTAAGGATTACTGTTTTTCTTTATTAGCCCATTCTAACCTTGATATGTTACAAAGCGGAAAAACATTGCCTGATCATGAAGAATACTATCATCAGTTTGGCTATTTAATGACCTTAGCAAATGCATATTATAATATTTCGGTCATTGATTGTGATTTAGCATTAGACCATCCCTTAACACAACTTCTCTTAAAAACGACGGATGTTTTGGTTGTTGTCGGGGATCCGAATCTATATCGTTTAGAACGGTTAAGCCATAGCTGTGAAGAGGCAAAAGACCTGTTGACGTCTATTCCTAAAGTTTTTATTATGAATAAATGGGAGAAAGGAATATTAAAACCGTTTAAGAAAAAAATAGTGGGAGTCGACCCGGTTTTTATTCCCTACTTTCCATCACTCATTGAACAGGCAAATCAAAATAATTTAGTGGATTATGTTTTAAGGCTGAGTTATTCAAAGAAAAATTATGATGCACATGTTTTTTTGAAAAGTATAGAGAAAGCAGTTGAGCGAATATTAACACTGGGGGAGGAGAAAATAACAAATGGGACCACAACTGAATTTCATCTTTAGCCTGTTTCTCTTATCCGGATCACTTCTATCTATTGGTTTTGTAATGAAGAAACAGCTTGATAGAGAGACTGAATTGATAAAATCAAGAAACCGAGACCATCTAGAACTTGACTACCTGCAAGAAGAAATTCGTCAACTCATGTATCAATTGACAACGCAGCAATTTGAAAATATTTTCGGATCAAAAGAGGTATATGAGCGAGAGTTAAATAAACGAACTGAATTAAAAAAAGCTTTAAAAGGATGTACCAATGGTAGTTTAGAAGACAAAAGCTATATTATTGATTTAATTAGTGACCTGTTGATAAAGTATTTAATTAAAAAAGAAGAAGTTGATAAAGTCATTTATTTTGATAAACCACAGTTTCTTTCAGAAAAAGATATGTTCGATATTCTTATGTTTGATTACTGGAGGAACTATCGAACTCAAGGATTGAGTCAATTAATTGAGGAGGAGAAATGGGATCAACTTCAACAATCCGATAATGAAGAATTACCTGTTTATGCAGTATCACGTGAACAAATTGTCAGTGCATATAGAAAAAGAAGAATTCAACTTACCTTTGAAGACAAAATTATCATTATTGCCCAAAGAATTTATGAGAATTATAAAGGGTTTGGAGTTATTGACCGCATTCGAGATATGTCTATAGATGGAATTTCGGGAGGCGTATCCGGAGTTATTGATACGTCCTGGGAAGAATTGCCGAATCGACTAAAAACATCAAAACAGTTACCAAGAAATTATGACAGTGTTTGGATTTTTTATAAAGGAAAATCGATTTACTTATCATTTTTGTCTTTTGGAAATCATAAAGAATTAAAAAGAATTTGTCAGAATATATATCGTTATAATAAAGCGGGGCAACTTTCTGAAAACATCGGATATAAAGTGAATGAAATGCAAGACGGTTCTAGAGTTGTTGTCGTTCGTCCCCCCTTTAGTGAAAGTTGGGCTTTTTTTGTCCGAAAATTTCATTTGAAAAACATTGCATTAGAACATCTCTTTCAAGGAGAGGGTTCAGACAAGTTGATTCAGATGATGATCTTCCTCATGCGAGGCGCACGTATAACGGCAATTACAGGATCGCAAGGATCGGGCAAGACAACCCTGCTTATGTCCTTGGTTCAACATATTTATCCGACAATGACCTTGCGGGTTCAAGAGATGGCTTTTGAATTGCATTTAAGAAAATTATATCCATACCGGAATGTTTTGACGTTTAAGGAAACGGAGACAATTTCAGGTCAAGCCGGACTGGATTTACAGAAGAAGACAGATGGTACAGTCAATATATTAGGTGAAATAGCAACAGATGAAATAAGCGTTCTTATGTTGCAAATGGCACAAGTTGCATCTTTATTTACTCTTTTTACACATCATGCAAAGACATTGAAAGACCTCGTTTTATCTTTAAGAAACAGTCTGCTCAAGTGTGATGTATTTAGAGACGAAAAAGTTGCAGAAGAACAAGTTGTTCGTGTTCTGGATTTTGAAATTCATATGGAAAAGGATTCACAGGGGCACCGCTATATTGAACGGATTTCTGAGATTGTATTATGTGAAAAAAATGAGCACAATTTTGATAAGCATCACGAGATATATCAGGAAAATATTATTGTGCAGTATAATCATGGAAGTTACGATTTCATAAATCCAATCACTCAAAATCAAGTGGAATTAATGAAAAAAAGTATGGAAGAAAAAGATGGTCATCGATTTATAGAGTTTATTAATCAACAGTGGAGTGAGGTGAATTATGGAGTCAATCGCGAAGGAAGTTTTGAGAAGGAGACAATATTCCAAGGTAACTAACACGCAATCCTATAAAATATACTTAAGTGCAAACCAACTGTTGATGCGACTACCTGTTATTAGAGGATTTTTGTCACGTATAAAAACAGGTTATCAATTTATCGGAGAAAAAGATACGTTCTATCTATGTAAAAAATCAATTCATGTTGTACTTGGTTTAGTGATTGTTTATGGTATATCGCTCATTGCTTTTTGGAGCATGACCAAGAATTTGCTGTATACAGTAATTTTTTTGTTTTTTTTATGGTATACATCTGAGAGCTATTTTGACTTCTTTATTGGCCGAAGCCATTACCGTTTGTTAGAACAGTTTATTGTTTTTATGGGATATGTACGACAAGGTTTTTATGAATATGGAACAATTGATGATGCGATTTATTCTGCACTGGAACAAATGGATATAAAACAAAGAGAGATGACGGTCCAAGCAGAGCATATATATGAGATTTTTTCGGATATTGATCCTTTATATGCGATGACCAAGTATTTTGAGCTTGCGCCAAACTCCTATTTAAAGATGTTTGTTAATATATCGCATTTGACATATGAATATGGTGACCAACATGAGAATGGAAAAAGCGTCTATTTAACAAACCTAAGTTTTTTGGCAAAAAATGTACAGCTTGAATTGGTCAAGAGAAAAAAATTAAATTATGCTCTGAAAAGTATGAATGTCATTGCTATAATACCTTTGTTTTTAATTAGTATCCTTAAAAATTGGGCAATTAGTAATTTTGCCCCTTTAGGCTTATTCTATAATAGTATGGCAGGGAAATATATCGAGATTATAACGATTGGAATTATGTTTTTATCCATGATTTTATTAAATCGTATCCAACGTTTAGATGATTATTTTCCTCAGAATAATCAAATGAAGCGTTGGATAGCTAAACTTCATCTCCCCCTAAGTGAACGGCAAAAGCGGAAATGGATTTATGGAATGATGGGCTTTGGAATAAGTGTTTTAGTGATTATGTCTATGTTATTGAGTGAACGACAAAATCTGTCAAAAAAAATATATTACCAAGACCAATTTTTGGGAGCAACACTGCCGGTGGAAACTCAATTAAAACGTCAAAATGAATCCCTAGCTGATTACGTATTTATAAAAAAAAGTTCCAGGAATATTAGTGATGCAGATATTGATCAGTGGATATTAATGTCGACAACTGAGGAGAGTAAATTGAATGCCCAGCAGATGGACGTGCGTAGAAATCATATTCGTGAAAAGATTGAAATGTATCATGATGTTTATTTTACGTGGTGGCAAATCATGGTATGTTTTTTGATTGGAATCATTGCCTATCATATGCCGGAAATTAATGAGAGCATGATTAAATATATTAAGCGAATGGAGGTGGAAGATGAAATCTCAGGATATTATAGTATCATTTTGATGCTAATGTACCATCCGCGTATGAATACAGAAGAAATATGCGATTGGATGGCAAGCTACTCGAATTACTACAAAGAAGAATTAAACCATTGTCAACTTGATATGAGCTTGGGTGGATATCAAACATTTATGACAATGAAAGAAAAAGTAGACCATCCAGAAATGAAAAAAATCATGTATCAATTGGCAATTGCCAGTGAGGATATTAGTATTCTAGAAGCTTTTGATGAGCTTGTTCAGGATAAGAGTTACTATATTGAACGACGACAATGGTTAAATGAACAAATTATTAATCGGAAAATTATTTTCGGGCAAAACATTGGTTTTTTACCGGCATATAGTCTCATTGTTTTATATATGATTGTGCCGATGATTATGTCAAGTATTCAAGAATTAGAAAGGTTTTTTTATCAATTGATGTAGGTGTAAATTAATGTATAAGGAGAAGGAGAAAATATTATGGATCAGAATATTCAAAAAGCATTATGGTTAGGCGTAGGAATAATGATGTTTATCGCAATCGTTAGTACAGGACTTTTTTTGTTTAATAAAGGCAAAAATTTGGCAGAAGCTTCAGGGGAGCAACTCGATACAATGTCAGAACAACTGGCAAGCATACAATACGAAAAATTTGACAATATGGTGGTCACGGGCGGAGATGTTTTAAATGCAATCAAGCAATATAAGCAAAATAGTGGTTCTTTTATTATCGAAGTAAACACAAGTTATCCGTCATCAACACAGTATATTAGTAGTGGAAATATTTCGTCAAATGTTATCAGTGGTTCCTTGTCTGAAAAATCAAAGGCAGAAATGGACCAAGATTTGCAAGAGTCCAAAAACATTGATTCGTCTATGTATATTAATCCTCAAGGCAGTTTCATGACCCAGCTTATATATGATGCGAATGATGTGGTTAAAGGCATAGTAGCCACCCAAGAGTAATGACGCATAATATATTTAAGATGTTATATATCATCGCTGGTTTTATGATTATGCTTATGGGATTGTTTAGCTTTTTTAACCATCATTCGCAATATAATAGCTACTATCAATCTGTTGAAGAAATTCAATCACAAGGCAATTCATGGTTGGTCGATGAAGAATGGGATGATGCGAGTAGCAATGAAATAAGTTATGAACAGCTAGTCGTTGAGATTGGTGGTTACTACTGTTTTGGCAAAGACGTACAAATTCGTATGGAAGAATACGAATTTCAAGGCGTATTATCAGAAGAAAACATAAGGCAGTTGATAAATAGAATGGATAAGCAAAAAACGTATTTTTTGAAAATATCCACAGAAAATAATGGATTAAAGGTAAGAAGTATACTTGAAATCCAAGAAGTGAAGGGAAGTTAATGAAATGATCGAAGACAGTTTGTGGAAAATTTTTGGAATTATACTTGGCGTTATACTTATTTTTGTCGTTCCTACGGTATATAGTTATCAAAGACAAGACGATATCGTGTATAATTTGATTATGACGGAGACAAATGAATTCAGCCAAAAAATCAGAGAATCCGGTAAGATGAACCGCCAGATGTTGGATGAGTTAAATCAAGTGCTCCAAACCTCGGGATTAACCTATGAAATTGAATTAGAGCATCAACAAAAACGATTTTCAGAAGATGAAGGTTTCATGGAAGTGTATTATGATGGTGTTTATACGGATCAAATTGTTGAATGGGTTGAGACGCAAGGACCGTATCGATTAAATTCGGGAGATTTCTTTTATGTTCGTATTCGAAATACATCAAAAACGAAGAGCCAAAGTTTTCGTAACATACTTGGTATAGGTGGAATGAAAAATTCGGAGATTTATATTGTAAGTGGAGGAATTGTTCGATATGGGAATGGTTAAGTACAGTATCATTGGCCTCATTATTATGCTACCGTTTTTTATACAAAGCACCATTCAAAATACACAGTATAAATATAAAGAACGTCAAAGAGCTTGGATAGAACAGTCCATTGAAGAAGCAAGTTATGATGCAGGTTTTGCACTCAAAACGTACTCAACATATGCCTATGATAGTCAACAGGCATATAATATTCAAATACCCCATCGAGAAGTTATACGGAATTTTTTTGATAGTCTAAAATATAGGGGGTTCAGATTTTCTCTTGAAGATTTCCCTTTGATAGCATTTGTTGAGTACGATGGAATTGTTTTATACAATCCTCAAGAAGATGAACTCAGCCAAAAAAACTTTTATACGGTAAGTAATCCAAATAACTGTGAATATTACACCTTATCAGAGGAAATGATGGTTTTCTCGTATGAAACAGGACGCTATGAAAGGCGTAGTGTTTCTCCGGATCAAAGAAATTCAAAGGTCACACAAAGCATAGAATTGGCTCTAAATACCTATCAAGGCAAATATCATCAGGAGCAAAACGTGCGCTTTGTATTGCCGGAATTTGAAGGAAGCTCTTCGGAACTTGTTTTTGATGATGTGGGTGTTATTATCTTTTACGATCCGGAGGGATATGCTTACTTGGATGGTCTAGAATCTTATAAAATAGTCCCTTCAGGTATCATGAAGATGGATTTGCCTATTGACTTATGAATGAACTCCTTTAGAATAGAACTATAGATTTGAATACGATACTATAGGAGGCGCATATGTCAGAGGATAATATGTCAGAGGAGTTTTTAAATGATTATGTGTTACTCAAAAGTTACTTTGAGGCAAAGAATTATAAAAAGATTGACGCAGATAATGAACACATTACCTTATATACCCTTTATCAAAAAAGCAGTTATTATATTATAAATCTCGTTCACCTTCCCCCAAAGCATGCGTTTGATATTCAAGCGTATGAATTCTATATGGATAGTCTTTCGCATCAGTTTAGTCAATATAACACCGACCGTGTCATTATGTTAACGATATTTGTCGGTGATTGGAATCGAAGTTTATATGATTATTTTAATAAAAGGCCAAATATTGAAGCAAAGACAATCGAAGTGACTTGGTTTGTTTCTTCAGATACACGAGATCTAGATATTCCGGATCAACAGTTGAATTCAGTGATGGGCATAGAAAAGCCGATTAGAGAATTATTAAAAAACAAAAAGCAGACCTACTATGCAATAGAAAAACAATCCCAAAGGCAGCATATTACCCTACTTATCGGATTGATTAATGTTATCGTATGGATGTTGATGGAAATGAATGGGAGTTCGACGGATGCAAATACCTTGATGCGTTTTGGAGCCATTCATGTTGAGTATATCATTCGAACGCAACAGTATTGGCGCTTTGTCAGTGCTATGTTTTTACACATTGGAGGGATGCATTTACTCTTCAACCTTTTTGGCCTTTATATATTCGGTTCTCGATTAGAAAAATATATTTCCGCGCGACACTTTGCAATGATTTATCTAGGGGCCGGTGTTTTTGGAAGTATCTTAAGTTTTGGGTATCACTTTTTCACACAAACGGAAGTGATTGCAGCGGGAGCAAGTGGAGCGATTTATGGACTCATTGGAGGTGCTCTTGTTCTTTCAAAAGCAATGAATAGATCGATGGATGGAATAAATGATTACATTATTTGGTTGTTTTTTATATATGGAATCGTGTATAGTGTAGTTAGCCCTAACGTGGATCTGTTCGCACATGTGGGAGGTTTTGTTGGCGGCATCGCCATAAGTATACCCATTGTGCGATTAAGACTGAAAGAAATAGGAGGCACAGAAGATGAAGCAAGATAAGATTCGCGAAATGTTTAATTCGTGCGCTAAAGAACTAGGTGAAAAAACAAATGAAATGCAAGACCTGATCTTGGGGGAAGGTAATACTGATGGGGATATTATGATTATTGCCGAATTTACAAGTGCAAAAGAAGAAGCCCAGCATAAAAATTTGTTGGATCATGAGCGAAAAAAAATTGAACCTCTCTTAGAGGCCATTGGTTATTCGTATGAGCAAGTATATACTACACATTTATTGAAGTACCGACCATGCCGAACCAACAAGGAAGGTCGCCTTGTTTCAAGGGCAGCAAAAAAAGAAGAATATTCTATATTTATGCCTTATCTGAAAAAAGAGATCGCATTGATTAATCCAAAACTGATTATTACATTAGGGAACAAAACCTTACAGCAGTTAACGGGAGATGATTCCTTACTTGTAAAACCCGAAGAAGATCAATTATTCGTTGTGAGTATACAGGGGAAAAGTTATAAAGTATTACCCTTATTGCATCCATCACAGAAACAGTTTACTGAAGAGCTTGAAATTGTCATCCAACGAGAAACTGAGCGAATTACACAATTTTTAAACGCTAATAAAAACAAAGAAGAAAAAGTAGCGATACCCAAAAAAAGATTGTTTCAAAAGATTCAATTAGGTAAAAAAGAAGAAGAAAGTCTAGGTAATGAAAAATGCATTACCATGATTTATGGTGGAGAAGGTTATGTTGATGATCCGGTTTTAGTCGCACTAGAGCGAATCAGCCATGTGCTGACAGAACTTGGTGTGACCATGCACCGCATTGATTTATATAAATCAAAAGCTTCTATGGAGACAATTTTAGAATATATGAGTAAATCTATTGGTGTTGTTCTTGCTATTAATGTAGAATGGTATGGCATTGGATATCGCATGCAAGAGTTTTTAGACCAATGTTTCTACAGAGGAGAAAAAGCTGTTTTTGCAAACACGCCTTTATTTGGAATGGTTATATCTCGAAAAGCGTATGAGTTTGAAGCCTACACCCATTTGTTAAAATCCTGGGAATATCTGGGAGGGGTTGAAGGGATCAATCTTTTAGCTTCGATTGAATCAGCGGTGGCCTTAGAAACAAATTTTGAGTGGTTATTTGGTATCGATAAGAAAGCAGAAGCTTTTTTTCGTCTTATACAACAAAAAAAAGGATTGTTACCACGCAGTGGTAAGATTGAGAAAGTCTTTGTTGAAATACCAGTAGCGGATGCTAGGATTGAACAGCAGAATTTATCAGAACCGATTGGAGAAGAAAAAAGAAGGGCCGACAAAGGGATCATTGAAAATTATGATTCGTATATTGAAAAACAACAAGAAGATATACACCAATTAGGAAGTTTGTTTAAGCAAAAATTATCTGCAGAAACGATAAAAGGTGAGAAACCTTGGCCTGAGAGATTTAAAGAAAGCTATATCAATAAAGCTGATATTTCAGCAAAAATTCAAATTGTTGTCGAAGATGATCCACGTGAAAATACAGTACTTGAACTTAACAATCAAAGTATTCGAGCTTATTATGGGCAGATTGGTGAAAGTAATGTTGTCATTATGGGGAAGAAAAGCAATCTGAGGCGTATCATGGATGGAAAGCTAACGATGCAACGTGCCTTTATGACAGGTGAAATAAAAGCAAAAGGGGATTTCACACTTCTCTATAAATTTGAAGGGCTTTTTTCGTTGTAAGTAGCCTTACAATAATGGTATAATAATTTTAATAGGGATACGTAAACAGAGCTTTTCAAAAGAAAGGGGAATATTATGAAACAAGGTTGTATTTTTTGTAATATTGCACATGGCATTATGGAATCAGTAACATTATTTGAAAATTTAGAGTTTAGGGTTATATTAGATAAATTTCCGGCAGCAAAAGGACATGTACTCATCTTGCCAAAAGAGCATATTGAAGATATTTATGAACTCGATGCAGAAACAGCAGGCAAAATATTTGCCCTAGCAACAATTGTCGCTAAGGCAATGCGTGAAGTACTTGCTTGTGAGGGGTTAAATGTTCTTCAGAATAATGGTGAGGTTGCAGGACAAACAGTCCATCATTTTCATCTGCATTTGATTCCAAGGTTTGAACAGGACCATATTAATATCTCTTGGCCAATACAAGAACTTAGCGATGATGATTTAGAAACGATTGGGCAAGCTATTTCGAAGCAGATATAGTGGTATCTCGCGTCTTATAAATCTCTAAAATCGAGTCCAGATTTTCGAATAATATATCCACGAGAACAGGATCGAAATGTGTCCCTTTAGACTCCTGGATAATTGAAAGAGCCTCATCTATGGTGAAGGCTTTTTTATATACTCTTTTTGAAGTCAGAGCATCAAATACATCACCTAATGCAACAATTCTAGCTTCTAATGGAATATCATAATCTTTAAGTCCATAAGGATAACCCATACCGTCCCAACGTTCGTGGTGATAAGCAATAATATTTTCGGCAACTTTGAAAAAATCTTTATTAAACATTTTAAGTTCATGACGCAACTGGCTGAAAATATTATGCCCAACATTAACATGGGTCTTCATAATATTCCATTCATGCTCTTCAAACTTACCGGGTTTTTTTAGGATATGATCAGGAATTGCTACTTTCCCGATATCATGTAAAGCGGCATAACGTTGAATATCTAAAATCATATGGCGTGGGACTTCGTGGGTAGGCAAAGCTTTTTGGCGTAATTTTTCTGCAAGTAGTTCTGAATATTTGGTCATTCGGTCTAAATGACCACCCGTCTCATAATCCCGCTCATTGACAAGGGAAGAAAAACTGTAAGTGAAACGGCTAAAGACCATCTTAAGTAAGTAGGCGCGGTTGAAAAAACCGGATATCTCATTCACGATCTTTGTTACATGACGTAGATGGTCTTTGGTAAAATGGTTTTTATATGTCGAGCTAAAAAATAAAATACCAAAAACCTCGTTATTAATCAAAAGAGGAATACTCATATTGGATTGGATTCCCTCGCGGGTTATGAGTTCGAGTGATTTGCTGTGGGGTTTTTGTTTATATGCAATTTCTAAATCGTTATTAATACGTCCTTTCTTTGTTTTTATAATTGACAGTAAACTACTCTCTTCAACGTGAATAGAGAATCCAGGACCTAGCAAGATGTTGGAATATTTTGATATACCACTTTCTGCAATCAGTGTGTTGTTTATTGAATCAAAAAAACACACGCCAATTCGATCAATATTAAGAAATTGATTAAATATTTTAAAAAGTTCATGAAGCATATCGTCCATATCGTAGGTGTTGATCACAATATTTTTTATATTGTTTGAGATTGCATTTTCATCCATGATTTTAGTGACTAAGCGAATGACATGGGCATCTTCAGCAAACAATGGAGAATAACTCGGTAGTTTTTGAGAATCAAAGTCATTACGTTCAACAAGTTGTATACTCTCAGTGAGATAACGTATGTTTTTATTTAATAGTTTTAAAATAATAATACTTAAGAACAAAACAAAAAATACTAACATAGCAAAGACGCCGTTAACCATTAGCCTGGCATAATTGATCGCTTGATTATAGACGTTTTTTTGCAGTTGTGATAATGCGCTGATATTTTCGCGTAAAGCATTGTATTCCATCTGCACAGTTGAATTTGACTTGAATTGCTGGGAAGTTAAGGCTTGTTGAGAATATTTTTGGAGCCAATTTGCAGAGGCTGCAATTTCTCCTGCATATGCATGTAAGCGCTGATTGTTTTCCGTGTAACTTCTAAAAATATGCAGATTTGATTGGTCAATTAAACGTTCAAACTCTGCAAGATTTTCGTTGATATAAATCAGCTGATCCTCCAGATAATCTCTATTTTTAAAATATGGTTCTGATAATGCTTCTGGTAAATCAGAGGTTGTTGAAGACTCAGGAAGTTGCTGAATTATATTATTTAATACACGTAGGGAGAGGTCAATTTGAATACTCTCATTATTAATAGTCTCGACGAGTTCTGATGTTTTTGCCATTAATTGTTGCTCGTGATTAAAAAAGTAATAATTCACGAAAATTGAAATGACAATAGAAAATATTCCGAGAAATATCATAATTTTTGATATTTTAGTCAGTTCCAACATAATTTACACCTCTTTACGTAAAATGGAGATAATTTCATGGTATACATTTTGAGTACCTGTCGATTCTGTGCCTGAAGATAAATGTTCTACATAATTATCCAGTTGCTTATATAGAGTATCGATACTCTCAACGAAAAACATAACCGTTAAATTTTCTTCAGGAAGCACTTGTGCATACCCTTTTGACTCAAAAACCTTGGCATTTAATATCTGATCACCACGACTTGCATTTTTAGATAGTGGTATCAATAGACTTGGTAATTGTAAGTAGGCAAACTCGTTAATTGCATTCGAGCCGGCGCGAGACACCATGAAATCAGTGATGGAAAATAAATGGGGAAGCTCTTGATTGACATATTCATATTGAACGTAGCCACTTTTATTGGTTAAGCGCTTATCAAGATTTCCGGAGCCACACAAATGAATAATTTGATAATGATCAAGGAGTAAGGGTAATGCTTCACGTAGAACGTGATTAATCTTTTGCGCACCTAAGCTTCCGCCCATGACCATAATAACCGGTTTACTGTCATTAAAACCGGTTAGGTCATAACCTATAGCCTTGTTACCGTTTTTTAGGGATTGCCGAACGGGAGATCCGGTAAAGATTCCCTTATTTTTAGGAAGATAGTTTAAAGTTTCTTCAAAAGTTGTTAATATTTTTTTTGTAAAAGGGGCTGCTAATTTGTTGGCTAATCCGGGAGTCATGTCTGATTCGTGTGCAATGACAGGAATTCTAAGTAGCCAAGCGGCAGCGACAACCGGTACACTTACAAATCCACCTTTGCTAAAAACTAAATCCGGTCGATTTTTTATTAAGCAAGATAATGCTTGAAAAAAACCGGCAATGATTCGAAAAGGATCTGTAAAATTTTTCATATCAAAATAACGGCGTAACTTACCACTAGATATTCCAATATAAGGAATTGACTTTTGGTGAACAAGCTCTTTTTCGATGCCGTTTTTAGAACCAATATATAAAAGTTCAATGTGATTGTTTTTAAAGTAAGGTAATAGTGCAAAGTGTGGAATGACATGTCCTGCAGTTCCGCCACCTGTTAGAATGATTTTGGACATAAAACCTCCTGAATAATCGTAATTTATACATTATAGTATATCATGATATTGAAGAAAACAAGAGACTTTTCGTGAAAAGAAAATTATTTTCTATCTTGTTTTATGGGTAAAAGGGTTTTATAATGAAAATAGAAAACCTTTTCTATATGATTGGTGGTGAGTTCGTGGAAAACAAAAGGTCAACAATAACAGATGTAGCTAAACTGGCAGGAGTTTCAATAACAACAGTATCACGTGTAATTAATAAAAACTATCCGGTCAGTGAAAAAACGACTAAGCATGTCAATAAAGCCATCGAAGAGCTTGGGTTTAGGCCAAATCTTCTGGCACGAAGTTTAATACAAGATAAGACGCAAACGATTGGTGTTTTAACGCCCAGTATAGAAAACCTTTTCTTTTCGGAAGTAATCAAAGGTATTGATAATTTCATGGGAGACCAAGATTATCGAAGTTTTTTATGCAACACTAAGGGCCATCCCGAAAATGAACGAGAAATGATTGATTCATTATTGAACCGAAGTGTTGATGGAATTATCGTTATCGATCCTCGGAATGAAAATATTAAGAATGGATACTATGAAGGCATATCGAATCGCATTCCATTAGTCATTATCAATGGGTATCACGAAGGCATACAATGTCATTTTGTTCTTAACGATGATTACACAGGAACCGGCGAGGCTTTAAGGCACTTAAAACGACAGGGAGCAAAAAGGATTGCGTTCATGCGTGGAGAAAAAAGCCACTCCTACGATATAAAAGAAGCCATCTATGAAAAATTTTGTATGGATGAATATCAAACAGAACCGGTGATTTTGTTGATTGAAGAGGGAAACGGTCTTGAAACGGTGAATCAGGCAAAAGAATGTGCAAAATCTTTTTTTGCCAATCGAGAGAAGTCAAAAGATATAGATGCTATTTTATGTTGTAATGACTTTATGGCAGTAGGCGTTTTAAATGCTGCTCGACTGCAAGGGATACAGATACCACATCAACTATCGATTGTCGGATTTGATAATACCATTGTTAGTCAAATAACGGATCCGGCGCTAACAACGGTCGATCATCATATGAGCCAATTAGGTAGCACGGCTGCTAGACAAATGATTCAACTCATTGAAAACAAAGATCAAAAAAAGCTTTCACCGTGTACGAAAATTATGGTAGCGACGAATTTAATCGTTCGACAAACGTAAAGGAGAAGAAAAAATGCAAAAACAGATGATGGAAAATGTAAAAAATGAATTTGTAAATCGATATGGAGAGGGGAGTAACATTCGTGCCTTTTTTACACCGGGACGTGTAAATATTATTGGAGAACACATTGATTATAATGGTGGATTTGTTTTTCCTTGTGCCCTTGATTTTGGAACTTATGCCGTGGTTAGAAAGCGTAATGATCGCAAGGCAAGATTTGCAACAATGAATTTTGATTTAGAAGTGACAGTGGATTTAGATAATATTGTTTATGATGAAGCTCATGATTGGGTCAACTATCCCAAGGGTGTTATAAAAATGTATGAAAAAATCGGTCCTAAGGTTCCGGGATTTGATGTTTTATATTATGGAGATATTCCCAATGGTTCAGGACTCAGCTCATCAGCCTCTCTTGAGGTCTTAACGGCAACTATGATTAATGTTTTAGCGGGTGGTGATATAGCTCCCATTCAATTGGTTCAACTGAGCCAAAAGGCAGAAAATGAATTTGTCGGTGTGAATTGTGGCATTATGGACCAGTTTGCTGTTGGAATGGGGAAAGAAGATCATGCTATTTTACTGGATTGTAATACATTAGAGTATCAATATGTACCATTTAAACTCGATGGTGTAAAAATTGTCATTGCAAATACGAAAATGCGTCGTGGGTTAGCGGACTCTAAATATAATGAACGCCGCAGCGAATGTGAAGAAGCGCTTCGCGATTTACAAGACGTTCTTAAGATTGACTATCTATGTGATATGGATGAAGCAACTTTTGACCAACATGCAGAGCTTATAAATAATCCGATTGCGCGAAATCGAGCACAACATGCAGTTTATGAAAACCAGAGAGTCCTAAAATGTGTGGATGCCTTGAAAAAAGGTGACCTAGAGACTGTTGGTGACTTGTTGTATGCGTCCCATGATTCCTTGCGTGATTTATATGAAGTCACAGGTAAAGAGTTAGATATCATGGTTGAAGAAGCAAAGAAAATATCCGGTGTCTTAGGTTCACGAATGACGGGAGCAGGTTTTGGCGGTTGTACAGTATCCCTTGTTGAAGACGAACAGGTGGATGCGTTCATCAAAAATGTTGGAGAAAACTATCAGAAGCGAACCAACTTAGAACCTGAATTCTATGTGGCAAACGTAGGTCAAGGCGCCTATGAAGTGAAAGGAGTTTAGTATGGCGATTTTAGTTTGTGGTGGAGCAGGATACATTGGAAGTCACACGGTAAAGGCTTTAACAGAACAAAACATTGAGGTAGTTGTTTACGATAACTTGTATAAAGGGCATCGACAAGCAGTTGCAGAAGATATTCCTTTTTATCAAGGCGACCTTCGTGATAAAGAAGCGCTTCGCCGTGTTTTTCTTGAGAACACGATTGAAGGGGTTATCGATTTTGCAGCAGATTCCCTTGTGGGTGAAAGTGTTACAGAGCCTTTAAAATATTATAATAACAACGTCTATGGAACCTTATCGCTCCTTGAAGTGATGCAAGAATTTCAAATTAAGCATATTGTCTTTTCGTCAACAGCAGCAACCTATGGAGAACCTGAATCCATTCCGATTTTTGAAGACGATCGTACTCAACCTACAAATCCATATGGTGAAACTAAACTATCTGTCGAAAAAATGTTGAAGTGGTCCGAGGCGGCATACGGAATGAAATATACCGTCTTGCGCTATTTTAATGCGGCCGGAGCACATGAAAGTGGATTGATTGGCGAAGATCATCAGCCTGAGAGTCATTTGATTCCCATTGTACTACAAGTGGCCCTTGGACAGCGAGAATCCATCATGATGTTTGGCGATGACTATGACACACCGGACGGAACTTGTGTCAGAGACTATATTCATGTTATGGATTTGGCACAAGCCCATATACTAGCTATGCAAAAGATTCAAGCAGGTGGTCATAGTGGAACCTATAATTTGGGTAGTGGCAATGGATTTTCTGTAAAAGAAATCGTTGATATGGCAAGAGAAGTTACCCAACATCCCATTCCTGCAAAAATAGCAGACCGACGTCCGGGAGATCCGGCGACATTAATCGCATCATCAGAAAAAGCACGTCAAGACTTAGGATGGAAACCTCAATATGAAGATATAAAGACTATTATCTCCAGTGCTTGGAAATGGCATCAAGGGCATCCCACAGGCTATGAAAGTGATGTAGTCGATCAGGCGTTTGATGTGGAAGGGCAAATTGGAAAACATATTGAAGCCTTGATTCATTTTGCTGTCCATCGTCAAATGATGACGAAGTTGGATGAACCTTTGGTGCGCAACCAGCTCATAGCCCTTTTTAATCTGAAAAAACCAGTGGATGGGGTAACAAAAGAAGCTATTTGGGACCAACCGGCTGCACAGTCACCCTTAAGTGTTTTGGAGCCATTATTAGATGATGCAGTTGCAAAAGGACTCATAGGAAATACAGTAACTGAGCGTGACTTGTTTGATGCAAAAATCATGGGATTGATCATGCCAAGACCAAAGGAATTGTATGATCGATTTCAACGTATTGTATCTGAAAAATCAATTGAGGCGGCGACGGATGATTACTATCAACTAAGCCAAGACTCCAATTACATACGTATGGACCGTATTCAAAAAAATGAATATTGGACCGCACCGACACCGGTGGGAGATCTGGAGATTACTATTAATCTTTCAAAGCCGGAAAAAGATCCTAAAGAAATTGCAAAAGCGAAACTGATGCCACAAGTTAATTATCCCCAATGCTTGCTATGTGTTGAAAACGTGGGCTATGAAGGGCATTTGAATCATCCGGGACGAGGCAATCATCGCGTATTGCCATTAACCCTTAACGGTGAAGAGTGGTATTTCCAATATTCGCCATATGTCTACTATCAAGAACATTCAATTATTTTTAAAGGTAGACATGATCCGATGCATATTACGAGAAAAACATTCACAGGTATCATTGAGTTTTTAGATATAATGCCTCATTATTTTATTGGATCCAACGCAGATTTACCTATTGTGGGCGGATCGATTTTGAGTCATGATCATTATCAAGGAGGCCATCATACATTTCCGATGGAAGTGGCTCCGGTTATCAAAAACTTCACAATAGACAGTGCGCCAAATGTGTCACTTGGTGTGGTGAAGTGGCCCTTATCGGTACTACGACTTGCTTCCAAAGATGCAAAAGCAATTGTTGATTTAGCTGATAAAATCCTTAAGGTGTGGAGAGAATATACGGATGAAACATGTGAGATCCTTGCCTATTCAGATCAAGAAGGAGAAAAGATTCCTCATAATACCATTACACCGATAGGGCGGATGAATGGAGACGGAGAATATGAACTTGATCTAGTGCTTAGAAATAATCGAACAAGTGATGAGCACCCTCTAGGTATTTTTCATCCACATAGCCATTTACACCATATTAAGAAAGAAAATATAGGATTGATTGAAGTAATGGGGCTTGCTGTATTGCCTGCAAGACTAAAGGAAGAGCTTGTTGACGTTGAAAAGGTGTTAACAGGAGAAGGTGTATTTGATGCATTACCTGAAACCATGGAACAACATAAGCCTTGGATTCAGGAAATGATAAAGGTCTATGGAATCCAGTGTGACGCAGAAAGGGCCCATCGTCTTGTTCGTGAAGAAGTAGGCAAAAAGTTTGAAAAGGTACTTGAATGTGCAGGAGTCTATAAATTAGATGATCAAGGTATGGACGGTATTACTCGTTTTGTCAATAGTTTGAAGTAAAATGGCGTAGTAGTAATTATAAAAAAGCAAGGAAGGCATTGACTTCTTTGCTTTTTTGATTTATAATAAACGCGTGTTCATAGTTGATTTTATTGGCTTTTGATAAGGAGAATAGGATGATAAAAAGTGAAGAAATCGCAAAAATAGTCGGCGTATCAAGAAGTACCGTATCGCGGGTGATTAATAATTATCCCAATGTTTCGGAGGATACACGTAAAAAAGTGTTAGAAGCTATTGAAGAATATAAGTATCGTCCCAATGCTTACGCTCGTACCCTTGCCGGAAAGCGAAGCGAAACAATTGGAGTGTTTTTTGTTATCGATGAAGCGCCTGAAAGTCAACGACGTCTTTACCATAATGACTTCTTCACAACATATTTGGATGCAATTATAGATATTGCCAATAGCAAAGGCTACTATGTATTAGTTCAAACAATTACCTGTAATGAGGAATATGAAAAAATTGATAAAGCTTTTTGTGAGCAACGTGTTGACGGTGGGATTCTTATCGGAACACGAAAAGACAGTTTGAAATATATTCGTGATGAAAGTATTTGTCAACATATGGTTATGGTTGATATTGATCCGGAGCTTGTACCGACCCATTTTATGGAACAAGGGTTAGTATCAGTAATCAATTCAAAAGATTATCAAGCAGTCTACCAAGCGGTAAACTATTTGATAGAAAATGGACACGAAAAAATCGGATTTATTAAAGGCTTAGAAAAAACATTATCAGCCTTCACTCGATACGATGGATATTTGGCAGCAATTCGCGATAATGGGTTAAGCTTTTGTAAAGACTATATACTTGAAGGTGATTTTAATCAAGAAAAAGCACGTAAAGAAATGGAAAAAGCAATTCAAAAAGGGACTTTGCCAACAGCTTATATATGCGCGAATGACTATATGGCTATAGCGGCGATAGAGTGCTTGGGTGAGCATAAAATACGCGTTCCTGAAGATGTGAGTTTTATCGGATTTGATAATACCCAAACCGGTGAACTAATGCAGCCAAAATTAACAACATTAAGTCCTGATTTTTTTGCTATGTCAAAAAAGTCAGTTGAAATTATTCATCAGCACCTTATCGATAACAAGAAGATGAATGCAGAGAACATATTTGAGTATGATGTCGAGCTCATCAAACGTGGATCGGTAAGAAAAATTAATTAACTTTAGGAGGAAGACGATGAAATACGGTTTTTTTGATGATGCAAACAGAGAGTATGTAATTACAAATCCACTAACACCATATCCGTGGATTAATTATTTTGGGATGGATGATTTTTTCTCCCTTTTTTCAAACACTTCAGGTGGTTATTCGTTCTTTATGGACGCGCGTTTACGCCGAATTACACGCTATCGTTACAACAATGTACCTGTAGATAATGAAGGACGGTATTTTTATATTATAGACAATGATGTTACCTGGTCGCCTGGTTTTAAGCCGGTTAAGACAGAACTTGATTCTTATGAATGTCGGCATGGTTTAGGATATAGCGTCATAACATCGAGTAAAAATAGTCTAAAAGTGCAGCAAACATCCTTTGTACCCTTAGGTGAGTCTTGTGAGGTTCATGAAGTCGTATTGACCAATGAAAGTGCAGACACGAAAAAGGTTGATTTATACTCCTATATTGAATTTGCTTTATGGGATGCACTCGATGATATGACAAATTTCCAACGTAACTTTAGCACTGGGGAAGTTGAAGTGGTTGATAGTACTATTTTCCACAAGACAGAATATCGCGAACGTCGAGACCATTTTTCATTTTATTCAGTCAATAAATCAATCCAAGGCTTTGACACGGATCGAGAACAATTTATTGGTTTGTATTCAGATGTTAGCTGTCCCGATGTGGTTCGTACCAACCAATCCAAAAATAGTATGGCTAGCGGGTGGTCTCCGATTGCGTCGCATCATTTACAGGCGACGATTGAGGCCGGTCAAAGCGTATCCTATATTTTCGTCTTAGGTTATATTGAGAACAAAGAGGAAAAATGGGAAAGTCCGGGAGTTATCAACAAGTCCAAAGCTTACGCAATGAAAGAACGATTTAAAACATCTGAACAAGTGAATGCGGCATTGAAAAAATTAAATGATAAATGGACGGAATTATTATCGGCATACCTTGTGGACACAGAAGATGAAAAAGTAAATCGCATGGTGAATATTTGGAATGCATATCAATGTATGATCACATTCAATTTATCCCGAAGCGCTTCATATTTTGAATCCGGTGTCGGACGGGGAATGGGATTTAGAGACTCGAATCAGGATATTTTAGGATTTGTTCATCAACTGCCGGAACGTGCCAAAGAGCGTTTAATCGATTTAGCAGCAACACAGATACGAGATGGTGGTGCATATCACCAGTATCAACCCCTAACTAAAAAAGGAAATCATGATTTGGGGAGTGGATTTAATGATGATCCTTTGTGGATGATTTTATCCGTTGCAACTTATATTAAGGAGACCGGAGACATGAGTATCTTAGATGAAAGGGTTCCTTTTGAAAATGATGATGCGCTTGCTGCATCGATGATGGAACATTTAAAACGTTCATTTAATCATGTCATTAATAATGTAGGGCCACATGGTTTACCACTTATCGGAAGAGCGGATTGGAATGATTGCCTTAACTTAAACTGTTATTCAACAACTCCCGGAGAGTCTTTCCAAACAGCAAATAATGGGACAGATGGTTTAACGGCAGAGTCTATATTTATTGCAGGTATGTTTGCTTTCATCGGACCGGAATATGTAGAGTTGTGTCGACGTACAGGTGATCAAGCAGAGGCAGAACGTGCAGAGACTGAGATTCAAAAGATGAAGCAAAAGGTACTTGAGCATGGATATGATGGTGACTGGTTCCTTAGAGCGTATGATGCACAAGGAAATAAAGTCGGATCAGATACATGTGAAGAAGGTAAGATTTTTATTGAACCTCAAGGAATGTGTGTCATGGGCCAAATTGGCATTGAAACAGGACAAGCTGAGAAGGCATTGGATTCAGCATGGAAGTATTTAGATACAAAGTATGGTATGGTGCTTAATCAACCGGCATATACATCCTATCATCTTGAATTGGGAGAAATTTCTTCGTATCCACCGGGATACAAAGAAAATGCGGGGATTTTCTGCCACAATAATCCATGGGTAGCTTGTGCAGAAGCTACCATTGGTCGAGGAGATAAAGCCTTTGAGATCTATCGAAAGATTTGTCCTGCATATTTAGAAGATATCAGCGATATTCATCGAACAGAGCCTTATGTCTATTCACAAATGATTGCCGGAAAAGATGCAAAATTCCATGGAGAAGCAAAAAATGCTTGGCTAACAGGGACGGCGGCTTGGAATTATATTACAATTACCCAAGCTATATTAGGGGTTAAACCTCATTATGATGGATTGATGATTGATCCGTGTATCCCAACGTCATGGGGTCAGTATACCGTGACGCGACGTTTTAGAGGAACAAGATATAATATAACAATTAAGAATCCTGATCACAAGTCAAAAGGTGTGACTAGGATTGTCGTTAATGGAGAAGAAATGAAAGGGTGTATCCTTCCTGTCATTTCTTCAAAGAAAGAGGTTCAAGTTGAAGTAATTATGTAGTTGTTCGAGTATTTAGGACGTAATCATAAAAATGCACAAAAAGTTGCTTTGAATTTCATCAATACAACCAATAGACAAGGGAGTCGAAGGAATAATTACCTAAATCGACTTCCTTATCTTTACATTAACCATAATCTATGCTAATATGATATAGGAATGTTACAGAATTGTTACAAGCATTTCGGTAGTCTAGAATTCAAACAGTTGAATATACTAATAAAATACGAATATGAAGCATGGAGGATAACATATGTACGGAGTCCCGAAGTTTAAGGAGAACTTCTTTATGAAATATAAAAAAGAAGTTTTTTTGTCGGTAGGTGCGTTTTTGACGATTGCAACAGTGGTTCAATTTTCGCCTAAGCAAGATATGTTAAGTGTTAGACCCATCGATGATCATGGGATTTCTATAGAGCAGGAAGCACCAATTATTGGATATCAAGTTGTATATAATGGTAAAGACTTAGGTGTGGTTGCACAAGAAGAAGATTTAGAAGAACTATTAGAAGTGGCTTATGAGGGATTGGTTCAAGAATTAGGATATGATCCGGAGATAGTTCCTGAACCGGCCTTGATTCCTATTCGAGAAGGTCAACTTACCTTAGATACGAAAACAATTGCCGTTGGTTTACAGGATGAATTATATAATAGTTTAGATGTCATTAAACAAAAAGGTTATGTCATGCGAATAGGCGATGATTTCACCGTTGTTCTGGAAAGTGAAGAAGCGGTGAAAGAAGTTTTAGCCAATGCCCAACGTCACTTTATAAAAACAGACGTCGCATTAGAGATTGATTTAGATCTTAACGAATATAATTCAATGGTATTGACGCCTAAAGTGTTAATGAAAGATATGGACAGCACGTCGATGGCCTTGGTAACGTCTAACCCTAACGGGACGGCAGATGCAACACAAGAGGAAGAAGAAACAGCAGCTAGCCAAGGTAAAATGGTGGCAGTTGAGTTTTCAGAAGACATTGCCGTTGTAGAGACCTATATTAATCCAAATGATATCGTTGATGTTGAAATGGCGACAGGATTAATTACTAAAGAAAATGAAAAAGCTAAAGTTTATTCGATTCAACCCGGTGACAGTCCCTCAGTGATTGCAAGTGTAAATGACATGAAACTTAGCGAACTGTATGCTTTGAATCCAGGTTTGAAAGAAAAAGAAAAAACGATTCAAATCGGCGACGAAGTTATTGTTATGGTTCCTGAACCTGAAATAAAGGTTGAAACAAAAGTCGAAATTGTATATACAGAACCGATTGAACGTAGTGTTGTTTATCAAAAAGATCCTAATGTATATGTCGGAAGTGAGAAAGTTATTGATAATGGTAGTGATGGTACAGTTGAAATTACGGCCTTAGTGACTCAGATAAACGGAAATGAAGATTCGAGAGAGATTATCGATAAAAAGATTATTGAAGAGCCAAAAGATAAGATTATTTCGAAAGGGTCAAAGCCTTTTCCGGTTAAAGGAGCGACAGGTAAATATATTTTTCCTGTATCTGGATATAGAATATCTTCGCCATATGGTAGTCGATGGGGATCATTCCATCATGGGATTGATTTAGCCGTATCTTATGGAACAGAAGTTGTTGCTGCAGATGGCGGGACAATTATATTTGCAGGTTGGAAAAGCAGTACATATGGATATTTTGTTGAGATTGACCATGGGGATGGTGTTACAACAAGATACGCGCATAATAGCAAAGTTAATGTAAAAGTTGGTCAAGAAGTGGCACAAGGCCAAAAGATTGCTGAAGTAGGAAGTACCGGACGAAGTACCGGACCTCATGTACATTTTGAAATTCGTTTTAATGGTACAACAGCTAATCCGATTAACTATTTAGAGTAAGCCGCGGGGCTAAGCAAATATCAATAAAAGGGATAAACAAAAGCGTCGAATTCGACGCTTTTGTTTTATGGCCTTTTATTATAGAAACGCTCTTGTGATTTAAGATGAAGTTTGATATGATATTATAAGAATAAAGAGGAGCTAAACGATATGAGTGAAAAAATATTAGTTGTCGATGATGAAGCGGCTATTGTTGATATATTAAAATTCAATTTAGAAAAAGAAGGGTATTCTGTTGTAACCGCATACGATGGAGAAGAAGGACTTAATATATTTCATAAGGAAGGGCCGGACCTATTATTGTTAGATATCATGATGCCAATAATGGACGGCTTAACATTATGCAAAAAAATACGTGAAAATTCTGCAGTTCCAATCATCATGCTAACAGCAAGAGCAGAAGAAGTTGACAAAATATTAGGGTTAGAATTTGGTGCGGATGATTATATAACAAAGCCTTTCGGAGTGAGAGAGCTTATTGCGAGAGTGAAAGCAAATCTGCGTCGAATTGGAATGAACCAACAAAGTGAAAAAGAAGCCGGTCATGATCTTTTGAAATTTGACGGGATAACAATTGACATGACTCAATACGAAGTCAATAAAGATGGAACTGTCATTGAACTTACAGTAAGAGAATATGAATTATTGAAATTTCTAGCGTCTCAAAAACAACAAATATTCTCGCGAGAGCAGTTGCTTGAACAGGTGTGGGGATATGAATATTATGGTGACGTTCGGACAGTTGATGTCACTGTTCGGAGATTGAGGGAAAAGATTGAGGATGAACCAAGTAATCCGAGATTTATTATAACCAAAAGAGGCATAGGATATTATTTTAAAGATTAACGGATGATTTGACAGTTAAAATCATATATAGGTGGAAAAGCTCATGACTCGTAGTATTAAATGGCGTATGGTCAGTATTTTTGTTTTGTTAGTAGTTATTGTTATGATTATTTCTGGAATGCTGATTGTTTACCAAACAAAAAATTATGAATATAATATTATTCAAGAAGAACTCGTTGCGACTGCCAATTCTGTTTATTCCTCAGTAATTATAGATTTACCTTCTAGCGAAATCGAAGGCCATATTATTGAAATGATTGAAGAACAATCCGTCTTACTAAAAGGAAAAGTATACTTGCTTGATGAAAAGGGTGGCATTGTATATACCCAAGAAGTCTCGACAGAAGAGCAGAGGTTTAATACGGCCCAGGTGATGGCGGCTTTAACACAATCAGAAATTACGGAATTAGATGAAGTTCATCTTTCGGGAAATACGGCAACATATCTAGGATATGCTCGACCTATTATCAAAAATAACAATGTTATTTATGTCATTTATGTATTGGCGTCAACAGTTCAAGTTCAAGAAAAAGTGTCGGCCATAACAAGTGTTATTGCAATTGCAGTCTTATTAGCTATTGTATTATCCATTGTATTGGCGTTTTTGTTCTCAGCCTTTTTGACCAAACCGATCATCGCACTGACAAAAAAAGCGAGAGAAATGTCAAAAGGAGAGCTTAAAAACCCTATTGAAGTATTTTCAAACGATGAAATAGGCGAATTGACAACGAATTTTAATCGAATGGCATTTTCTTTAAACGAAACCTTGGCTCAAATTGCTAGTGAAAAAAATAAAATGGAAACCGTGATTACACATATGACAGACGGAATTTTAGTGTTTGATAATTTTGGGATTCTTATTCACTATAACCCGGCTTCGATTCGTATGTTAAAAATAAAAAATGCCTTATCCTTTAATGACATTTTCGGAACGAAGCTTAAGATTTCTTTTGAAAAAGTATTAGGAGATGTGGAAAAAAAACAAAGAAAAATAACAGTTACTCTAGATGATGCATATTATAGTATTGATTTTGCAAAATATATTGATAAAAATGGAATTATTCAAGGCTTGATTTGTGTAATTCAAGATATTACAGAACATAAAAAGTTGGAAAATATGCAAAAAGAATTTGTGGCCAATGTAAGTCATGAGTTGCGGACACCCTTGACAACAATAAAAAGCTATGCAGAGACACTTTTAGAAGGAGCACTTGAGGACATTGAGGTTGCTGAACGTTTTCTTGGAGTAATCAATAAAGAGAGTGATCGCATGACCAGTTTGGTTCAAGACTTATTGGAATTATCAAAATTAGACAGTCAAAAAACGAGTTTTGATCGAAGCGAGATTAATCTTGCTGAAATCGTTCGGACGATTGCACGTAATTATGAGATTCACGCAAAAAAGAAAAATCAGCATTTAGAATGTCAAATTATTGAAGAAAATGCTCTAATACTAGGTGATGCAAACCGTATTGAGCAAGTTATCAAAAATATATTGTCCAACGCCGTTAAATATAGTCCCGAATATGCCGATGTACAAGTTAGACTAATCAATGATGGTGTATATTACGTTTTAGAGATTCGAGATACGGGTATGGGGATACCTAAAGAAGATTTGGAACATATTTTTGATCGTTTTTATCGCGTTGACAAAGCGAGATCTCGTGCCATGGGTGGGACGGGGTTAGGATTAGCGATTGCAAAAGAAATTATGGAACTTCATAAAGGTTGGATTAAAGTTGAATCAGAGGTTGAAAGAGGAACCTGCTTTTATTTATACTTTTTAATGCATAAAAAAGAAAATGACATCGAATAGTTACCTGACTGTAACATGCATGTAATATAAAGTTGTTATACTTAAGTTCTATTACAATAGATTATTTTCGAAAGGAAGAATTATAATGAAAAAGTTTATAGGTATCATGGTTATATTTTCATTAACATTCCTTTTTAGTAGTTCTTTATATGCTCAAAATTCCATGGCTGAAGATGGGAAATCTATGCTTAATCTTTCCGATGAAGGGCTGGCAATTTTGGCAGAGCAATTCGAGGTTGATTTTGCAAATGCAAACAAACAAAAATCACGCCTGATTGAAGAACGCTTGGAAGGTTCTAAAACGAATAATGTGATTGGAGACTTGGAGTTAAGTGATGATTTTTCTCGTCTGCGTATGACAACATTTGCAGATACAAAAACCTTTTCAGGTGAAGGCCGTGTCGGAACACAAGTCGGTATTACAGTCTTTCATTTGAATCAACAAGCAGAGGTTCAGATTAATCAACAAAAATCGGTTGTTATTGGAATGTCAAGATTATTCAACGAATCGATTGAATTGGCGAATGTTGGAAGTAATTATATTTTGATTGTTTCGGAAAATCCGGATAAGAGTGAGCTGAAGTACGGCATATATAATATTGTTCGATTGGAAGAAGAGAAAAAAGTAGAACTAGAAAATGTAAAGATTGATTTTTTTAATAATGCGGTTGAGAGTGGTAATACTTCATTTTTTGAACAGTTAAATCAGATGCGCTAGATTTGATTTATAGGTTAGAAGGGATTTCACTATGTTTAAGATTTATATAAAAAGTAGCTTGTTAATTGTTTTGGTTTTATTGAGCATATATCAAACGGCCATGTTATGGTTTGACTATCCGTCAAATCGTAACTTTTTTTATAGTTTGGTAAATGATGAAGACGCCGTCATTAGCGAAAACAATGAAACGCAAAATGAATTGTTTTTTCCGGAAAAAATTTCAGTTTTTTTTGGTGATGGTAGCAAGACTTATGGAGTTATGAGTTTATCACAAAGTGATAGTCTGAACTTGGTCGATGATAGCATCAAAGTCATCATAGATTCTTTTGAAATAGGGCATATTGATTCTTATCAGATTCAAACACAAGATCTTTGGAAACGTCCGCATGTAATGCTTGATTTACCCTATGCGATAACCGATGAATTGTTAACGAATGAATTGAATGTAAAAAGCAAGTGGATTGATGAGGGGTTTGGATTCGAACGTGTATATATTTTCCCGGAAGAAGATGTTGACTCCTTTCATTCGGAAACAAATGAATATTCAGGTATACGCATTGTGTTTGCAGACCAAGCGCTTGAAAATATGATTTCAATAAATATTCAAGATGAACGTATGCAACTATTAAATGACAGCTTACTTTTGCATATTACAACGATTGAAGAGGAACGAGGATATACCTACTTTTCGACAAAAGAGAAAGGTTTAGATATTTTTGTTGAAGATGTTTTAGTCCCTGTTAATGGACAATCCTTTAATTTATTAGGAAATCTATATGGAGATATGTACTTCTATGAATCCGGAGTTCGTGATGATGAACAACTTGAAAACTTTGTCAGTTATTTTTTTATTAATCCTAAAAGCACATGGAGTACGAATAATGTTAAAGAAATGCGGTTTGGAGATTTGGAATCAGTTGTTCGATATACAGAGGACGGTTTGTTTGAATACACCGTCAATTTTGAAATTGAAGACCCTAAAACGTCACTCTATCGAAGTCTGCGTGTAGCCAACGAATTTTTGACAAAAGATCGACTGCTTAATCAAATTGAATATGCATTGGATGATTTTGAACGACGTGATGATGAAATTGTGTTATATTATAATTACAAATACCGCAATGTACCCTTGGTTTTTAATGATTTAAGTACCTATTCAATGAGATATCCAATGGAAATCGTTGTCTCTGGTAATACGGTGACGAATTATCGACGTATAATGTGGAAAAGCCAAGAAGTTGTTGTTCAAGGAAGCGCGTTTGAAGTGCGTTTTCAAAAACCTATTGATGATTTGTTGCTAGTTGATGCAATTCAGCCATTGATGCTAACAGATATGTATTTAGGTTATCGAGTTGATCATATGGGAGATGGCGCCTATTTGACATGGATTCTTGAGAGTAATGAAGAGAGGTATTACGTTGAATTGGAATAAAGTGATTAATGTATTTATATTGATTTTTCTAGGCTTTAATTTACTTTTATATGCTAATCAAAAAAATTATGAAAGTGAACGTTATGTTATGTCGGATAGCCGGGTTCGTCAAATGGAAAATGTTTTAAATGAGCGAGGCATAGGCATATATACCTATATTCCGGGCTACTATCCTCAAACACAACTACGCTTAGAATCTCCCACATTAGATAAAGACGGAATCATTCATCGGGTATTGGGCGAAACATATGAGAGTCGCCTTGACGATGATTATTTTGCGGAGCGCATTTATAATAAGCAACAAGAATTGACCTTTTATATGGGTGAGCAAAAAGGAATGCTATATTATAAACATCAAGATGGTGGTCAAGCTTATGTTCCCGATGACTTGACAGATGCAAGCATTCGCAAGGTTATCCTTCAATTTTCAGAAGATTTGTTCGGTGAAGACACAAATATGGAACCTACGTATTGGAAGGAAGTTGACGGAGAAGGCTACCGAATTGAACTAAATGAAAGTTATAAAGGTCATCTCGTTTTTCAAAGTTACATTAAGCTCTATATTACAATGAATGGTATCGAAGAAGCCTTGGCCATTCGCTATAAACCGATAGAATTTAGTGGAGATAAACAAAATGTATATCCATTTGATGAAGTTATGTATAATCTGATGTATTATCTGGAAGAAGAATATAATGAAAGCCAAATAGAGCAAAATGTCAGGCATATTGATGTAGGATATTATGTTGTTGATGAAGGCGCGAGAAATCTTACATTCAGAGCAGATCCTTACTATCGTGTCATTTTTGAAAATGGTGATGTTTATTACATTAATGCATATTCGAATGTGATTTATAAGTTGTAATCGCTTGATTTAGGTTGTGGAGCTATTATTAGAAATGCATTAGAATTTACAAAGATTTACTTATGTGATATAATCACTTTTGGAATAGAATACATAATTAGGATGGATCAATGAGGTGTGAAATGGATCAGTTTATAATAAATGGTGGAAATGTATTAAAGGGTAGAGTTGAAGTCAGTGGTGCGAAGAATGCAGCGTTAGGAATTATCTCCGCAGCCTTGTTAGCGGATGGAATAAGCACCATTCAAAATGTTCCCTATGTCGATGATATTCGCGTACTCTTGGAAGCGATGAAGGATTTAGGTGTACGTATAAAAAATATCGATGACCATACTATTGAAATCGATAGTCGAAAAGTAGATAAACTTGTTGTTGATTATGAGCATATAAAGAAAATAAGAGCATCTTATTATCTTCTTGGATCTTTACTTGGAAGATTCAAGGAAGCACAAGTTGCAATGCCTGGTGGATGTAATATAGGACAACGGCCGATTGATCAACATATTAAAGGGTTTGAAGCCTTAGGTGCTGAAGTTGAAGTGGACCATGGAATGGTAAAAGCTAGAGCAAAACGATTAAATGGAGCCAGTATTTATCTTGACGTGGTCAGTGTTGGAGCAACTATTAATATAATGTTAGCATCTGTCATGGCCAAAGGAGTTACAACGATTGAAAACCCTGCTAAAGAACCCCATATTGTCGATGTGGCAAACTACTTGAATTCAATGGGGGCGGAAATTAAAGGTGCAGGAACAGATATAATTAAAATCCATGGTGTAGATAAACTGCATGGTTCAGAATACATGATTATTCCTGACCAGATTGAAGCGGGGACATATATGATTGCTTCAGCCATTACCGGTGGTGATGTTGTTGTGGAAAATTTGATTCCTAAGCATATGGAAGCCATTTCAGCAAAATTATTAGAAATGGGGGTTGGAATCGAGGAGCAAGGTGACTCGATTCGTGTATATGCTCATAAAGAATTAAAAGGTGTCAATATTAAAACATTACCATATCCTGGATTTCCAACAGATATGCAGCCTCAAATGACGGCATTATTAACAGTAACAAAAGGGACAAGTATTGTTTCAGAAAGCATTTTTGAAAATCGATTTCAATATGTCGATGAGTTAAATCGCATGGGTGTGAATGTAAAAGTTGAAGGTAATACAGCCATTGTAAGTGGTGTGAAAAAATTAACCGGAACAGAAATCACAGCATCTGATTTACGAGCGGGAGCAGCGCTTATTTTAGCTGCACTTGTTGCTGAAGGGGAAACGGTCATTAATCATGTCGATTATATTGATCGAGGATATGAATTTATTGAAGAAAAATTACGCGGTATCGGAGCAGATATTGTGAGAAAATCGGATTCAAAAGAAAAGCGACAACTCAAAGTGATGTAGTCGGTTGTTTTTTGGGGGCACATATGAAAGATACGCAGTATACATTTGAAGAACTTTTAAAGATTATGGACATTCTTCGGAGTGAGCAGGGATGTCCATGGGATCGAGAACAAACACATCAATCAATAAAAAATGATACGATAGAAGAAGCTTATGAGTTGGTTGAAGCGATTAATAATAATGATGATGAGAATATGCGTGAAGAATTAGGCGATTTGTTATTGCATATTGCTTTTCATATTCAAATAGCTAAAGAAGAGGCTCGTTTTGACGAAAACAGTGTATTACAAGGAATTATTGAAAAAATGATTCGGCGTCATCCTCATGTTTTTGAAAATGAGAATGCAGAAAATGCAGAAGAAGTTTTAAGGCAGTGGGATGAAATTAAGAAAATTGAAAAAAACCATTCGACGACCACAGATGTTATGCGTTCTGTAGCAAAAGCCTTACCTGCATTAACGCGTGCAAGTAAAATTCAAAAAAAAGCAGCAAAGGTAGGATTTGATTTTCTTGATGAAGAGCAGATGATGGATAAACTTGATGAAGAGATTCAAGAAATGAAAGAGGCTGTTCAAAAAAAGAACATAACCCTAATTGAAGAAGAAATTGGTGATATGTTGTTCCAAATAGTGAATTTATCACGTTTTTTTGGGTTAAATGCCGAAAACACCTTGACAAATGCAACAGAAAAGTTTATAAATAGATTTGAGGGCATTGAAGAGATAGCCAACAAGCAAGAGCGGGCTATGGACGCATTAAGCCTTAACGAAATGAACGAACTTTGGGAAGTGGTTAAGAAGCGATCTTTTTAATAGTTTCTTGAAGCAAAATAATTTACTACGAGGAGGAGCGACACATGAACAAATCAGAATTAGTGAGCGCAATGGCAGCAAAAACTGATCTTAGCAAGAAAGACGCTGAGAAAGCATTAAAAGCATTTATTGATGTAGTAACAGAGGAGTTAAGTCAAGGTGGAAAAATTCAATTAGTTGGATTTGGAACTTATGATGTATCTGAAAGAGCAGCTAGAACTGGAAGAAACCCACAAACAGGTGAAGAAATGAAGATAGCTGCTTCAAAAGCACCAAGATTCAAAGCTGGAAAAGCTTTGAAAGATGCTGTTAATGCAAAATAATTTAATCGATTAAGATTCAAAAAATCTACACGATTAGTGTAGATTTTTTGTTATACAAGAACAAAAAAGGAGAATAGTATGCGTTTAGATAAGTTTTTAAAAGTATCACGTTTAATCAAACGACGCAGTGTAGCTAATGACGCCTGTAATGCAGGACGTGTGGAAATAAATGGGAAAGTGGCTAAATCAGGAACGCCGGTAAGTATCAATGATGTTATTCAAATCTCTTTTGGAAATAATGTTGTTAAGGTCAGAGTCGACGCAATCAAAGATACAACTAAAAAAGAAGATGCAGATTCAATGTTTACATATTTGAATGAATAATTTTTTTAATGACTACCATATTTTTTGAATTAATGCTATACTATACTTGGTATATAAAATATAATTTCTAAAGTGGGTGATGGGTTCATGAAGAGAAAAAAACATAAATCGATATATTTTTTAATATTTGTTCTTATGCTGTTAAGCGGAATTGTTTTTTTTCAGATTTCTGAAGCATATACAAAAACACTTGAGAAAGAACAAGAATTAGAAGCTCTCAATAATGAACTTGTTAGTGAACTTGAACGCAAAGTCGAACTAGAAGAAATGCAATATTACATTCAATCAGATGAGTTCATCATAAAGAAAGCGAGAAATGAATTTAATTTGATACAAGAAGGCGAGATTCTCTTTATCACAGAAGAATAGTAGATGCTTTTGACAGTGACTCGACTGAAAGGTTGAGTCCTTTTTAATACGTCGTAAACTACCCGGAAAGGAAAAAAGCTATGCCAAACGAATTGACTGACAGATTTAAACATTTAATTCTTAAAGAAAATCTTATTCAAACAGGTGATCGCATTGTTTTGGGATTTTCCGGAGGTGCTGATTCGGTGGCGCTTTTGTATTTACTAAATGAGCTATCCAAGAAGCAAATGATTTTCTTTGAAGTGTTTCCCATATATATTCACCATGGTCTAAGGAAGAATGCTGATGAAGATATTCGTATTTGTAAGCATCACTGTAATGTGTTGGGGTTACCACTTATGGTCCAATATGTAGATGTATTGGAATATTGTAAGACCCAACGTGTATCTGAAGAAGATGGAGCAAGAACGTTAAGATATATGGCGCTACATCGCTATCTGTTAGAAAAAAACGGAAATAAAATTGCGGTAGCACACCATAAGGATGATCAAGCGGAAACACTATTATATCGATTTATGAGAGGAACAGGTCTTCTAGGACTAAAAGGGATGGAAGTGTTTAGCGAGAATCAATATCAAGATCTTTTGATACGACCGCTTCTAAGTACGTCCAAACAAGAGATTATGGAGTACATTGGTCGTAAGGGCTTGCTATATGTGAATGACGAAACAAATCAGCTTATGACATATCAACGAAATAAGATTCGTCATCAACTTTTAACGCATATTAAAAATGACTTCAATCCCAATATTATTGATACACTATATCGTGCAGGAATGGTGTTTGGTGATGAAAATGATTATATGGAGCTTGAAGCAGATAAAATATATAAACGAGTATCATGTTCAAAAGAATTGACGGATAGGGATTATGCGGTAACAGAAAGCGACCATGTGAATATTATTGATGGTGATATGCTTATGCGGGAACATCCAGCGATTATACGACGAGTATTAAGAAAAGTTATCGAAGAGTTAGTGGGGACAACGAAGAATCTTGAATATATTCATGTTGAAAGAATTTTAAATCTTATGTCTCATCAATCGGGCAAAAAGATTGAAGTGTATAAGGGATTAATGGTCATCAAAGAATATCAGCGACTTGTTTTTTTATATAAAAAAAGTCTGAATACGGAGGAATTTATTCATGTACTTGACAGGATTCCGGATAAAGGGTATATTCAAAAGGCTGATTTATGGTATACTGTTGTGAACGAACAACCAACAAAGTATAAAGATTCTTTTAAAAATACAAAAAATCTATACACTAAATGGTTC
Organism: Clostridiales bacterium UBA2432; assembly: GCA_002342805.1. Taxonomy (GTDB): domain Bacteria; phylum Bacillota; class Clostridia; order Lachnospirales; family Vallitaleaceae; genus UBA1351. Next base: position 20,923 of record DDQW01000042.1, on the reverse strand, counting down.
GATTATGATAAAATAAAAGCTAATTTAGTTTTACGAACGAGAAAGCCGGGAGATATTATCCATATTGACTCGGAAGGACATTCAAAAAAAATAAAAAAATTTTTTATTGACGAAAAAATCCCGCTTTCATTGCGAAATCAACTTCCCTTGCTAGCGTTGGGAAATCATATACTTTGGGTACCTGGATATCGTGTTAATCCAATGTATGAAGCAAGAGAAGATTCGTCTAATATAATCAAAGTAGAACTAACTAAGGAGGACAATAAAGGCTATGACAATTGACGTTCTAATTTCAAAAGAGGAACTTGTAAAACGAACGAAAGAACTTGGAGAACAAATTTCAAAAGAATATGAAGGCAAGGAAATCAATATGATTTGTGTGCTAAAAGGCGGTGTCATGTTCATGACAGATTTAGCAAAAGAGCTTACGCCTCCCATGACTATGGATTTCATGGCAATATCCAGTTATGGAAATGAAACAACAAGCACAGGGGTTGTAAAGATTGTTAAAGATTTAGATGACTCAATCGAAGGTAAAGACATTCTAATTGTTGAAGACATCATCGATTCAGGAAGAACATTGAATTATTTAGTCCATGTATTGAATCAAAGAAATCCTAATAGTATTAAGATTGTAACATTGCTCGATAAACCCGATCGTCGTGTCGTGAATGTGGATGTTGAATATGTAGGTTTTACGATTCCTGATGAGTTTGTTGTTGGATATGGATTAGATTACTGCCAACATTATCGTAATCTACCTTACATAGGAAAGATTAGTGTGTTGGATGAGTAAGAGTCAAATCAAACTCGGTTGGAAGGAGAAAGAATATGAAGAAATATATGCGTGGATTTAGTTTTTACGCACTGCTGATTCTCATTTTGTTATTTGCTCTGATTATAACGAATCCTACAAATGAACAAATGGCAGATACCTATGGTGAGATAGAGTTAATGGATGATGTGGCCGCAGGTCGTGTGGTACGTGTTGAGATTACTCAAAATCAAGAGATTCCAACAGGAATACTTCGAGCGTATTTTCAAGATGGTAATGAAGAGAGCTTTTATGTTCCGAATACAACCGTAATTGGTACCAAGATTACGGAACAAGGACAGAATATTCCGATTCATTACTCAGACGTTCAAAGACCAAGCTTTTTGATGAGTATTTTACCATCGATTATTATTCTGATTGCAGTGGTTTTCTTACTTATGTTTATTATGAATCAAGCCCAAGGCGGTGGCGGCGGTTCCAAAGTTATGTCATTTGGTAAGTCAAAAGCGAAAATGGTTCTTGATGAAAATAAAAAAGTAACCTTTAAAAATGTTGCTGGTTTAGAAGAAGAAAAAGAAGAACTTGAAGAAGTTGTTGAATTTTTAAAAAGTCCTAAAAAGTTTGTCGAATTAGGAGCGCGAATTCCTAAAGGCGTTGTTTTAGTCGGGCCTCCGGGAACAGGAAAAACATTATTGGCAAAGGCGGTATCCGGTGAAGCTGGTGTTCCCTTCTTTAGTATTTCGGGTTCTGATTTTGTTGAGATGTTTGTCGGAGTCGGTGCTTCTCGTGTTCGTGATTTGTTCGAACAAGCCAAGAAAAATGCGCCATGTATTGTCTTTATCGATGAGATTGATGCAGTTGGACGTAAACGTGGTGCAGGACTTGGTGGTGGACATGATGAACGTGAACAAACCCTCAATCAATTACTGGTTGAAATGGATGGTTTCGGTATTAACGAAGGTGTTATTGTCATTGCGGCAACCAACCGTGTCGATATTCTTGACCCAGCCTTATTAAGACCGGGGCGATTTGATCGAAAGGTTTATGTCGGACGTCCGGATGTCAAAGGACGTGAAGAAATATTAAAAGTACATGCCAAAGGGAAGCCCTTGTCTGATAATGTGAATTTACTTGAGGTTGCACAAACAACAGCAGGATTTACAGGTGCAGACTTAGAAAACTTGGTCAATGAAGCAGCTATATACGCCGCGCGTGAGAATAAAAAAGTCATTGAACAGGAGCATATGCGACAAGCATTCATTAAAGTTGGTATTGGTACAGAAAAACGATCAAGAGTCATTAGTGAAAAGGAAAAACGCATAACGGCATATCATGAAGCCGGACATGCAATTATACATCATATTTTAGAAGAAATTGATTCGGTACACAGTATTTCAATTATTCCGACAGGTTTTGCCGGTGGATACACCATGCCGTTGCCAAAAGCTGATCAAATGTATTTAACCAAGAAAAAGATGGAGCAAGAGATTGTTGCCTTATTAGGTGGAAGAGCAGCAGAGTCCTTGGTGCTTGATGATGTTACAACCGGAGCGTCGAATGACATTGAACGAGCAACAGGTATTGCTAGAAATATGGTTGTTCGTTATGGTATGTCGGATGTACTTGGTCCAATCCAGTATGGTGGAGATAATGATGAAGTCTTTATCGGTCGCGACTGGGGGCATACAAGAAATTACGGTGAGAATATTGCCGGAATTATTGATGGTGAAATCAAACGTATCGTTGGAGATGCATTTGAAGAAGCCAAAAGCCTTCTTGAAGAGCACATGGAAGTGCTTCATCGTACAGCTAAACTTCTTATCGAAAAAGAAAAAATTGACGGAGAACAATTTGAAAAGTTGTTTGATGTACTAGAAAAAGATGAGATTGCACCTGAAGTGATTCCAACATAAAAAAGAATGAAAAATGGATAACCCTTAGACATGCGCTAAGGGTTGTTTTATTTAGGAGGACAGAATGAAAAAAGTAATGTTTATATCCGACATACATGGCTCGACAACAAGTTTAGATCAAGCGCTTAAAGCGTATGCATTAGAAAAACCTGACAAATTAGTGATTTTGGGAGATATTCTATATCATGGTCCTAGAAATCCATTGCCGGAAGGATATGATCCTAAAGCGGTGATTCTCCAACTTAATCCTCTCCGAAAAGCAATCATAGCTGTTAGAGGCAATTGTGATGCAGAAGTTGACCAAATGGTACTTGACTTTAATATTCAGAGTGCTGAGAGCCGTTTATGGCTTGATGGGATAGGATTCTTCATGACACATGGACACCTGTATAACAATCAACCGCCCCATGACATCATGGGAGAAAATATTTTTATACAAGGTCATACTCACGTTCCAATGATTCAAAAAACAAGTCAAGGAATTTTTCATGTAAATCCTGGATCAATCACATTGCCGAAAGAAGGGCATCCAAAGACCTATGCGATTTATGAGAGCAAAAAAATAACAGTCAAGACCTTGGAAGGTGACTGTTATATCGAAGCGCTTATTGAGTAACTGGTGGATTGTTATTCGTATCCTTATATGCCTTCATACCCTTAGATAATATAAATGAACTTGGCAAGTAAAAGGTCAAAAAAGGTAAAATGGAAGATATCCAAGGACTTAAACGAATGATAGGTGTTATGATGAGTATCAATGAAATGATTTCGGTAAGGATAATTCCTAAAGTCATGGAATATAAAACCATTTTGTATATACCACCATTGGTTAAGTTTGCTATCTGATTCATATTCCGCATCATGATACCCAGAATATACAGAAATAAACTTTTAAAAAATGTGCTGAATAGGACGAAAATAATACTTATTATGATGACAATCGGAATGATAAATATGGATATTGTTTCCATATATGTAATTAATGTGTTTTTATTAAACTCAAGCCCCTGTAAGAGCGTTAGATCATATCTAACAGGAGAGTGTCCAATGGTGGAAATATAGAGTGTTTCAGGTTGAAGAAGATAGCCGGCTTCATAACCAGCCAAATCATTAATGTTTTTTGTGTTGGTCGGATCAACGATAAACTTGTAATAATTTTCATAGGCATATATGATCGGTTCGTCTCGATCAATAGAAAAATATCCGTCAGAAAAAGAAAAATTAGGAAAAGAATCCGATTTTGTTACTGCGATAACATCCTTTAATTGAGAACGGGTAAGTAACCCTTGAATTAAACCGGATGTAGAACCGATAATACAGACGATAAGAAGAATATAAATCAAAGCCTTTGACATTTTTTCTGAAACAATGCTTATATATATTTCAGAAGAACGCATAGAACGAATGATTCGAGTGAAAAAGGATTTTAGCTTCATTGTAATTACCTCCATGTGTATCAAACTCTTTACTATTGTATCCTTGTTTTAGTAAACTTACAAGTAATTTTTGAGTCCATAACATTGTGCATCTCTGAAAGATAACGTATAATAGAATAAATCAATGTGAATGAAGAATGGAGTAATTATGAAAATATATCATATAACGGCCCCTTGTATGTTTGGGCTCGAAGCAATAGTAAAAAATGAAGTCAAGGATCTTGGATACGAGATTGTCAACGTTACAGATGGTCGTGTTACTTTTCAAGGAGATGCTATGGCCATATGCCGCAGTAACATCAATTTAAGGGTTGCAGAACGTATTCTGATTGAAGTCGCTGATTTTAAAGCGGTAACATTTGAACAATTGTTTGATCAAATTAAGGCATTGCCATGGGAAGATTATATTCCGGAAGATGGTAAGTTTTGGGTTAAAAAAGCGAATTCAATCAAATCAAAGCTTTTTAGTGCAAGAGATATTCAATCCATTGTAAAAAAAGCGATTGTTGAACGATTAAAAGAAGCTTATCATACAGATGTTATTGAAGAATCCGGTGCTTCTTATCCGATTCGAATATTCATAAAAAAAGATATGGTGAATGTCACATTAGATACATCAGGCGATGGATTGCATAAACGTGGTTATCGTAAAATGATAGCCAAAGCTCCGATTCGAGAAACATTAGGGGCAGCTTTAGTGTTGCTGTCTCCATGGAATAAAGACCGCGTCTTAGTCGACCCGTTTTGTGGTACAGGCACCATTCCGATTGAAGCTGCAATGATTGGAGCAAATATTGCACCTGGTTTAAATCGAGAGTTTGAAGCAGAGACATGGACAAACATTATTCCGAAAAAATATTGGATGGATGCCGTTGATGAAGCAAATGATGCAATCGACCATAATGTGGAATTGAATATTCAAGGATTTGATATTGATTATAAGGCGATTAATGTTGCAAGAGACTGTGCTGCCAATGCATATGTCGATGAATTTATACATTTTCAAGATCGGCCGGTTAGTGAATTTAAAACAAAAAAACATTATGGCGTTGTTGTAACGAATCCACCTTATGGTGAACGATTAGAAGATGCTGATTCAGTAGCGAAGTTATATAAAGAAATGGGTAATGTTTTTGAACCGCTCACCGATTGGAGCATCTTTGTCATCACCTCCTTTGATGAGTTTGAGCGATATTACGGAAAAAAAGCAAGCAAAAATCGTAAATTATATAATGGTATGTTAAAGTCATATATTTATCAATATCTTGGCCCAAGACCCCCACGTTGAAGTTAAGGAGAATGAAATTGAAAAAAAGAATTTCCCGTTTGATGAGTTTAATCATGTTGATTACCGTCATGTATATACCCATTGATGCACAAGTTTCAGTACCTACAGTCGAGTACAATGGCAAAAAAATTACATATAATGATACCTATGGATATCCTTTTATCGATGAAAATGATCGAACACAGGTGCCATTTAGACGTACCCTAGAGGCGATTGGAGCCAGTGTTAGTTGGAATGCAAAAAAACAGATGGCATCTGCGGTAAAAGACGGGATTCGTGTAGACGTTCCCATTGGCGAGATGTATATCTATAAAAACGGAGAAAAAATATTAAATGATACAAAATCAGGGATTATCGATGATCGTACCTATTTACCCATTCGAGTTGTTTTAGAAGCGTTTGGAAGTACGGTGACATGGAATCAAAGCGAACAAAAAGTTGTTGTTTCATATCAAGGTGAGACGAACTTATTTACCAGAATTCCGGCTAAATATGACCTGCGTAATCATAAAAAGGTCACTCCTATAAAAAATCAGTTTGATACAGGTGCCTGTTGGGCATTTGCCTCATTAGGCGCATTAGAATCGGCTCTATTACCCGGAGAAACTTGGGATTTTTCGGAAGATCATTTAAGTTTAGGCCATGGATATAATTTAAGTCAGGCCAAAGGTGGAAACTACATGATTGCCTTAAGCTATTTGACAAGGTGGTCGGGGCCGGTATTAGAAAAGGAAGACCCCTTTAATGATAAAAGGACAAATCCAAATGCATCAGTAATGAAACATTTACAAGAAGCACAGTTTATTCCGGCTAAAGATTATGCTGGGATCAAAGTAGCTATCATGAATCATGGCGGGGTTCAAAGTTCAATGCATGTATCAGACTTGACCTTTACCTCGAGTACAGATTTCTATAATCCGGATACAGCAAGTTATTATTATAACGGGAACAAAACAATCAACCACGACGTCGTATTGATTGGATGGGATGATAATTATCCTAAAGAAAACTTTAATATACAACCTCGACGAAACGGAGCTTTTTTGGCTAAAAACAGTTATGGAACAGCATTTGGACAAGAGGGTTACTTTTATATTTCATATGAAGATATTCAAATCGGAACATTAAATATTGTCTATACACGCATAGATCCAGTGGATAATTATGATAAAATATATCAAGCAGATTGGTTAGGTTTTATTGGTCAAATTGGCTATGGCGAAGAAACAGCGTATTTTTCAAATGTTTATGAGACGCAAGGAATAGAAAACCTTAAGGCTGTTAGTTTTTATGCAACCGATGAAATGTCGGCATATGAAGTTTATGTAGTCAATAATTTTGAATCAAAAGACAGTTTTAACGCTATGCGTTTGATTAAGCGAGGAACCAAAGAATATGGGGGGTATTATACCATTGATTTTGAAACCCCAATCCGCGTGAATGGCCGATATGCAGTTGTTGTAAAAATAACAACGCCAAATAGTGAATATCCCGTGGCGGCAGAATTTAAAAAGGATAACTCATGGATTAGTACAGTGAATTTAGATGATGGCGAAGGCTATATGAGTTATGATGGAATAAAATGGGATGATGTTGAAGAGACATTAAGTGCAAATATTAGTTTAAAAGCATTCACAAACAGTATAGAATAAGGAGGGATTTTATGGAAAAGCAAACTTGGATCATTCAAGGGACAAAAAACCAAAAAATTTTTTTAAGACGATACAAAAATAAAAATGCAGAAGATAATAAAGGCATCGTTCATATTTTGCATGGTATGGCAGAGTATGGAGCGCGTTATGCTCATTTTGCTCAATTTTTAGTGGAACAAAACTATATTGTATATATTCATGATCATCGAAAGCATGGAAAAAGCTTGCAAAGAAATGAACGTGTAGGTATTTTTACCCATGATACATGGGAGGATATGATTGAAGATATTCATCATGTGCAAAATTTTATCAAGTCTAATGAAGCGGATTTACCACATATTATCTTAGGTCACTCAATGGGATCTGTCTTGCTGCGCCATTATTTGACAATATATGGAGAAGACGTAGACCGTGCAATTATCATGGGAACCGTTCATTCAAGTTTGCTGGCAAATAAATTTGGAATCCTATTAAGCGCTGCATGTGAAGGGGTTGTGCCTTCTATACGTAATAAAGTACTTGATTATATGTTTGTCGGTCATATGAACAAAACATTTGAGCCTGCAAATACGGAATTTGATTGGCTCACACGTGATCGCAAAGTTGTGGAATGGTACATAAATAGTCCCTTATGCGGTTATCAATATTCTCCTCGCTTTTATAAAGAATTTTCAAAAGGTTTGGATTATGTTTCAAGTGAAGAAAATATTATGAAAACACCGCAGATTCCGATTTCCTTTATCTCCGGAGACATGGATCCGGTTGGACAATTTATGGATGGTGTCCATAAAGTCTATGACATGTATAATCGTTTAGGCTATGATGTTAATCTAAAAAGTGTAGCAAATGGTCGACATGAAATTTTGAACGAAATTAATAAAGAAGAAGTATATGCGATTGTATTAGACCTAATAGAAGGGAAGCAGGATGAAAAAGGGTGACCTCATTATATTTGGCATTATTATTATAAGTATACTTGGAGTATATTCGTTTAATTCGCGTCAAAGTGAAGATGATATTTTAATTGTTGAAGTTCGGATTGATGGAGAGATTGTTGATCGTTTCAACGTTAACGAAGAAATTGATAAAGACTATGAGACGGAATTTGGAGAAAACCATCTACACATTCATGACGGGATTGTGAGTGTAACATATGCGGATTGTCGTGACCAAATCTGTGTCAATACAAAAGATGCAACACAGGCTCGAGAAGCCATTGTATGTGTTCCTAACCGATTTACGGTAGAAATCATCGGCGAAGGAGGCGATATTGATGTCATCTCACAATAAAGCCAGAAAAATGGTTTATATGGGCTTATTGATTAGCTTAGCTATGACCTTAAGTTATTTTGAACGTTTCATCCCCTTACCCTACAGTGTTCCGGGAATGAAACTTGGATTAGCCAACATTATTACAGTGACTTGCATTATGTATTTTAAGAAACGCGAAGTGTTTATGATTGTAATCAGCCGTATATTATTAACGGCTTTAATTATAGGAAGTATGATGAGCTTTTTTTATAGTTTATCCGGTGGTGTTTTGAGTAGCTTAGGAATGCTTTTTGTGTATCGCTATTTCGGGAATAAAGTAAGCACCATTGGCATAAGTGTACTTGGAGGGGTGTTGCACAATGTAGGGCAATTGCTCGTACTTAATGTCATTACAGGTCGAACAACGATTGCATTATATTATGCACCGATACTAATGATTGCAGGAATTCTTACAGGAGTATTTGTCGGTATAGCTTCCATGTATTTCATTAAACACGTAAAAATAATTTTTAGATTTGACAGTTGACTTTAAGGAGAATATTCTATGAGACGTAGCATTATAGGACTACTTATTATAATTATCATGATGAGTAGCCAAGTAGTTAGTATACATGCAGGAGATTATGCAGAAAATTTGTTCCTAGAATATGATGGAGAGATTTATAAATATAGAAATCGCCTTGTAACGCTTTCTATTGACGGGACTCGACTTGAGACAGGAGATATGCCTGCAGTTTTAATCGAAGACAGTGAAACCGCTAAGTCACATACATTGGTTCCGGTACGTGAAGTATTTGAAAGCAGAGCGATTGGTGGTCAAGTAAAATGGGACACCAAAAACCAAGAAATACTTGTAACCTATGGAGAAACAACAGTTGAGCTAAAGATTGATTCCAATATTGCCCGTGTTAATGGAGAAGATATTCCCCTAGATATGCCGGCAAAACTTATTCGAGACCGGAACAAAGATAATGCAAAGACAATGATTCCCCTTAGATTCGTTTCAGAGAATTTAGGGTTTAATGTGGATTGGGATCAGGAATCTTATACCGCCTTAATCAGCACCTTTGCAATGAAAGCACCTAATGATGGTGTTGATGACGGACAATTAGATGGAGATGGAGTTATAGAAGAGGGCAATAAAGTTGAAGATGATCTTACACCATCAAAACCCGATGATTTAGACGAAGAACTTGTTGAACGCATCGATGGTAATGATGCAAAAAGATCCTTGCCAACGGCACTTTTTGATCATCCAATTGTATTTGAAGGTGATGTTGAAGGTGAAGTAAGCGGAGATATTGTTCCAGAGAAGCATCCATTAGCTTATATAAAAGATGTGGATTTTGATATGGATGACCTTTTTTTTACAATTAATGTAGATGGTCGAATTACCGACATTGAAGATTATATGTGGGATGGAAAGTATATACTTGAAGTCGAAAATGCTGACTTTGACCGTGCAAGTATGAATATCGATTACCAGCGAAATCCTATAGCTGATGAGATTCGTATGGGACGTCATACAGATGAATCCGGAGTAGTATTTGGAAAAATTGTGTTTGATTTAAAAGAATCCGGATATCAGTTTACGGTTAGTCTAAATGATGATCGGAATCAAATATTTGTAAAACCCATGAATAGTTCAGTTGCCAATATTACCTTAGGACAAAATGAGAGTGGTGATTTTGTTGAAATAGGTGGCGTTAATGCACGAGGTGTCAAGGCATTTCGTCTAAGTAAACCATCTAGAATCGTTTTTGATATACCCAATACGGTAACACCTTTTGGTTATCAAGAAGCCGATGCATCAGGGCAGTATGTTACCAATATACGTACGTCACAGTTTGATGCGACGACGACACGAATTGTCCTTGAAGTCGACGGGCAGCCGGATTATGAGATTATTGAGTTGGACGGTGAAACGACCCGTGTTCAACTAAAAGAACCGGATTATGAGCATATCGCTTATGATCGCACAGATGACATACCAACGGTGACAATTGAAAAAGATATTCAAGAAGTTAATGGTGTCAAATACACCGATCGATATCAAGACCGGGAATATATTATAACCATACCCGGAGACTATCGTTCACACTTTGGTAGTGGACTCGTCAAGATCAATGACGGTATTATTGATAACATTAACGTGAAATTAAATGCTTCAGGAGATACAGAAGTCACAATAAAAACAGCAACAATTTATGAATTTAGGGTAGAAGAAGATGAAAAAGGCATTGCCATCAAAGCCTATAAACCTAAAGAATTATATGAAAAAATCATTGTGATTGATGCCGGCCATGGTGGTAATGATCCGGGAGCCCTTGCAGCTGGTGGAAAGTATTATGAAAAAGATATTAACCTTGGTGTTACTTTAGAGCTTAAAAAATTATTGGACCAACACCCGGATATTAAAGTTTATTATACCCGTACCTCTGATGTGCGTCCTTCATTAGAAGAACGATGTATCTTAGCCAATGAAGTTGAAGCGGATTTCTTTTTAAGCATTCATTCCAATACATTTTCCCAAACGTCATACCGAGGAACAGAGACTTTGTATCTGCCGGGTAAGGATACGCCGGGATTAAATGCTTTTGAACTTGCGGACGTTGTTCAAAGGGTCTTTACAGCAAATACACTTTTCCCCAATTACAAGATTAAACAACGGGATAATTTGTATGTGCTTAATGGAACCAATATGCCGGCGGTCATATTAGAGATGGGTTACATGAGTAATCCTGAGGATTTGAAAATCCTTACAGATAAAAGCTACTATGATGAAATTGCTAGAGGAATTGAGCTTTCAATTTTAGAAACTTTTCGGATCTATCCGACAGGACGATAACAGGAAAAAATATGATAAAGAATAAAGATAAAATACTCGATATACTTATCAAAACTAATGATTATGTTTCCGGTGAAAAACTGAGTCAGTTCATTGGAATTAGTCGTACAGCCATATGGAAAAACATCAATCGATTAAAAGAAGAAGGATATCATATTGATTCAGTGACGAATAAAGGATATCGCCTCCTCGAAGAGCCAAGCACACTCTCTGAAAGTCAACTTATGCATGACTTAAAAGCGCTTGGATTTACCCATGTTCAACTAGATGATACGGTTGATTCGACAAACTTAGAAGCAAAACGGCGAGCAGATCAGGTGGAAGGTCATGGTTGCTTTGTGGCGAGAGAACAAACGTCAGGACGTGGACGTAGAGGCCGATACTGGAGCTCACCTAAAGATAGCGGATCTTATGTGAGTATATTGTTGCGGCCCGATATTATGCCCTCAGACGCGGCCATGGTGACGCTCATTGCGGGATTGTCATTGGCAAAAACACTCAATCAACTCTATGACATTAATGCGAAAATAAAATGGCCAAATGATATTATTATTCAGGGGAAAAAAGTCGCAGGCATATTAACTGAAATGAGTGCAGAAATTGAGCGAGTGAATTATCTTGTGGTGGGAATTGGACTAAACATATCTCAACAAGCTTTTTCCAACGAATTGAGCTCGATTGCAACATCTTTGGAAATGGCAAGCAATCAAGGGACGATTGACTTTAATCGCCACGAATACATTCAAACATTAATTACAGAATTTATGCACTATATTGAAAGGTTTTTTCAAATAAGAGACTTAAGTTTTATAAAAAAAGAATATGAAAATCTTTGTCTAAATGTCAAAGGAGACATACGCGTTGTAGGAAATAAGGACTCCTATATAGGCATCGGACAAGGAATCACAAATCAAGGAGAACTCATAGTACTTACACCTGCAGGCGATACAATGAAGGTTAATTCGGGTGAAGTATCGGTTCGAGGAATCTATGGTTATGTGTAGAAAGGATATATATTCACAATGGAAGATTACTTAATGGACAACGAACATTACGATAATGGTGTTATTCTAGCAGTTTCAAACAGCTATGATAAATTGTATTATTTTAACGAAGATTTTGATGCATTACCGGAACAAGTACAAAAAGAAATCCAAATCATGATGGTCATGCATACGGAAGAAATGGGCGGAATGCTTATTATGGGCTTTGATGTCGAAGGAAAATTGTTTATAAAATCAAAGGTGAAAGAGTTTGATGGTTATCACGATGAAATTGGTTCCCATCTCAAAATAAAACAATATCAGATTGATAAAGAAGAGCTCTTTGAGGCCCTTCAAGAATTTTATAATTGTTTTTTTTAGAATTTTTGTTATAATAATGAAGTACATATAAATATGTCTTGTATCCGAAATGGAACGAGAACAGGAGGAAAATATGAATATTCGACCAGAAACAAGGAAACTTACTTTTTTAGGTGTTATGTTGGCCATTACTTTTATACTATCGGTTACCCCCATAGGGTTTGTACCCTTAGGTAGTGTGAGTGCAACAATTATCCATGTGCCGACAATTATTACCGGGATTATCTTAGGTCCTTTATACGGATTGGTAATGGGAACCTTAATGGGAATAATTTCATTGGTAAATGCATTAACACGACCGGTTACCGCCTTAGACCCGCTTTTTATTAATCCTTTGGTAAGTATTTTGCCACGTATGCCAATTGGTGTTGTTGCATATTACGCTTATAGTTTAATAAAAAAAATCCTTGGCAGTAAAAAAATCGGACAAACAGTAAGTGCCGCAGTTGGCGGAATCTTAGGAAGTATGACAAATACGATACTCGTATTGTCAATGTTGTATATTATTTATGTGAAAGATTTAATGGCGATGTTTGGTATCGAAAGTGAAGCCGGAATTCGTGTGATGCTATTAACAATAATAACAACGAATGCGGTGATTGAAGCCATTGTGGCAGGCGTATTAACAACGGCTATCGTTGTCACATATTTTGCAGTCAATAAATCGAATCTTATTAGAAAATAAAGGAAGGAGAGTCAATTGACTCTCCTTATTCTAAGAATAAATAGAAAGAAGTGATAAAATGTTATTAGTGATTGATATAGGCAACACCAATATTACGTTTGGCGTATTTAAAGAAGATGATATTGTTGCTCGTTTTCGCATGAGAACGCAATCAGAAAAAACATCGGATGAATATGGGGTATTTATTGTAACAGTACTAAAGGAATTCAATATTTTTGCAGATGAAGTCAAGGATGTCATTATATCTTCTGTGGTGCCGGATATAATGTATTCATTTACAAATGGTCTACGTAAGTACCTAAAAAAAGAACCCATGATTGTTGGACCGGGTATTAAGACCGGCATTGCAATCCATACAGATAATCCACTTGAAGTAGGTGCAGATCGTATTGTTGATGCTGTAGCCGGCTTTAAAGAATATGGGGGTCCCATTATTATTATTGATTTTGGTACAGCGACAACCTATGATGTAGTGACTGAAAAAGGCGTCTTTGTCGCAGCCATAACATCTCCCGGAATCCGTATTATAGCGGATGCGCTTTGGAAAAAAACGGCAAAATTACCTGAAGTGGAAATAAAGAAACCTGCCAGTATTCTTGCCAAAAACACAACAACAAGTATGCAAGCAGGCCTAGTATATGGCTATATCGGTCAAGTAAAATATATTATTGAGCAGATACAAAAAGAGATGGGACAAGAGATGAAGGTGGTTGCAACCGGAGGATTAGGTCGTGTCATTATCGATTCTATGGAAGATGATCTCATCTATGATAGTGAATTAACTTTAAAAGGTTTAAAATATATTTATGAAAAGAATGCGAAAAAGTAGGAGAAAAAATGAAAGTCGGAAACATTGATTTGAAAAATGGTTTACTATTGGGCCCAATGGCAGGCGTGACTGATCGCGTATATCGTCAGATTTGTCAAGAGCAAGGCTGTGACCTAACGTTTACCGAAATGGTTAGCGCAAAAGCGATTCGTTATAATAACCAAAAATCAAAGTTGATTTTAGAAATTGGCGAAGAGGAAAAACAAGTTGGCGTTCAACTGTTTGGTAGTGATCCATATATCATAAGTGAAATGGCAAAAAAAATTGATCATGATGGAATACACTGTTTTGATGTTAATATGGGATGTCCTGTTCCTAAAGTCGTTAACAATGGTGAAGGCTCAGCCCTTATGAAAGATCCGAAAAAAATCGGAAAAATCGTTGATGCCTTGGTGAAGGCGGTTGATAAACCGGTGACTATAAAAATACGGGCAGGTTTTTCTCCCGAAACGATCAATGCAGTCGATGTGTGTAAAATTGCAGAGGCCAATGGTGTTTCGATGATAACAATACATGGCCGTACGCGAGAGCAATATTATAGTGGCAAGGCAAATTGGGAGATTATACGTCAAGCCAAAGAAAGTGTTAAGGTTCCGATTATAGGTAATGGAGATGTCGTCGACGGAAAATCCTTAAAAGCCATGCTAGAACAAACCGCTTGCGATGGAGTCATGGTTGGACGAGCCGCCATGGGAAATCCTTGGATATTTAAGGCACTTATTGCAGAAATACAAGGGACAACCTATACGCCACCGACAATTGAAGACGTGATCCAGATGATTCAGCGTCATAGTGAAATGCTTATTGAATATAAGGGAGAATATATTGCTATGCGAGAAATGCGAAAGCATATTGCATGGTACACAAAAGGGTTAAAAAATGCAACAAAAATTCGTGCAGGAATTAATCGAGTTGAAAATATAGAGGATATTCAAGGTATTTTAGAACAACTGCGAAGTGCCTAGAACCGTTTTTATAGAAGGGTTTGACAAGGCGAGTAGATTACGTTATAATACTACGAATATATCATATTGTAGATGGTACACATTAGTACCCTGCAAGAAAGACGAGGTGTAGTAAAAATGGCAGATAAGAAAAATATATTAACGTATAATGGATTAAAAGCTTTAGAAGAAGAGTTACAACACTTAAAACTTGTAAAGCGAAAAGAAATAGCAGAAAAAATCAAAGAAGCAAGAGCGCAAGGCGATTTATCCGAAAATGCCGAGTATGATTCTGCGAAAGATGAACAGGGTGAAATCGAAGCACGTATCACTGAATTAGATAAAATATTAAAAAATGCTGAAGTTATCGATGAAGATGAAGTCGATTTAAGTACAGTAAGCATTGGTTGTAAGGTAAGAGTTTATGACCTTGAATATGAAGAAGAATTGGACTATGCAATCGTAGGTTCAACAGAAGCAGATCCGCTAAAAGGTAAAATATCCAATGAATCACCCGTGGGTTCAAAACTCATTGGGGCAAAAGAAGGCGAAACAGTTGAAGTCGATCTTAAAGCCGGTGGAAAAGTAACATTTAAAATATTAGAAATACACCGATAAAGATGGACCTTTAAACCATAGATAAATAGTAGAGATAGGAGTGCATAAAGTGTCTGAAAACAACAGTATGAATCCGGAAGTTCAAGAGTTGAATGAACTATTACAAATTCGAAGAACAAAACTTGAGGAACTTCAAAACAAGGGCAAGGACCCTTTTCAAATCACTCAATTTGAAGTAACCCATAAGAGTAAAGATATACTTGAGGCGTTTGATGAATTAGAAGGCAAAGAAGTCAAAATAGCCGGTCGTATCATGACAAAACGGTTAATGGGTAAAGCATCTTTTTGCCATATACAAGACCGTGATGGACAGGTTCAGTCGTATGTACGAAAAGATGCCATTGGTGAAGAAGTGTATGAAGATTTCAAACATTATGATTTAGGTGATATTGTTGGAATTACCGGTGACGTCTTTAAGACACAAAAAGGCGAGATTTCTGTGAAAGCGAAAGAAGTTCTTCTTTTATCAAAGAGCCTTCAAATTCTACCGGAAAAATTTCATGGACTAAAAGATACAGACACACGCTATCGCCAACGATATTTAGATCTTATTGTCAATCCGGATGTAAAAGAAGCTTTTACAAAACGATCTCAAATCATCAAAGAAATCCGTCGATTTTTAGATGCAAAAGAATATCTGGAAGTTGAAACGCCTGTACTTACAGCAATTCCTGGTGGAGCAGCCGCAAAGCCCTTTAATACGCATCATAATGCCCTTGATATGCCCATGCATTTAAGAATATCTCTCGAATTACCCTTAAAACGACTTATCGTGGGTGGATTTGAGCGTGTATATGAAATCGGACGCGTATTTAGAAATGAAGGTTTATCTGTGAGACATAATCCGGAGTTTACTTTGCTTGAACTTTACGAGGCGTATACGGACTATTATGGAATGATGGATTTAACAGAGAGTTTAGTTCGTACTGTGGCTCAAAATGTGTTGAATACAACGACGATTACCTATGATGGTGATGAGATTGATTTAGGAAAACCTTTTGAGCGTTTGACCATGGTTGACGCAGTAAGAAAATATGCAAATATAGATTTTGATACGATTACAACAGATGAAGATGCTCATGCATTGGCAAAAGTACATCATGTCGATGTTGAAAAACATTTCAAAAAAGGTGAAATATTAAATGCATTCTTTGAAGAATTTGCAGAGGAAAATTTAGTTCAACCGACGTTTATAATGGACCATCCGGTTGAAATATCACCACTTGCAAAACGTAAACCGGAAAACCCGGATTATACAGAACGATTCGAGTTATTTATTACAAAACGAGAATTTGCCAATGCATTTTCTGAATTAAATGACCCAATCGACCAACGTACGCGATTTGAATATCAAGAAGTTCTTCGTCAAGCAGGCGATGAAGAAGCCAATCAAATTGATGAAGATTTCTTGTTAGCTCTTGAATATGGTATGCCACCAACAGGAGGCTTAGGAATTGGGGTTGATCGTTTAGTTATGTTGTTGACGAATTCATATTCAATTCGCGACGTTTTATTATTCCCAACCATGAAAAGTTTGGATAAATAAAATTTAACGATAATTAAGGACACTTTCCAAGTGAAATATTGGAAGTGTCCTTTTGTAACTCTGTCATGAAATTGTAATGTTATTGAAAGTGCTTTTTCTTGTATAAGAGAATAAATATGATATAATAGTAATGATGCAAAACGCTAAGAAAAGAGGTAGTTCCATGGTTAATGAAAAAAAGATTATACTAATGACAAAACTAGCCTCCTATGAAATGAATCAAGGAAAAAAGGATCTTGAGATTACGCAACGGTTAAAGAATGATTATATTTCTTATAATGGATTTATAAATTGTGTTCTTGTAACGATTGCACTCATCATTATTTTAGGGGCAGATTTTGCAGCTGAATTTATTGGAAATATGGCAACCTTTACAGATTTTGATTTTGTTGGAGTCGGTATTAACTACTTAGCCATTTGGCTATTTGCAATGGTGGTATATGGATTTATCAGTGGAAGAATCTATCGCAATGAGTATAATGAGGCGTACACACGCGTCAAAGAATATGAAAAAGAATTGAAAGCTTTAGAACAGTTTTCAAAAAGTAAGTAGTCGGGAGGAGAGCGATGACACGTTTATTAGAGATTAAAGCTATCATAGTAGCTTTATACAAAAGATTTGATTTTGTCGTAAATTTATTAGGAAAATTTATTGTAGCATTAATAATCTTAATGCGTTTAAATATTTTTTTGGGGTATTCCCCAGCACTATCAAAAATCAGCATAAATATTGCAATGGCAGTAATGGCAGCATTTTTACCGGGAAGTTGGTTCTTATTACTTTTATTATTTGTGGTCAGTGCTCAATTGTTTAGTGCCTCATTAGAAGTGATGGTTATTGTTACACTACTTATGATTGCTGTATATTTACTCTTTGGTCGATTACAACCGAAATATAGCTATTTTATAATTATAGTTCCTTTATTAGCAAGTATTAATATGGTTTATATAGTTCCTTTATTTGCAGGACTATTTTTCGGACCGGGGACATTGATTCCGGTTGCAGTCGGATTTGGTGTTTATCAATTTGCAAAATATATACCCGGGCTCATGGATTTGAGAGTTGAAGGGGCCACACTTTTTGAAACTCCGGATATTATCATGGATATGTATGGATATTTATCCAGTGTTCTATTGAATGATAAAGAATTAATCTTAATGATTTTAGCTTTTTCATCGGTTATCGTTATTATGTATTTTGTGAAAAAATTACAAATTGATTATATATGGTACATTACGATTGCAGTAGGTTCCTTGACCTATATTGTTGTTTATAGTATTGGTAATGTTGTTTTGAACACGCAACTCCCATTATTGTGGCCGATTATCGGAACTATAATCGCAGCAGTTATTGTTGCGGGAATGCAATTTTTTAAGTTTAGTTTGGACTATAAAAGTGCCGAAAGTTTACAATTTGAAGATGACGACTATTATTATTATGTAAAAACGATTCCTAAAGTTAAAGCGGTAAGAACACATAAAGAAATAAAACGATTATAATATTATGAATCAGATTGATTGAGGTGGCGTAATGACGTCGATAAAAGATTTGCTTGCGGTAATTTATGAATTTGTGTATCAATTGCCGACAATAAAAATTAAAGACTTAATAGAAGTATTTATTATTGCCTTTGTAATTTATGAGCTCATGCTGTGGGTTCGTGGAACAAGAGCATGGATGCTGTTTAAAGGTATTATTGTCCTTGGAATGGTTTCAGGTATAGCTACGATATTTGAGCTTAATACAATTTTGTGGATTTTTAGTAAAACCATAAATGTTGGTATTATAGCTCTGATTATAGTGTTTCAACCTGAGTTACGTCGTGCATTAGAACAATTAGGTCGAAGAAATTTTTTAAACTCAATCATTTCATTTGATGATAATCGCGATAAAGAAGACGGACTCGACGAAACGATTATTTCAGAAATCGTCAAGGCAGTTTTTGAAATGTCAAGTGCCAAGACAGGTGCGCTTATTGTGATTGAACAAAATGAGCGTTTGGATGAATATGAAAAGACAGGCATTAAGATTGGCGCCTATGTAACAAAGCAGATTTTAGTGAATATCTTTGAACATAATACACCATTGCATGATGGTGCAGTCATTATCCGAGGAAATCGAATTGAAGCAGCTACGTGTTACCTGCCTTTATCAGATAATAAATCCTTAAGCAAAGAATTAGGAACCAGACATCGTGCTGGTCTTGGTATATCAGAAGTATCGGATGCGATTGTTATTATTGTATCGGAGGAAAATGGAAAAGTTTCGGCGGCACTTGGGGGCAACCTTGTTCGTGGAGTTGAAGCAGAGTACCTTAAGAATAAATTGCTACACATTTATTTGCAATCGACAGAGAAAAAATCCTTTAAATTATGGAAGGGGTGGCCTATAGGTGGTAGAAAAAATAACGAATAACTTATGGTGGAAACTTCTTTCGATAATTCTTGCTTTTTTGATTTGGTTGATTGTTGTCAATTATGAAGATCCGATGACAACCCGAATCATTACAGATATTTCTGTAGAAAAGATTAATGAAGAAGCAATAACATCCGAAATGAAGGCGATTGAATATAGAGAAGGCGAATCAATATCAGTAAGAGTTCGAGGGAAACGTTCTGTTGTCGACCGTATGACCAATCGGGATGTTTACGCCTATGCAGATTTAGAAAAAAAATCAATTACCGGTGCTATTGATATTCAAATTGAAGTTGCAGATGGTGTAACCGTTCTTGATAAGATGCCAAGTGTTATGATGGTTGACTTAGAGAATATTATTACCGTTCAAAAAGAGATACAGTATTATATGGAAGGCGAACCCAATGAAAATTATGTCTATCTAGATCCTGTGATTTCTCCCAATAATATAGAAATACAAGGTCCTGAATCGAAAATCGGATTAATAAAAAGCGTGCTGGTCCCAGTGAATATTGAGGGTGTTACCCGTGATGTTACACTCTATAGTACGCCTCAGGTTATTGACGATAACAACAATATTATCCGAGGACTCGATAAAAATATTACACAAGTTCAAATTCAAGTTCCCATTGATAAAGTTAAATCTATTGATATTTTAACGAATATAGGTGACCTGGCTGCAGAAGGATTTGAGATTGTCGGTCTATCTCTTAGCCAAGAACAGTTACGCGTGCGTGGTGATGAAGCTGATGTTGATGCGATTAATAATGTCACTATTTCAGATATTGATGTTTCGGATTTAACCATGACGACAACGGTTTCAGTTGATTTGGTTGATTTATTACCTTCCGGTGTATTTATTCATAATGATATTCAAACGGTTGAACTTGTTCTTCAAGTCGAACCCATTGTAGAAAAAACCATTGAAATTAATTCGGGAGATATAACCTTAAGAAGTCTACCGGAAAATATGCAATTTAATTACATCGATGAGACAAGCTATGAAGTAACCTTTAGAGGGCTGCAAACTCAGTTAGATGAAGTGACGATTGACCGTATTTCACCAAATATTAATGTGGATAATCTTACTGAAGGCATACATGACGTTGAGTTAAACTTTTTCGTGCCTTCAAATGTGGAATTGGTATCTGAGCGACCGACGATTGCAATTGAACTTTCGCAAAGTGTCGAGGAAGAACTTAATCCCGATGACCAATAAAAAAAGACACCAAATCTGTACCATTAGAAAAGTGGTATATACCACAACAGATTTGGTGTCTTTTTTTTGTTCAAATGAATTGAAGTTTATGATGTGCGTGATATAATTCATAAGTGAA
>DDQW01000003.1:36136-66631 GCA_002342805.1 Clostridiales bacterium UBA2432 | reverse complement strand
TGTAAAAATGAATCTTGCCAGACCATCATGAAAGATGCTCCCTTAATGATTGATCATCTAGATGATGCGGATAAGGAACATTTTGAAGGGGTAAAGGAACTACTAGATAGCATGAATATTCCTTATGAAGTTAATCCATGGATTGTACGTGGTTTAGATTATTATACCCGTACGGTTTTTGAATTTATATCTGAAGATATTGGTGCCCAAGGAACCGTTTGTGGCGGTGGTCGATATGACTATCTTATTGAAGAAATGGGCGGAACTTCAACACCGGCAATTGGGTTTGGCGCAGGTATCGAACGCTTGTTATTAACCATTGAAAATACTCAAGGCAAACCGGAAGCAAAAGAAAAAATGGATCTTTATATTGGCTATATGGGCCAATCAGCCAAAAGTAAGGTTATGGCCATGACTTATGCTTTAAGAGAACAGCACATTCGTTGTACTACAGATTTGTTAGGAAAATCGGTACGCGCACAAATGAAATACGCCAATAAAATTAATGCATTATATTCGTTAATTATTGGTGAAGATGAAATCAAAACAAATAAAATAACAATTAAAAACATGAAAACCGGAGAACAAGACGAGTTAACGATGGAAGAAGTCGCTTCCTATATTCAGATTCAACAAGGAGGAAAACAAGCATGAGTGAATCAATGCGTGGATTAAACAGAACTCATTATCTTACAGAGGTATCAGAAAGTCATATTGATCAAGACGTAACCATTATGGGATGGGTTCAAAAACGTCGTGACCTTGGTGGTGTTATTTTCTTAGATGTAAGGGATCGAACAGGAATCCTTCAAGTGGTTATTGACCAAAGCAGCATCGGCCAAGAAGGATTTCAAAAAGCTGAAAAAATTCGAACAGAATATGTTATTGCAGCAAAAGGACTCGTTGAAAAACGTTCCGAAGAAACCGTTAATCAAAACTTAAAAACAGGTACCATTGAAGTGCGTGCTCATGAATTACGTCTACTATCTGAAGCAGAAACAACTCCCTTTCAGATTGAAGAAGATTCCAATGTTAAAGAAGATTTACGATTAAAATACCGGTATTTAGACTTACGTCGTCCGGACATCCAACGTAATCTAATGCTACGAAATCAAGTGACACAAACGACCCGCGACTTCATGAATAGTGAAGGTTTCTTAGACATTGAGACGCCAATGTTAACCAAATCAACACCTGAAGGTGCAAGAGATTATTTGGTTCCTAGTCGCGTGAATCCGGGACATTTTTATGCATTACCTCAATCACCACAAATTTTCAAGCAATTACTTATGTTGTCTGGTTATGATAAATATTATCAGATTACCAAGTGTTTTCGAGATGAAGATTTAAGGGCAGACCGTCAACCGGAATTTACACAAATAGATATGGAAATGTCCTTCGTTTCTGTTGATGATGTTATTGAAGTTAATGAGCGCCTTCTTCAAAAAATGTTTAAAGATGTTATGAATATCGATATTGAACTTCCGATTAAACGAATCACTTATAAAGAAGCAATGGATCGTTATGGATCAGATAAGCCGGATACACGTTTTGGACTTGAACTTGTGGATGTGTCAGAACTTGTTGAAACATGTGGATTTAAAGTGTTTACAGATGCTTTGAAAAATGGTGGTTCTGTGCGTGGTGTTAACGGAAAAGGCTTGGCGAACCTACCTCGACGTCAGATTGACGCCTTGACAGAATATGTGAAAACATATGGTGCTAAAGGTATGGCATACATTGTTATTAATGACGACGGTACACTTAAATCAGCTATTACAAAATTCTTAGATGATGATGTTGTTGAAAAGATCATTGAAAAGATGGAAGGAAAACCTGGGGATATTCTATTCTTCGGCGCAGATACGAACGACATCGTTTATGCATCATTAGGTGCCTTACGTTTAGAATTAGCTCGACGTCTGGACTTGCTGGATAAAAACACCTATGAATTTGTATGGGTAACTGAGTTCCCATTAGTTGAGTGGAATGCTGAACATAAACGCTATACAGCCATGCATCATCCATTTACAATGCCGATGGAAGAAGATTTACATTTATTAGATTCCCAACCGGAAAAAGTAAGAGCTCAAGCCTATGATATATGCTTAAATGGTAATGAAATCGGTGGAGGAAGTATTCGTATTCATCAGCGAGATGTTCAAGAAAAAATGTTTGCCGCACTGGGCTTTAGTCAAGAAGATGCATATGAGCGATTTGGATTCTTGCTCGACGCATTTAAATATGGAGTTCCACCACATGGCGGATTAGCATATGGTTTAGATCGTATTGTCATGCTCATGGCAAAAGCGGATAGTATTCGTGAAGTTATTGCTTTTCCTAAGATTAAAGATGCATCCTGTCCAATGACAAAAGCACCGGGTGTCGTTGACGAGCAACAACTTGAAGAATTAAGCATAAAAGTAGACTTATTTGAAGTTGAAGATTAAAATTTGACTTAAAGTGTACTTTATGAGGTAAAATAAAAGAGTGGAAGTCACTCTTTTATTTTTTTTGAAATTATTTAATTTTTAGGAGGTAGCATATGTACAAAGCAGATGAAACAAGATATGAAAACATGATTTATCGTCGTGCAGGAAAAACAGGTTTAAAATTACCCTTAATTTCACTTGGACTATGGCATAATTTTGGTGATGTAACACAGGTTGATATAAGTAGAAAAATGATACATAGAGCATTTGACTTAGGTATTACGCATTTTGATTTGGCCAATAATTATGGACCGCCGGCAGGAAGTGCTGAAAAAAACTTTGGACGCATTTTACGAGAAGATATGAAGACGTATCGTGATGAAATGATTATTTCAACAAAAGCAGGATATTACATGTGGCCGGGACCTTATGGAGATTTTGGGTCAAGAAAATATTTGCTGTCAAGTTTGGATCAAAGTTTAGAACGAATGGGACTTGATTATGTGGATATATTTTATCATCACCGTCCGGATGCTGATACTCCGGTTGAAGAGACCATGCTTGCACTTGATCAAGCCGTAAGACAAGGGAAAGCCTTGTATGTAGGTATCTCAAATTATAAAGGTAGTCAAGCTAAAGAAGCTCTAAAGATTTTAAAAGAACTAAAAACACCCGTCGTTATGACACAACCTCGATACAGCATGCTAGATCGCTGGATTGAAGAAGACGGACTTAAAGATGTTACAGAAAAATATGGAATTGGTAATATTGTCTTTAGCCCTCTAGCGCAAGGATTGTTGACAAATAAATATCTAAAGGATATACCGGAAGATTCACGCGCAGCAAGCGGAAGTCAATTCTTAACCGAAGATAAAATTACGGAAGAATTATTAGCAGGAATACGTGATTTAAATGAGCTTGCAAAAGAAAGAAATCAATCTCTTGCACAAATGGCCTTGTCATGGACGCTCAGAGATGATAGAATAACAACAGCGCTAATTGGCGCAAGTAAAGTGAGTCAGATTGAAGATAGTGTGGCAACAATTAAGAATCTTGATTTTTCGGATGCAGAATTGCAGAGAATTGATACGATTCTTGAGAGTATGAAGGCTTAGGGAGAATTAAGGAGTGACAAGATGGCTGAAATTGGTCAAGTAACAAAAGTGGATAAAGACGAAGTCGTCGTTCGCTTATTTAGACAAGAAGCATGTGCAAAGTGTGGAGCATGTGCAGCAGGATTAGAGAGTAAAGATATGTTTATTCATGCAAATAATGTATGCGAAGCCCATGAAGATGAATGGGTAGAAATCTATCTTGAAGAAACAAATTTCTTAAAAGCGGTCGGATTAATGTATGGTATTCCTCTTTTGGGTTTGCTGTTTGGCCTGCTTATCGGAATGGTTGTGGGAAATGCATATATTCCTATCTATTCAGATGCGGTTAGTTTTATTTTCGGTATCTTAGGCGCCGGAATAACCTTTTTAATATTACATGTAAATGAACACCGTTTTAATACAAAAACCTATAAGCCACGAGCCATTCGAATTGTTGATACAACAAAAGAAGATATAGGGTGTTAGCATGTTTACAGAATATATAGGCGCTTTATTTTTGATATTTGCAGCTGAGATGGGAGATAAGACTCAAATTCTTGCCATGATGTTTGCGACAAAATATAAAATGCGTTATGTTTTACTTGGTATTTTTATCGGTTCTTTTTTGAACCATGGATTAGCAGTTGTTTTTGGAAGTGTTTTAGGAAGTTATATCAATCCGGCTATTTTACAAACAATTGCCGGATTGGCTTTTGTTCTTTTTTCCATTTGGACCTTAACTGCTTCTGATGAGGAGGAAGAAGATCTTGCTACATTGAAAAAGCATGGTGCTATTATGACCGTTGCATCCGCTTTTTTTATAGGTGAGTTAGGAGATAAGACGCAATTAACGGCAATTACATTAGCCGTTGATGCGGCTTATCCTTTTTTGGTACTCTTAGGTACTGTGACGGGGATGCTTGTGACAAGCAGTTTGGGCATCTTTGTAGGAAGTAAATTAGGTGACAAGATTCCGGAATTGGGTATTAAACTAGGTTCAAGCTCCATATTTCTAGGTTTTGGTGTCGTCAAATTAGTAACATCAACACCTGAAGCATGGATTAATAGCTATACACTCGTCGGATTCTTTGTGATACTTGCCGTAACAATCAGTGCAATAATTTACTTATTTTATCGAGGTGTTAAAAATGGTGAATTGACACCTTTTCGAAAAGCAGCCGAAGAATTATATCAGTTTACCCATCAATTTAAGAGTGTCATTAAAGATATATGTTTAGGAACAGAAAATTGTGAATATTGTAAAAATCAACAATGTGGTATTGGATTAATTTATCATATTATTCATGAGATGGAGACGGATCGTCTTGACCATGAGCATATTGAATTGGTTGAAGAACTATTACATGAAAAGAATAAGTTTCCCAATGAGCAGCTCAAAGTGATGCATGATATTAGTTTAGAATTTTTAGAGCGATATAAACAGCGGGATTTAATATACAATGAAGTTCAAACAATACAGCGGATTATTGAAAAAATGATTATTGAAAATGACGAATCATCGCATATAGATTTAAAGGAGAGAAGAAATGAATAAACGTTTAAAGATTATTGCTACAATAATCGTTTTCATGATTGCGATGGGCACGACAAACTATGGGCGTGAGCGAGTACTCATCTATGAAGGCGTAGAACATATATATACTGCAAAAGAAGTCACGATTGATGTGAATAATGATCCGATTCAACCGGATGGAATGGACCCGGTTATTATTAACGGTAGAACGCTTGTTCCAGTACGTGAAGTGATGGAATCTGTCAATATTCAGGCGAAAGTATCATGGATTGGCGAAACGCAAACCGTCATTGTCGAGCGTGAAGATATTAAAATCGAACTAAGTATTGGTGATCCTTATGCCTATGTCAACGGCCAACCCATTGAATTAGATGTGCCTCCGATTTTGATTTCGGATCAAGCCGTTGGGGTAACAAAAACCATGGTTCCGATACGATTTATAACAGAAAGTTTAGGATATGAAGTTTTATGGGACCCGGATACCTATCATATTTCCCTTCAAGGTGAAATATATGATGAATTTGGACTCTTAGCGTCGACGTCAAATTTAGTTGAATTAATACCCACTACAGAGGTTCCTGAGCTTCCAACAGCTTTACGCGAAAATAGCATTCACATAAAAAAAGATATTCCTCAAGAGATTGTCAAATTTACAGAATACAAAGATAGCTTTGACTATCCGCTTACAGAGGTTATTGAAGTTTCAAGCAACGAAGATGAGTCAAAGCATTATATTAAAGCGGCAAGCTCCATGTCTTCGGTTAATGCGGTTATCTGGGATAATAAGCTGATTGTCGATATTAATGGTGTTGATATGGAAGAGGTCCCGGGAACGATTCGAACGGACAAGAGCTTATATACAGATGCAATTCGGACCAGTCAATATGATGAAGAAAAAATGACCGGGCGATTTGTATTTGACTTAAAGAAAAAAACAATACCGCGGGAGGTCAGTCTAAATCGTGATCGAACAGAGATCGAGATTAGCTTTAATGAAATCGGACTATCAGAACTAATCATTGCCCAAGATCGTCAAGGGGACTATATTGAACTGGCAGGTGATTATCGAAACGCTATGATCATGCGAATGGAGACCCCAAGAGGACTCGTATTCGACTTTTCAAATAGTGTGAATCTTATTGGAAATCAACGGTTTATGCGTATAGAAGGTCAATTTTTAGACTGGGTAAAACTTGCACAAAAAGACGACTCGACGATGCGCTTGTCCATAGGAACGGAAGAACATGTGGATTATTCCATTGAGTATGATGAAGAAGATAATAAAACAAAAATTGTTTTTGAGCCTCTTTTCTTTGAACAACTGACCTATGATAAAAGTAAGAATGATGCCGTGATTTTGCCAAAAGAGGCAGGTTTTGATTTGAGTTATGATTATTTCAAAAAAGAAGCGGTTATTCGTTATGATCAAGTCATTGATTCGATTCGAGACGATGAAGAAATTCATATTCATGACACTAAATATGATACGATTGAATTAATGGTCGAAAACAATGTGTCTCTTGTACGCCTTCATGGGAAACATATTTATGAGTATACGATTGAAGAGGATGAAAATTATTATTATATTTACGGTACAAAACCTAGAGATATTTATGAGCATATCGTTGTCCTTGATCCGGGTCACGGCGGGTCTCAGCCGGGAGCGGTTTATTATGGTATCGATGAAAAAGACTTAAATATGAAGCTTATGGAATATATCTATCCCTATACAGAAAGTAATACGGACATTAAATATTACTTTACGCGCTCGACAGATGAAACGGTTTCTCTAGGCCAACGAACAACATTGGCCAATGACTTAGAAGCGGACTTGTTTGTAGCCATGCATAACAATGCACTTGATTTAAAAAGCAATCCGGCAGGTGTCCATGTACGTGGACTTGAAGTTTATACTACAACCGGTTGGGAAAAGTCAGCGACAGAAGTTGAGTTCGGCAAGATATTTTTAGAAAAACTTCGAGAGGCAATGCCCAATTATCCGGTTCGAGCTATTAAGAATAATAATAAACTATATGTGCTTAGAAATACAGAAATGCCGTCAATTATTCTTGAATATGGCTATATGACCAATCCTGATGATATTGCATTATTGCAACAAGACGCTATTTTGCAACAATTAGCCGAGGTCACTGAAAAAGCTATATATGAATATATTATGAATAAGTAATATAGTTAAAGAACGGTATTGAAAACCATTCTCACTTATGTTATACTTTGAGTAAATGATAATTATTATTATCTAATATATGTGAGAAAGGATTGATTTTATGGAATTAATGAATATAAATCATCTTCATGCTTCGGTTGAAGATAAAAACATAATAAAAGACTTAAACTTAAAAATAAATGCAGGTGAAATACACGTAGTTATGGGCCCAAACGGAGCCGGTAAATCAACATTAGCTTATACTTTAATGGGACATCCTAAGTATACGGTAACACAAGGAGATGTGTCTTTTTTAGGCCAAGATCTTTTTGAACTAAAAGTTGATGAACGGGCGAAGTCTGGGCTTTTTATGTCGTTTCAACATCCGGAAGTGATTCCCGGAGTGACCGTTGAAAACTTTTTAAGGACAGCAAAAACATCCATTACCGGAGAAAAGCAAAGCGTCATTGGATTTCGTCGAGAACTTATAAAATCATTACAAAGCTTAAATATGGATGAAGGATACTTGCTTCGCTATTTAAACGAAGGGTTTTCCGGTGGAGAAAAGAAAAAAAATGAAATCTTACAAATGCTAACATTAAATCCAAAGTTGGCCATATTGGATGAAACGGATTCCGGACTTGACGTAGATGCAATAAAAATCGTTGCTGAAGGCGTAAACCGTTTTGCGAGCGAAAATAATGGTGTATTAGTCATTACCCACTACAATAAATTGCTAACCTATATTGAACCGGACTATGTTCATATACTTGTGGACGGACATATTGTTGCTTCGGGTGATAAGAGCCTTGCTGATCGAATCGATAATGAGGGATTTGAGTCCTTTGTCGCTTCAGTTGTCTAGGAAGGAGAATTTAAATGGAAAAAGCCGTTGAAAGAACCTATGTTGAAGACATTGAACGCGGGATTTATGATATTAAAAATGAAGACCGTTCAAAATATAAATCAAAGTCGGGATTAACCGAAGAAATCATTCGGGATATTTCCAAAGAAAAAAACGAACCCCAGTGGATGACAGATTTTCGTCTTAAATCTTTAGACTATTACAATAAACGTCCAATACCTACTTGGGGTGCAGACCTTAGTGGTCTTGATATGGAAAATATAGTGACCTATGTACGTCCGAACACAGATATGAAACAAAGCTGGGATGAAGTTCCCGAAGATATAAAGGAAACGTTTGATCGATTAGGCATCCCTAAAGCTGAGAGAGAATCTCTTGCCGGTGTAGGCGCCCAATATGATTCTGAAGTTGTTTATCACAGTATGCGTGATCATCTTAAGAAACAAGGGGTTATCTATACAGATATGGAAACAGCAGTTAAAGAACATGAAGATATTGTTAAGCAATACTTTATGACCTTGGTCCGTCCCAATGACCATAAATTTGCGGCCTTACATGGGGCTGTGTGGTCAGGTGGATCTTTTGTCTATGTTCCGGCGGGAGTTGAAGTTGATTATCCCTTACAAAGTTATTTTCGTTTAAATGCACCGGGAGCCGGTCAATTTGAACATACACTCATCATTGTAGAAAAAGGAGCAAAATTGCACTTTATCGAAGGGTGTAGTGCGCCAAGATATGATGTGACCAACCTACACGCCGGTTGCGTTGAACTTTTTGTAAAAGAAGGAGCGACTTTACGCTATTCAACTATTGAAAACTGGTCGCGAAATATGTATAACTTAAATACGAAAAGGTCTCAAGTCGAAAAAGACGGACGTATAGAATGGGTTTCTGGGTCGTTTGGTTCAAAGGTGAGTATGTTATACCCAATGAGCATTCTAAAAGGCGAGAGAGCTCATGCAGAGTTCACAGGGATTACTTTTGCTGCATCCGGTCAATATTTAGACACCGGATCCAAGGTTGTTCATGCAGCGCCTTATACGACCTCCAATATTAACACGAAATCCATTTCCAAAGATGGTGGTCATGCCTTTTACAGAGGACTACTTATCGTCGGAAAAAATGCCCATCATGTCAAGTCCAATGTATCCTGTGAATCATTAATGCTTGATGCGAAATCAAAATCCGACACGGTACCGATTATTGAATTAAATAATGATAACATAGATATTGGACATGAAGCTAAAATCGGACGTATCTCAGATGATGCCATCTTCTATTTGATGAGTCGTGGGATTGATGAGATTGAAGCGAAAGCGATGATTGTACGAGGTTTTGTTGAGCCAATTACAAAAGAATTACCGCTTGAATATGCTGTTGAACTGAATCAACTCATTAATCTAGAGTTTGTCGGGGGAATTGGTTAGAAAGGGGGAATAATTATGTTACAACAGCAAGTGAAAGAGCGCTTCAGCGATATTGAATATCCCAAGTGGAAACGGGTCGGAGAACTTCAAAAAAAGGATTTGATCCAAGAAAATTTTGATAAAAAAATGTTGGAAATCGAATATAATGAGACGATCATTCATCAAGGTGTACGTATACATCAGCTTAGAGGAAGAGATGCCGACATTGATGAAGTATTTTATATCCCGTATGAGTCCACGCTTGAAAGATTTAAAGCCTATCCATATGGGACCCATGAAAAGTACATCACAGAAGCAGATGGATTTTTTGATCAAGGGGTCATTGTAAATGTTCCCAAGAATGTAAGTGTTGAAGAACCTGTTTTTCTTCGCTATGATGCAGGCAAGGGCAATGGTTTTATTGATCAGAACCTTATATGTGTCGGTGAAGGGGCCAATATTACCGTGGTTTTTGATTATACATCATCTGGTGATGAAATAGGCTATCACAATGGACTTATTAGGGTATTAGCGGAAGCGAATGCCCGTGTAAAAATAATCCTTTTGCAAACATTTGCTAAAGGAATTGATCACATTCAAAATACAGTGTCTGTGATTGGTAACTATGGACATGTTGAATATGTTTCTTTTGATTTAGGCGCCAATGTCATTGCTTCGGACTATTCTGCACATCTTGTCGGAGAGGCTTCAGAGAGTGAAGTGGCAACGGCATATATTGGCAATGGACATCAACGATTGGATTTGGGCTACAATTCAACCCATTACGGTCGATATAGCCAGAGTCTTATTGAAACTAAAGGTGCCCTACTTGATCATGCTCGAAAAGTCTTCAGAGGGAATTTGAAATTTGAGCGTGGATCAACAAAATCGTCAGGAGAAGAGTCGGAATACGTTCTTCTACTGGATGAAAATGTACGTTCGGATGCCTTGCCTGCATTAT
This sequence comes from Clostridiales bacterium UBA2432, assembly GCA_002342805.1. Taxonomy (GTDB): domain Bacteria; phylum Bacillota; class Clostridia; order Lachnospirales; family Vallitaleaceae; genus UBA1351. Next base: position 56,172 of record DDQW01000003.1, on the reverse strand, counting down.
TGTGTGATGAAGATGATGTGAGTGGTGAACATGCTGCGAGTGCAGGACAAGTTGATGAAGACCAATTATTCTACTTGATGAGTCGAGGCTTTAATTTGAAAGAAGCTAAGAAGCTAGTTATTCACGGTTCCTTTTCGCCGATTATTGATCGTCTTGGCATTACGTCCATACAAGAACGGGTCGAGCTAGAACTGGAAAGAAGGTTGCTCTATGCCTAATGCAAATTATCGGGAAGATTTTCCGGTTTATGAGAAAAATCCGGAACTGATCTATTTAGATTCAGCGGCCTCAAGCTTAAGAGCTAGACCCATTATTGATGCAATGAGCCAATATGCCAGCTATGCCCACGCGAATATTCATCGTGGTGCTTATCGATTGAGCTTTGAAGCAACTGAAAAATATGAAGAGGTTCGAAAAAAAGTGGCCAAGTGGATTGGGGCCAAGGAAAGTAATGAAGTTATTTTTACCCAAGGAACAACAGACAGCATGAATCATCTTATGCATTTTTTCGAGGATGATGACCGATTTGAAAAGGGCAAAAAAATTGTCCTTTCCATTTTTGAACATCATAGCAATCTGGTTCCATGGCAACAATTAGCAAAGAAGAAAGGCATGATTCTAGAATACATATATGATTTTTCAGAAGAATCGCTAAAACAAATTGATACGACAACGCAAATCGTTGCCATAAGCTTGATGTCGAATGCGGTTGGCTTAATTCCACCCATTGAGACGATTATTCAAAAAGCACATGCGGTTGGAGCGCTTGTCGTTGGTGACGGAGCACAATATATTACCCATCGTGAGATAAATGTTTGTCAACTTGATATCGATTTTTTTGCATTTTCCGGACATAAGTGTTTTGGTCCGACGGGGATAGGTGTTCTCTATGGAAAACGTCAATGGTTAGAAGCAATGCCGCCACCACGTTTTGGTGGCGACATGATTGAATATGTTACAGAACAGGAGACGACCTTTGCGGGCTTGCCTAATAAACTTGAAGCAGGCACCCCCAATATTGATGGTGTTATCGGCTTAGGGGCTGCAGTCGACTATATGATTTATCGGCAGGTGCAGAACAATAATACCTTAGATGCCTTACGTGAATATGCAGTGGATCAATTAAGTGAGCTTGACTTTATTCGTTTGGTCCAGCCGCTAAAGGATTCGGAGACTATTTTATATGGTCCCATAATTTCTTTTACGGTAAAGGATGTTCATCCTCATGATGTGGCAAGCATCTTAGACCAAAGCAATATAGCGATTCGAGCCGGTCACCATTGTGCTCAACCTTTGATGAAGTATTTGGAGTTGACAGGAACGTGTCGCATTAGTTTTTCGATTTATAATACACGAGACGATGTAGATGCATTGATTCTCGCCTTAAAAAGCGTAAGGAGGTGGCTAGGTTATGAGTCTTGATATGATTTATAATGAGTTGATTATTGAACATAGTCGTAATAGTGAAAATCGCGGACCACTTGCAGAAAAAACCCATCATGAACATGGGCATAATCCAAACTGTGGAGACGATATTGAACTTGAATTGAATATTGAAAATGGCAAAATAAAAGAAGCTGCTTTTGTAGGCTCCGGATGCGCCATATCCATGGCGTCAACATCAATGATGATTGATTTAATTAAGGGAAATACCATCGAGGATGCACAAGAAAAAGTTGAGGCTTTTCTTGAACTTATTAAAAATGAGCGCGCCCAAGAAGATGTGGAAGCATTGCTAGGGGATGCAACACTCTTATCCAACATTCAACATATGCCGGCGCGCGTTAAGTGTGCTGTACTTGCTTGGCATACCCTAAAACACGTATTAGAGACAAAGGAAGCCGACGATTAGGCGATTAATCTGAGTGAATTTGAATATTCGTTACATACATGATCTCACATGAACCGTCACCGGTATCGGATCTAGTTAAGCTGGATTCCCAATAACCATTAGAAAAATAAGCGTTAACAAGATAGCCTTGCATGGAAATTCGGTCATTTTTGTTAACGGATTTTACTATGCTTAAAATTGTCTCGTTGGCAGGAATGATATGTGTGTTTGCAGTATAGTAATCGACATATTCTGCATTCACGGAGGCTTTTGAATTCACAGTAAAATAATACCAGCGCTCATTTTGGCGGTATTTAACATGGTTATCGATTGAAGGCATATTGACATCTCCCCATGCCAGAGCGAAATCTCTAGGAGATATTTGTGAAGTGAAATCATCGGAATAATCGTGAATGCTTTTGACTTGAGCAGTAATGTCGTAGTAAGCCAATAGCTCTAGTTCAACAATACCTTTTTTTCCTTCAATCGGCAGAATATATTCAAAAGGAATATCTTCTTGAATCGGTTCTTGGATGAATTCATATTTTATTAAGGTGCTATCAACAAAGTCATAGCCTAAAAGTGTGATTAAGTGGGTTGAAATGATGAGGTAAACGAGAATTTTTAATGACATAGGAACACCTCCTCATATATGAATTTACATGTATATAATAATATTTTAACATGAAATTTAAAAAGTTGGTGGATTTTAATATAAATGTATGATATTATTAAATGTTTAGTCACATTCTTTTAATATATTAAGGAGTATTGATCAGCCTATGAAAAAAACGACGAAAAAACTTGTGTTTATTGGTGTAAATATTGTGATTTGTTTTGGACTAATTCTTCTGGGACATAGTTGGCCGGAAGGGGTGGAAGGTATATATTCTAGAAAGATATATCCATTATTAATAGATGTGTTAAACCTTGTTTCTAGACCCTTTCCTTTTAGTTTGACGGAAATATATTTTCTTGTATTGGCTATTTTTCTTTTGAGTTTTATGGTTTTATGGCTTTTATTCAGCTTGCAAAGAGACTTTGTAAAGGGGCTTAACTATTTACTTCGATTTTTTATGCTTATCAGTGTCAATGTCACCTTGTTTTTAGTCTTATGGGGAATGAATAATTATCGTTTGGACATTGAAGACCTTTTCGCTTTTGAAAATCAAGAAATTTCACAAGGGGATTTAGAAGAAAGCTACCAATGGTTCGTTGAACAAGCAAATTTTACGAAAGAACAACTACAAGGCGAGGCGTTACTAACTCTTGAAGATATTATGATGAAAACAGATGAGGGCTATGCAATTTTAGCTGATGAATATGAATTTATCAGATCGAGAAGGGCAAGGGTCAAACCTCTTAGTATATCCGGTTTGTTTAGCCAGAGTGGATATTCAGGCATATATCTATATGTTTTTAGTGAACCGACCATTAATATCATGCCACATATAACATCTTTACCTTTTGTGGCAAGTCACGAAATGGCCCACCAACAAGGGTTTGCCAGTGAAGATGACGCCAATTTTGTTGGATTTTTAGCAGCCTCCCGCCATGAAGATGCTTTGTTTAGATATTCAGCCTATTTAGTAGCTATGACATATGTTGGGAACTCCTTATATCAGACAGATGCTGAAGCGTATAAACGCTTAAATGCAATGCTTGATGAAAATGTCCGAGAAGACTTGCAAGCTCGTTCAGAATTTTGGCAAAAAAATATTCGCCCAAAAACAGAAAAAGTACACAATCAGGTAAATGATCTGTTTTTAAAGGCGAATAATCAACCGGATGGAATTCTTAATTATTCCAATGTAACTAAATTATTGGTGTTGGCATATAAAAATGATCGCTTAGATAAATAAGTTGTGATTGGATTCTTCGGTTGCCCCTAGATAGGCGGCAACGCCACCATATTCTACACCGTGAATGAGTTCTTCTTTGGTAATGCCCATAATATCCATAGACATGGTACATGCAACAAATTTAACGCCGGAATCCATTGCGGATTGAATTAAATCGTCTAAGGTGTTGACATTTTTTGCTTTCATAACACCATGCATCATTTTTGTTCCTAATCCACCCATGTTCATCTTGGATAGTTTCAGTTTCTTGACTCCTCGAGGCATCATCTTGCCAAACATATTTTCAACAAATCCTTTAGAGACATTTTGTTTTTCGGATTTTCTTAAAATATTCAATCCCCAGAAAGTAAAAAACAAGGTTACTTCTTTGCCCATAGCAGCAGCACCGTTGGCTATAATCATTGAAGCAATAGCCTTGTCTAAATCGCCACTAAAGACAACCATTGTACTGCCGTTTAAATTTCGGGAGGCTTGTGTATATGGTTGGGAAGCGCCTTTTTGAATATAGGTTACATAGGTCTTACCTTCTTTATCCTTCTTAATAAAACGGTTGCCGGTTTTTTTGCACCAAGCTTCTGCGTCAACGGGAAATCCGGAGTCTGTTGCAGAGACTTTGATGATATCGCCCTCATTAAGTTCTTTGATTTTTTGATTTACCTTCATTATTGGACCGGGGCACTGTAAGCCACATGCGTCGAGATTAATAGCTGAGCTTAAATCATTTGATTTCACAGAGGGAATTGCTGATTCAGGAGTTCCGTCTTCGGATAAAACATGTTTTTTGTCTTCAATGATACAATTGGGGTTTGTATAATCTTTCTGGAAATATTTGTAAACATTATATCCGCCAATGAGGTTTTGGACTTTATATCCTTCCTGCTGAAGAATTCTTACCGCGATATAACCACGGATTCCAACGGCGCAATAGACAATAATATCCTTATCTTTTGGCAATTCAGATAGGCGATCGCGTAAATCATTGACAGGTATGTGTCGTGCATTGTCAATTTTTCCCAGTTCGACTTCGATATCTTCACGAACATCGAGAATAAGTGAAGTATCTGCATCTAATGTGTCAATATCTCTCCATAAAATAACATCCTGATCGCCTTTTAATATGTTTTCGGCTGCAAATCCGGCCATGTTCACAGGGTCTTTGGCAGAAGAGTAGGGAGGAGCGTAAGCAAGTTCTAAACGTTGAAGATCATAAATAGTACCATGAAATCGAATGGCGGTTGCAATTACATCGATTCGTTTTTCAACACCTTCAACACCAACATTTTGTGCACCTAGAATTTTGCCGTCTCGATCAAATATAACTTTTAAGGTCATTGGAAATGCGCCAGGATAATATCCGGCATGAGACTTTGGTTGAATGATGGTGAGGAAATAGTCCTTGCCATATTCTTTGCCCATAGTATTTAAGGTTTTTTCATTTAAGCCTGTATTTGCAACGGTTAGATCGAATATTTTAGCTACGCTTGTTCCTTGGCTACCTTCATAAATACTATCTCGTCCACAAATATTATTAGCGACGATACGGCCTTGCTTGTTTGCAGGACCGGCAAGAGGAATCATTGTTTTTTCATCGGTCATGTAGTCAAGGACTTCGATAACATCACCTAAAGCATAGATATTCGGATCCGAAGTTTTTAAATATTCATCAACAACGATGCCGCCACGTCGATTAGTAGTTAAGCCGGCCGATTTTGCTAATTCACCATTTGGTGAGATTCCAATGCTGAGAATAACCATATCTGAGGAAAGGCAAGTACCATCTTGCAAATGTACATCGGTAATCCCTTGATTGTATTTAAATTCTTTAACGCCATTACTTAAGTAAAGGTGAACGCCTTGTGAAGATAAATGGCTATGAACAATTTGAGCCATTTCATAATCAAGTGGGGCCATGACTTGATCGAGCATTTCAACAAGATTCACCTCGATACCTAAATCATGAAGATTTTCAACCATTTCTATTCCTATAAACCCACCACCGACAACCGTAGCTGTTTTAACGTTATGATTTGTAACAAAATCCTTGATTCGATCTGTATCCGGAATATTCCATAAAGAAAATATATTCGTGCTTTCAATGCCCGGAATTGGAGGTTTTATTGGTGTTGAACCGGGGGATAAGACAAGAAAATCATAAGATTCTTCATATTTTGTGGACGTTTTTATATCATGGACTTTAACAGTTTTTTGTGTCGGATCAATATCGATAACTTCGTTTTCGACACGAATATCAATATTGAATCGGGCCTTCATCGCTTCAGGCGTTTGGACAAGAAGAGAGTCCCGCTCTTTGATTGTGCCGCCAATATAATAGGGGAGTCCGCAATTTGCAAAGGAAATATAAGGGCTTCGTTCAAACAAAATGATTTCAATGGATTCGTCTAATCGTCTTAGACGTGCTGCGGTTGACGCGCCGCCGGCGACACCGCCAACAATGAGAACTTTTTTTGACATAATATACCTCTTTCTTTGAATAAAAACTTAGATTGACAAAATATTAACCTTAAAACATATAAATTCATTTAACAATATATTCAAATAATTACATATAAATAATACAACGTATTTATGAAGATGTCAACATTAATTTTTATTAAGCATTATAAAAATTAATGCATAAATAAACATTTTATGTTAAAATGAATGAGTAATCGTACTTGGGGATTAATAGGAACAGGGGATGCAAATGGAAGATGTTATTAATGCGATTTGCAATGATTTAGTAAAAAACTCCCATGTCATAGGGATTTTAACGAAGTGTGAATGTTTTGGACCGGTCCAAAATCATGAAAAGACAGTATATCTATGTGTTATAAGTAAGGAAGCTGGAAATGTATCAACCGTATCACAAATGGGGGAATTCGTTGTTCATATACGATGGCGTACGGATTGTGAATTTTGTGAATGGGTAAAGTCAAATGACTTGATGCATTCAACATGTAAAATTTTATACGATCGAACTGGCATGATCGGTGAATTAATAACACAAAAAAAGGTTGAGTGAAAACTCAACCTTTTTAAGCTTTAAAAATTTCAATAAACTTTTCAACTTCAGTTGTAAGAATATCTTCATGTATGGGTTTGTGACGAAACGCAACATGTGTAATGATTTTTTCGATTGGGTTTAGCATATTTTCCGGCATTTTTCCGCCAAAAAATCCATCTGCTGTTGAATGAGATAATAGTTCATTTCCATAAGCTGCATTAAATTGATCAGCAGCAAGCTCCTCATCCATGAGACAAACAAGAAAAAGTCCCAGTTTTTTGGTTAAGAGCGTAGAGGTGTTTTTTTCAATCAGTGCGGTCATTTTTGGATTTATTGATCCAAGGTATATGGGGGCACCAATAATGATTGCTTCATATTCTCTTAAATTTGGAATGGGTTTTTTTTGAATATTACACACATCTGCATTAAGCTTAGAAGCGATATTTTTAGCGATTACTTCAGTACTTCCATGTCTTGTTGTATATAGTACAATGGTTTTCATATATTCACCTACCTAATCACATTCTAAACATGAACGGTCATTACGTCAAGTAAAAAAAGCAAATGCTTAGGAGCATTTGCTTTTCGTTAATTATTTTACTTCTTAAGTTGACGAATGGTTTACCATTTGCCCTTGCCAACATGAATGGCTAATTCAGCTTTTGAACGTTGCTTGATGACCCAAGCATCGTCAATGGCTTTTTTGAAATCACTAACACAACCCGGATCCAAATCAAGTTCAACGCCTTCGTGAGCTAAATCAACGATTGCTGCACATAAATTAATAATCTCTGTGTGTATATCATTCGTACGATCTGAATCATATACTTTTTTTGCAGCCTCATCATCTAATGCATTAAACTTTTCTTGTGGAGCACCACACTTTGGACATTCTACCGGTGCTGTTTCGCCTTCATTAATAAAACCACATTGTGAACATTTCCATAAACTCATTTCGTTACCTCCTATATGATAATTGTTATTAATTGATAATCAACTAAATTATATCATAGAGAAATACTAGTGTCAAATTGAAAAGTTTTACGGTATAATTGTAGATAACAAAAGGTTGGTGAACGTATGAAAGAACAGTTAATACTTCATATTGATATGAATTCTTTTTTTGCATCTTGCGAACAAGTTATTCACCCGGAACTTCAAGGTCAGCCAATAATCGTTGTTGGTGACCCAAGTCGCCGCAGTGGTATTGTCTTAGCTGCGAGTTATGAAGCGAAGGCATATGGCATTAAAACGACCATGCCTATATATCAGGCAAAACGTTGTCTTCCGACAGTTATTGCGGTGAAATCTACCTATGGACTTTATGCATCAATGAGTGCCCAGGTGATGGATATTTTTGATCAGTATACTCCTTTAAAAGAACAACTATCCATTGATGAGGCCTTTTTAGATATGACGGGATCGGAGCATCTATTTGGACAGCCTATAGTTATGGCTGAAAAAATTCAACAACATATTTATAGTGAACTTGGATTAGGTTGCTCCGTAGGTATTTCTACGAACAAGCTACTGGCTAAAATGGCTTCAGATATGAAAAAACCAATGGGAATAACGACGCTTTATCCCCATGAAGTTCAAGAAAAAATGTGGCCTATGTCTGTCGGTAAACTTTATGGAATTGGGAGCAAGACAGGAGCAAAGTTAAATCAGTTAGGAATTAAAAGCATTGGCGATTTGGCAACAGCATCTCTAAAGATGTTAGAGGATAACTTTGGAGAGCGCCATGCAAAATCAATGCGTCAATCGGCCAATGGCCACAGTAACTCGGCATTGGATCCGGAGAGTAAGTCCAAGTTGCAAAGTGTCGGAAATGAATTGACATATAGTCAGGATATCAAAGACGATGACGAAGTAAAACAAGAGTTGTTGCTATTAGCAGATACTGTTGGATATCGACTTAGGAAAAAAATGTTAAAAGGTCGAACAATCCAGTTGAAGATTAAATATAATGATTTTCAGGTCGTAACGCGAAGTGTTAGTATAGACCAATCCACGGATATAACCAATCAAATTTATGAAATTGCCTTAGGGCTCTATTTAAAGAATAAGGCCAATAAGCCCATTCGTTTGTTGGGAATTTCGCTATCGAATTTTTCGGATCATCATATGCAACAACTCTCTTTGTTTGAGCCTAAAGATAAAGAGGATAATAAAGTGGATGAAATGGTTGACCGTGTCAGAGAAAAATATGGATATGATAAAATATATCGGGCATCCATATTAAATCGAAAACACGGTAAGATCAAATAGGTTTACATGATCTTGTTAATATCTTTTAGAATAATGGATATTTTGCCATTAGCTTCTGTGACAAATTCCATTTTTTGTGGGTTGTTGTAAAAATCCATGGGGATTTTTATTTCGACACCCTCATCTGTTTTTATGCGTTGTTTTTCAAAAGTTCGATGGATTGTTTTCTCGGTTATGGCTATTTTAGGTTCATCAACACCTTTTTTTTCAAGGGTACTAAAGAAGATTTCTTTTGCTTCTTCTTGAGCGGGAAAGGCTTCTTTTGCAAAGGCATCAAGATCAAGTTCACCTTCATCATTAAGATTCGAATATAATTTTTCTGTGATTGCTGCTTTTTTTTCGATATCTGCATCAAAATATTTTTTTGCAACTTTATTGGTAGCTGTTTGAACAGCTTGCATTTGTTCTTTTGAAGATAGTTTGGTATGACATTTAAAAAACAGGGTTGAAAGATAATGTTTCTTTTCCCCGTCAAGTTCCACAAGTTTGTCTAAGAGTTTGACATCTAGCGTCTCTAAATCAATGATGGCGGCTTCAGCAACTTTTTGACCATAATTGGGAAGGGTTGTTCTGTGCTGTATAATGGTGTTGACGTTAACATCACTTTCATAATCCGTGAAATGGATAAAGGTATTTTGATAGTTGAGTTTTAACAAAGCAAGATAGTCTTTCATATTGTAACGGTACTGAATAACTGCTAAGTCAGCAGAGGGAATATTAATATGTGCACTCATAATTGCAAAGAGTTGACCGGCAATTTGCTTTGAAAAGGTGACAAAGTCGATTTTTTCATCCCGATATTCATTTAAATAAGTCAAGAACAGGTTATATTCTTCATTGAACACACAATTTTTCTGAGCATCATCATTAATTGTTTTTGAAATGTGGTGTGCAAAAAAATCGTTCATATCGATGGAGGTTGGCATTTCATCCATGGACATGACAGGTATTGTAATCGAGGTATCCAATATATGAATAATGATTTTTTTTATCTGTAATTCTTCAGGTTTTATCATAGGGCTTCCTTCTTTCTATGTTGGTATAAACCATGTAATTATAACATAAAACCGGTTCCGGATAAAAGGTTTACTTTTCTATGATTAATGGTATAATAAATCTAAAGATAGTACGAGGAGTGATGAAATGATTGAATACAGTGATAAAATATATAAAAGAATCAGAAACGCCGGAGTTGCAGGTATTGTTTTAGGTATAATAATTATTGTGGGAGGTATTGCGATTGGAACAATGTCAATTGTTTTTGGTGGCAGTATGTTAAAGTTAAGAAAGTATGTCGTTGATTAAGGTTTAGGAGACGCTATGCGAATAGATAATGATTTGAGTAATTATAGCATTGCATCTGTAATCATTGGGTCGATTAGTCTGATATTATGGCTTATACCGCTTTTAGCAATTTTTGTTTCTTTTATTGGAGGATATGTTGGTGTCAAGGGATATCACTCTGAAAAGGGACGACTATCAAAAGCAGGTATTTTTTTTAGTGTATTGAGTTTTATTCTAAGTGTACTTAGGAGTGGGTATGTTTACTTTATTTAATGATGGAATGGAGCGGTTATGAAAGTTAACAAAGCAGTTTTAAAACTTAATGCTAAGCCTCATAATCGATTTGGAGTGGCTTCCTTCATACTTGCATTTATTGCATTTGCACTATCCGTTGGCAGTTTATATATCATTGCTTTCAATGTGAATAACGAACAGAATGTTTTGGTGGCAGGTGTATTAGAGATGTTAGGGGCACTTGTGACGTTGGCAGGTTTAGGATTAGGCATTATTGGAGAAGAACCCGACGATACGGAAAAGATTTTTGCACATATAGGACTTATATTACATGTCTTAGGACTTTTTTATCATGGAGTTATTATTTATCAGGGGTTTCTTAAATAAAAGGATATTTAAAGAAGGTAAACAATGGAAAAAGTTTTTTTTGTCGAAAAAAATACAGATGATCCATTATATATACAACTGTATAACAGTATCATTAAAGAGATAGAAGTCGGACATTTATCTGGGGATGAAAAAATGCCGTCTATACGTCACCTATCAAATAACATGGGGATTTCTCGAACAACAGTCGAAAATACATATGCTCAACTTGTATCCGAAGGATACATTTATTCGCAACCACAAAAAGGGTACTATGTGACTCCAATGACTTTTAACTCCCTTCGTTTGAGGGAAAATAATATCCGTCAAGAAACAAAAGATATTTATCTGGAACAAGATACATATCAATTTGATTTTACGGGAGAATATGTTGAGTATAAGAATTTTGATATGACTTTGTGGAAAAAAAATATTAATCGTACCTTGATGGATGATGATTTGGAATTGTATCATATGGGACATCCTTTTGGAGAGCTACGCTTAAAAGAACAGATTTGCGATTATTTTAAACGTGTTCGAGGGGTTAATGCAGAATATCATCAAATTATTATTGGGTCAGGGATGCAAGGTCTTTTGATTCCCATAGCTAGATTGTTTCAAAAACGGGATTATCATATTTTTTCAATTGAAAATCCGGGATTTAATACAGCAAAAGATGTCTTTGACCAAACAAATTATGTGATTAATCCCATTGGTTTAAGAGATCATGTCTTAGATGTGAAAGCCCTCAGAGATTATAAAAAGCAGATATGCTTTACCTCACCAAGTTATCAATTTCCATATGGTGCAATTATGCCCATGAATATACGTTTGCAATTACTAGACTGGGCCAATGATTCGGATAGCTACATTATTGAAGATGATTATAATAATGAACTTCGATATATAGGAAAGCCCATACGATCTCTTCAAGGTATGGATATCCATGAACGTGTTATCTATATGGGATCTTTTTCAACGCTTTTGTTGCCAAGTATACGGATTAGCTTTATGATATTACCTAAACCCTTGTTAGCTTCGTATTTTGAAGAAAATTATAGAGGGACCCAAAGCGCATCGAAACTTGAACAGTTAACTTTAGCGAATATGTTGAAAAATGGAGACTTTGGAAAACATGTACGACGTTTAAGAAAGAATTATCGAAGTAAATATTTTTTGATAAAAGGATATTTGCATAAACACCTGGCATCCTATGTAGACATCGAAATTGATCCGGCTGGAGTTACCTGTGTATTAAAGTTAAAACAAGCCTATAATAAAAAAAGAATTTATGCATTACAAAAAGAATATCAAGTCCGTTTTTCCCTTCTTTCTGAATTTATGATTGACGGCAACCTAGAAAAAGAGCAATATATTGTGCTTAATTATCGTGGTATTGAAGAATCAAAAATTGAAAAAGGAATTGTACAAATTAAGGAGATACTATGCCGGCTATATTAGAGCTTTTTTTATCGTATAAAATCGTGCCAATCATCTTACTTATGTATTTGGTAGCAGTTGTTTTAGTTGTTTTAGGATTTAAAATAGGAGGGGTTGAACGACGAAAAGATGTCATTATTCGAAGTAGTTTAATGCATGGAACATATATTTTTTTGAGTCATGCATTAGGAATTATGTTCTATAGTATAATCTTAATTATTATCCGGATGAATGGATGGGAGTTTAATGATATCGGTAATTTTGCCTTAACAGGTGTAGCCATGAGCATTACAGCTATAATATATATATATTTTGCAAATTATTTATGGTTGCGCCTTGCCTTATCTAAAAATGAGTCGAAACAGCTAATTATAAAATCATTAATATTCGTTATTCCGTGGTATTTTGTTTTGAATTTACTTTAGAATATATGTTATAATGTACAAGAGAAAATGGATGGGAGTGTCTCTTATGGAAAGAAAAGCATTGTTAATCAATGATTCAAAGTTTGAAAGTTTAATTTTAAAGGATATGCTACAAAAACTTAATTTTGATGTAGAGATAGCAGATGAATATGAGGCACTTTATGCTATTGAACGGTATGAACCGGGCATTGTCATTGTGAATTATATTATGGAACAAACACGAGGAGATAAATTAATTCAGTTGATTAAGGCTGGTATGCCTCACATAAGATGTGTGCTGTCCTCGAGTAATCCAATCCATAAATCGGATTTTCTAGGGGGGCATATTGATGGCGTTCTTCAAACACCAGCGTCAATGTTTTTGCTTGAAAGTGTTATAAAGAATATGTCAATTGAAAAAGAGTCAGTTAATGATTCCACATGTCCTAAGTGTCGGGAAGACTTGACTCAGTTTAGTCATGCAATAACTTTTTGTCCATTTTGTGGGACGGCAATAAAATAGATTATTTTGATGAAGTATATATTGAGGGATATTCAAAGTAGGCAGTATGCAAGTATGTATGGAGGAATATAGAATGAATAAGATTCATATAGGATTAGATGTAGGTTCTACAACAGTAAAAGTTGTGATACTCAATGAATCGTTTGATTTGATTTACAGTAAATATAAGCGACACTACTCAGATGTACGTGCAACGGTGTTTTCGTTAATTCAAGGTATGAATCGACATTTCCCAGGACATGAATGTACAATCAAAGTTACAGGTTCAGGGGGATTGGGAATCTCAAAATGGTTGTCGATTCCCTTTATACAAGAAGTTGTTGCGTGTTCAAAAACAGTTGAGCGCATTATTCCAAGAACCGATGTAGCAATAGAGTTAGGTGGAGAAGATGCTAAGATTACTTACTTTGAAGGGGCATCAATTGATCAGAGAATGAATGGAACGTGTGCCGGTGGTACAGGTGCCTTTATTGACCAAATGGCTTCACTATTAGAAACAGATGCTGCAGGATTAAATGAATTGGCTAAAAAACATAAAGCGATTCATCCAATTGCTGCGCGTTGTGGTGTTTTTGCAAAAACAGATGTACAACCTCTGTTAAATGAAGGTGCGGCAAAAGAAGATATTGCAGCGTCTATATTCCAAGCCGTTGTTAATCAAACAATAAGTGGATTGGCTTGTGGTAAACCGATTCGAGGAAATGTCGCTTTTTTAGGTGGCCCTCTCTATTTTCTTTCAGAGTTACGTCAACGATTTATCGAGACATTAAAACTCAAAAAAGATCAAATTATGTTTCCGGAACATCCGCAACTATTTGTTGCTATGGGCGCATCATTAGAATCCTTTTCGGAAGAACCCATAAAAATAAAAACACTTATTGAGCGTTGTGAGGATTTAACAGCTTCAGATTCTAATGAAGTTCCGCGTCTAGAAACACTATTTTCTTCAGATGAAGAACTTACAGAATTTCTATCACGTCATGAAAAAGCCACAGTTGAACGAGCAGAGCTCAAGGATTATCAAGGAGCTTGCTATTTAGGAATCGATGCAGGATCAACAACAACGAAAATGGTATTAATGGGCGAAAACCATGAAATCTTATATTCGTTTTATGGTAGTAACAGAGGAAAGCCCCTCAATCTTATTGCAGAGGTATTACGAGAAATATATAGTTTGATGCCTGAACACGTATATATTGCAAAAAGTACAGTGACCGGTTACGGAGAAGCCTTAATAAAAGAAGCCCTAAAAGTGGATATCGGTGAAATCGAGACGATTGCTCATTATAAAGCGGCGAACTATTTTCTACCGGGAGTTGAATTTATTTTAGACATAGGTGGACAAGACATGAAATGCTTACGTGTCAAAGATGGAGTCATCGACGACATCTTATTAAATGAAGCCTGTTCCTCCGGATGTGGTTCTTTCTTAGAAACATTTTCCAATTCTTTGAATGTAAAAATCGAAGATTTTGCAAAAGCTGCATTAGAGTCCCGGCGTCCGGTTGATTTAGGTTCGCGTTGTACGGTGTTTATGAATTCGCGTGTAAAGCAAGCGCAAAAAGAGGGGGCAACGGTAGGAGATATTTCAGCTGGTTTGTCTTACTCGGTCATAAAAAATGCCATTCAAAAAGTGATTAAAATAAGAGACCCGGAAGCTATGGGAGATAAGATTATTGTTCAAGGTGGAACCTTTTATAATAATGCTGTTTTGCGCGCTTTTGAAAAAGTCAGTGGGCGTGAAGTGGTGCGACCGGATATTGCAGGTATTATGGGAGCGTATGGAGCGGCAATTATTTCTAAAGAACGAAGCGTAGCCACAGAACGTTCAGGATTACTTAGCCTAAAAGAAATGGATGCGTTTGAATTCTCGACAGATATGGACCGTTGTCAATTATGCTCAAATCAATGCTTGCTGACAATATCCACATTTAATGACGGACGGCGTTATGTCTCCGGAAATCGATGTGAACGTGGTGCGGGTCTTGTTCAAACAAATAAAGAAAAGATTCCGAATCTATATGATGAAAAATACCGACGTATATTTAGATATAAACCTTTGGAATTAAAGGATGCAACTCGAGGTGAAATTGGTATACCTAGAGTTCTTAACATGTATGAAAATTATCCGTTTTGGCATACATTTTTTACGGAACTAGGCTATCGTGTTGTTTTATCACCAAAATCAAGCAAAAAAATATATGAAGAAGGCATCGAGACGATTCCGTCAGAGTCGGTTTGCTATCCTGCCAAAATTGTTCATGGACATATTATGAACTTGATTAACCGGGATATAAAGACGATTTTTTATCCTTCGGTAGCTTATGAGGAGAAGGAAGTTGACCGGGCAGATAATCACTATAATTGTCCTATTGTAACTTCATATCCTGAAACAATTAAGCATAATGTGGATGCAATTGTTCAAGGGCATGTACGCTTGATACAACCTTTCTTGGCTCTTGATGAGAAAAAAAATATTGTCAAAGGATTGGTTGAAGCATTTGTTCATGATGACTTATCTAAAGCGGAAATCACCAAGGCTGTCGATAAAGCCTGGGAAGAAAAAGAAGTGGTCAAAGCCTTTATTCGTAAACGAGGTGAAGAAGTCGTCGCTGAACTTCAAACGTCGGGCCGACGCGGTATCGTTCTTGCCGGACGTCCTTACCATGTTGATCCTGAAATTCATCACGGACTCACCAATATCATTACAGACTTAGGAATGGCTATTTTAACAGAAGATAGCATTGCGCATTTGGCAGACCCTAAACGTCCCCTTCGCGTATTAGATCAATGGGCATATCATACACGTCTATATCACGCGGCTGAGTTTGTGGGACGGACGAAAGGATTAGAACTTGTTCAATTGACATCCTTTGGATGTGGTGTGGATGCAGTTACCAGTGATCAGGTTCATGAGATTCTAGAGGAACATGGGAAATTATATACACTCATTAAAATAGATGAAGGTAATAACCTTGGTGCAATTCGAATTCGTATGCGTTCTCTAAAGGCAGCGTTAGATGAAAAAGAAAAGTCGGGAAAAGAAATCAAGAAAAAACCAAGAGTCGAAAACCGATTAACGTTCACAAAAGAACACAAGAAGAATCACACGATTTTAGCGCCGCAAATGTCACCGCTACACTTTGAGTATTATCAAGTTGGCTTGCAAGAGTTAGGATATAATGTGGTTGTATTGCCCGAAGTCGATTATAAAGCCATCGATACGGGTTTGAAATATGTCAACAACGATGCGTGTTATCCTTCCATTCTTGTTACCGGTCAGATTGTTTCTGCCTTGTTAAGCGGCGAATACGATTTGAATAATACATCTGTTTTTATTACTCAAACCGGAGGAGGATGTCGTGCCTCGAATTATATCGGTTTTATTCGTAAAGCATTAACAGATGCCAATATTTTTACGGTTCCGGTGGTATCAGTTAATACCGTTGGTTTGGAAAAACATCCTGGGCTTGAGATGAATTATAAGTTTGTTAAGATTGCACTCATGGCAACCGTGTTTGGAGATTTGTTTATGCGCGTCACTCAAAAAATGCGTCCATATGAAATTAACGAAGGTCAAACCATGGCTTTATATGAACATTATCGAGAAAAAGCTTTTGCAGTGCTGCGTAGTGGGCGAATGGGAGCATATAAGAAACTCATTCAAGAAATTGTCGATGCATTTGACAAAATCCCCATACACCAAGTTGTAAAGCCTAAAGTAGGTATAGTAGGAGAGATTTTGGTCAAATATCATCCAACGGGTAATAATCAGTTGGCACGAGTTTTAGAAGAGGAAGGTGCAGAAGTTAGTGTTCCGGACCTTATGGATTTCTTCTTATACACAGCATACAATGCAAAGTTTAAGTATGAAAAACTCAATGCTTCCCGAAAACAATGGGTTGGAAATAGACTTGCAATTGAGGTCATTGAGTTCTACCGATCCGCCATGAAGAAGGCATTAAGAAAAAGTAAGAATTTTAGGGCACCAAGTCGTATTGAAGAAAAAGCAGAACTAGCAAGTAAATTAATATCTTTAGGGAATCAAACCGGTGAAGGCTGGTTTTTAACAGGAGAAATGATCGAATTAGTCGAGCACGGCGTTGAAAATATCGTGTGTGTTCAGCCGTTTGCATGTTTACCCAATCATGTTGTTGGTAAATCAATGATTAAGCCAATACGAAAAGAGTATCCTTACGCAAACATAGCTGCAATCGATTATGATCCGGGAGCCAGTGAAGTCAATCAATTAAATCGTATAAAGCTGATGTTAAGCGTGGCCTTTAGCAATCTGGAAAAAAAGTCTGTTGCGGCTACGCCATATCCACAAAAACATGAGTTAAAGGGTGAAAATTTGGCATAAGAGAGGAAAATATATGTTTAAATCAGGTTTTGTTACAATTATAGGACGCCCCAATGTGGGGAAATCGACACTTATGAATCACTTTATAGGAAAGAAAGTTGCGATTATGTCCAACAAACCACAAACAACACGGAATCGTATTCAAACGATTTTGACAACAGAAAAAGAACAGATTATCTTTATTGATACACCGGGAATTCATAAACCTAAACATAAATTAGGTGAACATATGAATCAAATGGCATTGTCAACATTTTCAGAGGTTGATGCTCTCCTTTGGCTAGTGGAACCAGACCAGAAGGTTGGAGCCGGAGACTTGTTTATTATCGAAAAGTTAAAAGAAATCAAAACACCTGTAATCTTAGTCATTAACAAAATGGATTTAATTCCTAAGAATGAAATTTTGTTGGTCATGGATGCTTATCGAAAACTGTATGCATTTGACGATATTGTGCCTGTCTCTGCCTTAAAAGGGGAAAATTCAGAAGCAGTATTAGATGCGGTTCGAAAGCATCTCCTTGAAGGTCCAATGTTTTTCCCGGAAGGTATGGTCACTGATCAGCCGGAGAAACAATTAGTAGCAGAACTGATTCGAGAGAAAACCTTGTTCTTCTTAAAAGAAGAAGTGCCTCATGGTATAGCTGTGGTTGTTGAATCGTTCGAAGAGCGTGAAGGTCAGCCGATATTAGAAATTCATGCAACCATTGTTTGTGAGAAAAAATCTCATAAACCGATAATTTTAGGGAAACAAGGACAGATGATTAAAAAAATCGGAACACAAGCACGTAAAGATATTCAAAATTTACTTGGAACAAAAGTACATCTTGAGTTGTGGGTCAAAGTTAAAGATAACTGGCGCGACAGCGAATTTCACTTAAAGAATTATGGCTATGATCAAAACCAATAAATTAAGATGAGGTTGCTATGGAAGAAACAAGAGAACGGTATACGTATCAATACTATTTAAAATATTCGACATCTCCAAAAAAATATTTGGATGAAGCGCTTGAAGTATATTCACTTGAGTCTGAAAATCTTTCTTTTATTAACCAAGTGGCGTATTGCTACTATTATTGTAATGATTTTTTCAATGCACTAGATTTTGTTTTGAAAGGGTTAAATCTTTCAGAACACCATAAAAAATTTGAGGAGTATTATTATACCTTAAGCCTTGCAGGGGATATATATCGTAAGTTAGGCATAAGTGAGTCTTCAATTTTTTATTATATGGAAGCCCTAAAAAATCCGATGGAACAAGAAGCTAAGAAAAAACGCTGTGATTTGCTACGAAAAATGGCTATGGTATACATCGATATTCGAGCAATCGACATGGCAATGGATTATGGCATTGAGGCTTTACAATTATCAGAATTACTCGATGATGAGACTTTGATTGGCAATGCAAACTTAGTCTTGTGTCGTATCTCAATGGCCAGACGCTTATATGATAAAGCTTTAAAATATGGGTTGAAATCATTAGAAGTTTTTAAAGATATTGACTACCAAAAAGGTTTGGTGCTTGTTTATCTTGAAATTGCATCTATTTATGAACGCATGAATAATGGTTCCTTGTCCAAGGAGTTTTATGAACGCGCTTTGAATTTAGCCGGCGATATTCAATATAATGAAGGCCAAATCTATGGTAATTATCTCCTAGGACGCTTATTGTTAAAAGAGCGTCAAAGTGAACAGGCCCTTCAAGTTCTTGAATCGGCTCTTAATGTAGCAAGGAAGTATAATATACAAAAACATAAGGTAGAATTATATTATGCCATGGCAGAAGCTTACTCAGATATTGAAGAATTTGAATTGGCATATAATGCTTATAAGACGGGGACAGAGCTTCAACAATATTTCACGGCTGAAAGTAATAAAGAAAAAATCTATCGTTTGCAAAATGAATATAATCTTTATATCAAAGAACGTGAGCTCGCGGAATATGTTGAACAATACCAAAGCTTAGAGCGTGTTAATAAGCAATTGTCTCAAGAAGTTCAGTGTGATGCACTAACGAGCTTGCTTAATCGGCGTGGACTCAAAAAAACATTTAATAATCTTGAATTTAATGGTCGCCATATTCTCATATTATCCGATATTGATGACTTTAAACAGATTAATGATCAATATGGGCATCCATGTGGTGATGAGATTCTTAAACAATTATCTAAGCTTTTAAAGGAAAGTCTGCAGAAAGGATATCGTGTTGCACGTTGGGGTGGGGAAGAATTTTTGATTGTGTTGCCACATACAACAATGGAGAATGCCTTATCCTATATCTATGATTTACGTGAACGTATTATCAACACGACTTTTTATTATAAAGATATGCAGCTTAAAATCACAATGACCTTTGGATTAGCACCCTTAATGGGTGAATTTGATTCGAGTATCAATCTGGCAGATCAACGCTTGTATAAAGGAAAAAAAGAAGGTAAAAATCAAGCAGTATTCAGT
>DDQW01000003.1:0-36102 GCA_002342805.1 Clostridiales bacterium UBA2432 | reverse complement strand
ACTGAATACTGCTTGATTTTTTAAAGCGTTTTTATCCTAAGCTTTTTCTGGTTCATCATAATCAACACCTTGAGTGTCAACAGTTACAGAAACCATAACTTGAGGTTCATGTGGTTGGTCATTATTGTTTTTTGGACTATGAACAATAGCATCACATGTTTCTATACCACTAATTACTTTTCCAAAAGCAGCATATTGTCCGTCAAGATGTGGAGAATCTTTTACCATAAGGAAAAATTGGGATCCGGCTGAATTTGGATTCATTGATCTAGCCATAGAAAGAACGCCACGTGTATGTTTTAGCGGATTATCAAATCCATTTCCACTAAATTCCCCTTTAATTGAATAACCTGGGCCGCCCATACCGGTTCCGTCAGGGCAACCGCCTTGGATCATAAATCCGGGAATGACACGGTGAAAAGTCAGACCGTCATAAAACCCTTTTTTAATTAAAGAAATAAAGTTGTTAACGGTATTTGGTGCAATTTCAGGATAAAGTTCTACCTTTATGATGCCGTCACGATTTGTTTCTATTGTAACGATAGGGTTGTTTTTTTCCATAATAATCTCCTTTCAATAAGAATACGAATGTATTATAACATATCGTTTTCTGCTTGTCATTATTATCGTGGGATTCCTTGCTTTGTTAAGAAGGTCTTGATATAATAGCAAAGAGAAATAAAAGAATATGAGGAAAAATATGAAGACAATTTGGTTAACACGACATGGTGAAACACAGTGGAATACTGTGCGAAGAATGCAGGGGCAACTAAACTCGCCCCTAACAGATAATGGAATTCGTCAAGCAGAACAGCTGGCTAAATGGCTCGCAAAAGAAGATATTGATGTTATCTATACATCACCTCTTGAGCGTGCATACAAAACCGCCTTGATTCTTCGTGGGAATCGGAATATTCCGGTTATTTCCCATGTGGATTTAAAAGAAATTCATCTTGGGGATTGGCAAGGCAAATGTGTCAGTGATGTTGAAAGAAGTGAACCGGAAAAACATGAGGCTTTTTGGTATATGCCGGATCGATATGTTGCCACAAGCGGGGAAGATTTTCATGATGTACGACAACGCATTCAACATTTTTGTGAAGAAGTTATCGCCCAAGAAATACATACAAATATTTTAATTGTTGCCCATGCCATTGTTTTGAAAAGTTTCATTGCATATACACAAGGGCTTCCCATTTCAGAATTATGGAGTGGGATCAAATTAAAGCCAACATCAATTACGAAAAGTATGTATAACAAAGATAAGTTTTCGTATGAATATATTGGACGTGTCGATCATTATCAAGATCAAAGTAACTATGATGGATGGTTTATAGATGATAAAAAATAAAGAAAAGCAAAAAGCTGTTAATCTTAGCGCAAAGGCAAGGTTAACAGCTTTTATTACATTTAAAAAGTATATATAATTAATCCTTAAGCATTTTGCTCGATAGCAACGGCTACGGCAACAGATGCACCAACCATTGGGTTGTTGCCCATTCCGATAAGTCCCATCATCTCAACATGAGCGGGAACAGATGAAGAGCCTGCAAATTGAGCATCAGAGTGCATACGACCCATTGTATCTGTCATACCATAGGATGCAGGTCCAGCAGCCATGTTATCAGGATGTAGTGTACGTCCTGTACCACCGCCAGAAGCAACGGAAAAGAATTTTTTTCCTTGCTCGATACATTCTTTTTTGTAGGTTCCTGCAACCGGATGTTGAAAACGTGTAGGATTTGTTGAGTTACCTGTAATAGATACGCCAACGTTTTCATGATGCATAATAGCAACACCTTCACGAACATCATCCGCACCATAACAGCGAACTGCACCGCGGTCACCTGTTGAATACGCTTTTTCATTAACAACTTTAAGTTCACCTGTATAGTAATCAAAAGCTGTTTCAACATGAGTAAATCCATTGATACGAGAGATAATCTGTGCGGCATCTTTGCCAAGTCCATTTAAGATAACTTGAAGGGGTTGTTTGCGGACTTTATTGGCTGATTTTGCAATCCCAATAGCGCCTTCAGCAGCAGCAAAGGACTCGTGGCCTGCTAAGAAAGCAAAACAGGTTGTTTCTTCACGAAGGAGCATAGCTGCAAGGTTACCGTGACCGATACCAACTTTACGTTGATCTGCAACAGAACCGGGGATACAAAAAGCTTGAAGACCTTCACCTAAAGCTTCAGCAGCTTCAGCGGCAACAGATAATCCTTTTTTTATTGCAATGGCTGCGCCTAATGTATATGCCCATAGAGCATTTTCAAAGCAAATTGGTTGAATTTCTTTAACGATTTGATGGACGTCAATTCCTTTATCTAAACAAAGTTGTTTAGCAGCCTCAAGGCTTTCGATTTCGTATTTTTCCAATACAGGCGTTATTTGATCTATTCTTCTTGCGTAACTTTCAAATAATGGCATTCTTCTTGTCCTCCTTTAGTTTATTCGTGTCTTGGATCAATGAATTTAACAGCATCATCGAATCGACCGTATTGACTTGTAGCATCTTCCATAGCTTCGTTAGCACTTTTACCTTTAGCTACGAATTCCATCATTTTTCCAAGATGAACAAATTTGTATCCGATAACTTCATCATTTTCATCAAGCCCCATTTGTGTTACATAACCTTCAGCCATTTCAAGATAACGGGTACCTTTAGCTTTGGTACCATACATTGTACCTACTTGTGAACGTAAACCTTTTCCGAGGTCTTCAAGACCGGCGCCGATAGGTAATCCGCCTTCAGAGAAAGCTGTTTGTGTACGACCGTATGCAATTTGCAAGAATAACTCGCGCATAGCAACATTAATTGCATCGCAAACAAGGTCTGTGTTTAAAGCTTCGAGAATAGTTTTGCCTGGTAAAAGTTCACTTGCCATTGCAGCAGAGTGTGTCATACCTGAACAACCTACCGTTTCGACAAGAGCCTCTTCGATAATACCGTCTTTTACATTTAAGGTTAATTTACAAGCACCTTGTTGTGGTGCACACCAGCCAACACCATGTGTTAAGCCAGAAATATCTTTGACATCATAGGCTTTAACCCATTTTCCCTCAACAGGAATTGGTGCAGGACCATTTTTAGGACCTTTTGCAACGGTACACATATTTTCTACTTCATGTGAATAAATCATTTTGATGGTTCTCCTTCCTTCTAATGAACGCTTATATTTTATTCCACACCGAAAAAATCATCGGTGAAAAAACCGTAATGTTTTCTTGTATGCGATTTTGCGACACATACTGCTCTATTTTATCAAAAATTTAACAATTTGACTAGGCTTTTCCTTGAATTTATGCTGAATTTTCTAGAATCTCTTGACTTGAAGTATACTTTAACAGCTATAATTAAGGTAATAAATAATCTAACAATTATCAAATTTTATCTAGGAGGTTTTTATGTTATATAGGAAATTTGGAAAAACAGGAGAAAAAGTATCGATTTTAGGCTTTGGGTGTATGCGTTTTCCGCTTATAGGCCAAGATTCAAGGCAGATTGATGAAGAAAAATCAATTGAAATGATGCATTACGCCATTGACCGTGGACTTAATTATGTGGATACAGCATATCCTTATCATGGCGACGGGGGAAAAGATGGTGGAATGAGTGAACCCCTAGTGGCTAAAGCCTTAAAAAATGGTTATCGCGAGAAAGTACATTTGGCGACGAAATTGCCAAGTTGGCTAATTGAAACACGGGAGGACATGGACTATTATTTGAATCGTCAGTTAAAGCGCTTAGAGACCGATCATATCGATTTTTACTTGGTACATGCATTAGATAGTGCGCGGTGGGATAACTTAATGAAATTAGGCATTGGTGAGTTCCTAGACACGGCAATCAAGGATGGTCGAATACGATATGCCGGATTTTCCTTTCATGATAAGTTAGATACCTTTAAACGTATTGTGGATGATTATGATTGGTCCTTTTGTCAGATTCAATATAATTATATTGATGAAGAATATCAGGCAGGTAAAGAGGGTCTAGATTACGCAGTAGCTAGGGATTTAGGGATTGTTATTATGGAACCATTACGTGGCGGTAATCTCGTGCGTAGTATACCGGATGCGGTACAAGCTGCATTTGATGAAGCCGACAATAAAAAAACACCTGCAAAATGGGCCTTGCGATGGATATGGGAACAAGCAGAAACTCATGTTGTGCTGAGTGGAATGTCCACATTAGATCAAGTTATAGAAAACATGGAAATTGCAGAAGAGGGATATCCGAATTCATTTACAGAAGAAGAAAAAGATATTATGAATCGAGCAAAAACTATTTTTAGAGATCGAATAAAAGTTGACTGTACAGGGTGCGAATATTGCATGCCATGCCCGTATGGTGTTAATATTCCAGGAAACTTTGCGCGATATAATGAATATAATCTCTTTGATGATCCTTCTTTAAAAGAAGGGCAGATGAAGCAATATCAAAATATGCCCGATGATGAAAAAGCGTCAATTTGCGTTGAGTGTGGAGCGTGTGTGCCACAATGCCCACAAAACATACCCATACCTGAAAAATTAAGAGACGTTGTAGCCGTAATGGAAAAATAGACATATAAAAAAGGAGCTGTTCGCAATAATTTAAAACGAAAGCTCCTTTTTTGTATTTGTCTTTAATATTTATTCAGGGCATCGTAAAAATGTTTCGCCCATCAGATATTCATCCACCTCTTTAGCCAGTTTTCGTCCTTCAGCAATTGCATGTACGACAAGGGATTGGCCTCTTCGCATATCACCGGCAGCAAAAACCTTGTCAATCGAAGTTTTAAAGCTCTGATCTGTTGCCACATTTCCCCGTGGATCATAATCGACACCAAGATCATCTAAAAGTCCAGTATGTTCCGGATGTAAAAAGCCCATAGCAAATAATATAAGATCTGCTTCAATAAGAAACTCTGAATCGGGAATTTCTTCCATGATGGGTCTAGAACCGTCTTCCGGCATTATCCAGTTAAGTTTAACACAACGCAGTGCGGATACATTTCCATTTCCGTCACTGATAAATTCTTTGGTTCCGATGGAGAAAAGACGTATATCATGTCCTAAGGTGGCCATTGCTTCCTTATGTGATGTACTGGTCTTATATAAGCGTGGGAATACTGGCCAAGGCTGGGAATTATCCCTTTCTTTTGGAGGCATTGGCAACAATTCAAGTTGAGTTACTTCACTAGCGCCTTGACGTAGTGAGGTTCCGATACAGTCTGAACCGGTATCTCCTCCACCGATGACAACAACTTTTTTTCCTTTTGCAGTAATATCAAAATCGGGCTTAACAGGAAGATCTGAAACTCGACGATTTGATTGTGGCAAGAAGTCCATTGCAAAATATATACCTTTTAACTCGCGTCCTGAAATAGTTAGGTCGCGTGGCTCTGTTGATCCACCAGTTAAGCAAATGGCATCAAATGTATTTTTTAAATCATCAGCTGTAATATCTTGGCCAACGTTAGTGCTTGTTTTGATAATCACGCCTTCGGCTTTCATTTGTTCAACACGACGTTCGATAAAGGTTTTTGGAAGCTTATAATCAGGGACACCAAATCGCATTGCGCCTCCAATAGCTTCATTGCGTTCAAAAAGTGTTACTTTATGTCCAACCCGAGCTAACTGCTGTGCAGCTGCCATTCCGGAAGGGCCTGAACCAACAACGGCAATCGACTTATTCGTTCGTATTGCCGGAGGTTGGGGTTTTATCCAACCTTCTTCCCAGCCGCGCTCAACAATAGCAAGTTCAATATCTTCAATGGCAATCGGATCATCAATGAGACCAAGAACGCAGGCACTTTCGCAAGGTGCAGGACAAATCTTTCCGGTGAATTCAGGGAAGTTGTTTGTCGTATGCAGGACTTGTAAAGCTTTTTTCCATTGATCATTGTAAACGAGATCATTAAAATCCGGAATAATATTACCTAATGGACAACCAGAACTGCAGAAAGGTATACCACAATCCATACATCGGGCAGCTTGTGTCTTTATTCCTTCGCTGTCTTGTGGAATATATATGTCACTCCAGTGCGCAACACGTTCATTTTCCTCGCGATATGAACCGTTCTGACGTTTAAATTCTTTGAATCCGGTTAGTTTTCCCATGTTGTCACCTCCTAAACTGTAGCAGCTTTAGCTGCGTTTTCTTTGAGTATTTTTTTGTAAGCCGGTGAAATGACTTTAACAAACTTTGGTAAGTAACTATCAAAATGGTCAAGAATCTCTTTGGCTTTGCTACTATTGGTATATTTATAGTGATTTTCTATTAATGTTCGAAGCTCTTGAACATCTTCTGTATCTGTCAATTTTTCATTGATAACAATTTGTTGATTGCAATGTTTATCTGAGAAATCACCGATTTCATCAAAAACATAAGCAATACCGCCACTCATACCGGCACCGAAGTTTCGTCCGGTTTTTCCGAGGATAACAGCAAGACCACCTGTCATGTATTCACAACCATGATCGCCGACACCTTCAACAACTGCCTTGGCACCGGAATTACGAACGGCAAAACGTTCGCCTGCAATACCGTTAATATAAACTTCTCCTGAAGTTGCTCCGTAGAGGAGAGTGTTTCCGACAATTATATTTTCTTCAGGGATAAAACGTGCATCTTTTGGTGGATAGACAATAAGCTTGCCACCGGATAATCCTTTACCCATATAGTCATTACAATCACCTTCAAGTTCAAAGGTCATACCCGGTGTTGCAAAACAGCCAAAGGATTGACCGGCAGAACCCTCGAATTTATAATGAATAGTGTCTTCAGGTAAGAATTTGCCCTTTGTTTTCTTGGTAATTTCACCGGCAAGCATAGCACCAACTGTTCGATGGATATTACGAATAGGGTAGGTGTTTTGTATTTTAAGACCGTTTTCAAGAGCTCCTTTTGCATCTGCGATGAGTGTACGGTCTAGAATTGTATCCAGTCCATGATCTTGCTTTGCAATACAGCGCCGTGCAATACGTTTTGGAAGTTCGGGATTGTAGAGTATTTTACTGAAGTCAATTTTGGATGATTTCCAGTTTAGTACATCTTTATTTGGTTCTAATAAATCAACACGACCAACCATTTCTTCAATACTTCTAAAGCCAAGTTCTGCCATATATTCGCGAAGTTCTTGAGCAATAAAGGTAAAGAAGTTGATAACATGTTCGGGTTTTCCGACAAAATTCTTTCGAAGTTCAGGATCTTGTGTTGCAACACCAACGGGACAGGTGTTATTTTGGCATTTTCGCATCATGATACACCCACTAACCACTAAGGCGGCAGTTGCAAAGCCAAATTCTTCAGCGCCAAGGAGTGCTGCAATGGCAACATCGCGACCGGTTTTAAGTTGACCGTCGGTTTGAACAACAATACGACCTCGTAAATCGTTCATGAGAAGTGTTTGTTGTGTTTCAGCTAGACCCAGTTCCCATGGAAGTCCGGCATACTTGATTGAACTTATGGGAGCGGCACCTGTACCGCCATCATGGCCGGAGATAAGAACGACATCTGCATGTGCTTTAGATACACCTGTTGCGACTGTACCCACACCAACTTCAGAGACCAGCTTAACATTGATTCGTGCATCTGGATTAATGTTTTTAAGGTCATAAATCAATTGCGCTAAATCTTCAATGGAATAAATATCATGGTGTGGAGGGGGGGAAATCAAATCAATACCGGGGGTTGAGTTACGCACCTTGGCAATCGCTTCAGTTACTTTATGTCCCGGAAGATGACCACCTTCACCAGGTTTTGCGCCTTGAGCCATTTTGATTTGAAGTTCAGTACAGTTGACTAAATACTCTGCATTAACTCCGAAACGGCCGGATGCAACCTGTTTAATGGAACTACGTGTGTGATCATCATACAGTCGATCACTAGATTCGCCACCTTCACCGGAATTAGATTTTCCACCGATTTGATTCATAGCACGTGCAAGGTTTTCATGGGCTTCCTTGCTTAATGAACCAAAAGACATAGCACCGGTTGAGAAACGTGTTAATATGTTCTCAATTGGTTCGACTTCATCAATCGAAATGGATGTTGATGGTTTAAACTTTAATAAACCACGGATTGTATTTAAACGTGTTGCTTGTTGATTAACATATGTTGAGTATTCTTTAAATAGGCTGTAATCATTTGTTCGACATGAATGCTGTAATTTATGAATAGTATCAGGGTTGAACAGATGATTTTCACCACCACGACGCCATTGAATATTGCCACCTTCAAGCAAATTTGGATACGGATTTCTAAATGGATTAAAGGCATAACGATGACGCTTAGAAACTTCTTGGGCAATAATATCAAGGTCAATACCTTCAATTCGAGAAACCGTACCTGGAAAATAAGTATTTACAGTATCTGAATCAATACCTACAGCTTCAAATATTTGAGCGCCATGATAGGATTGTAGTGTACCGATCCCCATCTTTGAATAAATTTTCAATAAACCATTGCTAAGAGCATTAATATAGTTTTCTTGTGCTTGAGAAACGTTTATATTACTATCGCCAACATATAAATTGGATTCGATTAATTTATCAATACTATCTAGTGCAACATAAGGGTTAATGGCATCAACGCCATAGCCAATAAGTAATGCCATATGCATGACGTCACGTGCGTCACCGGTTTCAGAAATAATATCGACTTTTGTTCGTAATTTTTTGCGAATTAAATGATGATGGACACTGGCTGAAGCTAACAAGCTAGGGATAGGTGCATCATATTTTTCAGTTCCGCGATCGGATAAAATAATAATGTTATATCCTTCATCAATGGCTTCAACGACTTGTTGATTTAGTTTATCAAGGGCTCTTTTTAATCCTTGACCACCTTCAGTAACAGTATATAAAGTAGGTATTTTTATCGATCTAAAATCTTTGTGCTCAATATGTACAAGTTTTTCAAAGTTTCCATTATTAAGAATGGGCTGTTTTAATTCAATAAAGTTAATGTTTTCTTCTTCGTCAAGTTCTCCCAGAAGATTGCCACGATCGCCGAGGAGTTGAATGTTTGACATAACGAGTTTTTCCCGAATCGGATCAATCGGGGGATTGGTAACCTGTGCAAAGAGTTGTTTGAAATAATTGTAAAGAAGTTGTGGCTTCTCGGATAGTACAGCAAGAGAAGCGTCGTTTCCCATTGAACCAATAGCTTCTTTACCTACGGTCGCCATTGGAGCGATGACTTTTTTGAGCTCTTCTTCAGTATAACCAAATACTTTTTGATATTGTAATAATCGATGTTCACCCAGGGGAATAATCTTATGGGGCAATTCAAAATCGTTAAGGGTAAGCTTATTACGATCAATCCAAGCTTTATAGGGTTTTTGACTGGTTAAGGTTTTCTTAACTTCGTCATCAGAGATGATCCGTCCTTCTTTGGTATCAATTAAGAACATACGACCTGGTTTTAAGCGTCCGCGCTTAATAACTTGCTCACTATTAAATGGAATAACGCCAGTTTCAGATGCCATTACAACTAAATCATCATTTGTGATGACATATCTTGCAGGGCGAAGTCCGTTACGGTCTAAGACAGCACCAATTTGAGTTCCGTCAGTAAAAGCAACAGCTGCAGGGCCGTCCCATGGTTCCATCAATCCTGCATGATATTCATAATAACTTTTTTTGTCTTCGTCCATAGCGTCATAACCTTGCCATGCTTCAGGAATCAAAATACTCATGGCATGGGCAATGGATTTTCCACTAGCAATCAAAAGTTCTAAAGCGTTGTCAAGATTTGCGGAATCAGAACCCTCCGGTTCAATGATTGGAAAAATCTTGGAAATTTCATCACCAAATTGATCGGATTCTAAAATTCCTTCACGTGCGTTCATCCAATTAACATTACCTCTTAGTGTGTTAATTTCGCCATTGTGTGCCAGATAGCGGAAGGGTTGAGCACGATCCCATGAAGGAAATGTGTTGGTCGAATAACGTTGATGAACAAGTGCTATTGCACTGACCATGTCTTTATCATTGAGGTCTTCGTAAAATTCGGGGATTTGGAAAGCCAGAAGCTGTCCTTTATAAATCATTGTTTGTGAAGACAGGCTACATACATAAAAAGCTTCTGTATATTTGTGATTTGCTTGGCGAATAGCCTTTTCAATAAGCTTTCGCACAATATATAATTTGCGTTCGAACTGAACGGGGGTATAATCGCCACGATGAATAAAGAGTTGATGTACGACCGGTCGAGTTCCGGCAGCTGTTAGTCCGCACGCTTCAATATTTTGAGGCACATTTCTCCAACCGATGAGCTGAAGGTTTTCTTCATCTAATACACGCTCACAGATACCCTCACAAAAATAGCGGGCATTGGGCTCTTGTGGTAAAAAAATCATACCCACGCCATATTCGCCTTCATTTGGAAGTTCAAAGCCTAGTTCAGATGTTTTTTTCACAAGAAATTGGTGAGGGATTTGGATTAATATACCTGCCCCGTCGCCAGTATTTGGATCGGCGCCAACAGCGCCTCTATGATGTAGATTAGCAAGAATTTGTACACCTTGTTCTACAATGCTATGTGATTTTTGCCCTTTGATGTGAGCAACAAAGCCAACACCACAATTGTCTTTTTCCATTACCGGATCGTAGAGACCCTGCTTTGGAGGCAAACCGTAAGAATTCTTCATTATAATTCCTCCTAATTCATAATAAACTTTTATAAACTATTCTATGTAGTGATTATAGCATATTGCTAGCATGGATTCAATAAAAAAATGAAAGAAATCTATCTATGAGTTGCAAAAATAAGGAAAACTAAAAAAATTATATAAATTGATAATGCCTATCAATACCAAACAAACCCTTTAAAATAAGGGTTTAAGAAAAGTGGTTCTATAAAGAACTACAAAAATATAATGAAAAAAATGTAAAATGAATATTAAAATTTATGAAGTGTAAACTTGCAAAAATGGGTGAGATCCTCTTTTTTTTCTTCTTTTTTGACGCCACTGCTATTCTGATGATATAATCGAATCATAAAATGAAATGAGGAAGAGGATATGATTTGGTTTAAACAGTGGATGAAAAGTGTACTTTTTATAGTGACACTGACACTTTTACTAATAAATAGTTCCATTTTTCCTATTCTAAAAAGTTGTGTCGACATGTTCGTCTATAGTCAAATGCATGAACGTGAATCTTTTTTATATGAAGAGGAGATTCAGCTACAACTTCAGGGTGGGTTGGCAACATGGGAAAAAGACTATTTTCCTTTTGTTATTGCATTCGATGCCTCAAAAGCTTTTAGTCGTTATATGGGGGAACCTATAGATTTAACAATATATTATAATTTTGGTGCATTTGATTTGAGACAAGGCGCATCGAGCCTTTATAATCAAAACTCAC
The DNA here is from genome assembly GCA_002342805.1 of Clostridiales bacterium UBA2432. Classification (GTDB taxonomy): domain Bacteria; phylum Bacillota; class Clostridia; order Lachnospirales; family Vallitaleaceae; genus UBA1351. Next base: position 24,741 of record DDQW01000003.1, on the reverse strand, counting down.
CATTTTATAGTACGTTTTATGGCGCATATGCCATTCGTTACAAAGATTCCGAAGAAATATATGGATTAAGAACAGACCAAAAGCCGGACATAGAAGCAATCACAAAAATTACGGATTTTGACTTAAAACATCTGGTCTATAGCAGCATTGGCCATATCGAACCAGAGCTTGAATATAAGATAGAAAATAATGAAGAAGTTATGGTGATTGATGGACGTGAATTTATCGTTTTTGATGCGACAATTCAGATGGATGGGATGTGGCATGAATATGAACGTGATTATACGGCCTACATTCAATATGGAAAGCCACCGATTCAATTAGGGGATAAAGAATCGTTTGAAGCTATTGAAGGGTTTGGACGTATCTATCTTCATTATGATGATATTGAAGGCATTAGTTATTTCTTTTATATTATTACTGCGGATAAAGAAACACTTCAATATACAGAAGAAGCTTTTATAGCAAAAGCAAAAATCACAAAAAAGCATTGACATTGGTTTTGAATATGGTATTATATGATTAATGTCAAAGGCAATGAATGTGCTTAAGTAAACTTATATTTTCATCCAGAGAGAAGACGTCACAGGCTGTAAACGTCTTTATGTTCCTATATATGTTGAACTTCCCACACGAGCCATAGTACTGAAGAAGCATACGCTTTTGTAAGTCTATCGTTATTCACGCGTTAAGTGATTCCTAAGTGTTCGTCAATACGAAAACAAGGGTGGTACCGCCGTATCTCGGTCCCTTATTGGGATGGGGATTTTTTTGTGCTCAATAAGACTGATGATGCCATACATTTAAAAGAAAATGAACTTTGAAAGGAGTCAATCATGCAAAATAAACTGAGTGAAATCAAGCAAAAAGCAGTTGAAGCAATACAAGCGTCAACAGATTTAAAGACGTTAGATGATGTGCGTATTTCAATACTAGGAAAAAAAGGTGAACTGACAAGTGTTCTACGTGGAATGAAGGACTTATCAAATGAAGAACGCCCTCTTGTAGGAAAGATGGCTAATGAGGTGCGGAGTGAAATCGAAGAGGCACTTGAGCAAGCCAAAGAAGTTATCGCTCGTAAACAACGTGAGATTCAATTGAAAAAAGAGGTTATTGACATAACCTTACCAGCAAAAAAAGTTGAGTTAGGGCATCGACATCCAATGTCGATTGTTCTTGATGATATTAAAGATATCTTTATAGGAATGGGATATTCTATCGCGGAAGGGCCGGAGATCGAGAATGCATATTATAACTTTGATGCATTAAATATTCCGGAAGAGCATCCGGCAAAAGATGAGCAAGATACCTTCTATATTAATGAAGACATGATGTTGCGAACGGCGACGTCACCGGTTCAAGTGCATGTAATGGAAAATTCAAAACCACCCATTCGTATTATTGCTCCCGGACGTGTTTTTCGATCCGATGAAGTGGACGCAACCCATTCACCGGTTTTTCATCAAATCGAAGGTTTAGTTATCGATAAAAACATTACTATGGGTGATTTAAAAGGCGCGCTTGAAGTTTTTATTAAAGAATTGTATGGGGATTCAGTCAAAGCAAAATTCAGACCACATTTTTTCCCGTTTACTGAACCGAGTGCGGAAATGGATATTTCCTGTGTTATGTGTGGTGGAGAAGGATGTAAAGTGTGTAAAGGAACTGGTTGGATTGAAATTTTAGGCTGCGGTATGGTACATCCTAGAGTACTTGAAATGTCAGGAATTGATCCCAATGAGTATAGTGGTTTTGCATTTGGAATGGGACTTGAACGAATTACAATGCTTCGCTACGGTATTGAAGACTTACGCTTGTTCTATGAAAATGATATACGGTTTTTAAAACAGTTTTAGATAATAGACGGAGGTAGATTATGAACATTTCAATGAAGTGGTTACGTGAATATGTTGATGTGGATTGCGACATCGATACATTTTGTGACGCAATGACAATGTCAGGGACAAATGTAGAAACTTATGAAGAATTAGGTCGAGAAATTACAAATGTGGTTGTGGGAAAGATTTTAGAGATTCAGTCACATCCAGATGCAGATAAACTCGTTGTAACAAAAGTAGATGTCGGTGATGAAGTGATACAAATTGTGACAGGTGCAGACAATATTTCAGAAGGTGATTACGTACCGGTTGCACTTCCGGGAGCCGAGTTAGCAGAAGGCCTTAAGATAAAAAAAGGAAAACTTCGTGGAATAGAATCCAATGGTATGATGTGTTCTGTTGAAGAACTTGGATTATCTCGTGAAGACTTTTCAGAGGCGCCTGAACATGGAATATACTTATTTAATGAACCTAAAGAACTTGGGAGTGATGCAAAGCCCTTATTTGGTTTAGGCGATATTGTTGTTGAATATGAGGTGACATCGAATCGTTCAGATTCATTTAGTGTAATCGGTATAGCAAGAGAGGTAGCTGCAACGCTGAATAAACCATTTAATATGCCAACGATTCAATATACACCGTATCCAGGAGATATTCAAGAGAAGATGAAGGTTGTTATTGAAGATACAGATCGATGTTATCGATTTGTAGGAAAGGTGATTACAGAAGTTAATATTCAAGAATCGCCAAAATGGTTAAAGGATCGCTTGCGTTCTTGTGGCATTCGTCCCATTAATAATATTGTTGATATAACGAATTTTGTTATGCAAGAGATGGGCCAGCCTATGCATGCATACGATTTGGATTTGCTTGATTTTAATGAAATCCATGTTCGTCCTGCAAAAGATGACGAAATCTTAGAGACCTTAGATGGTGTGAAGCGACAATTAGATGCATCCATTACAGTAATCGCAGATAAAGAAAAAGCTATTGGACTTGCAGGGATTATGGGAGGACAAGCAACAAAGGTACAAGAGACAACAAAAACCATTTTCTTTGAAGCAGCCACTTTTAACGGTACGAATATTCGTAAAGGATCAAAAAAACTTGGATTACGTTCGGATGCTTCAACAAAATTTGAAAAACATTTGGATCCAAATCTTGCAGAGATTGCAATGGAACGTGCGTGTCAATTAATTGATAGCCTAGGTGCCGGAAAAGTCATGGAAGGGATCATTGATGAATATCCGGTTGTTCGTGATGTAACGCGTATTGCCTATGATGTGGATCGTATCAATCAGATTATCGGGATTCGACTTTCAGAAGATGAGATGATTGATATTTTCCAACGATTAGAGTTTGTTGTAGAAAAAGACGTCAAAACAGTGGTTATACCAACCTTTAGATCAGATGTTGTAGGGATTGCTGATTTAGCGGAAGAAGTTGCACGATTGTACGGTTATGATAAAATTCCAACAACACTTGAATCGGGTACACCGACTGTCGGTAAGAAAAATAAGAAGCAAAAAATCGAAGACATTACCAAGCAGATTATGGAAGCATGCGGAATAAGTGAATCAATGAGTTATTCTTTTGAAAGTCCTAAAGCCTATGATAAACTTGGTATAGATAAAGATCATCCATTACATCAATATGTAACAATTTCTAATCCATTAGGTGAAGATTTCTCAGTGATGCGTACATTAACAGTAAATGGAATGCTTAATGTATTAGCAACAAACTATAATCGTCGAAATGAAAATGTACGATTATATGAATTAGGAAAAACATATGTACCTAAGGCATTACCCCTTAAAGATTACCCTGTTGAAGCAGAGTTTTTGACAATAGGAGCCTATGGGGATACCGATTTTTTTGATATCAAAGGAATTATAGAAACCTTGCTAAATCGACTTGGAATTATTGATGGATATACATATGAAGCTGATATTGAATTGCCGTTCTTGCATCCGGGTCGTCGTGCAAAAATCATATATAATGACATGGAATTAGGATACTTAGGTGAAGTGCATCCGGATACAGCCGAACAGTATGATCTTGGTGAACGAAACTATATTGGTCTTGTTAATATTGAGAATTTAACCAAGATTGCAAAATTAACGAGAGAATATGAACCGGTAGCAAAATACCCTGCGATGCATAGAGATTTAGCCTTGTTAGTTAAAGAAGATATTTTAGTCGGACAGATTGAGTTTTATATTCGACAACGTGGCGGACAAATGCTTGAAAGCTACAAATTATTTGATGTCTATCAAGGTGAACAAATTGAAGAGGGTTATAAATCCGTCGCTTATGCATTAACATTTAGAGCAAAAGATCATACCTTAAGTGAAAAAGAAGTCACTAAAGCTATGGACAAAATTCTTAAAGGCTTAGAGTTTGAATTAGGGGTTACACTAAGAAAATAGAAGATACAAACCATAGTAGGAATAATAAAAGACTATGTGCAAGTTCTAGCACATAGTCTTTTGTGTTCTATCATAAAATCATTAACGAATGGATTTAATGCGATACTGTTTAGGCGTAATTCCAGTGACCTTTTTAAAAATTGTTGTAAAATAGTTCTGATTATTAAAACCGACAGATAATGCAATATCGAGTATAGATTGTTCGGTCGTTTTAAGAAGATATTGACTTTCTTTAATACGAATATGATTGACATAATCAGCGAAGGCTAAATTCATTTCTTTTTTGAAGAGAGATGAAAAATAATTCGGTGACAAACCAATATAGTCAGCAACTTCCTTTAATCGAATGGGTTCAGATAAATGATTATGAACATATTTTGATGCTTTTTTAATAACACCTACATGATTAATGGAGTCAATATGTAAGACACTATTGGTATATTTGCTAATCATATCTTCAAGAATCATCGATAATTCATCTTGAGTAGAAGCTTCTTTTATAGCACTAATGAATTGATAGAACAAGCGGATTACATAATCGGCGTCTACTTCTGAATGTATGATTTTTCTGGAAAGCAAAGTGTTTAGTATAACAGCATTAAATTGGGCATTTACAAAATCATCGCTTGAATGCCCTGAAAACAAAGGGTGAATATGTTCATAATACAAGGCGAAAACTTGTTCAACGTCACCGGTTGCAACTTTATCAAGAAATAATAATTCGAAATCATAATTGAGAAATGTTGAAAACACTTGAGATGAATCCTTTGACATAGTGTTAGTAATACTTAATTCCAGTCCTTTGTCTTCGGAGGAATCTACTGAAGATGAAAGGTTTGGAGGTGGGCATTCGATGAGAGCAGTCAATGCTTTTTCTATATGAAAAAGGCGGATTTTCGAGAGTGCAGGAATTCGAGAAAAAAGCAATTTGAAATTATTGCGTTCACTTAACTGAAGATCTTTTGTTTGAATAATTTGGTTAAGTTGATGTTCCGTTAAAGTGTTTTCCAAAAAAGGACCCAAAGAAATAAAACCATAATATTTTTCATTATGAAAAAGGGGAAAGGTCAAATAACGTACCCTAAAACTTGATTCAAAGAGTATCGGTGTATTTGAATGATGAATGTTTTGGCTAATATGAGCCATATATTCCTTATATACTTCAGGATAATGAGAAAAAAGGTCATGTCCATGTCCATATCCTTTGATTTTTATGTTTTTGTCATTAAACAAACTTATGGAAATCCCAAAACTATAGTGGGCAGATTTCATAATTTCGTATAGAATGTCAAGATCCAGTTTGTTCTTAGAAAGCAGATGAGAAAGAGCATACATATTGATCACTCCTTAATTTTCTTAAAACCGGTTAATAGAGAACGCATATTAATTTATATACTATAGTTTACATGAAAATAATTGAATTGTATAGTATTTTAATGCTTTCATAGTAGAAAGTTTTAAAAAAAAGTGTTACAATAAAGTTTGCTGAAAGGAGTAGCATATGAATGTAAATGAATTTTATTTTGATTTGCCCGAAGAGTTGATTGCACAAGAACCTTTACTTGAGAGAACAGCTTCTCGGCTTATGGTATTAGATCAAAAACAAGAGACGATTGAACATAAAAAATTTCGGGATTTAATTGATTACTTAAATAAAGGTGATTGCTTAGTGTTAAATAATACGCGTGTACTCCCGGCAAGACTCATTGGAGAAAAAGCAAAAACAGGTGGAAAAGTTGAATTTCTCCTCTTAAACAGAAAGACAGGAAATGAATGGGAAGTTCTTGTAAAGCCTGGAAAAAAAGCACAAGTGGGTGCTCAAATTGAATTTGGAAACGGCATGTTGAATGCAGTAGTAGAAGAAATTGTTCCAGGTGGCAATCGAATTGTTAAATTTACGTATGAAGGTATATTTGAAGAGGTACTGGATCGATTAGGAACTATGCCTTTACCACCATATATAAAAAAAGAACTAGAAGATCAAGAGCGTTATCAAACAGTTTTCTCAAAGCATAAAGGTTCTGCAGCTGCACCAACAGCTGGCTTGCACTTTACCAATGCCTACCTTAATGAAATCAAAGAAAAAGGAATAAAGATTGCTTATGTTACCCTACATGTAGGACTTGGGACGTTTAGACCGGTAAAAGTAAGTAATATTTTAGACCATGAAATGCATTCAGAGTATTGTTATATTGAAGAAGAAGATGCAAAAATCATTAATTCTGTTAAGAAAAGTGGCAACAAAGTTTTTGCTGTTGGCACAACAAGTCTTCGAACGTTAGAGTCGATTACGGATGAAGATGGACGCATTCATGCAAGATCTATGTGGACAGATATTTTTATTTATCCGGGATATACATTTAAAATGATTGATGGCTTGATTACCAATTTCCACCTGCCGGAATCAACATTAATTATGCTTGTATCTGCGCTTGCCGGTAAGGACTATATAATGTCAGCTTACCAAGAAGCTATAAAAGAAAAATATCGTTTCTTCAGCTTTGGAGATGCGATGATTATAAAATGAGGTATAAAATGAAGAGAATATTGTTGGAAGTATTTGAGTATGTAAAAATTATTATCATTGCATTATTAATCACGAATTTTCTAAATGTATTTGTATTTAGTTTATCCGAAGTTCGACAGTCATCAATGGAAAAAACCTTAATGGAGAATGACCAACTCATTGTTGAACGTTTATCCTACACTTTTGGACAACCTCAACGTGGGGATATCATTGTTTTTATTGATGAATTAGAGGTTAATAATACAATTCCTGCACGGATTAAGCGCCTATATGAAGATATGTTGTCAAAAATCCGACAAAAAGATGGTCACTTGAGATTAGTCAAAAGAGTCATCGGTTTGCCAGGAGATGAGATTAACATCGAAGATGGCTATGTCTTTGTGAACGGAGAACGGTTAGAAGAAGAATATCTGTCGGTTCCTACCAATGCAAAAAGTTTAGACTATCCCCTAATTGTCCAAGAAGATAGTTATTTTGTATTAGGAGATAATCGGACTGTGAGTTTAGATAGTCGTGATTTTGGTAGTGTTCCGATTGAAAAAATCGAGGGACGAGTTATGTTTCGATTCTGGCCGGTGAATAAATTTGGACTCGTAAAATAAAACTATAGAAAGAAGAGAGAATATGATATTAAAGAATAAACTTTCTTTGTTGGGAATAGTCATTGCGGTGACAAGTTTAGTCATCTATTTGTTTTTACATGTTTTCATCATTGAGAAGATGGGTATTGTCTTATTTATAATAGGAATGATTGCAATTGTTGGTCATCAGGTGGCGACGTGGTGGATTTTTTATCGATTTGCAATTACACGACAGCGAATGAAGAATCGCTTACAATTTATGCATCAAGTGGCACTTGGTGTAACATTTGGTTTTTCATTCATATATTTACTTGCCAATGCATTTTTAGGACGGCATTTACACGAAGATACAAAAGGGGGGCGTACTCTTGTCCTATTGGTATTAATAGGAATCTACATTTTATACCAAGAAAATAATACCCATAATTTGTTTTCCTTTAATTTACACAAAAAAGTCAATCAAACGAAGAAAGCAGTCAATCAATATATTGGATTTGGCTTAAATTGGTTATTGATTAATATTTTATGGAATGCTTTGGGAATTGGAGGAGGCTTGCCGATTTTTGCATTTATTTATGTGTTTTTAATGTTGGTGCAAAATAGCTTGAATTATACAACCTTAGGTCAAAGTAAATATTGGAATTTTACCTACGAAGCCATTGTTCTTATACATTTATATTCGGTTGGACTACAAAATGGATGGATATGGATGATTGTCATAAGTGGTTTCTTGGGTCTAGCATTGTTTTTACGACATTGGAACTGGCTTCACTATAAAAAATATAGTATGGCTATAGGCGTTTTATTAATGGTTATCTTAAATGCAATGTTTATACTAAAGATACTTGATGGTCAGTATCGTCAGGATCCATTATCTGAATTAATTCCCATTCCATTTAATTTATACTTGATTATATTAGCAATAGTATATATAATTAATGAGCCGTCATTTTATAAGCGGTTAAGCAAACAATAATGTGACTAAGCTAGACGATCGCACCGTAAGGTGAGGAAAGTCCGAGCTCCATAGGGCAGGGTGCCAGATAACGTCTGGTGGAGGCGACTCTAAGGATAGTGCAACAGAAATAAACCGCCGAAAGGTAAGGATGGAAAGGCGAGGTAAGAGCTCACCGCCTGTTTGGTAACAAACGGGGCATATGTAAACCCCACTTGGAGCAAGACCGTAAAGAACAAACGAAAGTTAGCAGTTGCCCGCTGTGTTCTTGGTTGGTCGCTTGATCCTATTGGTGACAATAGGGCTAGATAGATGATCGTTCACGACAGAACTCGGCTTATCGGTTTGGTCATATTAGATTAATGGGAAATATTTTAGTAGGAGCTCATAGATGCTATGGGCTCTTTTTTCTTTTTCTAAAATCATGGGTGGAATGCCTGTGCCTTCGATAATCTCTCCATCATACTTTTGTGCAATTGCTTTTGCATAAAGCAAATCTTCAAAATCGCGTACATAGGTATATTCAACGTATAATCGGTAGGGATGATAACCGATTTTTTTGCCGTTTTGAATGGCAATGAGTGGTATAAGACGATTTTTTTCATAAGCGTCTAAATATAAATGATTTGGTGTTGGAAGTTCTGTCCATGCAGGAAGCGTTTCAATCGTAATGAGCGGCTTTAAAGTTTGGCTTGAGGTGAAATCGCTTATATAACCACTACCTTTTCCTGAGTCTTGGTCGGAAAGCTTATAACCATTGACGGCGCTAACGCTTTGTGCAAGGTCCTTCGTTCGATGATTATAATAATCAGGCGCAAAATATTTATGCCAATAAATGATCGTTCCTCTTGAATGAAAGCTGATATAATTACGAAAATCATAGCTTAAAATATAATCCATCACGGCTTGAACTTCAGGCTCTGAAGCAGGATAAGGACCGGGATAAAACGCACCAGAGGGTTGGTCGGAATAGAATTGGTTGAGATAGGTTTGCCAAATATCAACCCAGACATTTTCTTCAAAGTCAAAATATTCCTGTGGATAGTTTCTGTTATGGTCCACGCCAGTAATTCCGGCTTTAAAGTTTGGGTAGTCATGATCATCGACCCTGAGCAAGGCAGTAAGTCCTTCTTGTGTTTGAATAGAATCTTTACCAAATTTAACAAGATCAAATCCATCGGGATTTGTGAGAGGTAGAAAATGAATAACAACATCTTCAAGTTCTTGAGATAAATGAAATTCAGGGATGTGTTCATCCTGATAATAATCCATTGCATAATCTTCGATCTGTTTCATGACAATAAGGGGATTCACCGTCTCCCTTGCGTGGGTACCGGCTTCGACTAGATAGTGTTGTCGATAAACATTAAAATCATCTCTGTGTCGAACGTCATCAATATCTTTTGTCATAAGGACAGCAAATAAAGGTTTTTGGTCGACGGACTGACCAATAACCTCAATATGAATAATGCTCGGATATTTAGATTCTAATTTAAGCGCCATTTGGTATACATCCGCTGAGGAATAAAATTCGCCTTTGGATAGATCAACAATTGTTGCAGAAGCAAGACTTTTTGAAATTAAAATAAATAAAAAAACGGTCATAAGTGTTAGAATTAGCGGTTTTCTTTTTATCATAAAGTTATCCCCCTTTATACATCATTATAGTATTTTTTGATAAAAACACAATAGAAGAATGAAAATAATCAAGGGGAATGAACTTAGCGTCGTTTTCCGGTTAATCGTAAAATGAATAGGAATAAATTAATGAAATCCAGATAAAGCGTTAATGCACCGGTTACTGCCAGATTTCCTTGGCTGACGTCATTGTTTTTAACACTGTATGAATATAGGGATTTCATTTTTTGTAGGTCATATGCGGTCAATCCGGCAAAGATAACCACACCGGCTAAATTAATTAAATAGAATAATGTGCCATTTCCTAAAAACATATTAACAATAGATAGAACAATAATTCCGACAACACCGACAATCAAGAAAGAACGAAAGGGTGTTAGATCTGTTTTTGTGACATAACCGTAAAGTGCCATGACACCAAAAACAACACTTGCAATCATAAACGCTGTTGCAATACTTTGCCCGGTGTATTGAAGTAAAATAACAGAAAAAGTCAAGCCGTTAAGAAATGAATAAAATAAAAATAAGCTGACGGTTTTTGCATATGTGTACTTTAATGCGTTTTTTGAAAGAACAACAACTAAAGCAAATTCACCGATGATAATTCCGAAAAAGACCAGTCGATTTGAAACAATTAGTTGGAGAAGCATTGGTGAAGAAGTAACAACTAATGATGTTAAGGCCGTAATCATCAAACCAAAAAACATCCACATAAAAATTTTAGATAAAAAGGAATTAAGTCCTTGAAGAGTCAATGTATTTTCTTTCATAAAGCATACCTCCTAAAGTAGTTGTACTTTATTGTACGATAAAAATGGTTAGGGTTCAATTAAAATAGTATTAAAAATATGACAGCATATTGGCAGAGTGTTATAATATAATAGCAAAAGACATTTAGAAAAGTGTGAAATAGGTGATAAAAATGCAAGAAGCTATGTATTATGAAAAACTATCGAGCAAAAAAGTTCATTGCCGTCTATGCCCACATCATTGTATGATTTCTGATGGACAAATTGGTCTGTGCCGGGTGCGTAAAAACATTCAAGGAAAACTTTATACTCTCAACTATGGTCATTTGAGTGGGATTGCCATTGATCCCATTGAGAAAAAACCGTTGAACCGTTTTATGCCGGGAAGTCATATACTATCTGTTGGAAGTTATGGATGTAATATGAAATGTTTGTTTTGTCAAAATGCAGATATTGCACGTGAGTTTAAAATAACCAATCAGTATACAGAGCCGAGGGATGTTATTCAAAGTGCCCTAGATCATGAATTGCCAAGTATTGCTTATACCTATAATGAACCGACGGTTTATTATGAATGGATGATTGCAACTGCGCGATTATCCAAAGAAAAGGGACTTAAAAATGTTATGGTATCCAATGGATTTATTGAAAAAGAACCCTTTGAAGTCTTAGCGCCCTTTATTGATGCCATGAATATTGACGTAAAAACCTATGATGATACAAAGTATCAATCTATATGTGGCGGTCGTTTAGAACCAGTTCTTGAAACAATTGAACGTGCGCTTAACCACAAAATTCATGTTGAGTTAACGAGCCTCATTGTACCCGGATTAAATGATGAACTTGAAAAGTTGGATGTTTTTTTCAAACAGCTATATGAACGCATCGGTGATTTAGACATACATATTAGCCGTTATTTTCCAAGATATCATTATGATGAACCGGCAACGAATATTCAACTGATGTTAGAGATTAAAGAAAGAGCAAGGAAGTATTTTACACAGGTGTACTTAGGAAATGTGAGGTGAGGAATATGAAACAAAGGATTATGTTTATGCCACATCCGCCGATAATTATTGAAGAAATTGGCGGAAAAGAAAGAGAGCCGGCTCAGGAGACGATTCAAGGTATGAGAGCCTTAGCAAAAAAAGTCGGTCACATTCAACCGGATACGATTATATTTATTACACCACATGGGAATGCTTTTTCAGATGCGACATGTATATTAGATGGGGAGGCTTTTGAAGGAAGTTTTCAACAATTTGGTCATCCAAAGATCGGCTCCCAAAAAGTTGTCAATCGCACCTTGACCAAAAAAATTGTTGAAAAGTTGCGAGATGAGAAGATAAATACGGTGGTCATGACCCAAGAATTAGCAGATACATATAATATAAGTACGGGATTAGATCATGGTGTGCTCGTGCCAATGCACTACATTGACAAAGAATACGATACCTATACCATTGTACATATAACACCGGGATTTACTCCTTTATCTGAAAACTATCAAATCGGTCAATGTATCAATCGAGTTATTGAATCCTATGCCAAAGAAACCGGTCAAGAGATACTTGTTCTAGTCAGTGGCGATTTATCTCATGCATTGAAGGACAGTGGGCCTTATGCATATCATCCGGATGGAATACGTTTTGACACAATGGTTCAAAATGCAATCCATGAAAAACGCGTAGATCCTTTATTGGAATTGTCATCTGATTTTATTGACAATGCCGCCCAATGTGGATTAAGACCCTATTTAATAGGATTTGGCCTACTTGAAGCTGGCATAGACGCATCACAGATATTTAGCTATGAAGGACCCTTTGGTGTTGGATATTTAACAGCATATATGGAAGGTGGTGGAATTATGAATGGCTTAAGTCATGTAGATGAATACGTTCAACTGGCACGAAAAAGTATTGAGCACTATGTGAAAACCCATAAGAAATATACCTTTAATGCACAAGAATTTTCTCAAGAGTTTGTTGATGAAGCCATGTCAAAACGTTCAGGTGTGTTCGTATCTATTCACAAACATGGAAATCTCCGAGGCTGTATTGGCACCATCCAGGGAGTCAATGAAAATATTATTGAAGAAATTATTTATAATGGAATTAGTGCATGCTCATCAGATCCTCGATTTAATCCGGTGGCTGAAAGTGAGTTGGAAGATTTAGAGGTTAAAGTCGATGTCTTAATGCCGATTGAGCCGATTAAGAGTGCGGAACAATTGGATGTTGATATGTATGGAGTCATTGTTGAACAGGGAATAAAGAGAGGTCTATTATTACCAAGACTTGAAGGCGTTGATACTGTTGAAGAACAAATAAACATTGCTAAACAAAAAGCAGGAATAACTGAAGGAAGTTATGCTTTGTTTAGATTTAAGGTTGAAAGACATGAATAAAAACGATATGGACGAGGAGGAAGAAAATGTCTCAAAGAAGATTTTATGGAATTATTATTATTTTATTAGGTGGTTTGTTTTTAATAAGTGCATTGAGTCCGGAAATTGATGCAGGTGAATTGATTGGCCGGTATTGGCCGCTTATTATTATTGCTGTAGGATTATCAAACATTATTGGTGCGAATGGTTTTCGCCTTTCCGGATTAATTATTACGGTTGTTGGAATCATTTTTTTGCTCGATACAATGGATTTAGCCATTCTTCCATTTGATGCATGGGAAATTATTATTCCTTTAATTATTATTGTTATAGGCCTTTGGTTGATTTTTCCTAAAAGCAGAGGCAAAGTGAATAGTAAAGATTATATCAAGCAAGCGGTTGCTTTTTCGGGAGCTGAGATTGCTTGTGACTCCACAAATTATAAAGGTGCGGATTTATTTGCTGCATTTGGAGGCATTGATTTAGATCTTCGCTTGGCTCAAATTGAAGAAAACCAGCCGGCCCATATTGACGTCTTTGTTGCCTTTGGAGGTATTGATATTATCGTACCTAAAGATTGGAAAGTAACCATAACAGGCATACCCTTATTTGGGGGCTGGGGAAATAAAACCCTTAAAAAAACCACCGAAACAAAAGCAGAACTAAATGTTAATGCTTTTGTTATGTTTGGTGGACTAGATGTTAAGCATCAAGAAGACGACTAATTTAATAGCCAAGTTCTTCTCCGATTAGAATGACATGTATACGGTCAGGACGATTAGAACGTCTAGTGATAACCGTGTGTGAACAAATGCAGTCATCAACAAGACAATGATGACATTTTCCGGTTTTAGCACAAGGCGTGTTTTGCTTTAGGCGCACTGTATTTGCAGGTGAAGCGATGTTTTGCACCCGTAAAACAGCAGTTTTTTCATCAACAGCAACCTTGTTCATACCCGCAACAACAAGAACTTGGTCCGGACCAAAGATGAGAGCGGCAACACGATTGCCGTTACCATCGATATTCACAAGTTTTCCATCTAGCGTAATGGCATTTGTGCTCGTCAAAAAAACATTTGCGCGTAGGGCGTCACGAGCGATTTCATGACGCTCAGCCGGCGTGCTTGCTTGGTCTCGGTCAAGTCGCTTCAAATCCATTGCATTTAATGCGTCAATGATACCGGATTCATGTAGTGTCATTGAGCCTCCCCAACTCACCGAAGATTCTGCTTGTATAAATGTTTGGATAAAGGAAACGGCATCTTCTGATGTATTAAAGTAGTATCCCTTCATGTTGCGTTTTTCTAGGGCGCTAATAATGGTATTCGCTTGATTTTGGTACTTTTGTTTTACTGGATTCATAGGTTTTCTCCTTTCATTAACTAAAAATGCTTATAACGAGATAGGCGGATAGAACTGCTGACATGGATACCGTCATTAAACTTTTTTCAAACCAACCCAAGATGAGAGCCACAAGGGTTCCTACAATTGCGGCAGGTAAAAAATGCGTCGAATAAAAAATATCCGGTATGGTCATCGAAGTCAAAATTGCATAAGGTATATAATATAGAAAAGATTGAATAAATGGAGATTCAATCTTTTTTCTAAATAAAAGAAAAGGACTCACACGAATAAAGTAGGTGATTATGGCCATAAATATAATTCCATAAATAGGTTTAATCATCAGATTACCTCCATTTTTTGCTTGCTATCTGTATATGCACCATACAAAGCTCCAATGCAGGCAGCGATAATAATGGAATAGCCGGCAGATATTTGATTTACAATAGGTAGGATGAGCATCATAAGTCGAATAAACATGGTAACGAATACAACCTTTCGAATGTTTCGCTGATGCTTCATTGGCGGGACAACAAGGGCGATAAACATACAATAAAGTGCAATTGCTGCCGAGCTTTGCATGCTTGGGCTTAAAAAATTATCCATTAAAGAGCCGAAAAAAGTCCCGGCAGACCATCCCAAATAAGGAAGCGTTATCAAACCCATGAAATAGGAAAAGGTAACTGTTTCCACTTCCACAGAAGCCACGGTAAAGGTTTCGTCGGTCACACCAAAGGCCATAATTAACTGTTGATATAAAGGCATACCTAAAGGGATTTTTTGAGACAAAGCGGTTGACATGAGTAAATACCGAATATTTATAATTCCAACAGTTAGTAAGAGTTCTGTATATTTTGTTCCTGCAATCAACAGATTCATACCTGCAAATTGGCCGGCTGAGGTAACATTGGACATACTCATAAATACAGCTTCAAAAATAGTAAATCCACTTAAGCAGGCAGTCATTCCAAAAGTAAAGGAAACCACTAAGTATCCTAAAGCAATAGGAAAGCCGGCCTTTAAACCATTAATATATGTCGGTGAAACAAAGGTGCTTGATGATCTATTTTGCATAATTCTTAACCCTTCTCATTTTAAGTTTTCGATATGACTTTATCATAATGGTGTAGTAAATTCAAGTAAATATGATATAATATCATCAGAAGAGAAATAACATAAGGGAGGCTTAATGTGAAAGAGTATAAGCATAATAAATCAATACAAGATGTAGTGACGGATTTTAGCACAGACCTTACAAAAGGTTTGAAAAAGGAAGAAATTCAAAAACGAAAAGAAAAATATGGCGAAAATGTATTGCAAAGTAAGGCGAAAAAAACATTGTTTGCCATGATATTAGATCAGTTTAAAGATTTTATGATTTTGATACTTATAGTTGCAGCACTTATTTCCATTGCTTTGGGAGATGCATTTGAAGGTGTAGTTATTTTAGGCATCGTTGTTTTAAATGCAGTTTTAGGAACTTACCAGGAAAATAAAGCCAGTAATGCGCTGGCAGCACTTAAAAGTATGGCGGCTCCAAAGGCAAAAGTGATACGAGACCATCATATAATGAGTATTTCTTCAAAGGATTTGGTTCCCGGAGATTTAGTCGTATTAGAGGCCGGGGATTATGTTCCGGCAGATGTTCGTTTGGTTGAAAGTATCAATCTAAAAATTGATGAATCTGCATTAACCGGAGAATCTGTTGCTGTCATGAAAGATGCAAATGCAATTATTGATGAAGAAGCGGCGCTTGGAGATCGAATTAATAGTGGGTATATGAGTACCATTGTTACATATGGACGAGGCAAAGCCATTGTGACCGGAATAGGCATGGACACAGAAATCGGTCAGATAGCCACCATGCTTGATGAAACAGAAGATACACAAACGCCTTTACAAAACAAGTTGGCAGAATTTGGAAAGTATTTAGGAATTATTTGTATTGGTGTTTCTGCGATTATCTTTGCTCTTGGCATGCTAAGGGGTGAAGACCTCTTTGAAATATTTATGATTGCTGTCAGTTTAGCCGTTGCAGCTATTCCGGAGGGTTTACCTGCAGTGGTTACGGTTGTTCTAGCGATGGGGATGCAACGAATGATAAAGCGACATGCCATTGTTAAACAATTAAGTGCTGTAGAGACATTAGGAAGTACGTCGACGATTTGTACAGACAAAACAGGAACATTAACCCAGAATAAAATGACCGTACAAAAGGTCTATAATGGTTATGAGGAGTTAAAAGTAACCGGAAGCGGATATGATTTTGAAGGTGAAATAAAAAACGACAATGGTAACACTGCTAATGATTCAATTAAACGCCTATTAGAAATTGCAACCTTATGTAATGATGCAGACTTTGATGATGGAGATGTTGTTGGTGATCCAACAGAGGGTGCGCTTTTAGTTTTAGGTGAAAAGGGCGGTGTGTCTTATCAAAAGATGAATCAAACCCATCCTCGAATTCAAGAATTTCCTTTTGATTCAGAACGTAAATTAATGTCAACAATGCATAAGTTTGATGACGAGACTTTAATGTTTACCAAAGGTGCTCCGGATGTCATTCTTAATCGTTCAACGAAGATTCTTGAAAATAACAAAGTTGTTGAATTGACTGAAAGTAAAAGAGAAGAACTTTTAGAAAAAAATAGACAATATGCCAAGGAAGCTTTACGTGTTTTAGGATTTGCCTATAAACCGATTGCTGAGACAGCAAAATTAGAAAACGAAGAAGAAGAACTAATCTTTACCGGACTTAGTGGTATGATTGACCCTCCACGAGAAGAAGTAAAGGATGCAATAAAGCTGTGCAAAAAAGCCGGTATTCGTGTTGTCATGATTACAGGCGATCATATTATTACGGCCAGTGCTATTGGACGTCAAATTGGTGTGATTGAGGATGACTCTCAGGCAATGGAAGGTGCGAAAATCAATAAACTTTCCGATGAGGAGTTACAAGAAGCTGTCAAAAATACAAATATTTTTGCCAGGGTTTCGCCGGAGCATAAAGTGCGAATTGTTAAGGCTTTGCGTGCTACAGGTGAAGTTGTTGCAATGACCGGAGATGGAGTCAACGATGCACCTGCACTCAAACAAGCAGACATTGGTGTGGCTATGGGGATTACCGGAACGGATGTCTCAAAAGAAGCGGCAGATATGATACTGACGGATGATAATTTTGCAAGTATCGTTGATTCTGTTGAAGAAGGTCGGATTATTTATAGCAATATCCGAAAGTTTGTCGGATTCTTATTATCATGTAACATTGGAGAGATTTTAATTATCTTTATAGCAATTTTGCTTAAGTGGCCGGTGCCGTTATTACCTATCCAACTCTTATGGGTTAACTTAGTCACAGATTCCTTTCCTGCCTTTGCATTAGGCCTTGAAGAGGGTGGAGAAGGTATTATGGACCAGAAGCCTAGAGATAAAGACGAACCTATTGTCAATCGTACAATGCAGGTATCGATTGCTATTCAAAGTATAGGCTTAATGACGGCAACACTTATTTCATTTAGAATAGGTTTGAATTGGATGACGCCCGGTTCGGAATCAGAGTCTTTGGCGCGAACATTTTGTTTTGTGACATTAATCATTGGGGAAATGTTAAGAGCCTATTCAGCACGTAATGAAACTAAGCCACTATGGAAACTACGTGTTTTTTCAAATAGATATTTGAATTTATCGGTTATTGGTGCTGTGGTTATGTTGCTGGGAGTTATATATTTACCGGGAATTTCAACCATATTCTCGACGGTTGCACTCTCAATTGACCAGTTACTTATCGCCATGGGATTAGGTGTGATACCGACAATATTTAGTGAAATAGGTAAACAAATTAATACGATGGGAGTTAAACGGTGAAAAAACTCATTATTACTGAAAAGCCTTCAGTAGCAAGAGATATTGCGAAGGTTTTAAATATTCGAACGCGAAAAGACGGTTTTATGGAAAGTGATGACTATATTATTACTTGGGCGGTAGGACACCTCGTTACATTATACGAACCTAGGGACTATGATGAAAGTTTAAAACGTTGGTCCTATCAATCCCTTCCCATTATACCGGAAACAATTAAGGTAAAACCTTATCCTCAGACCAAAAAACAACTCATGATTATACAAAAGCTATGTCATCGAGAGGATGTAGAAAGCTTGATTTGTGCTACCGATAGCGGACGAGAAGGAGAACTCATTTTTCGCTATATTTATGAGTATGTGGAATCGGATAAATCTTTTTCAAGGTTATGGATTAGTTCCATGACGGATGAAGCTATAAAGCAGGGCTTTGAGCATTTAAAAGACGGAAAAGAATATAATCGTTTGTATTTGTCGGCTAAATGTCGTTCGGAATCGGATTGGCTTGTAGGGATTAATGCAACACGTGCCTATACAACCTTGAACAATACCTTATTAAGCATTGGGCGTGTTCAAACGCCAACCTTAGCCTTGGTTGTTAATCGCTATAATGAAATTCAAGATTTTAAGCCTAAAGATTATTTTGAAGTTGTTGCAGATTATGGAGAATTTAAGGGGACGTGGTTTAGCAATCAAATTTCAGATACGAAAATTGATACCCTTGAAGAAGCTGAAAAAATTGCTAAAAAAGTTAAAGAGCAAGAAGGAAAAGTTACTGACATTGAAAAAAAGAACAACAATCAAAAGCCACCCTTTTTATATGACTTAACTGAATTGCAGCGTGATGGCAATCGTCAATATGGGTATACAGCGACGCAAGTACTTGAGTATGCACAGAACCTTTATGAAAAGCGAAAATTAATCACCTATCCTCGAACGGACAGCCGTTTTTTAAGTGATGATATGAAAGATACAGTGATTAAAACTATGGCTACGGTGAATGTTCTACCTTATTCTAAAGCGATTGAGCCCCTGATGAAGGACGGAAAACTGCAATTGAAATTTAGTAAACGTATCATTAATAATAGCAAAATTACGGATCACCATGCAATCATTCCAACGGATAAAAACCCTGAGAACATTTCTTTGTCCCCTCAGGAAAAACATATATACCAGTTGATTGTAAAACGATTCATCGCTGTATTTTATGATGACTATAAATTTAAAACCACAAAAGTTATTATTGATGTATTGGGAGAAACCTTTGTGTCAAAAGGAAAAATCATTAGTGACTTAGGCTGGAAAAAATTATATCAAAAAATGTCGGATCAAGATGAAGAGACCCTTCCGAACTTAAAAAAAGGCGATCTTATGCACGTTCATGAAACGGAGGTCCAATCCAAGCAAACCTCGCCACCTAAACCCTATACAGAAGCTACATTATTAAGTGCAATGGAAAATGCAGGGCGATTCGTTGAAGAGAAAGAATTAAAAGAGCAGTTAAAGGAAGCAGGCTTTGGAACACCGGCAACACGGGCGGGAATTATTGAACGATTAATTAGTGTCAAATATATTTATAGAAAAGGTAAATCCCTATATCCAACAGAAAAAGGAATTAAATTAATTCAAATTATTCCCGATGAGTTAAAAAGTCCGGAAATGACCGGGAAATGGGAGCGAGGATTAACTAAAATAAGCCAGGACAAACTACCGGTTGAGCCCTTCATGGCGAGTATCAATCGCTTTGTTGCCTATTTAGTGAAGAGCGCAGAAAAATCAAAGCATCTAGTGACCTTTGAAGAAGATCAAAAGCGTAAAAGTAATTACAAGATTAAAGGTAAAGTATATGGGCAATGCCCAATATGTGGCGAAGGGCAAATAACGGTTAATTCAAAAGCATATTATTGCAGCCGTTTCCTTGATGGATGTAAGTTTACCCTTTGGAAAAATGCATTAGATCCTTATGGCGATTTAACAGAAGAGATGGTTGAGCGTTTATTAAAAGATAAACAAATTGAAAACTTTGAATTTATACAACCACAAACAAAAGAAGAAAAGCTTGCAACACTTGAGTTAGAGACCAGTGGACGACTTCAGCTTAAAAATGTTAAACTTAAATCCACATCAAGTTAAGGAGTGAATCATGTTTAATAATATACTTAGGAATATATTGGGATACGATTTGATTATTATTCTCTTGGCTGTTTTTAATGGTGTATTTATCATACCTAGGTTAAGAACGGTTTCTATTATTCTACGTAAAAAATGCCAGGGAACGGTATATCTTCCCATTCAATTATTAGTGGCAGGCATTAGAAGTACTAAGAATAATCGTGTAAATATTCATGAACTTCAAGAATTAAGAGAAAAAGAAGTGATGTATTTTCACCTATTTGGAACCATAAATAGTGTGTTTCCTTTGCTAGGAATATTAGGGACCATTATTGGACTTTTAAGGATGATTGGTTTGGAAAGTACTATTGTCATGAGTAATTTTACCATTGCCTTGACATCAACATTTTGGGGGCTTGTTTTTGCTATTGTATTTAAAGCGATTGATGGCATGATTGCACCTGTGTTTTATCAAAATCAAGAAAATTTACAATTATTATATGAGCGTATAGATACAGCATATGGAGAGGGGTATGCAGATGACCAAACAGACGAATAGAGAAAAAGTTGTCGATTTGACATCTCTATTAGATGTTGTCTTAATACTTCTTTTTGGGCTATTAGTCACAATGAGTATGGAAACAGAGGAAGCTCAAAGTGAGATTAATGCGTTGCAAAATGATCTCTTTCAAGAGCGTATGAATGTCGAATATCTCATGGATGAGCAGGAAATATTGATGGGACAGATTTCAGAAATCATAGAAAGTGAAGATCCAATAAAACGGTTGGAACAGTTAGACTTCATATCAGAACAATTTTATGTGATTGAAGTTCGAGTCGATAGTGAAAACGGTCATGAAGTTGTCATAAATGAGGAAAGGACGCGAATTTTTTTGCCTTTGAGTATTCGTAATGATCAAGAGGCGCTTGAACAAGTCAAGTTAGAATTGTTTGATACTATTGAAGAATTAATCGCTGAGAATAACACTGAAGCAAATTATACCTTGTTATCCCTTGAAGATCGAGGAGGAACATATAACTTTGCCTTTGATTTGCTATGGAATGTTTTTCGAGATATCGAGGAAAGAGAAGGTACAATAAAAATTCATAAAATGCAGTATATACATTATTAAGGAGGATTAGTATGGCAAAAAACAAAGAAGGAAAGCGTAAGAGAAAACCGGGATTTAAAGGAATAATTATCGCAATGATTGTTGCAATATTAAGCTTGCTAGGCTTTGGATGGAATGGAGTGGATTGGGGTGAAGGTAATATAGGGGACCAAGATCAATCCGGTCAAGTTGAATCAGAAATGGAATCAGATTCACAATCAGAGACAGAGTCACCAGGGGAAGAAGAAAAGGAAGATGAAGAAACAGCTTCTTTAGCATTATATGTATATGAGGACAAGCTCTATACAGATCAAGCCTTAAGTGAAGAAATCTCCCTTGTTGAAGTCGAAGCTTTAATAGAAGCTTATGAAGGTCAAGAAGTTTTTCTTTATGATGCAGGGGCGGTTAAACAGACCTATGAAGAAGTGGAAAAAATCATTGATGTTTATGTAGATTCAAAAGGGCTAATTAAGGTGAAAAGTGTTATAGATTAGAGTTTGTTTGATGTATAACCAAAGGTTATGGATTGCATGCATAATAATTATATTCTATTTATGAATTAGCGTTTATATTGTTTTTTAGAGGTTGACAAGCCATAACAAGATTGCTACAATATATCTAACAATCTATTAAATTAAATGCAGTGACAGAGAAAATCAATTACCCCCTATTTTTAGAGAGTCATCGCTTGGTGTAAGATGATAATATGGTACTTGAGAATCACTCTTGAGCAGATTTGCTGAAAACAACTAGGCAAATACGGTATGTTCCGTTAACGACTAGGATTTGCTAGAATCCGAATGAGTGGTCATATTTTCATGACAAATAGGGTGGTAACGCGGTTATGTCGCCCCTACAGTATTTTTTCTGTAGGGGCGTTTATTTTACACTAGAAATATTGTTACATAGGGTAGGAATATCGTGTATAATGTAATAGAGTTATTATATGACGGGAGACCGTAGAAGGAGGAAGCTATGCATAGACATGTATTATCAGTATTAGTGAGTAATCATTCAGGTGTTTTGAGTCGTGTGGTTGGTTTATTTAGTCGAAGAGGCTATAATATTGACAGTTTATCTGTTGGAGAGACAGAACATCCGGAAATGTCAAGAATGACCATTGTTGCCCGAGGTGATGATCAAATTATTGACCAAATTATTAAACAACTGGATAAATTACATGATGTTTTGTATATTAAACAATTACCGCAAAATCTTGCAGTTTGTAGTGAACTTGCCTTGGTCAAGATTGAGGCTTCAAGTCAAACACGTATTGAAGTTGTGGGAATTATTGACTTGTTTGATGCAACCATCGTTGATGTAGCGACAGAAGCCTTGACTGTTGAAATAACAGGAGATAAAGATGAAATTGATACGTTCTTAAAGATGGTCGAGCCATTTAACATTAAGGAAATGACTCGTACCGGAATTATTGCATTGCAAAAAGGGAATGCAGATATAAAAGAAGAATTTTAAGCCGATAAAAAAATTAGATGGAGGATAAGAAAATGGCAAAAATGTTTTACGAAAGTGATTGTAATCTAGACTTATTGAGTGGAAAGACTGTAGCGGTTATCGGATACGGTTCACAAGGGCATGCACATGCTAGAAATCTAAAAGATTCAGGTGTGAATGTTGTTGTTGGATTGTACGAAGGAAGCAAATCTTGGGAAATTGCTGAGAAAGATGGTCTGAAAGTAGCCGTTGCTGCTGAGGCAACAAAGCAAGCGGATATTGTCATGATTTTATTGCCTGACGAGACACAAGCAGACGTTTACAAAGAAAGTATTGCACCAAACCTTGAAGCTGGAAATTCATTGGTATTTGCTCATGGATTTAATATCCACTTTAACCAAATAGTTCCACCGGCAGATGTTGATGTGTTTATGGTTGCTCCAAAAGGTCCTGGACATACAGTAAGATACCAATATGAAGAAGGCAAAGGCGTACCATGTCTCATTGCTGTACATCAAGATGCTTCGGGAAATGCACAAGCAAAAGCATTGGCCTATGCAGCAGGTATTGGTGGAGCACGTGCAGGTGTTTTAGAGACAACATTTAAAGAAGAAACAGAAACAGATCTTTTTGGTGAACAAGCCGTTCTTTGCGGTGGTGTATCAGAATTGATGAAAGCTGGTTTCGAAACATTAGTGGAAGCCGGATATCAACCGGAAAGTGCATACTTTGAATGTGTACATGAAATGAAGTTGATTATTGACTTAGTGGTTCAAGGTGGATTGAGCTTTATGCGTTATTCAATTTCGGATACTGCAGAGTTTGGCGATTATTCCATCGGTAAACGTATTATCACAGAAGATACAAAAAAAGAAATGAAAAAAGTCCTTTCAGAAATCCAAGACGGGACATTTGCTAATCGTTGGATTCTTGAAAATAAAGCCGGAAAACCTTCCTTGAAAGCAAGAAGACGCATGGAATCAGAATTACAAGTAGAACAAGTTGGTGCCGAGTTACGTAAAATGATGAGTTGGATGAAGTAAACAATCATTCTTTTTGAAAAGGATACCATAATGACATTATGGTATCCTTTCGCAAAAAGGTAAGGAGTTGATTCAATTGGGTAAATATATTGAAATCTATGATTCGACATTACGTGATGGAGCACAAGGTGAAGGGATATCTTTTTCCGTATTAGATAAAATAGGTATTGTCAAAGCGCTGGATGAATTTGGTGTTCCATTTATAGAGGCAGGAAATCCTGGGTCGAATCCGAAAGATTTAGAGTTTTTTGCAGAAATGAAAAATATTCAGCTAAAACAAGCAAAATTGGTTGCTTTTGGAAGTACACGTAGAAAAAATATTAAGGTAGAGGATGACCGCAATGTTCAATCCTTGTTAGAAGCTGAGACGGAGTATGTTGCTATATTCGGAAAAACCTGGGATTTTCACGTGACAGATATTATCAATACAACTTTGGAAGAAAATCTGAAAATGATTGAAGAGACAATTCTGTTTATGAATGAACAGGGTAAAAAAGTTGTTTTTGATGCGGAACATTTCTTTGATGGATATAAAAGTAATAAAGAATATGCCTTATTAACCTTAGTCACAGCCGCAAAGTCCGGCGTTGAAAGTATCGTTTTATGTGATACGAATGGAGGAACTTCACCTATAGAAATCCAAACAATTACGCGGGATGTTGTATCTAAAATTGAAGGGAATATTGGTATACATTGTCATGATGACAGTGGAACTGCA
>DDQW01000037.1 GCA_002342805.1 Clostridiales bacterium UBA2432 | reverse complement strand
ACAAGAAGATTTAGTTAGTTTTCAAGCTAATCGACTTACATACTTTTCACTAGTACCGCGACTTCGTTCAACACGATATAACCGATAACTTGCCCTGTCTTTGGATGAGGTATTTTTTTGAGTCATCGGATATATCTATAATAGTTATACGCAGTTAAATATGACTATTCACAGCAAACTTTGCTAAAAGAACCACCAAATATCGATAATTCTACATAACCTCGATTAATTTCAAAAGTATATTCTTCATCAGATTTGCCTATTAATGATTTGATCAACTCACACTCTTCTACTTCTTTATATACATCTGCCGCAACCAAATATCTATCATTATATAAATTAACTAGTTTTAGTCTAGCTAAATTTTCAAGATATTCGGGTAATCTGTCAGGGTAATTACAGTTTGCAATCTTATTAATTGTAGAAAAACTATTCAATACATATACCCCACCCTTAGGTTTCTCCTTTTCTCTTCGTACCCATATCACAGGATACACATTATATCTTCTTATTACATCAAATACTTTCGCTTCATCAGGTGCTAATTGCTTAATCACTTCAGTAAAAGAGGGATGTACATATTGCTTCTTATTAATGTTCATAGCTGATGCCAATAAATTGGCATATAGATTTCTTAGGTTATCATCACTCATACTATAGCTTAATGATTGTATTGCCGGAACAGCAACATATGCCTCAGGTTCCACAATATCTTCAGGTGCGACATTTAATAATTTGTCTTCTAATAATTTCTTAGTTCTTTCGATATTATATTCTTTATTTAAAATCCATATATGCAAGGGTTCAAGTGCTCCGTTTATCGCACGTGGTATCAATCCCAACACATTACCAACAGATTGTGCAGTCGGTTTTCCTAAGTCCTCATAAAGATCTTTGACAGGTAATTGCTTTGCCACCTCTTCTAACGCTTTGTTATTAAGTTCATCCATATAGTACCTCCTATTCACAATATTTAAGTCGGGTAAGTCAGAGGGATTACTCCCTCGTTCTCCCCTAAGAACCGTACGTGAGACTTTCACCTCATACGGCTCAGGCTATCTATAATTAACCCTTTACGGGTCAACAAGCAACTCGTCGTTTCCTATAGTATGCATCATATTCCTTTAAATAAGGATTCGCTTCAAATTTTATCAGTACATGTCGCCTGATTTTTGTATCGCTTGCAAATACTAGCTTTACTTTAGCTGTCTTGAATATCCAATCTCTTGTACCCTCTTGATGAAAATACCGTTCTTTCCTCCAATGCTT
The DNA here is from genome assembly GCA_002342805.1 of Clostridiales bacterium UBA2432. Taxonomy (GTDB): domain Bacteria; phylum Bacillota; class Clostridia; order Lachnospirales; family Vallitaleaceae; genus UBA1351. Next base: position 15,730 of record DDQW01000037.1, on the reverse strand, counting down.
CGATTTCATGCTGTGTCTGTGTTTCGCCCATTTCCACAAGCTGTAGAACACATATTTATCTATGGTCTGAAATGCTTTCTTTGCACACGAAGTTCTATGGTAATTGCATCAACCTCGAATCACTGGATTGAGTTGCTTTATCAGAATCTCCTGTTTTTGCATCAGATTCTTTCTCACGATTTTTCCAATCTTTTGGCAAATACTCTTTACTGATTTCTTTGAAGGAGCTATGATAAACTTAGTTTTGAACTTCCTGAAATTCCACCCCAAGAAGTCAAATCCTTCGTCTACATGAGTAATCAACGTTTTCGATTCTGATACGCTTGCTGAACGAAGAATTAACGTAGCAACTCTTGCTTCATCTTCTTTATATTTGTGCATGGCGACAACTGGCGTTCCTGTTAAGCATAATTATTGATCGAAAAAATTAAGTTGCTCATTATCTGAGTTAGTCACATGTTTTCCAGTAGAAATAACATCATGATATGCTTGTAATGATTCAAGTGCAGTTTTCAATAAACCAACATTAAACAATGATACATATAATGCTGCAGCTCTTGCTTGGCAATTAATAGATTTATTATGATTGAACTCAATATCAGTAAAGATTTTGTATTTCAATATTTCTTTTCTTAATTCATCATTTTGAGCAACTGCATTAATGTAAAGCCAATCATAAAATGATGTCTTTGGTTCTAGTTTCCACGTGGTTTTATAAAACTTAAAGCATATAAGTTTACCAGAATTTCTTAGTCTTTCATCTTTCTTAGCTTCTTTAGAATTCTTCTCTAAAAGATCTACATATGGACCACCATATTGAAAAACTTTACTAGATTGAAAAGCTGATTCCACCGAAAAAACATTACCACTTTTCTTATGTGTTATCATAAGATTAAATGCACTTAAAGCAACACCAAAAGGATTTATTGATTTACTGGATATCTCAAGTATTTCTTCACTCGGATATTCTTTTGCTATCGCATTATGAAATTCTAAAATTGATTTTTGCTTTTGAGATATTGCAAAACCTGAATGCCACTTAAACTCAGCTGTTCTTTCCTCAACAAACATATTTGTATCGTTGTATTCTGATACAACAAAATATTTTCTTTCTGCCATTAGCTCCTCCAAAACGGATAATCATGTCTACCATTAAATAAAGATTCATTTACAATTACTTCTATTCTTTCGGGTATAATAGTTTTATAGACATCTGCAGTCCACTTGTTATTAAATGCAATTCCAAAGAAGTCATCCACTTTTATTTCATCAAATACAAGCACTTCAGCCTGTGGATTCGTTGGTAAGTTGCTATCCAAATTCATGAAAAGTCTTGTTCTAGGCGGAGCATATTCTTCAAACATTCTTGATAATCCTGTCAATCCTTCTTTTAGATAATTAGGAGTATTACGTTCGTTATTACTTGCTGCATTTTCTTTAAAAAACAAACAATTTTTACTATATAAAACATGTGGATAAATACCTAAAACAGCCCAATCAATATCACGATTTTCACATCTCAAACTATAGAACATTTTATAATTTGGAAAAGAAATGGATAGGCAAGTTGCATTCAAATAACCATCCAACCGAAAAGAATCATTATATGAACTTTCAATTTGATGATTTTCCAAATATTGTCTTGGTTGCAATCCAATTTTAAAAATACTTTCTAAATTTGTACACTTAGTAAAATGAACTAGAAATTCAATATTTCTTTCTTCAATAAAACTTTTCATACTTTCATCATCATCCTCCTCAAAATAGAAACCAATACTTGTGCTTAACATATCTCGATTCACGACACAAAGAGCTTCAAAATCTATTCATTGTAGTGCGGCTTAGCCGAAAATCCAATGCAATTCTGACTCGGTTAGCAATCGCAGTATTGCTTAATCGTATATTATTTGATTTTTAACGGACCTTTAACCAATACATATTTATCTAAGTCATCCCTCTTTACGATTATATTTACATTTGAATCCATCTTCTGTAATATAAAAAAATCATTGTCCGCAACAGATATTAGAATATACTTATCTTCGTCTTTGACTAAATACAATTTATCTCGAAATATGTTTGCAAACTTAGCCAAAGACAATAATAATTTAGTCAATAAAATCGAACAAAAAAAAGCATTTACAATTATTATAGCTAGTATAGAATTGTCACTTCCATCTAATAAGATGGAAGTTGTATAATCATAATTGAAAAGCCAATACGATAGAATAATTGATATTGATACTGTTAGTCCTGCTATTACATTTATCAACTCTCCCGTTATTGGTTCAATCTTCCAAAGCTTCCATTCCTTCTTATAACATATATATGAATATAAGTAAATTGTTACTAACAATACAGTTACTGTATAGATAATAATCATCGATAAATCTGGTAGGTCCCTCACTTGACTTCCAAAGAATACAATCATCATGAATATAAAAAAAACAATAACTAATGAATTGATTATTCTAGATATGCTTTTTTTGGATGAGCTCCAAAACATTCGATCAAAATCATTAAAAAAGAAGTACTCTATCAATCTAGTTTTCCAAAAAATGAGCCCAATAACAACAATTAAACCAGGAAGTCCATATGCATTGATTAATTCAATATACTCCATTACTTTTTGCCTTCCCCTTCCATAACAGTAGTTAAATTTCAGAGTCACGGTAGATACGTCGATTACCCGATGCAACACTCAATATAGGTGGTTGGCTAAACCTTATAATACAAGGACTTTTACCTTGCCAGTAATGCCAATCTTTGCTTGGTGAACTAACGTTCCTACAACTCCCGATGTGTCCCCATCATTTTTATTTACCTAAAACCCTGTAATAACCACGCGCCCTAGATTAACATAAATTTAATCACTGCAAGGGGTATATTTAGGCCTCGCTGTATTAGCGGAAGTTAGTTTTGGTTTTCCAGTATGTATTGCAAATTGCGTATCATTTGCAACCCTCAGGTTAATATCTTGTATATACTCATTCATAAGTGTGATATCTTTATACTTAGCCAACATAATATAATCTTTTCCTAAATTATTTTCACTGAAAATAAATCTTATTGCCTGGGTATCATTCTTATTAAGATGAAATCTACTTATATTAGTCAAAATTTCATCTTTTTTTTCATTTTCAGCGGACAAAAACACATATTCAATCTCTACTGCCGCCCCATTCCCAATATTCTCTATTTCGATGGCACGATCGAATTTTATTGGTTTGTTCCTAATCCCTTCCCCTAATTTCATTTTTAAATTTTCTATTCTATCATTTGATTCGAGAATTTCTAATTTTAGTTTTTCTTCAATATCGTAGCTATAAGTCGCCTTGTTCGAATGAAAGTGAATATATCCAGATGGATAATCATATGCATTGTATAATTCACCACTATTACATATATCTTTAGAATGTGATATTACTTTGACATTCAAAAAAGGGATTAGTTCCAGCCGAGTTTTTTCAAAACCAAGATTAATATTTTTATGATAGATATCATCTTGTTTTTTTATTAACTGATTATGATTATCTAAATTCTGCTTTAAGGTCAGAGTTATTGCCATTAGTGTTGCAACACCTCCGATTGCACCACCTAAAAAACTTGCCCAAAATCCTAACCATTCTTTATTTCCTAAGTCTGATGGTGTTGGTGGGAAACTCCAATATAGTGCATAGTTAACTACTATTGGAACTGTCACTATTACTATAATTAATAAAATCGTATACCACATACTAAGTTTTATCTTTTGATCATTTAATTTGTTATTCATCACAATTTCCTCCAAAAATAATTTCAACTAAAGTTCCGGCTACTCCCAACGTGTACATAACTCCTTGCCTGTGCATGTCGGGAACAGTCTATTATGCATATTCTTACATTCTCTCCCTCCTACCAACATTATCCAAACACGCAAACAAAACCAATAACCTTTCACCGGTTTTGGCCTGATGTTTTTACATCTATTCTGTTGTTCATATTCTGAACTTGTTTTATTATTGAAGTGTCTCCCCTATATTGAGCCACTTTCTCTGTAAAGAGTAGCATCCCTATTTTCTCCCATCAATTTTATATCCTCACTACTTATATTATAGTAGAATTTTAATCAAGTCAAGATAAAAATATAATAAAGGACCGCTCATGCGGCCCTTTATTATGCTATAGCTTTTATATATATTTTTATTCTTCATCTTCAAGATCTTCGATTAGTTTTTTCATTTCGTCGATTTCTTTTTTTTGCGCTTCAATGATTTCATCGGCTAATTCGCGAACTCTTGGATCGCTTATCTTGGCGCGTTCACTTGTTAGTATGGCTATGGAGTGATGGGGGATCATCCCTTCCATATAGTCCACATCATCGATAGTTGTTTGATATCGCATGAATACAAATGACGTTATAAATACAAGAACACTTACTGATACAATGATAATATTCATTAGTCTATTTTTAAGCATATGCAACATAAATCCAAGCATGACAAGAGCCATTACACAAGTCGATAGAATGGTCATATATAAGCGTGTCTCACTAAAGAAAACATGGCTAAACTCATAGCTATTTAGATACATTACCATAAACATAAACACTGCTGATGTTGCTATCATTCCAAAAAATTTCATGTAATTTTTGTTCATATTAATCTCTCCTTTGTTTTTATCCCTCTAATTTAAGCAGTTTTGCATTGATGGCCACGATGATTGTACTTAGTGACATAAGGATTGCGCCAACGGCTGGAGATATTACGATTCCTATACCGGATAGCACACCTGCTGCAAGGGGTATGGCAACGACGTTATAGCCGGTTGCCCATATAAGGTTTTGTATCATCTTTTTATAGGTCGCTCGACCAAAGTCAATAAGAGATACCACATCTTCCGAGTTGGAGTTGACCAATATAATGTCTGCAGTTTCAGCAGCCACATCTGTACCCGACCCAATAGCAATACCTACATCTGCTTGGGCTAAAGCCGGTGCATCATTGACACCATCTCCTGTCATTGCTATAAATCGACCTTCCGATTGCAATTCTTTGATCTTATCTTGTTTTTGCTCAGGTAACACTTCTGCAAAATAGCCATCTAGTCCTAATTCTTCCGCGACTTGCTTGGCTGTTTCTTCATTATCTCCGGTAAGCATCCATGTTTTAATGCCTTCTTCTTTAAGTCGCTTTATGGCATCATAGGATTCTTCTCGAATTCCATCGGAGAGGCCGATGGCCGCAATTAATTGACCGTCAACCAATAAAAATACATCTGTTGAAACACCATGCTTGGGCAAGTCGCTTGGAATGGTCATATCGTTTTCTCTTAGATATCCCGGACTGACGACCATGACATTCTTATCATCGATTGTACCTTCAACACCTTTTCCCTTGATGGCTTGAAAATCCTGCATGTCTAAGGGATCTAATTCCATCTCTTGCAGTTTATCTAAAATACCGGCTGCAATGGGATGTTCGGAATTATTTTCAAGGGTTGCTGCATGTTTGATGACCTGCTCTTCCGTGTGTTCATCATCAAAGACTTTTATGAAATTGACTTTGAATTCGCCAAGCGTCAGTGTTCCTGTTTTATCAAAGACCACCGTATCAATTTTTCGTGCATTTTCAAATTGGGTTCTATTTCTAATAAGCAAACCATTTTTAGCGGCTTGAGCTGTTGATGTTGCTACGACTAGAGGCATTGCAAGTCCCAAAGCATGTGGACAGGTTATGACCATGACTGTCGCCATTCTTGCTATTGCATAGGTGAAATCTCTGGTTATGAGATACCAAATAACAAGGGTCGCAAAGCCAATAGTTAGGGCTATAATGGTTAGCCAAAAAGCGGCTTTATCTGCCAAGTTTTGCGTCTTGGATTTTGATTCCTGTGCTTTTTGAACCATGTCAATAACTTTAGATAAATAAGAATCGTCGCCCATATTTTTCACTTCAACTTCTAAGGATCCATCACCGTTTAAAGAACCGCCGATAAGTTTATCTCCTTGGCTTTTTTCAACTGGTTTGGATTCACCTGTGAGCATGGATTCATTGATATAACTATTGCCTTTGACTATGATTCCATCCGCAGGAATTTTTTCGCCTGGCTTAACGAGTATTTTATCATCAGCATTTAACTCACTGATATCAACATCCACGACATTATCCTCTTTAAATAGATGGGCTGTATTTGGCATCAGTTCAGATAATTTGTCTAGAGCTTTTGATGCGCTTAAGACGGATCGCATCTCTATCCAATGACCCAAAAGCATGATATCAATCAGGGTCGCAAGTTCCCAGAAGAAGTCACTTCCTTCCAGTCCAAATACCGTCGCCGAGCTATAAAAATAGGCGACAGAAATGGCCATCGCAATCAGTGTCATCATGCCGGGATTCTTTTCTTTTAATTCATCTTTTAAACCTTTTAAAAATGGCCATCCACCATAAAAGTATATAAATGTAGCCAGTGCAAAGAGTAGGTAGTTGCTCCCGGTAAACTCAACTTCTATGTTTGTCCATTCTTGAATCATGGGAGAAAGGATCAATATAGGCAGTGTTACTATGAGTGATATGAAAAATCTGCGTTTAAAATCTTCAATCATCATCTTATGATGGTCGTTATGATTTTTATGATCATGATGCTCATGATGTTCTTGGTGCTCGTGATGTTCTTTTTCATTCATATAAAAACCCCTTTCATGACTTTCTCATGTATGAAGCTTTAAACCTTTAAATCGAAGCTTCAATGGATGTTTTCAGTGCTTCTTCCACTTTTTTTGCAACATCGTTTAGGTCTGCTTCATCAAACAGTCCTATTAGACTTTCCGGTCGTAACAAGCCGATATAGGTTTGGTCATTTTCCGTTCGAACCACCATTTTACAAGGCAATACATAGCCGATGTGAATATTTTTCTCTAAGACTTCTTTGGCTTGTTTTGGATTACAGACTTCAAGAACGACAAAGTCGTCTGCAAATTCCAAGCCTTTTTCTTCTAGCTTATCTTTAAAATTAAGTTCCCATAATACACCAAAACTATGTTCTTTTAAGTTTTCTTTTAAGGATTGAATCGCTTCATTTAAACCTTTTTCCGTCGTTTTTTCAAATATTATATCCATTTTTTACCTCCTTAAGCTTCCATCACTATTCGTTACCATTGTTATGTACTACTTCCGATTTCGTATTACAATGAGTTTTACGATGTCCGTCCAGATGTTCTTATATTTTATGTCTTTTGTCTTAAATCCTGCTTTTTGTAGATTTTTCATGGTTTTTCTATTAATATTGGCCCCCCATATATTCAGAGGTATAAAATTAATAAGATCCATGATTTTACCGATAACTTTATGCTTACTGCGCATATGTTCAAGCATGATTATTTTCCCATTGTTTTTACAAACGCGCCTAATTTCTTTCAGTCCTTCAACCGGATCAGGTACTGAACAAAATACACAGGACGTAAGAACCGTATCAAAGCTATTATCCTCAAAGTCCATGTTCTGTGCGTCCATCTCTATTAAGTGTATGTTTTTCTTGTTTTTGACTCGTGCTCTTGCTTTTTCAAGCATATCTTTGCTGAAGTCTATTCCGGTCACATCAATTTCGGCAGGATAGTATAAGAGATTCTTGCCGGTACCGACGCCAACTTCAAGGACTTTCTTGCCTTCGACTTTTCGAATTAGCACTCGTCTCCATTTACTCATTGACATTGCTTCCATGGGTTTTTCTAACAAATCATACACCTTTGATACTCTGTTATATCTATTTTTGATTTTTTGGCTTTTTTTATTCATTTAGCCCACCTCATAATGTTTATTCTACTTATAATCATAGCACTAATAAATTCTATACGCAAATGGGACCATGGTCATGGATACAAAAAAAACATTCCATTCTAAGGGATTAGAATGGAATGTTTTTATGGATTACCGTAGGCATTAATACCTGACGTCCATATTAAGGGGCGTAATTTTGGGTAAGGTTAATCGTGTTCCTGTATATAGTGTTTCCGATTTTAAGTCGTTAATCTCAATAATGGTTTCGATGTATTCATCTCGGCTATAATGGTCTGATGTATTATATGTTGATGCTAAGTCCCACAGGGTATCATTGGCCTGTACTTTAACACTGATATAGGTGACCTCTATATCCTCATTAGCTAGAATATTGTTGCTAAATAAATGCATCAATACGATTACGAGCAATCCAAGAAGTATTATGCTAAGTGTCACAGTCAGTTGTATTTTCTGTCGTTTTTTGGCTATTCTTCTATTCATATTCATCACCTCGAACGTTTGTTTGTGTTTTAATTATATACGAACAGGTGTTTGTTGTCAATAGATTTTGCAAAAAAAAGCGTAAAAAAACGAACAAACGTTTGATGCTAAGGCTAAAATATGCTATACTGTAAAGGCAAGAACATATATTCTAAACAATGATTAAGGGGTGTAAGAAATGGCAGACGCATTAAGTGATAAACAGCGTAGAATATTAGATTTTATACGTAACGAACAATTAAATAAAGGGTATCCACCGTCAGTTCGCGAGATTTGTGAAGCTGTCGGATTAAAATCCACATCCACTGTTCATGGACATCTTGAACGCTTAGAAAAAAAAGGATTTATTCGTCGTGATCCGACGAAACCTAGAGCTATCGAAATTATGGAAGACGGTTTTACGCCTATTCGACATGAGATGATTAATATACCCATCGTCGGCAAAGTCGCTGCAGGCGAACCACTGCTTGCTACTGAGAATATTGAGGATTATTTCCCCATTCCGGCAGATTATATTAAAGGCAATGATGTCAACCTTTTCATGGTTCAGGTTCAAGGCGATAGCATGATTAATGCCGGTATTTTTGACAGCGATATGCTGATTGTACGCCAACAAGATACTGCGGTTAATCGAGATATTGTGGTAGCACTATTGGATGATTCGGTAACGGTTAAGACCTTTTTCAAAGAAAAAGATATCATCCGATTACAGCCGGAAAACGATTCCATGGCCCCCATTTATGTTAAAGAAGTTCAAATACTTGGGAAAGTTGTCGGCTTATACCGAAACTATTAAAGGATTATCCTTTATAAACCAAAAAACTCCGAATGCGTCACGACGCATATTCGGAGTTTTTTTTATCGTTTTTTAAAATGTATACTTGTTCTACTCTTCTACGACAACAGGCTTTCCATCGACCCATAAGCGTTCTAAATCATAGAATAAGCGTTCTTGAACACCGAAGATGTGAATAATCGTATGCCCATAATCCATAAGATTCCAACCGCCGTTACGACCGCCTTCAATGCTTAGGGGTTCATGTCCGTCTTTACTTAAAACAAAATCGATATTTTCAACAATCGCTTGAATCTGTGGCGTGTTCTTACCATGAGCAATAATAAAGTAGTCTGCAAGCACAGATATATCACGAATATCAATAACACGAATATCTTGTCCTTGTTTATCTTCGATTGCTTGTACTGCTTTTTTTAAAAATTCATTCATAGTCTACCTTCTTTCTTAACCTTATACAACTTTTTCATTATAACGTTGATAATAATATTCATAAGCTTGTTCCGTCACCGGATCAATCGGTTTTTCTTGATCAACCAAATGATTAATGGACAGTAAGAGAACTTTAATAAGACTCTTGTCTATATCTTCATAGGCCAATTTTCTAGCTTTAATCAGTCCCGGAAATTCTTTTCGCCCCGGTTCAATGAAATCGGATATATAGATAATCTTTTCAATTAAGGACATATGTGGACGTCCTGTTGTATGAAATAAGATGGCATTAATGACATCCTCATCCTCAATATCATACTTGGCTTTTGCTATGGCTGCTCCTAGCTTAGAATGTGCTAAATCCATATTCTCGTGTTCAAGTTCAGAGAGTATGATTGAATATTTTTCACACAGTCGTTCTTTTTTTTCCGTCGGATAGTTTTTCGCATAGTCATGTAACAAGGCAGCCAAGGAAACACGTACTTCATCTGCACCGTGTATTTTTGCCAATTCAATCGCCGTTTTTTCAACATTGAGTGTATGCATAAATCGTTTTTCTGATTGCTTTTTCTTAAGACGTTTAATGAGTTTCTCACGTAATTTTTCGTATTGATCATGTTCTAGCATTCGATTCCTCCATATAATTGGTGTCGATTGATATAATCAATAATGCATTCCGGAGTATAGCCGATAAGGGATTGGCCTTTCTCTACGCGCTCACGAAGCATGGTTGAAGAAATCTCGATTTTAGGCATAGATACGGATAAAAAATCCGCATGATATTTTTCTTCAAGAAAAGCACACTGTTTCTCAACATCCTTTGGGTCAAACCCGCCACGATTGACCAGGGCAAAGGGAATATGCTTTAACAATTCATTACTGTACTTCCATTGCTCAATTTGAAATACATGGTCATCACCAATCATCCAATAAAATGTATCGTCCGGATGTTTTTGCTTTAAAAGCTTCCATGTATCATAGCTATAGGCCACTTTATCCGATAAAATTTCTAAATCAGAGACATACACATAATCTAATAGCTCTTGTATTAAAAAACACATTTCTAGTCGATTTTGTTTACTTTCTTTTTCGTCTTTTTTAAAGGGTGGCGTCCCGGAGGGCATTAACCAAATCTCATCAAAATGACCGGAATCATATAAGGCTTGTAGCGCAATGATGTGACCATTATGAATGGGATTAAAGGTTCCTCCGGCTATAACTATCTGTTTATTCATGGACAACTCACTTTCTCGGAAGTTCAATCGTTTTGTTATCTTGAGATTCTCGATACAAGGTTATACGTCTTCCCATAACTTGTACCACAAGTGAACGTGTACGCTCACCGATGACTTCTGCTAGATCTTTAGGATCATCAAAGCAATTTTTCAAGACATTGACTTTGATGAGCTCACGCTTTTCAAGCGCTTCATTGATCGCTTCAGTAATCTCCGGAGTGATTCCGTTTTTTCCGATATGTAATATTGAATCAAGATGATGTGCTTCTTTTCTAAGGTATGCGCGTTGTTTACTATTAATATTCAAATAAATTCTCCTTTTTACTTATAATAATCGAATTGGAGATCATACATAACAACTGTATCTCCTTCTTCAATTCCTAGTTCTTCTAGTCTATCAAGAATCTTTTGATCTTTCAAGAAATTCTGAAAAAACATAAATCCTTTTTCATCTTCCAAATTGGTATAACCTAGCATACGTTCAATTTTTCGGCCTTCAACAACGTAATTACCATCGTCATTAACAAAAACCTTAATAGGCTCTTCATATTCCGGCGTATCTTCAAATGAGAATTCTTGTTCATACACAAAGGTTTCTTTAGGAAGTGCCTGCAACATCTTATGCACTTCGCTTAGTAATTCTTTGATTCCGGATCCTGTAACACCGGATATTGGAAAGACTTTTATATTTTGGGCCTCAAAGTGATCTTTGAGTTCATTTAAATTATCGTCATCAAACATTGCATCAATCTTATTGGCTGCAATGATTTGTGGCTTATCTAATAACTTTGGGTTATAGGCTTCGAGTTCATTTAAGATTAACTGAATATCTTCTTTTGGATTTCTTCCCTCTGTTGACGCAACATCAACAACATGAAGCAAGACTTTTGTTCGTTCAACGTGTTTCAAAAATTCATGGCCTAAACCAACGCCTTCAGATGCGCCTTCAATAATTCCCGGAATATCGGCGATAACAAAGCTATCCCCGTATAATTCAACCACACCTAGATTTGGGTTTAACGTTGTGAAATGGTAGTTGGCAATTTTAGGCTTTGCATTGGAGACTCTTGATAACAAGGTGGATTTACCCACATTAGGGAAACCAACGAGTCCAACATCTGCAATTGATTTTAATTCAAAAATCAACCATAGTTCTTTTGCTTTTTGTCCGGGTTGAGCGTACTTAGGAATCTGCATGGTCGGTGTTGCAAAATGTTGATTCCCTTTACCACCACGTCCGCCATTTAACAAAACAACTCTTGAATTATCTTCAGTCATATCACAAATAACTTTGCCGGACTCGGCTTCTTTGACAACGGTTCCTTTTGGCAATCTTAAAACAAGGTCCTCGCCATCTTTTCCATGACAATTACTGCCCATTCCCGGCTGTCCGTTTTGTGCTTTGTAATGCTTGACATGACGATAATCAAAAAGTGTGTTCATATTGTCATCAACGACTAATATGACATCGCCACCTTTACCACCATCGCCACCATCCGGGCCACCGTTGGGTATATATTTTTCGCGACGAAAACTCACACAACCATCGCCGCCTTTTCCGCTTTGTATGTTTACTTTTGCTTGATCTACAAATATCATTTACATTCCTCAATTTCTACTCTATAAAATATCTTCTGACTTGTTATAACACATTATAACACAAAAAAAGTTTCAAGTGAGATTCACTTGAAACTTTTATATTATTTACTATTGCGCTTTAGAATATACAGAACATTGCTTCTTATCGCGACCTTTTCTTTCAAAACGAACAACACCATCAATTAAAGCAAATAATGTGTCATCACCACCGCGTCCTACGTTTTCACCTGGATGAATTTTAGTTCCACGTTGTCTGAAAAGAATGTTACCGGCTTTAACAAATTGTCCGTCAGCACGCTTAGCACCTAATCTTTTTGATTCAGAATCTCTACCGTTCTTTGTTGATCCAACCCCTTTTTTGTGGGCGAATAATTGCAGATTCATCTTTAACATGGTTTACACCTCCTCGAATTCAACATGTATATATGTCTTACCATAATCATTATAAATCTCTTGAGCGCCAAGCGAAAATGCATCAAGCAACACTTGGGCTTTACTATCTATTGTAGTTGTAAGCATGACCTTTAAATAACCGGATTCTTCGACTTGCGCCTGAATCGGGGTTTCGGTCAATGCATCAATAGCATTGGCTGTATTAATTCCTAATACAGAAATAGCTGCACATACAATATCTTTTCCTTCAATTGCATAACCTGCGTGCCCTGAAATTTCATAGCCACACGTTTTGGCATTCTTTGTAAATATCTTAATTTTAATCATTGAATGACCTATGCATTGATTTTGTCAATAACAACTTCAGTATAGGGTTGTCTATGACCTTGCTTTTTACTGTAGTGTTTTTTAGGCTTATATTTAAAAACGGTAATTTTTTTCGCTTTACCATTTCCCTTTACTGTTCCTGACACACTAGCATCTGAAACAAAAGGACTTCCGACTTTAGCATCTCCGTCGTTAGATACAAGTAATACTTGATCAAAAGTAATTGAATCACCTTCATTTACATCTAACTTTTCTACACGAATTGCTTCGCCTTCAACAACTTTATATTGTTTTCCACCTGTCGTAATAATTGCGTACATATTGGCACCTCCTCATTTTAAGACTCGCCGACAACGGTGACTATCAAAAGACAGTACTTATAACCTATTCGCGCGGTATACCACTAAGATACTTTATCACAGCTTGCTTGCTGTGTCAAGGCTTATCTCGTTTTCTTTTAACAAATCTTCCAGACAAGGCTCCACTCGTTTTCGCGTCAATTCCATAAGACCTAGTCTCGTCATTCCATGAACATGGGTTCGAATGTGATCGTCTTCTAAATATTCTTGTAGGCATCGCACCAGTTTTTTCTTATGCTGGTCATCATCCATATCAATAAAATCAATAATAATGATTCCGGATAGGTTGCGAAGACGAATTTGACGACTTATTTCCTTGGCAGCCTCACAATTTATTTTGAAAATATTACGAGAACTGTTGATCTTACTGACATTTTTATCAGAGTTTACATCAATAACAACCATAGCTTCCGTTCGGTCAATAATGATAGATGCTCCTGAAGATAACCATACTTTTCGTAGTAATGCTTTATGTATTTTTTTCCCTAAGTCATATCGCAAGAACAAATCCCCTTCAACAAAATCAAGCTTAATTTTATCCCGCTGATTTATTGAGGTTAAATAGTCTTCAAGAATATCCTTTGTTTCTTTATGATCAACATGAATTTGAGCAATGTCTGACTTGTTCATGTTCTGAACATATTTTAACCATTGTGATTGTGGCTCAAATATACATGTTTTTGAAGGGCGATAGGCTTGAATCTTCAAAATTCTCTCGTAGGTGGACAAAAAAGCCTTCACTTCGTCGAGTATTTTTTGAGATTCAATCGAATAGGCATTTGTTCGAACAATAACTCCCCATTTGTTAAGCTCGGAAGTCTTTTGCAGTTGAATGAGCTCTTTTTTCATGTCTTTCGTCCATGCGTCTTCCGGTAATTTTGATGAGAAATGTATCTTTGTCGAATCCGTAACCAAGACAACATATTCGCCACTAAAACTGATATAGGATGTAAGCTTGGCACCCTTGGTCTGGTAACTGTCTTTAGTAATCTGTACCATAACCGTTTCGCCGATACTTAAGGGGCGCTCGACTTCATTAAAGGGAAGATATCCATCTTTGTCCTGACCAAAGTCTATAAAGTAGGCACGGATTCCTTTTATTTTTTTGCGGACAATGCCTAGAAAAATAAATCCGACCATTCCTGTCTGCTTCAAAGAATAGGGTTTTATCTCAATAAGTCTTTGAAATTCATCGAGTAATGCAAGATATATGGCATTTTCCCCTTGACTAATGACTAATTCATTCATTCTTACTCCTCATTTTGTTCAAACTCAATTAAGGTCCTTAAGGGTTCTGTACTTTGATAGATGTCTATGCGATGAATGGAATAAAATAAAGTGTCCGTAAACTGTTCAAGCCTAAGGTCCATATAATCAAATAGAGCATCCATTAATAATTCAGGTTTGATATTGAGAGATGACCCGGTAGCTAAACGACAGCGAATACTCTTTCCACTTACCTCATATGCAAAAATTCCCGGGGCAAGGTCAAAATCATTGATTTTCCCTTTTTTATTTTTCTTTTTTACGACAATGGACGATTGGGACAAGAAAGCTTCAATTTTCTCATCGTCATTGATCTTGGCTTTTAATGCATCACTGAGGGATAATACATAGTCGGCTGCATAGCAGGCGGCCATTCCTGCCTTTGCCTTCTCCGGAAGGATGATTGCATCAACAAGTTCAACGCCCTCGGGTAAGGCTGCAGATATTTGCTTTTTTAACTGGTCCATATCGTAAGACTCGACACTTAGTTTCAAGTCTAAGTATTCACCATCACCTGTTGTTCCCACCGCAAGAGGGGCTGCAATGGAGAAAACCTGATGGGGATTAAATCCTTCAGAATATGCAATCGGAATCCCTGATTGGCGGAAAAACTTTTGCCAAGCACGCATAAAATCAAGATGACCGATAAATTTCATCAATCCATATTTTTTAAACTTAATTCTTATCTTCATAGCAGATTCCCCCCTTAAAGCATGTTGCTCCACAAGCCATACATTTATCCATACAGTTTGGTGTTACCACTTCTTCCATACTGCGTAAATATTCTTTTTCCAAAAATTGACGAGTGACACCAATGTCAATAAAGTCCCACGGTAAGATTTCATCAAAAGTTCGATGTCGGTTGGCGTAGAAGGCCGGATCAATATCACAAGCTTCAAAAGCTTTTTGCCAGCGTTCAAAGTCAAAATGTTCACTCCATGCGTCAAAACTCGCACCGGATAAAAAGGCAGCTTCGATAACATCAGCGACTTTACGATCGCCACGTGCCATCACACCTTCAAGCATGCTTAGATTAGCATCATGGGAATTATATTTGATGCGTTTTTTATT
>DDQW01000038.1 GCA_002342805.1 Clostridiales bacterium UBA2432 | reverse complement strand
AAAACCGTCCTATGGCAATGATATAAATTTAAGGATAACAGCAAATAAAGATTATGTTTTATTCGAAGATGCGGGTAGAAATCCATCGGGCAAAGTATTGGTCGTTGATGTTAAGACACATGAAGAGAAAATCTATGATGTGGCAAAGCGCGGAGAGACAATGTCCTTATTTGGCTCGAACCAGGGAAACTATTTTGCCGTAGGAATTGAGAATAAGGATGAATTATTCATTGAAGTTTACGAGACTGACTCCGGAGAGAGGATACACCAAATGTCTGTAGATTATAAAGATCAGCTGCATTATAAAGTGCTGTTATTAGACGAGTCGCAACAGGGCATGGTGTTGCTTAGAAAAGGAAGTTTAGATAACTTGGAAATCAATACAGTAGAATTTACTTTTTAGAAGGAGTCTGTCGTGGAAATAAAGATTGAAAATATGTCCAAAAAATATAAGAAAACTGTCGCATTAAGTGATGTGACAGTAGACTTTGATTCTGGCATCTATGGCATACTTGGTGCCAATGGTGCCGGAAAGACGACGTTTATTAATATTTTGGTGGGTATCTTAAAAGGTGATAGTGGTGAGATATATGTTGATGGTACGAATGTACGCAAACTAGGTGATAAATATTTGGAACACATCGGCTACATGCCCCAATACCCTATATTTTATAAAGCGTTTAGCGTTATTGAATTTTTGAGGTATATGTGCGTGATTAAAGGAATATCAAAAGAGCTAGGGGAACAAAGAATTCATGAACTTTTAGAGATCGTTAATCTAGCCGGAAGTAAGCACAAGAAAATAAAAGAATTATCCGGTGGTATGCGTCAAAGGGTGGGCATTGTACAAGCTATGCTCAACAATCCGAGCATTTTGATTCTAGATGAACCAACAGCGGGGTTAGATCCCCAAGAAAGAATAAGGTTTAGGAATTTAATCACAAAATTTAGTGAACAACGTACCATTTTGTTAGCGACACATATTGTATCAGACATTGAATTTATTGCTAATCGAGTACTCATCTTAAAAAAAGGCAAATTAATTAAAAATGATACGCCCACGAATCTGCGCAATGAGATTCAAGGAAAAGTTTGGTCCATTGAACTTGATGAGGATGCATCTATTGATGCCTATTATCAATATAAAATCAGTAATATGCAACGGGAAAATGACACGGTTAAATTAAGGGTTATCTCAAAAGATAAGGTGCTTAATGAAGGCACTAATGTAGTGCCAAATCTAGAAGATGTCTTTCTCTATCATTGTGGCGAGGAAATACTATGATAAGACTGGTGGCATATGAATATAAAAAAATCATTATGAAAAAGGGCTTGTTGGTCCTTATTCTAGTCTTTAGCGTGATAAATATTTTGAACATACAAAAGGTATATAACGAAAACGCCTTGTTTCTAACCGATATGAAAAGTACAGAGGATTTGTATTGGGAACTGTATTCAAGATTTTCAGGAGAGATTACAGACGATAAAATTACACAGTTATTAGATATTTATACGCCCTTGAAAAAAGAAATTGCAGATCTGACAGCAAGTACAAGAACAGATCATCCGAATACGATGACAGGAAATGTGTATATGGATACAACGTTTATCAATCAGATGTATGTGAATCCAATGCAGTATTTTTCTACATATAAGCAAAAAGCCAATACAATTGCTCTTGAATCTTCAAAAAATATGGAATTCTATCTAGAAAAAAACAATCAATATGACTATCGAAAAAGTCGAACGATAACGAAGCGCTTTATGCATAGGGATATTCAACATTTTGAATATCTTGAGATGTATGAATATTATATTCAGTACGACATATCTATTTTTTTGATACTCCTACTTTGCCTTTATGTTACGGCAAGGCTTTTTGTGATTGAAAAAGAATCAGAAATGGACGCGATAATAGTGACAACGGTCAAAGGAGGGCGTAAGACATATCGGGCAAAGATTATAGCAATACTATCCTTTGTAGTTACTATTTCTATATACTTCTTTATCTTAGATTTTACTAGTTTTGAAATCCTGTTCCAACATCTAGGCAGTGGATTTATGCCGATATACAGTTTGAAGAGATTTATGTATACACCTTTACGGATGAGCCTTTTCGACTATAGTCTTTTGTCGATGGTAACAAAAATAATAGGTGTTATTTTTGCAACGACATTGTTTATGGGAGTTTCTTGTTGGTTTAAGAATGGGTTGCTTCCGTTTATATTGAATTTAGTGTTGGCGGGAAGTTTGATTGTTGTGGCTAATAGATATATCGGTTCAAATATAATAGCGTTGAAAGCGTTTAATCCATTTATGTTGCTCTTTAATAGAGGCTTGTATATGAAAATAGAGTTTGTTAATGTGCTTGGAAATCCAGTGTTGATACATGTAGTATCTATTGCGGTGACATTTGCCATGACAGTATTCTTGCTTGCGTTGATTGGTAGGGTATACCCCATTAATCAACTTACTTTTAAAGGAGGCAAAAAATGAGGCTTATATTAGCTGAGTTAAAAAAAATGATGTATTATCAACATGGATTAATCTATATTTTGGGATTTTTAATAATGAGTTTATTCGGTTTATTTGTTATGGATAGTGCTTACAATGATCGTATAGAGCTCTATCAGGATGAGTATAATTACTACCTAGATCAAGTCAAAGGAAGATTAACCGATGAAAAAGAAGCGCTATTGGAAGATGAAGCAAAACAAATGGCGGAAGTGGATGTTCAGTTAACACAATTATATAATGCATACTATAAAGGTGATATTTCACAAGAAGAATTTGAACAGAAGAGGATTGATGGTGAGGCCTTATTAAAAAATAAACAGGGATTTGAAGAAATATTTCAACAGTATCTTTATGTTGCTGAAAATCCGGAGAATCGTTTTTTTATATATCCCAACGGATGGTATGGATTGTTCGATACCAATTATATTGAGTTGTTTTTATTTATTATCATTGTATTGTTAATAATAAGATTCTATGCCTACAACTATCAATATGAAATGGAAAATATAGAGATAACGACACAAAAAGGAAGTCGTTTATCATATGTCGTTCGATTCATGCTTGCGACGGTCACTGTGGTGATTTTATGTTTGTGCAGTTTTGTGATGATTTATCTCTATTATCGAATAAGATATGGCTTGCCGGATGGTGAATTTCCGATTCAAAGTATTTATCTTTTTAAAGAAAGTATAATGCAAACCGGCTTAATGGAAACGTATTTCTATATTTGTGGACTTAAAATCTTAGGATATGTGGCACTATCCATGTTTATTTTGATTGTAACGGTCATATTTAAAAAGCAAATTGTAACGGGGTTTATGACAACGAGCATTATTGCTATACCTTATGTAAGCCTTGGTGACCAACAAGCTTATTTGATTCAACCTTTGGGCCTTATACTGAGCAAAGAGTATTTTACACAAGCAAGATCACACAATCTTATACTATTAGTTGCTGCAACTATTTTTGTATGCTTGGTTTTATATTTTATTGGCCGTATTTCAACAATCAATAAATGGCTTTTGTTGTTTTTACCACTAATGCTTCTGACAAGTTGTACAGGACAGCAAGAAGAAAGTATAGTATATAACCTTGATGAAAGGATGGAACATAGCGTAGGGGGCTATCAATACTATTTTGACGTAATAGACAATGATTTTGTACGTGTTCATGAGGAGACCGGCGTCAAAGAGAGTTTGGTTAGAAATCCTTTTGAGGAAGATGTGAAATATGAATCATGCTTTTTTGTTCAAGGGGAATATTTCTATTACATTAAAAAAGGACTAGAAAATACACCGGTTATGAAAGAAAACAGCCAGTTACGTGGTGGCAGTAATATGTATAATTTTGCTGTTGTGGAAGTAAATATGCAGACCTTTGAAGAAACGGTGATTTTCGAGAAAAATATGGGGACAAATAGAAGTGGAATACTCAAAGAAGAGAATAAAAAATGGGGGTTTATGCGAGGGATTGATGGATTCTTTTTGGACAAGGAAACAATATATATTATTGATACAGACGCTGTTCGTATGATTGATAGAATGACATCTCAGATAACGGCAATTGGTGATATTAATACAGTGTATAACATTGCTTTTGACGGACAGGCTATATATTATGTTGGAGACCGCTATAGGTTATCTAGATATGATGTTAACACTCAAGAAAAAAGTGTTATAGATCATATTATAACAAATGATTTCAGATTAAATGAAGAAGTAATTGAATACAAAAACTTGCTAGATGGGGACCGACGAATGCTGAAAATCATAAGAATAAAAAGCGCGTAATAAACCATATAATTAAAATGAAAAGTTTGGTATAATATTAATATGGAATATAACTTACAATGATGCCATAGATTAAAATAAGGAGGCATATTATGCGCGATAAATATGAACCAATTATAAAAGACGGAACGCATTTAGCAGAATCCCATAAAACAGAGGGAGCATACCGAGGTATATTATTGGATGATGAGACGAATCAGCTTGCCGGACAAGCGGAATGGAAACGTGTTAAAAAAAATAAAGGAAATATAGATGCTGATATCTGTACAATAGCCTTAGCCGTTACTATAAGTGTCGTTTTGACGCTTATAATGGTAAGAATCGTACACGCGTTAAAAAAATGAGTATGACATTTACAATTAAGACAATAACTAAGCTTTCAAACAGGCATATTAGAGCAATGTTTGAACTGATGAATCAGTATTATGATAACGTTAAATATGATAAATTCCTTCATGATCTTAATCAAAAAGATCATGTTATACTCTTGTGGGATGGGGATGCAATCTATGGATTTAGCACCCTTGAACTTATGCCTTTAGTGGTTAATGACAAAGAAATAGTCGGTGTTTTTTCCGGGGATACCATTGTAGATAAATGCAGACCGGTAGGACTAGGTTTGCAAAAAGGTTTTTCAACTTTTATTTATCAGCTTTTAGAAAAAGAAGATAGAGAAGTCTATTGGTTTTTAATATGTAAAGGCTATAAAACCTATCGGTATATGTCGATTTACTTTCATGACTATTATCCGAATCAATCGTCAGATACACCGGACTATGAACAGGAGATTATGCATAAATATGCTATAAAAAAATACGGTCATGCTTATATAAGAGAAAGTGGGATCATCATAAATCGTGGTGACAACGATTATTTAAAAGATGGCGTAGCTCCTGCAGACGAAAAAGCAATGCTAAATCCGGTGAATCGATTCTTTATTGAGAAAAACCCGGGCCATGAAAAAGGGGATGAATTAGTGTGTCTTGCAAGATTTAGTCAAGATAATCTTAAAGACGCTTTTTCTAGAGTGATTAAACGATGATGAGAATAATGAATACCTTACTGAAACAAATGAATAAAAAGTCCTATCAAGTTTTTCTGAAAAATACATCAAAAGCTATGGAAGTTCAGGAAGCCTATTTGAAGAAATGTCTATATGATAATCGCTGGACAACCTTTGGTCAGGACTATGATTTTTCAAACATCAAAAGCATAAAGCAGTTTCAAGAACAAGTTCCTATCACAGATTATGAAATGCTTGAGCCTTACATAGAAGCACATTCCACAAGAGGTGAAAAAGGATTGGTTAATGAACCGGTGATCTTATTTGAACCGTCGAGCGGATCAACGAGTGGTTCAAAACTTATACCATATACCCAAGGCCTTAAAGACGATTTTATGAGGGGGATTAAACCTTGGCTCTATAATTTATATGCATCTTATTCGAACCTTCAATATGGGATGACGTATTGGTCAATATCCCCAGTGGATCAGGATAAAAGAAGAACAAAAAGTGGAATTTCCATTGGTTTTGAAGACGATGCCGGTTATTTTGGCATACTGGAAAATCTTATATTCAAGAAGTTGTTTAGCGTTCCGGCTCAAGTAAAATTTATAGAAGACATCGAAGATTTTCGTTATGTAACTATGGCATTTCTATTAGCCGATGAAAAACTAGGATTAATATCTGTGTGGAACCCAACCTTTTTAACCTTATTGTTAAATCAGTGGGACTTACATTCAAAAAATTTCATAGAGAATATTCGAAAAGGAAACTTGACACCACCCAATGGCACGGACTTAGACCCAGAGATTGGTAAGAACTTCCATAAAAATCCGAAGAGAGCCAATAATCTTAGAAAATTGAATAAGACTCAGGCCAGAGGGGATTTTTTTAAGAGTATTTGGCCCAACTTAAGTATAGTAAGCTGTTGGACCCATAGTCATTCTGAAAATGACGCTATGGAGCTTAATAAGCGTTTAAAAGGTATCCATATCCAAGGGAAAGGCTTGTTGGCTACCGAAGGATTAATCAGCATTCCTTTACTGGATAGGCATAGGAAATTACATCATGTCATCAGTTATCGGTCCCATTTTTTTGAGTTTATTGAAATAGATTCGGAATCCATGGAAGCGACGCCCAATGTTTATCTTATGAATCAATTGGAAAAAGGTCGTATATACTCTATACTTATGACAACAAGAGGTGGTTTATATCGATATCGCTTATATGATCTTGTTGAAGTGGTTGACTTTTATCGGGACTTACCCTGCATTCGATTTGTGGGAAAAGAAGCCAATGTCGTGGATTTTTATGGAGAAAAGCTGAATGAAGTCCATGTAAAAAGAGTCCTTCAAGACATAGAAGAAGTGCGTGGGTTTTATTTTTTGGCTCCGTGTAATGCCTTGAATGGATTTAGATATTGTCTGTTTATTGAAAAAACAGAGGATGTAGAAGCGAAATTTACAGAGATTGCAAAAAAGATTGAAGAAGGCTTATGTAAAAATTATCATTATGCTTATGCAAGAAAGTTGAAGCAACTCGAACCACTATGTATATATGTTATGGAAAATGGATGTATGGAAGGCTATTATCAACATATCTCTCAAAGAAAGAACATGAAGCTAGGTGATATAAAATATATGGTGCTCAATAACATTGTCGACTTTGAGAAAAAGATTAATGGCTATTTTGCCTAGAATAGAGGGTTTATGAATATTGCATTATTATCACCGGCAGGTGCTATGCACCGATTTACAGGAAGTTTTAAAAAAGCAATTCATTATGCACCGTTGACGATGACAACGCTTGCTGCAGTTATTACAAATTATATAGATGCACAGGTTTCGATTTATGATGAAACCATTGAAACGATTCCTTTAAATCTAAATGTAGATTTAATATTGATAACGGCAATTACAGGAACTGCGCCAAGAGCCTATGCTTTTGCAGACTATTACAGGGCAAAAGGAATCAAGGTCATCATTGGCGGGGTCCATGCCACCTTGCGTCCGTTAGAAGCCAAAGAACATTGTGATAGTGTATTGATGGGCTTCGGTGAGATTTTAATGCCGGAAATGCTTGTAGACTTAAAACAAGGAAAACTCAAGCCATTTTATAATGATAAAGATAGAAAAGGAGAGCTTCAGTTTACAAGGCCAAATCGAAGTTTATTGCCAACGGGAAAATATATTACAAACAGTTCTCTTGAAGCTAGTCGAGGATGTTCTAATGCTTGTACATTTTGCGCGGTAAACGCTTTACATACGACCCATGTTTACAAAAAAAACGTTAAAGATATTGTTGCTGAAATAGAGACCCTTAATACAAAAAATATTCTTTTTGTGGATGTCAACCTATTGGCCGATAGAGTCTTTGCTGTTGATTTATTTAAAGCTCTAATACCTCTTAAAAAGTGGTGGTATGGTCTATCAACAGCAGATGTTGTTCAAGATAGGGAAGTCTTTGACCTTATGGTTAAAAGCGGATGTAAAGGACTTCTCATCGGTTTTGAATCAGTGACTGCATCCGGTCTTCAAGCGATGAATAAATATCGGAATGATGTGGTCAATTACGCAGAACTCATGAAGAAAATGCATGGAAATGGAATTTCAGTCAACGGCACATTTTGTTTTGGCACGGATGAAGATGATCTGGATGTATTTGATAGAACGGTAGAGATGGTTTTAGAATTAAAAATTGATTTACCCAGATATTCAATATTAACGCCTTTTCCCGGAACGCCTCTATATGAACAATTATCCGCTGAAAATAGAATAACCGATACCCATTGGGCCATGTATGATGTGCAACATGTTGTCTATGAACCTAAAAAAATGTCACAAAAGCAGTTAATGGATGGTTTTGTAAGAGCTTGGCGTGAGACCTATTCTCTTGGTGGAATTGCAAGGCGAATTGCCAGACCCCATCTTACCTTTCCATTGAGTATTATGACGAATAATGCTTACAGGTATTATGCAGATAAACTTGAAAGCTTTCCGCGAGAGCGTATGATTGATAATTCGGATGTGGACTTATGAAAATAATACTAATCAAGGTAGGTATGGGTGGTGCAAGGTCAAGTGATGCTATGGAACCCCTAGCATTTGCAGTCATTGCAGCGCTGACACCTCAAAACATACAAGTACAGATGTATGATGAACGCGTTGAGGCCTTGCCGGATAATCTAGACTGTGATTGGATTGTCATGAGTTCCGGTTCCTTTACAATTCGAAGAACCTATACACTTTCTCAAAAATATAGAGCATCCGGAATTAAGGTGGCTATCGGTGGTTTTCACACGTCGTTAATACCCCAAGAAACCCTTGAATATGCAGATGTAGCTTTTGTGGGTGATGCAGAAGGCGTTTGGCCCCAATTTTTAGAAGATATACAAACAGGAAAATATAGGAAGATCTATGAACAGGAGAACTATCCATGTATTGCCCAATCCTATTATGATGAATCGATTTTTAAGGATAAAAAATATGCCCCAATAAAACCCTTACAATTTAGTCGAGGTTGTCGTTATAGTTGTGATTTTTGCTCTATAAGCGCCGTATATAAGAAAAGCCTAAGGTATCGAGATGTTAATCTTGTTGTGGAAGAGATTAAAAGACGAAAGCTGAAATATGTGTTTATCGTTGATGATAATCTTTTTCTTCATCGAGAGAAAACGATGGAATTTCTAGAAGGAATTAGGCCTCTTAAAATCAAGTGGGCTTGCCAGATTAGCATTGATTTGGCTTCGGACACCGACTTGGTGAAAAAAATGGTCCAAAGTGGGTGTATGGCTGTTCTTATTGGATTTGAAACGGTTAATCCCAAGAATCTAAAGCAAATGAATAAGCAAGCCAATCTTCATTTGATGGATTATAGAAAGGTTATAAAAACCTTAAACGAATATGGCTTAATGGTCTATGGAACCTTCGTTCTAGGTTATGATCATGATACCTTAGAAGCCTTTGATGCAACGTTGGCTTTTGCACTTGAAAACCGTTTAATGTTAGCCAATTTTAACCCATTGATTCCAACAATAGGCACACCGCTCTATCATCGACTGGAAAAAGAAGGCAGACTACTCTTTGAAAAATGGTGGTTAGAATCAAGCTATTGCTATGGCGATACTGTTTATCAGCCCAAGAATTTTTCTCCCAAAGCCTTAAAAGAGGAGTGCTTTAGAATTCGTCATCAGTTTAATCGGTATAGCAGTATTGGAAAAAGATGGATAATGAATAAGCAAAATCTGAAAAATTCCGTCATTTACTTAGGGACCAATCTTGTGAATCGACGAGAGATACTTAGAAAGCAAGGAAGAGAGCTGTAGTATGAAAATAACATTTATAAAACCCAATATGGGTCGGATGATGACCGGTTCCTATGTGGATGAAGGTAGAATGGAACCTTTACAAATAGGTATACTTGCAGGTCTTACACCGGAGGACATTTCCATAGCCTTCTATGATGACCGAATGGAAGATATACCCTATACAGAACAAACAGACCTTGTTATGATTACCGTTGAAACCTTTACAGCCAAACGGTCCTATGAAATCGCAAAAATTTATCAAAAAAAAGGGATTCCGGTCGTAATGGGCGGCATGCATGTAACACTGATTCCGAATGAAGTGAGTGAATATGCGGATACTATTGTCATCGGTGATGCAGAACCTGTTTGGCTAGATTTAATCGAGGATGCTAAAAAAGGTCAATTAAAAACAATCTATAAGAGCACTTTTGGCCATGAACCCCAGCAAGGGTTTTTCCCAAACCGAGAAATTTTCAAAAACAAAGGATACCTGCCGATTTCTCTAATGCAGTTTAGTCGGGGGTGTGTAAACGGCTGTAGGTTTTGTGCTTCAAGTGTATATTTTAAGAAAAATCAATACTGTAGGTCTATTGAAAGCGTCGTGGAAGAAATAAAAATCCAAAAGTTGAAACTGATTTTTTTTGTTGATGATAATATCGTTGCCAACCGTGAAAAAGCCAAAGAATTATTTCGGGCATTGATTCCCTTAAAAATCAAGTGGGTCAGCCAGGCAAGTATTGATATGACCGAAGATGAAGAGTTGATGGAAGTGATGATGAAAAGCGGTTGTCTTGGGAATGTGATCGGATTTGAATCCATTGATGGGGAAACATTAAAAGCGATGAATAAAAGTTCCAATATCCAAAGGGAAGGATTTGATGGTTATAAAAAACAATTAGAAATCCTTCGTAAGTATGGCCATCAAACATGGGCCGCTTTTACCATAGGGCATGAAAAGGATACAAAAGCATCGATTTTAAAGACACTAGCTTTTGCTAAGAAAAATAAGTTTGCATTTGCAGCCTATAATGTCTTAATGCCTTATCCAAATACCCAATTATATGAAGATTTGGCCAAGGAAAACAGACTTTTATACGATGGAAAATGGTGGTTACATGATGATTTTCGCTTTAATCATGCGTCATACAAACCATTAGGTCTTACTTCGGATGAGTTGACAGATGTTGGCTTTTATTGTAGAAAATCTTTCAATTCCATCGCTTCCATCGTGTATCGAGCAACAGATTTTAAAACAAATATGAGAACACCCTATAAACTAGCAACGTACTTAATCTATAATCCGTTATTTAGAAAAGAAGTATTTAAAAAACAAAGCATGCAACTTGGAGAGGGAGATATTATTTCGTGAAGATAACCTTTATTTTACCGGCCATAGGGAAAAAAACAGAGACCAAGTATATTAAAACATGGAGATTGATGGAACCGTTAACAATCAGTACCTTAAAAGCGTTAACCCCTAAAAATATTGAAACGAATTTTTTTGATGATCGCATAGAATTAATTGACTATGATGAGCCGACGGACTTAGTTGTGATTACCGTTGAAATGTATACGGCAAAAAGAGCTTACCTCATTGCGGGGAAATATCGAGAACGTGGTGTAAAGGTCATATGTGGTGGGTATCACCCGACCTTAATGCCGGATGAAGCCGGACGATTTTTTGACAGCGTCATCATTGGAAACGTTGAAGATATCTGGGAAAATATATTAAGAGACGCACAAGAAGACAAACTTCAAAAGCAATATCTTGGAAACAATGGATTCAGACGTGGTTGTTATCCGGACCGTTCTATTTATGGAGACAAAAAGTATTCCATTCTTGGGCTCGTTGAAACCGGAAGAGGCTGTGTCTATAACTGTGAGTTTTGTACAATTACCGCAAGCTATCAACGCAAATATTATCGAAGAGAAATCGAAGATATTGTTGAAGATATTAAGCAGTCCGGCAAAAAGTACTTCTTTTTTGTTGATGATAATATTGTTGCAGATGAAGACTACGCTATTGCACTATTTAAAGCCATTACACCCCTTGGAATAAAATGGTCCGGTCAAGGATCATTGAATATGGCAAAAAACGAAAAATTACTTCAGTGGATGAAACGCAGTGGTTGTATGGTTATTCTTATTGGTTATGAGTCCATGAATGTGAAGAACTTAAAACAGATGAATAAACAATGGACCATGAGCATGGGTGAACGGGATGCATTAACAGAAAAAATTCATAGCTATGGAATTGGCATTTATGCGACCTTTATTTTTGGCTTTGATTATGATACGGATGCAGTCTTTGAAGAAAGTCTAGCCTTTGCAAAAAAGCATCATTTTTTCTTTGTCGCCTTTAACCATCTCTTGCCATTTCCGGGAACAAAGCTACATGATCGCTTTGTAGAAGAAAACAAACTTCATCAAGAGGAGTGGTGGTTAAAAGACGGTTATAAATATGGGGATATACCCTATGAACCCGTAGGAAGAACACCTATTGAATTGTCGGATAAATGTGCCCGCCTCAGACACCAATTTTTTACCTTGACGTCTATTGTTCGCCGAAGTTTTGTAGCTCTAAAAAGACATAAGTCATTAATGACCTTAGGCATATTTTTGTCACAAAACTTAAATTTAAAACGTGAAATCGATGAGAAGTTAAAACTACCGATTGGAGTTGGCCTGGATGAATTACCGAAGTAAAAACTTTGAGTTTAGACAAGCATCACTGGATGATGGGGCACAGATGCTTGAAATCCTTGAAGAACCGGATTTTCAAGGGGATTTAAGCATTATCTATACACGAAGACCTCATCCGGTCATTTCGTTTAAAGCGGAAGGTGATGACGTCATTATTATGGTATGCCAAAAAGTTGATACAAAGGAAATGGTCGGGTTTGGTGTCTGTACCATTAGAGAACATTATGTCCATGGGAAGCTTGAAAAAGTTGGCTATTTATCAGGTCTTCGTATTAAAAAAGCCTATAGAGCAATCCCTTTTCTCCTGATTGATGCTTATCAAGAGCTTATCGGAATCATAAAAAACAAAGATATTACATGGCTATATACAACAGTGCTCGATGACAATGCAAAAGTTCAACACATGTTTGAAAAGAAGAGAAAAAGTTTCCCTTATTATATACCTATTTCTAACTATAGGGTTTTTTGTGCAACGACACGGTTAAAGAAAAAATTTACAGAGGTCTATGAACATAGAAGAGCTAAGAAAGAAGATTTACCAAAGTTATTAGATTTTGTGAATACGAAAGGGCGTCAACACGATTTATACCCAAAAATCACAGCAGAAGACTTGCTTGGACAGACAAAATTGAATCTTCACTATAGCCAGTATTATCTATCCGTCGGTATAGAAGATGACAATATTTATGCTGCCTTTTATGTATGGAGGCAAGATGCTAGGAAACAGCATATCCTCTATGAATATAATGGAATGTATAAATTCCTTAAATATCTTGGTCCCCTGCTACCCTATTTGGGTTATCCTAAATTGCCCAAGGAAGGTACAGAGCTTAAGTATTACTATTTATCCTATTATGCATACGAGGAAGAAAAGCTTCTAGCTGCAGAAGAATTAATACGATACATTGCAACTGTCAATGATTCGAATTATTTTTTGATTGGCATGGTCGAAGAAGACCCACTATGCCAAGTTATGCAAAAGATGGCAAAAATCAGCTATGGTAGCAGGGTGTATATGGTTGATTATATAAAAACAGAAGATAGTGCTAAAAAGATTGACGCAATAAATAATCCTTATATTGAATGTGGTTTGTTATAGGAGAGGAAAGGTGAGTTTGATAGACCAGGAAGCAGACAGAAGCTATACGTCCTTATCCCAGACAATATCTCGAAGTGACCGTTCAACATCAATGCTGATTGTTGCAGAAATAGAAGACGAGCCGGAAACTCGACAGTTTAACTTTTTTAACAGTTATGACATTATTGAAGATATAACAGCCGATCATGTAGCTGCAGAGTTTCTCAATGGCAGGTTATCTTGTATAAGTGATTATAATACAAGCAAAAAAACTTAAAATGGTGTATAATTAAAACAAGCTAGAAGCTTTACGAAAGGAGCGTTTAAAATGAACTTAGATACTCATTTTCAAGAAAAAATGGATCAAATCATTGCGGGTGATCACATGGTGCTTCTGTATGATGAAAAAGATGCTGCATCGAATGCAGATGTCATTGCATATTATATTATTTCTAGAATAAAGAAAAATGAGAGATGTTTCTATGTTTCAGGGGGCCTAGACAATGAGCTTATTTTGAAGACGCTTCGACTATCGATTGATGTAGAGGAAGTCATTGCTAATAGACAATTAACGATTTTAGATAAAAATGACGCTTATGCAAAAGATGGTAAATTCAACCCTAAAAAGATGATAAAGCTACTTAAAAGCTTAGCTATAAATTCAGTACAAGATGGATATAATGCATTTGCCATTACCGGTGAAATTAGTTGGGTTTTAGACTATGAAGATGGATTTGCAAGAATTATGGACTATGAGTATATGCTTAATGAAGAAATATTTGGCTCTTATCCTGTTTCAGCAATATGCCGGTACAATATTGATAAATTCTCGAGTACCATGATTAAAAACATTATTGAAGTTCATCCAATTGTTATCTGGAAAAAACAAATTCATGAAAACCCATATTATTTTGAGGTTGTAAATACTGAAAATATGGACGTGGAACAATTTCAGGTGGATTCAATGCTTAAAACAATTATGAAGTTTACGCGCAATAGAGCTCGATTTATGGATGAACTTGAAGACAAAGAAAAAAAATACCAAGAACTTCAATTGAATTTGTTAAAAACTATGATTTTATCTTTGACTGAATTGCTTGAGATTCATGATGAATACACAAAAAATCATAATGAGAATGTGGCAAATATTTCGAAAATGATTGCAAAAGCAATGAATTTTTCCGATGAAGAGACAAATCAATTATATTATGCTGGATTGGTTCATGATATTGGAAAAGCCGTAATACCCAAAGAAATAATTAATAAAAATGGTAAATTGAATGAAGAGGAATACGCAATAATAAAGCAACACCCAGTATATGGTCATAAGGCATTAGTAAAAAACGAAGCGCTAAACCATATTTCAAACATTGTTTTGCAACATCATGAACGTTGGGATGGTAAGGGGTATCCAAATGGAATTAAAGGAGAAGCCATCATGTATGAAGCGAGAATTATTGCAATAGTCGATGCTTATGATGCAATGACGTCAGATCGTCCCTATCGAAAAGCACTTTCAAAAGAAGAATCAATTAATGAAATAAAAGAAAATTCCGGCAAGCAGTTTGATCCGGATATTGCAAGTTTTGCTATAGAAAAAGTTTTTGAGTATATGTAAAAACACCATCGTACCCATGAGGTATCGATGGTGCTTTATAATGAGTAATATGTCATGATATCCTCCTATATTTTATAAGTGATTATGACGCAAGCATATTCGTAATAGAAGTTAACATTTTTTTTAAAAAACTATGGTTAGATTTTTTGATGTTATAGTTGACGACGGGTTCATAACATAAAACATCATTTTGTAAATTTCTTGAAAGATATACTGTATTATTTTTCATTTTTATCGCCTCTTTTCTTTAATGGCTTTATTATATGTTATATATAACCAAAAAACAATTGGTAAACTGTATGATATTAACATATGAAAATAGAGAAGTGTTGGTAAAAACAATAATATTTGTTCTCATCTATTGTGATATAAGCACAAAAATATCAGAAAAAGGAGGAACTTGATGTTATATTTAGAAAATAAGCATTTAAAAGTGGAGATTCAGGAACCGGGTAGTTTTTATAAAGGTGCTAGGTTTGATTGGACCGGATTCATTAGCCAAATAACATTGGATGGAAGTATTCATTATTGCGTTCCGGAACAATTAGAAGCAGGAAAAGGAACAGGCGGATTCGGCTTTTGTAATGAATTCGGTATTGATAAGCCGATTGGTTACGATACAATTGAAGTCGGTGATTTATTTCCTAAAATAGGTGTAGGTCTTTTGAAAAAAGACCAAGATGCTGATTATGATTTTTTTAAACCCTACGAAGTAGTTCCCTCACAAGTTAAAATTACCAAAACAGAGAATACAATAACTTTTGAAACGACAAACATGAGTCCAAATGACTATGGTGTCCACTTGCTTAAAGAAGTAACTATAGTTGATCATCGATTAATCATCAGCTACACATTAACAAATGTAGGTAAGTATTTCATACATACAAATGAATATTCTCATAATTTCATTGGATTAAACAAAAAAGCCATTAATGAGCATTATCAGTTATCAATGCCGAGAATGAAAGAAATTGATGTTGCGGTAGGTTCTATTTTTAAATTTCATGACAAGTTAACATGGCCAGTAACACCGGATAGTGATTTCTATGCGATAATTGACTGGGAAGCAAAGAAAGGAACTTACAATTGGGAAGTGTTTCACGATGAAATAGGAGCAGGTGTTCGAGAATTATCTCAGTTTCAACCCTCGAAAGTTGCCTTATGGGGACACGCTCATGTGGTATGTCCGGAAATATTTATCGATATAAAGTTAAAACCAAACGAGACGAAGTCATGGCAACGGATTTATGAATTTTTCATAAGGTGATTGCACTTTAAGCTATAGCGGTATATAATTAATAGTGATTAGGAACTTTGCGATTATTGATAGAAAGGAACTTATGATGAATACGATACAAGATCTATATTTTGGAAACACTTTTTTACACAAGAAAACGAAAACGATTTCGTTAAAAACGGAAACAATGAATGAGAACACTTTTTTCAAGATTGAAAACTACAATCAAATGAATCCATTCTTTATGACAGTAGTCAGCAACACGGATCAATGGATGTTTATATCGAGCACAGGAGGCTTGACCTGTGGTCGTAAAAATGCAGAGTCAGCTTTGTTTCCATATTATACAGATGATAAAATCCATGATAGCTTTGAGACAACCGGATCACATACAGTACTCATCGTCAATAAAGATGGGAAAAATTATCTCTGGACCCCTTTTTCACTGCATAATAGCAATGTATATGAGATTACTAGGAATCTATATAAAAATACAATTGGTAACAAGATTATGTTTGAAGAGATCAATCATGATCTTGAGCTAAGTTATACCTATACATGGAAAAGCAGCGACCAATATGGATTTATCAAAGAATCCAGAATCGTTAACCTAGCAGAAAAAGAAGTTGAGATTAGAGTTCTAGATGGTATTCGCAACATTTTACCTTATGGAGTCAATACCCTATTGCAAACGACAAAAAGTACCCTTGTTGATGGATATAAACGATGTGAGTTAGTTGAAAATGCAGGACTTGGCATCTATACACTGAGTTCGATATTAACAGACAAAGCGGAGCCAAGTGAATCATTAAAAGCAACAACAGTGTGGTCAAAAGGGTTGGAGAGCCCGAATTACCTTTTGTCAGAACAACAAGTAAAGGTATTTTCCTTAAATGAAAAAATTCAAACAGAAGTTGATATTAAGGGGATAAGAGGTTCTTACTATGTTGAAGATTCTATTCGCCTTAAAGGTCAAGAATCAAAAAACTGGTATATAGTCGCTGAACTTAATCAAAGTGCCTCAAACGTTGAGAAACTGATTAAAGATATCAAAGAAAATCCAACCATTCTTGAATCCATTGAAGCGGATGTTTCAAAGGGCGAATACAATCTTAAGCAACTGGTTTTTAATGCAGACGGATTCCAATGTACGGCTGATGAGAAGGCGAGTTATAGACACTTTTCCAATACGCTATATAATATTATGCGAGGCGGTATATATGCTGATGGCTATGAAATTGACAGAGAAGATTTTAAAACATTTGTAGGTCATTGGAATAAAGACCTATACACCAAACAGCTAGACTTTATAAAGCAATTACCAGAAACAATTCATTATAACGAACTTCTTGAATTAGTGGCAGAGCTAGATAATAAAGACTTTGAACGACTCGTATTTG
The DNA here is from genome assembly GCA_002342805.1 of Clostridiales bacterium UBA2432. GTDB lineage: Bacteria > Bacillota > Clostridia > Lachnospirales > Vallitaleaceae > UBA1351. The sequence continues at coordinate 27,206 of DDQW01000038.1, read as the reverse complement.
AGTACTTACCACTTACATTTAGTCGGCGTCATGGAGATCCAAGTCGTCCGTGGAATAAATTCAATATAGAAATTACTAAAGAGGATGGTAGCAAAGACCTGAAGTTTGAAGGGAATTGGCGTGATATCTTTCAAAATTGGGAAGCCTTATCTATTTCCTACCCTGCATATACGGAAAGCATCATTGCTAAATTTGTCAATGCATCAACAGCAGATGGATATAACCCCTATCGAATTACCAAAGACGGCATTGATTGGGAAATACTTGACCCTGAAGATCCGTGGTCAAACATTGGATACTGGGGAGATCATCAAATTATTTATCTCTTAAAGCTAATGGAATTATCTAAGGATTATCATCCTGAAAAGTTACAGGACCTTCTTCATAAAGATATTTTTGTATACGCAAATGTTCCTTATAAGATTAAGGGGTTTGATGCATTAGTCGACGACCCAAGAAACAGTATTGTTTATGATGATGAGAATGAACAAGCTATTAAGGATAAGACGGCAAGTATTGGATCCGATGGGAAACTGGTTTTTTGCAAGGATGAAATTTATAAAGTTAACTTAATGGAAAAACTTTTGGTTACACTTCTTGCCAAGTTTTCAAATTATGTACCCGAGGGCGGTATTTGGATGAATACGCAACGTCCAGAGTGGAACGATGCCAATAACGCTCTTGTTGGGAATGGATTGTCAATGGTTACCCTCTACTATATGCACCGTTTCCAAGTCTTTATGGGTGAAATCGTGAATGACATAAAAAAAGATGCAATTGAGCTTTCAGTTGAAGTGCTTCAGATGTTTAACGATACAGCCAAGGTGTTGAAAGATACTGCGCAATGTCTCGGCAATGATTTATCAGATGAAGAGCGTTTTGACATGGTAAAATCATTAGGTGAGATTGGAGAACGTTACAGAGATACAATCTATAACCATGGATTCTCAGGAGATAAAGCCTCCCTTTCTGTAGAAGCCCTTCAAGAATTTATTGAACATTCAATGCATCACTTAAATGATTCAATCAAAAAGAACAAACGTAGGGATGGCCTTTATCACTCTTATAATCTTATTCGATTTGGTCAGGAAAAATGTAGTATATCCTATCTTTATGAAATGTTAGAAGGCCAAGTCGCTGTTTTGAGTTCAAAAGCTTTAGAGGCAGAGGAAGCTATTCATGTCTTAGATGCACTTAAAAACAGTGCGATTTACCGTGAAGATCAAAATAGCTATATGCTTTATCCGAATCGAGAGTTGCCAAAGTTCTTAATGAAAAATGTAATTCCGGATGAACAAGTGATGTCCTCATCTATTTTAAAAGAAGAGGTCAATAAAAATCGCACACGCTTTATTGAAAAAGATGTACATGGAAAATACCATTTTAATGGTCGATTTAGAAATGGTGAAGAAATCAGAGAAGCACTTAAGGGCACAAAAGAGTATAAGGATGAGGATATAAAAATCGTTGAGGAAATCTTTACAGAACTTTTTAATCATCATGCCTTCACTGGACGCTCGGGTACCTTCTATAAATATGAAGGCTTAGGAAGTATTTATTGGCACATGGTTTCAAAGCTTCTCTTAGCAACCCAAGAAAACATCAATGATATCTACAAACAAAAGGGGATGAATGAAGAAGCTAAGACGCTAATGAATGCTTATGAAACAATTAAAGAAGGTATTGGATTAGAAAAATCACCAGAGCAATATGGAGCCTTTCCAACGGAGGCTTATTCTCATACTCCAGGGTTTGCAGGTGCTCAGCAACCGGGCATGACCGGACAGGTTAAAGAAGACTTCATCTCTCGATTCGGTGAATTAGGAGTGCAGGTCGAGAATGGACTAATTCGATTTAATCCCAAGCTATTAACAAAATCTGAGTTTTTAAAGGAAGCGAAAAACTGGTCTATTCCTAGAAATAGTAATGAAACAGATGAAGAGACAATTCCCTTAGAGAAAAACTTCTTAGGATTTACATTCTGTGCAGTTCCGGTAATCTATTATCTAGGCGACAAAAAGAAAATTGTCCTTTCTTATAAAGATGGTAGCGAAAATATTTTTGAAGATGCGGATACGTTAGATCTTGCAACAAGCCAAAGAATTTTCAACCGTGAGGGTAAGATTAGTAAAATCAAAGTTTGTATTCAAAATTCATAATCAGCTTGAATTGTATCGAGTGTTGATATAGTATAAATATATCAACACTCGATATATTTATGTTAAAGGTAGACAGTACAAATAATAAGAAAAGTTATGTGATGACAAAAAAGGGCCGTGACCTTTTAAACAAAGAATTCTTTCGGTTGAAACAGTTGGTCTTTGATGGTGAGCGGATATTGGAGGGGAAACTTGATGGGGACAGTTAAAAATATTATAAATAGAGATATAAATGAATATGGAAAACGTAAAAAGATAAAGATTGTATCAGCAATTGACAAAAAGTATCTTGAAAAAACGTATAAAGATATGGCGATGAAAGGGTGGCTGGTCGAGAATATTAAAGGAATTAGAGATACGTATCGACCGATTGAGCCTTGTGAGCTAGATTTTTCTGTAACCTGTTTTCAACTGGTGACACCACTGGATTATCCGGACTATGACGAAGAAGACACTTATCAAGAATTTTGCGAAGATAGTGGTTGGACATTAGCGGCAAAGAATGAACGGTACTTTGTATATTATAAAATGCCTGAGAATAAAGCGTTGCCTATTTATACGGAACCATTGGAAGAATACAGATCAATATGGAATGCCATGAAAAAAGGGGAACTAATCACTTTTCCTTTACTTATACTTCTATTGGTGTTTCAATTATGGATGGGATTAAAAAATTTGCGATTTGATGATTTTTATAGGTCAGGAGGTTTGTTTCCGGTAACATATCCGAGTCTCATGTTAATAGTTTGTGTCGGTTATATGATACCCTTGATTTTTTGGCTGATTAGAAATAGATCAAGAGCAAAAGAAAACGAACCGCTGATTTTTGATTCTTATAAAAAAGTTCGAATTAGAAATGGTATATATAATAGTGGGCTTACATTGGTTTTTATATATTTAATATATAGTATTTTGAACATGTTTACATCGTATTTTAACTTAACATTGTTATTTGTGATTTTGATAAATATGCTTGTTCCGATTGGCTTTGGAATATTGCTTCGGATTAAAATAAAAAAGATAAAGAGTAGGCGTTCAACGAACATTATTCTATTGATAGTCGGTTTTTTCGTGGCGTGGGCATTGACGGTTAGTGCTACATTTACTTTAGTGAGTCATATGGATTATGAAAGAAGAGTTGGCGAGATTCCATCTGGAATACCAATACTAAGGCACGAAGATTTCGGTTCTGATTTCGTATTTCAGCCTGAATATATAGAAAACTACCAGACGATAGTGGTGCCACTTAGTTTTGAATACAGTAGTTATCACAAAAGTGATGAGGACAATTTTAATGATATTGAAGTGACTTATGTGCAAGCAAGGACGGAGTGGATAGCTCAAATCATAGCAAATAAAGCCATTCATGATGAAATGCAAAGAATGGAAGACAACATGATGTTTGATGAACAACAAAGGAATTATGTGTATAGTTTAAGGTCTGAAGTGGATGGAATAGACATGGCCTACAATCTTTCGAGATTTAATACGCAAGTGATGCTTGTTAAAGAAAATACCCTCTATTTTGTTAAACTAAGTGAGCCGATTGACCGCGAAGTCCTAGAAAAAATTGTTCGCATCTTGTTTGAGAATACCAAAAAAAATATTTGAAATAGTGTAACATATAAGGTGCTCAGCTGTTATATAGTATAGAAGCTATTATTTGAATTTACGAGCGTATTTGTAATTATAAATGTTCTGTTAGGTTTATTTATATACACAGTAGGGGTTAATGGATAGTTTAGGTTTGGGTTAATTCATTATTTTGGAGGGGAAAAATGGATAAAAAGAAATATATATTATTTATATGGTTGGTTGAATGTATTCAAATTATTATCATCATTCGATTTTTATTTGTATATAAGGGAGTATATCAGGTCGGAGCTGGAGTGGTTTTATCATTGTTCATATGTTTTGTTGCATACAAATTATATACCTATAAAAAGGTTGAAAAATTCAAAATAAGAATGACCGGATTGTTGATACTTACTATTTTGATTCCAATTATTTTAATTGGGTGTAGACCGGAATACACCCATGAAGAAGGCTTTGAGTTGATTAATTCTCAATTTCCATACGTGAGTGGCACTGAATATCAAGAGTACGATAATGGGAAAAATACAATCCCGGTTTCTGATGATGAAGCATCATTTCTTATAGCAAATAGAGCATATTACTATAGATTCATCCTTAATGATGAATTCAAATACTTTATAGTGGATCCAATTCGTGGCATCGTATCTGAAACGGAAGAGTATTGGAAGTAATCAAATTTTCTTTGCGTATTCCGAAAAAAGTGTTGAAGAAGAATAAATTTTAATAACAAGGTTGATTTTTCTGCTATCTTGCGTTACAATGTAGCTATTCTACTTTGCAATACATGATAGGTGGTGAGACAATGATTCCATCCCAAATGCTGAAAGGGACGCTAGAGGGCTGTATTTTAAAAGTTATAAGTCAGAAAGAAACGTATGGATATGAAATTTCTGAAAAATTGCGGGAATATGGATTTTCGAATATTTCGGAAGGGACAATCTATCCTCTTTTGTTGCGACTAGAAAAGAATGGACTGATTATTGCACAATACAGGGAATCGCCGGTGGGGCCAAAACGGAAATACTTTTCCCTTGCTCAAGCTGGGAAAGAAGAAATGGACCGTTTTTATTCCAGTTGGATTGAGCTAAAAAATGCGATAAATAAGTTATTCTAAAACGGAGGAAAAAGAAATGAACAATAAAACAAAGGAATTAAACAGAAGCAACAATTCTTTAGATAAATATATTAGTTTTGAAAACAAAGAAGCATTCACCGATATGATTTGCTACCTGCGAGGAGCCAATATCTCAGAATATAATCAGGAGCTTGTACGTCAGGATTTAACGGAGATGGTACTTTCGGCCCAGCGGCGGGGAGAGAGTATCCATGCTGTTATTGGAGAGGATTTTCAAGTTTTTTGTGATAATGTAATTGCCAGTCTACCTCAGAAAAGTCAGAGGCAAAGGATTGTTGATTTTTTTGATATGATCTGCTTAAGTCTTTCGATTCTTGGTGCTATTTATATTGTGTTTGCGGCTGAAACCATTACTCTGATTCGTAATGCGTTCAGCCGAAATTCATTGAATTTCTCTATTTCTGTTTCCCTAGGAAATGTTATTTTCGTCGGCATAATTATTATTGTGGCTTTTGTTATGGTAGAGGGTATTATGAAAAAACCATTTCAAGTTGGAAAAAAGGAAAAGCAAGGTCACTTGAAAGTGTTTTTGATGTTTGCAGGACTAACAGCACTATACCTATTGATTGCATGGCTTGGACAGACAACGCTTTTTACCGTTAACATTTTTATTGCCTGCGCTGTTGTACTGGCACTCTATATCACGCACAAGGTTCTAGAGAGAGTTTGAGTAGCTAACTGTTTTTAAATATTTTTATTGGAAATAAATAAATTATGGGGAGATAAAGATGGCTAAAAAAAGAATTGCAATAACGTTAGTTACCACTGTACTTTGTTTTTTTCTTATAGTTATAGTAATATTAGTAATAAATCAAAACAATGAAATTAAACATTTGAAGAGTGAGATTGATGACTTACTAAAATCAACTGTTAGAAAAGAAATGTATAATCAAAAAGAATATGAACTGGAAAAAGTTCTCGAATCAATGAAAAAAGTGGTTAATTTTCCGAGCACTAGCAATTGGAAATATCAAGAGTCAAGTGGACTTAGAAAATATATTGGCAATATTGGTGTTAGAGCATATCCGATGGATGATTCGCCTTTGTCAGTGGATATTAAAGAGATGTATGACCCGAAGAGCATTATGTTTTGTAGAGCGGTACTTGATTTGGAAGATGGTAGTAAATGGGGATTTGTAATGATGAATCATTATGGTAATATGAAGTTTGGATATGTTCCCTATGATGAGCTTGAAAAACTTGAAACTACTAAATCAAATAAAACTGAGGCTTTAGGCGAATTTCAAGTTGGAGATAGGATCGAAAAGATGATAGGTATTTTGGACAGGGATTTTAATCTAGCATCAGAAAATCTTTGCATATATACTTTTCCGGATGAACCCTATGGTGATATGGAACCGCATATGCAAGTAATGAGCGGAATAACTTCAATTGATGCATTTGTTGGTGAGGATTTCCGTACATGGTTAATCAGAACAGATTCACCGAATTATCCTCTAAAATCAGGATATAAAGTTGGTGACAATGCAATAGAGGTGTTAGATTATTATAGAAATGAATACGAAGAATTCATTCCGGAACCTGTAGAAGCATGGGGAGAATTTGAGTTTAAATTATCAGATACTGAAATTATTTCATTTAGAATTGATTCGACACTAAATGAGGATTCGGTTATTTCAAGTATTTGGTTGCATTAATTTGCTACATAAAAAGACCATATGATTTATGGTCTTTAGAAATAATCATTGTATCATTTTCTATTCTTTAAGACTTTTGGTTAAAAGATCAAGTGAGAGGCTTAATAATCGATCTTGGTCGACTTCGGGATGTCGTTGGATGGCCTTAAAATTATCATAGTATTGATGGTAAAAACCAGTTAAATAGTAAAATAAACTATAAGATGTTTCTGCAATGGGAGCATCTTTTTTTATACTTTTGTCCTCAATACCTCTGCGAAGTGCCTTTTTGAAGAATTCAATGAGGCGCTCCCAAAGGTCATACCATCCACTCTCTTCAAGGAGAGGTTCATTTGCGGATTTGATATGATGAATAGACCCCATTATTTGAAATAAACGGGGATGTTCCATATAAAAATCATGAAAGGTATGACAAAGATTAACAAGCTCACAAAATCCATTTTCGCTTGATCCGGACGCACCCTTAAAAGCATCTTCTAAATGCTCGTAACCTCTTACAGCAACATAATAATAAATAATATTCTTGGTGGGAAAATATTTATAGATGGTGGTCTTTGTAAATACAGCTTCTTTTGCTATATCTGCTATAGAAGTTTTTTCATAGCCCTTTTCGACAAAGACTTTTTCCGCAGCTTCTAGAATGGATTGTTGACGTGAAATTCGGTCTAATTCGGAACGGGTTAACTGACGCATGGTACCATCCTCCTGTTTGACAAGTTTGCGTAATTTCGTTATACTAATATCAGGAGCTTGACTCAGAGTACACTATATACTCATTAAGTTATCCTTATAAACTCAATGTTAAGTTTATTATAGGTTAGGTCCATTTTTTTGTCAAGATTAGCTAATAATAAGCGATTATAATTTAGGAGGTTACTATGTCAGATTTTCATGAACCAGTAGAATATCTAGAAACGAAAACGAAAGATTTAACTCGGGCGCTTCACAGTTTAAAAGAAGAGATTGAAGCTGTTGATTGGTATAACCAACGTGTCGATGCAGCAGATGATCCTGAATTGAAAAAAATTATGGCGCATAATAGGGATGAAGAGATTGAGCATGCTGTTATGACAATTGAATGGTTGCGCCGAAATATGGACGGATGGGATGATGAGTTAAGAACCTATCTATTCAAATCCAAGCCGATTCTTGAATTAGAAGAAGAAGGCGAAGAAGACAGTGATGACGATAAGGATTTAAACATTGGAAATTTAAAATAAGAACTATTCATTGTTACACATGTTGTAAGGGAATCTATAAGGAGGAATTTGTATGAATTTACTGAAAAGAAACTTGGCACCGTTAACGGAAGAAGCTTGGGAAGAAATCGATGATCGAGCAGCAGAAGTTTTAAAAGCATGTTTATCTGCTCGACGTGTTGTGCATGTTAATGGACCGATGGGTCTGGATTATACAGCTGTACCTGAAGGTCGGTTGGTTGACATTAGTGGCAATGACGGCGATGTTCAAAGCGGCATTTACAAGATACAGCCCTTAACTGAAGCAAGGATTTCTTTCTCTTTGGATTTGAAAGAATTGGATAATCTTCAACGTGGTGCAAAGGATATTGATTTTGAACCTTTAGAAGAAGCTACACGTAAGATGGCTCTTTTTGAAGATCATGCTGTGTATAATGGTTTGGAAAATGGACCAATCAAAGGGGTTATTAATTCAGCAAATAGTGAGACGCTTCCTTTTGGAAATGAAGGGAAAAGTATCATGGATGCTGTCTTTGAAGGTCGTATTCGTTTGCAAAATGCTTTTGCTTCAAAACCTTATACATTGGTCGTTGGTGAAAAGGCGCTACAATTAATTGATACAGAATTGGGAGCGTATCCCCTTAAGAAACGTATAGAAGATTTATTAGGTACATCCATTGTATATAGTCCAACACTTGAAGGTGCTATTATGGTTCCTTATAATAATGAGGATTTAGAAATGACGATTGGTCAAGATTTAGCGATTGGCTATGTTAGCCATAATAACAAAACTGTGGATCTTTTTGTGACAGAATCCTTTACTTTTAGAGCATTAGATCCGAACATTATTGTGAATTATACGCTTTAGATAATTGCAGATTTTTGATAGTTTAAATAGAGGGAGGCTTGAAAAAGCCTCTTTTTTTAGTGCTCGTTGCATAACATCTCAACATAACGTATAATGTTAAAATAAATGTTATTTGATTTATTCCATATAAAGGAGAATCTAGATGTATTACATTATAATTTTGTTAGTGTTGTTTTCTGCACATTTATTAATCAAGGATTATAAAAATAAATTTGCTTGGTTACTTGTATTTATGGTCCTTAGCATGAGCATATCAATTTTTGCAGTCACCCAACATATAGCAAAGATGGGTAATTACAGAGTGCTTAATAGTCCTATCTTTTCCTTAGACTATAAGTTTTATTTATTCATTGTTAGAAATATGCGACTTTCATTATCAAACATAACACGACTCATTAATATAGGTATTGGGTTTTATATGTTTTTTTTATGTATGTTTGTGTATATTCTATCAAAAGAAGATTTTGTTTACAAATTTTCTAATTATAAGAGAATGATTATGTTATCCATTTACCCTTTATTTTATCTGTGGTTTTACAGTCCGGAAACAGGATATTCTATATTTTTGGCGATGAATTCATACAACCCACAATATGCTCAACCCTTAAAGCAGGCTGTAATCTTTCTAGATTCAATGAATAAATGGATTGTTTTATTGTACTTATGTATACCGATATTTGTATTACAAAAACATTACTTAGATACAAAATGTAGGTTGATAAAAAAGCAAATACTAGCGCTAGGTGCAAGCTTATCATTACTAAATCTCTTTTTCTTTGTGTTTTTCTTTTTAGGACCGTTTCAACTATCTCATAAAAATCTGTTTTCATATTCTTTTTGGAACCTATATGATTTTACAGTGTTGCCAGTGTACTATCAGTGGTTTCCGTTCGCAGTGCTCATTATATTGGGTGTAGTATTATTAATTTATCAAAGATATAAAATGACCAGTATAATTACTTTTTTTAAAAATAAAATTGGAAAATATAATATTAGAGAGCTAAATGCCAACATTAAAGGTGTGATTCATTCTCATAAAAACACGTTTTTTGGTCTTAAAATTATGGCGTCTGAGGCTGATGTATGTTATGGGTCAAAAAAAGGTCGAGATTCATTAAATGAATTAATTACACATGTGGATATTACATTAGCTAGCTTGTCTAAAGTGTTAGATACATTAAGTGAGTTACATTTCAAAAAACAAAAAATTAAAATTGCAGATGTTATAGAAAGTGCTTGTCATGAGGTCTATATACCTCAAAACATAACGGTAAAACGACATTATCAATATAAAAACATAGTTGTTCGTTTAGATTTATATCATATGACGGCTGTTATAACTAATTTATTACAAAATGCAATTGAGGCCATTGAATGCAAGGGGGAAGACAGTGGAGAAATTATGATAGAAGTTGGCTGTCAATATGATTGGTTGTATATACAAATTAAGGATACGGGTATTGGAATTAGTAAAAAAATGATTAGGAAAATATTCCAACCATTTTATTCAACAAAAGGAAAAATTAATAATTGGGGAATTGGATTATCCTATGTTAAAAACGTTATTCATGCACATTTAGGGGTTATAGATGTGGAGAGTGAAGAGGATAAGTACACTAGTTTTGAAATTTTATTACCACTTATTAAAAGGAGTGAACTATATGAGTAAAATCCGTGTGGTTATAGTTGATGATATGAAAAAAATCGTTGATTATTTTAAAATGATTATAGATAACGAACATGACATGGAGGTAGTGGGTTGTGCTGAAACGGGAAAAGAGGCTGTAAAAGTAGTACGAGAAAAACAACCAGATGTTCTGCTGACAGATATTAATATGGAAACGAAATATGCGGGGATAGAGGCTGCTAGAATTATAAAAAATGAATTTCCGGAAGTTAAAATTATTGTGTTAACAATACACAAAGAAGATGATATGTTATTTAAAGCTTATAGTGTAGGTGCGATGGATTATATTTTAAAGACAAGTTCAGTCGTTGATATACTTATGTCTGTAAGAAAAGCAGTCAAAAATGAAATCTCACTTAGTCCTGAAAATGCAGAAAAAATAGTATTAGAATATTCTAGAATTAATAATCAAAATAAAAGCATGTTGTATATGCTTAATATTATCACAAAATTAACGGATAGTGAGTTAGAAATCATAAAAAATATATATGAAGGAAAACCCTATAAAGAAATTGCTAAAGAACGTTCTGTGGAAGTCGTAACCATTAAGGGACAGGTAAATACAATGCTTAAGAAATTTAAAATGAAAAGAATGAAAGAAGTAATTAAAATGCTTGAGGAGTTACAATTTTTTGAAAGCTTTTATTTGGATTAAAGTAAAATATTTACAACCTATATCACTATTTTAGTGAAAACTCTATGGAAAGTTATAAAAAAGAGATAACTTACCAATAGAGTTTTTTTCGTTATAATTAAGAAGTAATCAAAATAAAAAGGAGGATCTAGTATGAAAAAAACATTTTTAAAGTCAGGTAAGTTATTATTCATCTTGACAATGTGTGTTGCTTTATTTGCAGGATGCAGTCAAGATTTAGAGGAAACGCAAGAGACGGTTAATGATAACCAAGGAAACGGTGCAACTGATGTGGCCGATAATAACGAAGGCACTGAGGAAGTGCCTGTCGTCATGGAGACAGTACAAGTGTGGACAAACAATGCGCATTCAAAAGCTGAAGATGAGGCGATGGTCAATAATTTTAATGAAACGATTGGAAAAGAAAAAGGAATTTTCATTGACTATCAAGTGTTTGGTTCCGGCTACGACGATACATTAAATATAGCTTTAGCTGCTGGAGAGGAGCCGCATTTATTTAAGGCGTCATTAAGTAAAGCGGATGCGGCAGAAGCGGGATATATCATTCCGATTGAAGACATAGAAGGTGGACCTGAATTTCTTGAAAAATACGAAGGGTTAATTAATCCGATAAATAACCAGTATAATGGCAAAACGTATTCCGTGCCTTTTGTTGCTCAATCTCTAGGTATAGCTTACAACAAAGAGCTACTTGCTAAGAATGGATTTACTGAACCTCCAAAAACATGGGAAGAATTCAGAAACATGGCAAAAGTGATTACTGAAAATGGTGAAGGCAAAGAATTTGGATTTATTGAAGGATTACAGTCCTCAGGTATGCAACATTGGAATGGGCTTTTTCATTATGCCAGCCAAGTTGGGCATGCAGGATGGGATTTTGAAAAAGGAGAATTTGCATTAAAAGAATATAGCCCATTTTTTCAAATGCTTGCAGATATGAAAAACGAAGACCAAAGTTGGTTTCCAGGTGCTGAAGGATTAAATAATGATGCGGCAAGAGCGCGTTTCGCAGAAGGTGTTGTTGGATTTAAGTTTTCGGCAAGTTGGGATGTTGGCGTGTTTACAGATCAATTTCCAGCGGTGATGGATTGGGAATTTTTTAGAATTCCAGGTCCATACAAAGACTTTTCCATATTAAACGAATTAATGGTTTTTGGGAAAAAAGCAAACGACTTACCTGAAAAAACATTAGAAGTATATAAACTGTTTCATTCGGATGAGGCTGTAACTAAGTTATATTTGGAAGGTAAAAACTTACCTTATGATTTTGATATTGTGAAGAATCTAGAGATAGATAAGAAAGATAACCTCCCAACGCAATGGGTAGAAGTTGCTGATTTAAGCAATTCCGCAGTATATCCTAATCCTTGGACACCAGCAAGAATAATTGCAATAGAAGGAGATGACGTTATAGCTGTGATTAATAAAATCCTAGCTGGAGTTGTTTCAGCGGATAAAGCCCTTACTGATTTAGATAGTCGGTTAGAAGCAGGATTGGAACAAGAGGTTGATAGAGGTTTGGACATTGATCCGTTTTTGATACCTATTCAATAATAGTAATTAATAAAAGTAATCGTAATGTCTGGTCGATATTTTTGACTGGACATTACGATTTAAAAAGGAGTCGACTATGGATAAAGTAAATGTAAAGAGGCGCATATTTAGAGACGATACAATTCTCGCTTATATATTAATGGCACCTATGTTAATTGGGTTTATTGTGTTTAGTTTATACCCAATATTTTTTATTGTAGAATGGTCTTGGTTTGAATATGATGGAATTAGAGAGCCAATCTTTATTGGAATAGAGAACTTTGTAAGGGTATTTACGAGGAGTAAAGCCTTTTGGATGTCGTTGGCCAATACCTTTATTATTACAATAGGGAAAACGGTAATAGAAATACCTCTAGCCCTTGTTTTAGCTGTATTGATTAATAAAAAGGGTAAACTCAATACTTTGTTTAGGAGCACTTTCTTTCTGCCAAGTATCGTTAGTATTGCCATTGTGGGTCTAATTTTTTCAATCATATTTCAATCCTATGGAGGCGCTATTAATATGATGCTAGAGGATTTCGGCGTGATAAGTAGGTATATAGATTGGTTTTCTAATAAATGTACGGCTATGGCTGTTATTATAATAGCCTCCATATGGAGTCACTTTGGTGTTAACATGATTTTTTTCTTGATGGGACTACAGAGTGTGCCTGAAGAATTATATGAGTGTGCTCGAATTGATGGTGTCAATAAAGTGCAACAGTTTATCTACATCACAGTACCTATGTTAGCACCAATTATGCAAATTATCATTATGCTTGCAATTGTTGAAGGCATGAAAATGACAGATATGGTACTTGTATTAACGAACGGTGGGCCGGCAGGACAGACAGAAGTAGTTATGACGTATATCTTTAAATATTTCTTTAGATATGGTGGTGAAGCTGCAACAAGACTTCAATATGGCTATGCTTCATCAATGGCAGTAGTTACAGCAATTATCATTGGTATTATCACAATTTTATATTTAAGGTTTACTAAAAAAATGAGTAAAATCTACTAGGAGGAGTACGCATTGAATAAGATAAATAGAATGATTAAGAAACAGGTAAAATATGTCGTACTGCTAGTATTTGGAGGAATCACCTTATTTCCGTTAATATATATTTTCTTTGCTTCTTTTAAAACAAATGCTGAAATATTAACATCGAGATCAATGTTACCAAAAGTATGGGTAATAGATAATTATATACAAGCGTGGAATTTAGCTAACTTTCGTTTATATACTTGGAATAGTATTTATTATGCATTTTTCATTGTCGTTGGATCCATTATTACGACAATTACTTTAGCATATGTGCTTGAACGAGGTGAGTTCGTAGGGAAAAGAGTTGTTTCGATTTTGTTTATTTCAACGATGTTTATTTCCTTAGGTAGTATCAGTTTGTATCCTCAATACCAGGTTGCAAAGTTTTTAAATGTTCATACGAGCCTAGCAGGCGCAATAATGATTCGAGTTTTTGCCATAAATGTAACACAAGTATTTGTGGCTAGAAGCTTTATCTCAACAATACCAAGAGAAATTGATGAAGCTGCCAAAATGGATGGTTGTAGCTTTATACGTATTTATACAAGTGTAATATTTCCCTTGCTCAAGCCATTAATTGCGACAGTTGGATTATTGTCCTTTAGATTTGCTTGGAATGATTATATGCTGCCACTAGTATTCACCCTTTCCCAGCCTGATAATGCCCCATTAGTTGTGGGGGTTGTTAATTTGAGGAATACTGGGGAAGCGGCATCTTCTTGGAACTTGATGTTAGCAGGAACAATGATAGCCGTGATACCGATGATTCTTGTGTACCTATTTTTGAATCGATTTTTTATTCAAGGACTCACGAGTGGTTCAGTTAAGGGATAAATACAAATAACAAAAAGGAGACTATAATGAAACTTAAAAAATATGAAAAAAACCCAATTTTATATCCGCATCCCAAAAATCATTGGGAAAACTTAGTGGCGTGTAATCCGGGAGCTTGGTATGATGATGGCAAATTTTATCTTTTGTACAGAGCGGCAGGAGATGATGAGGAGCACTATATTTATTTAGGATTAGCTGAGAGTACAGATGGTTTCAACTTTGAAAGGATATCTGATAAGCCTGTTTTAAGTCCTTGTCCTGATAATTTTGACTCGGGTTGTGTTGAAGATCCTAGAATAGTAAAATATAATGATGACTTTTATGTGACATATGCGTATAGACCATTTCCACCAGGACGTTATTGGGAGTTGCCAAAGGATAAAGAAAGAGTATTTGGTGTAGGTGAAAATGCTCCGGAATGTCTTAAAAGAAATATTGCAAATACGGGGTTAGCTGTATCAAAAGACCTAAAAACTTATAGAAGGCTAGGAAGAATAACAAAAACGAATCTAGATAATAGAGATGTTATTTTATTTCCTGAAAAAGTTAATGGAAAATATGTGATGCTTCATCGTCCTAAAGAGTGGATAGGGGAAGAGTATGGTTGCGAATATCCTTCTATATGGATTAGTTTTTCAGAGGATTTAATGGAATGGGAAGATGGAGAATTACTTGCAAAAGGTACATTTCAATGGGAAAAGAAAATAGGCGGGAGCTCACCACCATTAAGAACAGAAAATGGATGGCTTATGTTATATCATGGCGTTGATGACAAAGGTATATATCGTGTTGGTGCGATGTTACTAGATATTGAAGATCCACGAAAAATTATTGCTAGAACGCCTGAACCAATTATGGAGCCTGAATATGAATATGAAACTATTGGATTTTATAATGGTTGTGTTTTTCCAACCGGGAACATAATACTAGAGGATACATTATTCGTTTATTATGGAGGAGCTGATAAGTACTGCTGTGTAGCTACATGCTCTTTATCGGAACTATTAGATTATCTTGTAAAATGCAAAGTTGTGTAATAATACAGTACCAGTGGTATAGTGGAGTTAAAATGAAATTAGTTAAGAAAGGAGATAATGAAATGGATAAAATTATTCGTAATAAAATGATCTCATCCCCCATTATCACAAGACATCCTAATAATCCTATATTATCATCAAGGCATATTCCCTATGATTCGGATTTAGTCTTTAATGCAGGGGTAGCAAAGTTCCAAGGAAAATATGTAATGGTATTTCGAAATGACTATAATCATTTATCAGAAGAAAAATTTGAAGGAACCAATATTGGATTAGCTTTTAGTGATGATGGTATAAATTGGGATGTGCAAGACAAACCATGTTTTGATTTAAAAGATAAAGAAATAAAAAGAGCCTATGATCCGAGACTTACAGTCATTGATGGACGTTGTTACATGTGTTTTGCGGTTGATACATTACATGGTATTCGAGGTGGTATTGCCGTTACAGACGATTTTATTAATTTTGAGATTTTAAGTATGACCGTACCGGATAATAGAAACATGGTGCTATTTCCGGAAAAGATCAATAATAAATATGTAAGATTGGAAAGACCCTTTCCTGTTTACAGTCGTGGTGGAAAAGATCAATTTGATATGTGGATGTCACAATCGCCGGATATGAAATATTGGGGAGATGCTTCACTGGTATTAGGTGTAGAAGACGTCCCTTATTCAAATAATAAAATTGGGCCGGCAGCACCTCCTATTAAAACCAAAAAAGGCTGGTTAACAACTTTTCACGCTGTGGATATTGATTATAATAGAGGGAAAAATGGTTGGGAAAAAAAGTGGCAAAAGCGTTATTCTGCAGGGATTATGCTTCTTGATTTAAAAAATCCTCAAAAAATTTTAGGAATATCAAAAGAACCATTAATAGCACCTGAAGTAGAGTACGAGGTTGATAATGGATTTAGAACCCATGTTATTTTCCCGGGAGGTATGATTCTAGAAAATGATGGCGAGGTAAAAATCTATTATGGAGCGGCAGATACGGTTGAATGCTTAGCAACTGCACATATAGATGATTTACTTAAACTATGTTTGAAATAGTACGATAAAGCTAAAGAACAATAAAGGAGAATAAGAGATATGCGATTAAAAACGGATATAGTTGTTATTGGTGGTGGTCCGGCGGGAGTGGGAGCTGCTGTAGCTGCTGCAAGACATGGAGCAGAGGTTATTTTAGTAGAAAAAGAAGGTTATTGTGGCGGGATGGGTACAAGTGGTGGTGTCCCTGCTTTTTCGCCTTACAGTAATGGCAAGGATATCATTGTAAAAGGAATAGCTTTAGAAGTAAGAGAACGTTTAGTGGAAAAATGTCCGGATTTAGCTACGGATTATGAAAAATGGCAACCTATTGATCCGGAATTTCTGAAGCAAGTTTATGATGAGATATTAACAGAAGCAGGCGTAAAATTGTTATTCCATGCTCAAATGACAGGTATTAAGAAGGAAGGAGAATGTTTGAGAGAGGTGTTTATCCAAACACAGCATCAAATTATTAATATAGAAGCAGAATATTTTATTGATTGCACCGGTAATGCAGAACTTGTAGCATTAGCAGACGGCGATTTGAATTTTGGTGATGAAGATAGTAACGTTCAGGCGCTGACACTTTGCTTTAGATTAGGAAATGTAGATACTAAGCGTTATTTAAAGTATCTGGAGAAAACCGGAAATGACGGTAATCTAACAGCAGCAGTCAATGAAGCAAAAAAACTGGATGATTTTAATATTCAGGAGATTAAAGTAGCAGGAGCAATCAATCAGCAAAAAGGAATTGTTGGTATGAATTTTGGACATGAATACGAAGTAAATCCTCTAGACCCTTTTGAGTTAAGTCAGGCAGAAGTTAGGGCACGTGGAAAACTAGATGTACTTGTTAATTTCATGAAAAAATATGTTCCTGGATTTGAAGAAGCAAGATTAATTGGCAGCGGACCAAGTATTGGGGTTAGGGAAACTAGGCGGATTATCGGACATTATCAATTAACTGAAGATGATTATTATAAACGTAGTGTGCCATATGATGTGGTGGCACTTAGTAACTATCCTATTGATTTACATAGTGCAACATTTAATGAAAAAGAGGAGGGAGAGAATAAAGAATATTATAATTCAAGATATAATAAAGGTGAATATTATGGTATTCCATACCGTTCTTTAATTCCGATAGGTTTCAAGAATGTAGGGGTGGCAGGAAGAACGATTTCTGCTGATAGAAAAATTCATGGCTCTTGTCGGTTAATGAATACTTGCATATTGACAGGGCAAGCAGTAGGGACAGCTGCGACACTATTAGTGGGAACATCATCGGATTTAATTCAAGTTTCAATGGAAAAACTCCAAGAAGTATTAGTAACGGACAATATGTATATTCCAACTTCAAACGAATTAATGGGAGGTTTTTATGTGCAAAGTTAAATTTTTACGCAAGTTATTATTATTGGTCTTAGTAACGACAATATTTTTGGTTAATATGTCCATAAGCTCTTATGCTGCTGGAACAGTTCAAAGTTACCCGTTGCCTTCTATATATAGTCAATCAGATGTTTTTTCTCTTAAGGCTGGAACGACAAACATACCTGTTGTTTCTTATTTAGAGGAATATGACTATGCTAATTTTTCCTTTTCAGGGACTGTGACTATAGAAATAACAGTAGACGAGGAAATCTCATCCTATTCCATTAGCCCATTGGCTAAAAATATTAATGGAACTGTTAATGGAAATAAACTAACTTTTTCACTTACAGAGTCAACTTATGTCATTGTTGAGATTAATGACCTTAAAAGATTGGTTATTGCAGCTGATCCGCTTGAGATAAATGTTCCGGCGTCTTCTGGAACAGGAATTCATAACGTAACTTTACCCCCTTATAATGCAGATAGTACGGGGGCAGCAATGTCAACAACTGCAATACAAAATGCAATCAATGATGCTCACAATTCAGGTGGGGGTACGGTTTATGTACCTGCGGGCGTCTTTAAATGTGCTAATCTGTATCTAAAGAGTAATGTAACTCTTTATTTAGAAGGTGGTTCTGTCATTGTTGGTACTGGAAATGGCGCGGATTATGTTACGGATTTTAATAAGAGTTCTCTGGGAAAAGATGGAACATATTTCATTCGTACAACAACTGGTTCGAGTAATATTACAGTGAGGGGTAGAGGAACTATTGATGGTAGAGGAATCGATATGAGAGTGAATTCCGATTTTCTTAATAATCTCTTGGTTCCTATGCAAACTAGCAATTTCAGCTTTGAAGGGGTTACTCTAAGAGACGGTGGTTTCTGGGCATTTATGCCGGTTCGCTCGGATAATATAAGCATTAAGAATTATAAAGGATATCAAAGTCTTGATTATCTAGAGGCGGATGCTATTGATATAAATGAATGTCAAAATGTAACCGTGGAACATGCGATAGCCATTTCAGATGATGATGCTTATTCAACTAAAACATGGTGGCAATACGGTATGTCTGCGAATTGGCCGGGTACAGTTGAAGTAAATGATACAATTACGTTTGATGATTGCCTAGCTTGGTCTGAATGTGTAGCTTTTAAACTTGGCCAAGGTACAGGTCAACTCCAAAAGAATATAATTTTTAAAAACTCTTATGTTTATGAATGTTCAAGAGCCTTAGTTGTTGACCATTCTTATCAATATGGAGATGTTCAAAATATAACATTCTACAACATAGATATTGAAAAAGTAAATCATACACAATTTGGTAATTATTGGTTTAGGGTTTCAAGTAGTAGCCCTGGACCCGTTAATAATGTGAAATTTCGAGATATAAATGTGCGTCAGGTTGGTAGCCAACATTCTATTATTAGAGGATATGATGATATTGGAACTGTGGATGGGTTGCTTTTTTCGAATATTAATATAAAAGGAACAATAGCAGAAAACTTGTCTGATATGAAAGCCTCACAAGGGAATTATTCGAGTAATGTAAAAATAGTAGATGATATGGACGTGCTTTTTCATGATCATTTTGAAAGTGGTTCAGTCGCTGCTTGGACAAGTCATTCTGGTAGTTGGGATATTGGAACAGATAGCAGTGGAGTACTGAAACAAACTAGTCTTACACCCTCTATTATGACAAGGGGAAGTAATTGGAGTAATTATGAATATGAAGCTTCTGTAAAAGTCCCAATTACAAATGCAAATGCAGGTATTCTTTTTAGAGTACAGAATATAAATAATTACTACATGTATCGAATAAATGGAGCTAATAATGAAGTTGAATTATATAAGTGTATTAATGGTGTTTTTACGAAAGCATCAGGTGCTACTTATGACGTGCCTTCAAATGAATGGATTATGTTGAAGGTTGAACTTGAAGGAAATAATATAAAAGGTTATGTTAATGGTAGACTAATGAACAATTGGACAAATTCAATAAATGAACTTACGAGTGGAAAAGTCGGATTTAGAACAACATCTCAAAATGTCTTGTTTGATGATGCATTGATTTTACAAAAGTAAAATGTGTGATAACTGTTGTTGCTGATAATTGGTTCTTCTTTGTTAATATTAAAGGTATAATGAGAAAACAACGACCAAAAGCATGGTGCTAGAACTGTTTGAAAAAGCCTCTTGATTTTTTGTCGTTTCGTGATATAATGAAAAAGAAGCGAAACGTTTAGCTCGGAGGTAGAGGATGTCAACGATTAAAGATGTGGCTAAATACAGTGGTTTATCCATTGCGACCATTTCAAAATATTTGAATGGTGGTAATGTCTTGGAAGAAAACAGAGTGAGTATTCAAAATGCGATTGATCAGTTAGGCTATAAGCGGAATAATATGGCCCGTGGATTAAAGACGAACAAGACGATGACCGTCGGCGTGTTGATACCTACCCTAGATAATATTTTCTTTACGAAGATTATTTCACATATTGAAGATATTATTCAGAGTAAAGGGTATGGTATGATTGTGTGTGACTTTAAATCGGACCCTAGCCTTGAGCGGTCTAAGCTTGAATTTTTAATTGATAAACATGTGGATGGAATTATCATGGTCAGCTATGGCGGAGAAACATCATATATAAAAGAGCTTATAGATAAGAAAATTCCGGTGGTCCTTTTGGATCGAATGATTAAAGGTGTTGAATGTGATTGTGTCTTAGCAGACAATTTAAATGCTTCATATCAAGCGGTTGAAGAACTCATTCGGCGAAAACATAAACGGATTGGTATTGTAATCGGTCCGGAACACGCATACACCGCTGAAGAGAGAAGAAAGGGATACATTCGTGTCCATCAAGATTATCAGTTGCCTATTGATGAAGAATTGATTGTTGCTGGTGATTATACCGTTGAAACAGGATATAAGGCCTTTGAAGATTTGTGGCAGTTAAAAGAGCGTCCAAGTGCCATATTTGTAACGAATTATGAGATGACCATCGGTGTTATTATGGCCATTAATGATTATGGCGTCAATATTCCTGAAGACTTGTCCCTAATAGGCTTTGATAACATTCAAATGTCAAAAGTCGTTAAACCGGCCTTGTCAATAGTGGAGCAACCCATGATGGAAATAGGAAAGACTGCGGCTCAAGTGCTTCTAAAACGCTTAGCTAAAGATTATACGGATTTTCCGGAGATACATCGATTGAAGACCAATATTTTAATTAAAGCCTCAGTAGCTCAATGTTGTACGGAAAATGAGTAAACATGTAACCAAGAGTATAAAAGTGATGTATGCTTTTATATTCATTTTTTTCAGATAGAGCGAAACGTTTAGCTCTTGAAGAAATATAAAAAACAAAACGATATAGTAAGGAGAAGATTATGAGTAAGAATCTGAGACAAGCATTTAAGATTAATCCGAATGGAATCAAACCGGAAACAGTACCTTGCAAAACATTACGAACAGGCGATGAGATTCCGGCAGTAGGTCTAGGAACTTTCGGTTCAGACCGGTTTTCAAAAGAAGAGGTTGCAGATGCGGTTTTAGGTGCAATCGCAAACGGTTACAGACATATTGACTGTGCATCCGTTTATATGAACGAACCGGAAATCGGAGAAGCCTTGAAGATTGCAATGGAGGGTGGCGTCAAACGTGAAGATCTTTGGATTACTTCAAAGGTGTGGAATGATATGCATAAGCAAGGGGATGTATTATTGTCCTGTGCCCAATCTTTAAAAGATTTAAAGTTGGATTATCTGGATTTATTTTTGATGCATTGGCCTTTTCCCAATTATCATGCTCCGGGTTGTGACGGCGATTCAAGAAATCCCGATTCAAGGCCTTTTAGTGTAGAAGAGTTTATGGCAACATGGCAACAAATGGAACGATTGGTGGATATGGGCTTAGTTAAAAACATAGGAACCTCAAATATGACCATAGCAAAGTTTAATGAAGTGTATGACCTGATGCGAATAAAACCAAGTATCAATGAAATGGAATTGCATCCACACTTTCAACAACAAGAGTTATATGATTGGTGTATTGAACATGATATTCAACCGATTGGTTTTTGCCCCATTGGTTCGCCAACACGGCCGGATAGAGATAAAACAGAAAATGATACCGTAGATATTGAAGATCCTGTCATTGTTGCAGCGGCAAAACGATTAGGTGTACATCCGGCAGTTGTTTGTGTGAAGTGGGCAGTGCAACGTGGTCAAGTTCCGATTCCGTTTTCCGTTCGAGAGAATGAATATATGAGTAACTTGCAATCCGCAATCGATAATCCATTAAAAGATGAAGAGATGGAAGCCATTGCTAAAATTGACAAGAAGTGTCGTTTAATTAAAGGACAAGTCTTTTTGTGGGAAGATGCGGATTCATGGGAAGACCTATGGGATTTAGATGGAAAAATTCTAGGTTACAATAAATAATTGGACTTGCTGACGAGCAAAATAAAGGAGGAAGGACATGAAAGCAGCTGTATTAACAGAGCCACAACATCTTCAAGTGATGGACATTGAGTTGCCGGATCTCAAGAAAGATGAAGCCTTGATTCAAGTAAAAGCATCCGGTGTCTGCGGCTCTGATTTACCGAGAGTATTAGGTAATGCATCCCATTACTATCCAAATGTATTTGGACATGAGTTTTCAGGGATTGTGACAAAGGTTCAGGAAAACAACAAAGGGATTAAAGTCGGTGATAAAGTTGCGATTGCGCCGTTAAAACCTTGTCATCAATGTGAAGATTGTCTCAGTGGAAATCATGCATTATGCAAACATTATAGTTTTATCGGGTCAAGAGAATATGGTGCTTGGGCAGAGTATGTTAAGGCACCTCTCACAAACATTGTAAAATTGCCGGATGCAACAGATATGATTCATGGGGCGTTTTTAGAACCATTAACGGTGGCGTTACACGGACTTTTTCTTATGGACTTTAAACCCATGTCTACCGTTGCAATTACCGGAATGGGAACCATTGGATTATTAACGCTTCAATGTGCAAAACTTATGGGAGCAAAAGAAATCACAGTATTTGATATTGATGATGAAAAACTAGCAATTGCTAAAGAGTTAGGTGCAGATCACCTCGTGAATACTATGGAGCCTGATTTTAGAGAGACTATTATGGGAATTACTAAAGGGAAAGGGTTTGAGATGGTTCTTGAAACAGCAGGGGTACCCATGACAGAGATGTTATGTCTTGAAATCGCTGCAAATAAAGGAAGTGTCATGTATATTGGAACGCCTCATAAAGCCTTTACGATTGAACCCAAGCAATTTGAATTCATGAATCGTAAGGAGCTCATGGTTAGAGGGTCGTGGATGTCTTATTCGGCACCTTTTCCGGGACGGGAATGGACCATAGGTGCCCAATATCTAGGTGAAGGACGTATTCGTGTTGAACCGCTAATTGGAAAAACAATTAAGATTGAAGATTTACCGGATGCATTTAAAGAGATTGAACAGGGTAAGATTTCCGGTAAGGTTATGATCACATTTTAGCAATGACAAGGAGGAAACACTATGGCACTCGTAAGTTCATATGAACTCATACACAAAGCGTGGGAACAAAAGAAGGCGATACCTGCCTTTAACATACACAACTTAGAAACGATTCAAGCCGTCATCGAAGGAGCGGACGAACTTAAGTCTCCGGTGATTATCCAAACAACGCCGGGTACATTAAAGCATGCCGGGATTGAATATGTTGCGGCAATTGTCAAAGCAGCAGCCTTAAAGTACGATATTCCGATTGCCCTTCATATGGACCATTGTCCATCTTTTGATACGATAGTAAACTGTCTGCGTGTCGGTTACACGTCGGTTATGATTGATGGCGCTAATTGCGATTACGCAGACAATGTTGAACTGGTTCGAAGTGTTGTGAAAATGGCCCACGCGGTCAATGTTCAAGTCGAAGGTGAAATCGGAAAGATCGGTGGTGTTGAAGATGATATGTTTGTTAACGAAGCAGATGCATCCTTTACAATACCGGAAGAAGCAAAACAGTTTGTTGAAGATACAGGGATTGATACCTTAGCGGTAGCTATAGGTACAGCTCACGGTATGTATAAAGGAGAGCCAAAGCTTGATTTTGAGAGAATTGAAAAGATTCAATCCATGATCAATGTTCCTTTAGTGCTTCATGGGGCTTCTGGTGTTCCGGATGAAAGTGTAAAAAGAGCAATAGCCCTAGGAATGGCAAAAATCAATATAGCAACAGAGTTAAAAAATCCAATGGCAGCAGCTATAAAAGAGGTGTTGGCGAATCCGGATGAAAATGATCCAAGAAACTACATGGGTGCCGCCCGTGAAGCTGTTAAAAAGGTTGTCAAAGATAAGATTCGACTATGCCAAACGGAAGGTTTTGCCTATGAATTTGGTGTGGTGAAAAAATGATTTTGTCAATTACGATGAATCCTGCAATAGATAAGATTTACTTTGTCGACGATTATCGGATTAATGAAGTGCATCGTCCGACCAAAGTTATTGATTCTGCAGGAGGCAAAGGATTAAATGTTGCTCGAGTTGCAAATATTATGGGCGAGAAGGTTGCGGCAACAGGGTTTGTTGGTGGTGGAAACGGAAAGTTTATTAAAGATGAAGTGGAAAAGCTTGGTATTTGCAATCGATTTGTTCGCATCTCTTCGAATTCCCGTATTTGCATTAATGTGACGGATACAGTCCATAAGACGTGCACGGAAGTTTTGGAACCCGGACCGATTATTCATCCGGAGGAAGAAGCGCGTTTTCTTGAAGCATTCATTGAAATGATTGCAGATGTGGATGTGATAACAATCAGTGGTAGTTTGCCACAAGGTCTTGTTGATGATTTTTATGGTCGATTAATTGAAACGGCAAATAGTCAACAAAAAAAAGTTGTTTTGGATTCTAGTAAAGAAGCTTTGCGACACGGGGTTCATGCAAAACCTTTTGCAATCAAACCAAACAAAGACGAAATCCAAAGTTTTTACGATGGGTCCTTAGATTCGATAGAAGGTTTGACAGAAGCACTTCGTTTTTTTCTTGACCTTGGTGTCACCATGCCCATGATTAGTTTAGGGAGCCAAGGGTCTGTGATAGCTTTTGAAAGTCAAGTTTTTCGAGTACAAATACCTTCCATAGATGTAGTAAATACGGTTGGATCCGGAGATGCTTTCGTTGCAGGTTGTGCTGTCGGATTATCCAGAGGCTACAAAGTTGAGGATATACTTCGTCTTGCCACAGCGTGTGGAAGTGTGAACGCAATGCATCAACAGACGGGATTTGTAACGGCTGATGAAGTTAATGAGTTTATAGAACGTGTTGAAATTGTGAAGATTGGTAATTTGGATTAATAATTAAAAAAATTCTAAATGATAATAAGGAGAAAAAATCATGTTAAAAAATATACCTAGTATTTTGTCACCGGAATTATTAAAGATATTAATGGAAATGGGCCACAGTGATGAAATTGTCATTTCAGATGGTAATTTTCCGGCTGCAAGTATGGCAAAACGTTTGGTGCGTCTTGACGGTCACGGAGTTCCTGAGATCCTAGAGGCGGTGCTTGAATTGATGCCCTTAGACACCTATGTAGAAGCGCCGGTTGCTCTTATGGAGGTTGTTAAGGGTGATAGTTATGTACCTGAAATTTGGGAAACCTATAAAGGGATTATCATTGATAAAGAAGGGGATAAGAAAATCGAGAACGTGGAGCGTTTTGCATTTTATGAACGTGCTAAAGAAGCCTATGCAGTTATTGCTACGGGTGAAACGGCCTTATATGCCAACATAATATTGAAAAAAGGTGTTGTTGTTGAATGAGAAAATTATTATTGGCGATTGACCAAGGAACATCCGGTGCAAAAATAACAATTTTTGATACGGATGGACGAGTTATTGCTGAAAACAAGAAGTGTTATGATACCTTTTATCCGGCAGAAGGCCATGTGGAGCAAGATTGTGAACAGTGGTGGCGAGTGATTGCCCAAGGAATCAAGGAAATTTTCCGGGAACATAGGGTTCAGCCCAAAGAAATCAAAGGTATTGGTATTGATGGAACGTCCTGGGCCATGATCCCTATGGATCAAGAAGGGCATGTATTATATAAGACATTAATCTGGTTAGATCGGCGTGCGACGGAAGAAGCTATGTGGATGAAAGAAGTGATTCCTGAAGAGACATTAATTGAAGTCAGTGGCAATCCTGTTGATGCCGGGTATATTACGCCCAAGATTTTATGGTTTAAAAACCATCAGCCGGATTTATATCGAGAGACGTTCAAATTTTTGCAAAGCAACGGATTCTTGGTATATCGATTAACGGGTGAATATTCCCAAGATTTGTCCCAGGGATATGGATTTCACTTTTTTGATATGAAAAGTGGGACCTATAATCTGGAGATTATAGAAGCGCTAGGTTTAGATCCGGATAAGTTTGTTCAACCAAGTGCCTGTCATACAGTTGTTGGTCAGGTCACACCAGAGGCAGCTTTACTAACTGGGTTAGAAGTGGGAACACCGGTGGTTGCCGGTGGTTTAGATGCAGCCTGTTGTACCTTAGGAGCAGGAGTGATTGATGTGGGACAAACCCAAGAGCAAGGCGGTCAGGCTGGAGGGATGAGTATTGTTTTGGACAAACCAAGAAACCATCCCCGTTTAATTTTGGGATATCATGTGGTCCCTGATTTGTGGTTGCTTCAAGGAGGAACGACCGGAGGCGGTGGTACCATTAATTGGTTTCATCGAGAATTCGGAAACGTCAGCGAATCTTTTGCTACTATGAGCCAGATGGCGGAAGAGATTCAGCCGGGCAGTGACGGGGTTATTTTCTTACCCTATATGAAAGGTGAACGTTCGCCTTTATGGAATGCTAACGCAAAAGGCGTCTATTATGGAATAGCTTTTGATAAAAGTAAAGGCCACTTTATACGAAGTACCATGGAAGGGGTCGCCTATTCATTGCGTCATAATTTAGATGTAGCGAAGGAAGTTGGTGTTCAGGTCGAGCATCTCTACAGTGTTGGCGGCAGTGCGAACAGCAAGGTGTGGACTCAGATGAAGGCAGATATCACAGGGTGTCGTATTGATGTTCCTTATGCGGATTATGCCACAGGTTTAGGCGCGGCCATTCTAGCAGGAGTTGGTGTAGGCTTATATTCGGATTTTAATGAAGCTGTCAAAAAAACGGTTAAAATTCAAACAAGCTATCAACCGAACGATGAAGTGCGCCCTCTATATAATAAAGGTTATGCCTTATATCGTCAGTTAAGTGATTGCTTTATGGAGAATTTTTGGACCTGATTATAAAACAAGCATGTAGTCTTAGTAATTTTTTTGAAAATTCATCTCCTTTTCGTGTATAATATATAGGCATTTGTTAAATGCC
>DDQW01000035.1 GCA_002342805.1 Clostridiales bacterium UBA2432 | reverse complement strand
TGTTTTATCTGCAACAAGTTGGTGCTTTAAGACTTTATGTCCAACACGACCCATTCCTGTTTCTGCAACACCCATCTGTGCTAAGATGTCTGCATTGTCACGGATTTTTTCGCGAATCCGAGTAATGATTTGCTCTCTGAACTCATTAGGCATCATGCGAAGTTTACGTTGCGCCTCTTTGGCCGCTGCAATCGCATCGTCCATGTTTTCAAAAACACCTTTTCCAATCGTAATGACCGGTAGGGAAACGCCTGTATTTATACTAGGTGACGATGTTGTTTGAACATTTTTTGTTGTTCCTGAGATTTCATGAATCACTTTTGCTACAATTGACTGTAAATCTTGTTCATTCATATGCTTTTCCTTTCTGTCTTACTTGCTCCATATGATGCGAGGTAAATATCATTATCAGCACTACTTCCACTCACACCGATTGCACCATAGGTGACTTCTTTATTCTTAAGGGGATATCCTCCACCGAGTGTTATGATTTTTTCATCAAGCATATCTTCAAGACCTTCAAAAGAAGCTCCTACCTTAACCAATTCTTTTAAGGTGTGGGTGGGCATTTGAAGGGCTGCTGACGTATAGGCTTTTTTTTCTGCTAGTCCTTTACTCACAATAAATGCGTTATCCATCATTTGCGTTAAAACACTTATACCGTCCTTATTGGCAATACTAATGACAACGTTAACACCCATGCGTTTTGCTTCCTTCTCAATCACTTCTGCTAACTCTTTGGCAAAATCAAGGGTCATGGTTTTTGTCTCATTCGTGCTTTCACCCGCTTGCGACAAATTATTTTCAAGAGCTTGTTTAACCACTTCTCTAAATTCAAGCATCCGAGCTAGAACAAAAAGATAATCAGATAAGCGGTTAATGTATCGGCTGATACTTGTCTGTATCTTCTTATCTGCAAGCAACCGTGTTAATCGCCGCTCTGCTCGTCTGGCAATGGTTCTAGCCAAATCAATCTGGGCGGATAATCGTAAATCCCCCGGGAAAATAAAATGATCGAGCGGCGGAAACAATGCTTGGTTACGATCAATGGCTTGTTCTAAAAATAAGGTATCTTCTCTTACATCCAGTTCTTCTTCAAAATCACTTGCAACCACTGCCATAATGTCTTTAAGTTTTTTTTGTATGCTTAGTAGCTCGTTTGCGATTGCTTCTTCTGCCATCGAACGCACAATACCTATGGCACTAGTTAATTCATCGATATTACCAAGGGTCTCAATATGTAAATCTGTTTTGTCCACACGCTGTCCATTAAATAAATCTGTCATTCCACTGTCGCCTTTTTTGGTATAGACACTCACTTGCTCACCACCTTATATAAACGGTTTGTTCTTCGTATATCGTGCCGCATTCTGTCCTGTTTGCCTGGCTGTCATTTGTTCAAATTCTATATTTGCCAAGCCGACTTGGGTATTAAACGCAATAGCGACTTGGTTTTTATAAATACCAATACCGGTTCCGAGTGCTGATTGCTTTGCTGCTCTCTCAGCTAATGTTTTTTCTACGTATTTAAGTTCTTCTTGGACCGTCTCAACAAGACCGCCTTCTTCTTCGATTCCGGCTAAAACTTCTTGCTTTGTTCCTACGTCCGCTTCAAAGCATGCTACAATGATACTGGTTTTTTGATTATTCATCGAAACGCCTCACTTAAATAACTCATCACCAAGCCGGTTGCAACAGCATTTCTCGGGCCCATTAAACCACGAATATCGCCGCGGCCGGCTACAATATTATAGTTGGCTAATTCTTGCTGAATCAGCTCCGGGATTTCTTGATCAAGTGCGGATCCGCCCAGAATAACAACATTGGGGATATGACGGATATTCCCATCAGGAGCCACCTTTTCTAAGGCACGTATTGCATTGGTCACAAAAACCTTGTGCTTAATTTCTTGTCGTACAGTCACCATACGCTCCAAGGACAAGTCCGTTATAATGGGTATCAACTCCTCATCTGTCACAACCACAACACGTGCATATAACTTTGGAGGTAAGGGCTTGTGATGAAAAATCACTTCCCCATTTTCCATGGTCATATGATAGAGAGAATTGACTTTTGCCAAGGGATGCCGTTTGATGAGTTCTGCCATCATGGGATTATCCAGTCTTAGTTCTTTATCAATAAGCATGGTCACAAAACTTCCGGCACCGGCTAAATGAATGGAACGCACTTGGCCTTTTTCATCAAGTAAAGCAGCGTCTGTTGAGCCACCACCAAGGTCTAATATGGCTAAAGGTAACTTGGTTCCTTTGGTCGTCATGGCACCAATTACCGCCATAACCGCTTCCACTCCGGCGACTTTAACCGGAATATTGACTTGCGCTTCTAGCTGTTTTGCCAAGCGATTCATGGGTAACTTATCGGCTTGAACCATTGCTGCGATTGCAACCGCTTTTTCCATCGCGACTTCGCCCGCTAAGGCCCCTTTGACCTTGACCGGAACAAAGGTATCAATGGCTAGTAAATCGCTAATCGTCAAATGGTTGCTTGCTTCTTCGGATAGTTCAGATAAATTTTCTTTCATGCGGCGGAGCATGTCGCCAACATAGGTATCGTGTTCTCCGTCAATATCTTGTAAGTCTTTAATGGAGCGAACTGCTTCCATAATAGCGGACGCACCTTCATCAATGGAAACCGTCACCGATTTTTCATTGTGACTTTTTAAGGTTAATGTTCCTGCTTTAATCTTTGTTTCACGCATGCCACCATCTGTATTTTTAACCACTACTGCCGATTTTTTTCCAATTAAACTCTTGGAAATCGGTATAACTGCTGAGGTTTCAGATGCAGACAAGTCAAATAGCTTTGCAATACCATAGGGGTTTGACAAAGTTTTTATGGTCATTCCCGGTGCAGCTACTTCAATTGCGGCTAACTTTCCAACCGGAAGCTGGTCAATACCATCGACTTCGTCAATAATCGGTATTTTTTTACTTAATCGATTATATACGAGAACCGCTTCGTCTCTTTGTAAGATTAATCCGACAATATTTTGGTCTGCTGCATTAATGCACTTGGCACAAAA
This sequence comes from Clostridiales bacterium UBA2432, assembly GCA_002342805.1. Classification (GTDB taxonomy): domain Bacteria; phylum Bacillota; class Clostridia; order Lachnospirales; family Vallitaleaceae; genus UBA1351. The sequence continues at coordinate 52,514 of DDQW01000035.1, read as the reverse complement.
TTCATAGTCCATTGTCTTGGGTACCATGACGAGAATCGCTTCTTTGTGTCGAACTTCCACAAGGTCTTTAATTAAAACCGTTCTTCCAAGGGCGACGCCCTGCCCTGCAGGTGTATCGGGATTATGTCCGACCATGGTTGAATCCGTTATAATCGTTTCTGTTATGGTTTCCATGGCTGTATCTCCAATAACCGGAGCCGCTTCGTTCAGTCGTATAAGATCGAGATCGCGTATTTGAAGTCTTTCTTTTAACATTGCATGACGCAGACCTTCTTTGATTCCTTTAATGTTATGAACCGTGCCTTTTGTTCCTGTGGTTTCTACTTCGGCTGATGCGAGAAAATGCATATAACCTTGTTCATCAATTTTTGCAATGCTTATTTCAGTTGTTGAATTTCCGATATCTACACCGGCTATGATCATATCATCACCATTTTCTCTACTGTTTTAACAAATCACGTTTTTTATAAACATACAGTGTTTCTTCAATAAAATCGGCACACACTTGTGCGTCGTATTCATTTCTTAATTGAGCACTTAGTTCTTTGAGTTCATCTTCTGTTGAACGATAGGGTCTTAACATATTATACATTTCCAAAATACGATCATCCGGTATTTCAATCAACTCAGCTGACCGAATAAAATTTTGCGCTAACTGAATCTTGCCTTCTTGTCTAGCGACTTCTGCTTGTAATACGAGGACTTCTTTTGAAATCTTAATGTCTTCAGCTGTCACTTCACCGGATACAATCGCTTCGAGTGTGATCTCATTTAAACCTTTTCCACTCTTGCTTTTTATGATATTCGGGTGTTTTTCTTTTAAGGGATATAAGTCCATACTTACCTCCTAAACGGGTCGTTCTATTTCCATGTAAGGTCCTCTTTTGACGACATACTCCGTTTCTTTGGTATGCATCAATGCGGCTTTTACCTGATACTTAGGTCTTGACGAAATATCGTTAATGACTTTAATCGGTTTTACTTGATCTCCTTTAGCGTACTTGGCCGCATTTTTACCGATTTGGCGATACATTTCAAGGGTAATAATGGGGGCTTGGGGAAATAGTTCAAGATTTGTCAAAGGATACAAGTCTTTTTGATGAATCACTGTAGTCCCCTTTGACTGTATGCCAATAGCAATTCCTGATCCCACAAGCTTTGCAACATCATTAGCGATAAAGGCAACATCGGATGTTCGGGTTCCTCGAATCACACGGGGAATCATACCTTCTTCTTCGATACCGGCTAAAATCTCTTTTAACACGGCCATATGATCCAGTCCATTGATTGTATGATGAATATGCAAGCCATAGGCCGGACCAATAGCCACACCGACTTCTTTGACATCTTCACTGGGTTTAACGGTTCCTAATTGATTTAAGGTCCCACTAGGATGACTTTCGGATACTGCCACTGAAGATGTTTCCATCTGGTTAATCACTTTATTCACCGCTTCAATAATTTGTTCGACAGTGACTTCTTGATTTAATTCATTCATCCATGGCACCTCCTTACAGGTCATCAATCTTGATAATATGGGGGATTTTTTTGATTTCTTCCCAGCGTTCATCTGACATCACGTAACCTGTACCGGGACCCTTATAAGAATTGGGATAGTTCACGGTACTCATTACATCGTAAGATTCATTTAATATGGCTGATGTCTGTAAATAGTCGCCAGATAATCTTTGTTTTAACATACTTAAGACCATTTCAGCTTCTTCTTCAAATCCGGATTTATGTAAGGCTTTAATTACATCAATCCCTGTCACTTTGTCTTGCATCATTTTATCAATAGCTTGTAAATCTGAAACAATGTCACGGTCCGGTACATCCCGACTTCCATGAGCATAGGTAATGGCTTCAACTTCTTCATCCGTTACCTGTCCAAGATCAAGTGTCTCCATAATCGCTTTCATGGCTTTCGCCGCCCTATTTCTCACACGAATAACATCCGCTTCTTTGACCGGTCTAAGACCGCCATCGACTTTTAAGTCACGTTGCAGCACATTGTAGTCATCAAAGTCTTCCGCATCAAAATTAGATCCTGCAAACATATTGTCTTCATTGGGAACACCACTGTAACCACTAAAGATAAAGTCAGTTCCGGGTAAAAACTGCATCATGGTTCTTGCTGTACGGCGCATGTCTGAATGGCTAAAATTTTGGTCATTGGACGATGCACATTCTAAATCCAAGGAGGATGCAATAAGGTTTTCCGCTAATACTGCCCGTATACCCGAAGGAACTGCGGATGTCACGCCGATACAACTAACGGATCCATTTTGAATCCCTTGTACGCCGGCTCCTTTGGTTACCATAAGACATCTTGTTTCTAGATATAGCATTGATTTTCCATCAGCACTTCCCATCAACACCTCTGAACCGGTTCCTGATGTAAAGCGTGTTTTTAATCCTCTTGACGCATAGGCTGATGCTAAGAATGCTTTAGAATAAGGTGTATCATCACCATCCATAAAGACGGCTTCGGTACCATAGACACTCATGGTCTCTGCATAGGTGGTAAAACCGCGCATACCGAGTTGTAATTCAACGGCTTCTTCAACTGCACATTGTGTTAGTACACCTTTGGAACCGATTTGCGCTCCAACCAATAAGCCGACAGCTGTCAGTGGTGCATATCTTGCAATACCTACCGTTGTCTCTTCCTCACGAAAACCACGAAGCGCGCCTTCTGCCGCATCCGCAGCAATCAATATGGGATTGTCTTTGGCATTGGTAATATGTGCTTGATTTGCCGGGAACAAACGACCGCGCATTTTTTGCATGGCCATCATCATCTCAACGACATTTAATTCATTGAGTACTTCAGTAACTCTTGCCGGGGTTAATCCTTTGAAAATATTTATTATTTTTTGTCGATCAACGTGAATATCAACGAGTAATCTCGCAATTTGTGTCGGCGACAGGGACATACTTGCTTCCGCTGTCTTTACTTCAATGTAATGATCTGCGATAAATTCATCAATAAAGTCAAATTCTTCACGATGTTTGCCGTCCATCTCTATAACACGATTATTTTCAATGATAAGACTGGCTTTGGGATCATAGGGACTTGACATCGCTACAAAACCTTTTTCGGGCCATTCGTCAATAAAACCATCTTGATTGACAGGACGCTGATCGAGGATCTCCATTCTTCGAGAGCGTTTCACATTGCTCACCTCTATTTCAATTGCTCGATAACACGTTTCACTATTTCAGCGATTGCTTCTTCACTTGTGCTTGCCTGACTTGTTGAACTAGTTGTCTTTGTTGAACACGCACTACTTTGGCAATCTGCCGGATGACGTCCAGGTACTGCAAATTGTCTTCTAAGTTCATATAATCTTGCAACTTCTGATGAAGGTAATTCTTTAGCTCCACCTAAGGCTTTTGCTTTATATGCTAAAGATGCATAGAATTCTAAGCTTTCCATTTTAAAGTATGCTGACATTAAATCTTGTCCCCATGATAGTGCACCATGATTTTCAAGCAATACCGCGTCATAACATTCCAAGTAAGGTTCAACTGCATCCGGAATCTCCATTGTTGACGGTAATCCGTATTTTGCGATGGGTACTTCACCTAAGAAAATAACGGCTTCGGGCATGATTTTTTCAGTTAATGGAATACCTGCAATGGCATAAGCTGTTGCATATTGTGGATGTGCATGAACAACTGAGTTTACATCCGGACGCTCTTTGTAGATACGCATATGCATCTTAATCTCTGATGATGGTTTCCATTGGCCATTGGGTTGTTTTAAGTTTCCTTCATTGTCAACTTTACAGATCATATCCGGTGTCATAAATCCTTTTGACACACCTGTTGGTGTACATAAAAACGTATTCTCATCTAACTTCACTGAGAAGTTACCGTCATTAGCAGCAACCATCTCACGCTGGTAAATACGCTGTCCAACTTCACACATTTGTTTTTTCACTTCGAATTCATTAAACATTTCTTACCTCCAACTAATTCTTGATTTATGTTGTTTTATGTTGTTTTATCTTTATTTCATTCTAATAGTACCACTTAAACCCACCAATGTCAATGAATTTAGGTCTGTTTTTATGCGTTTTTTTGTTGAATTTCCTTGTTTGTTCTGTGTCTTGGCAAGAAAAAAAGAAGTCCTCCAAATTTCTTGGATTTCTTCTTATTTTTTACGTATTTGGTCCGGCGTTGCACCGAATTTTTTTTTGAATTGTTTATAAAAATAGGATGTATTTGAATAGCCGATTTCTGCCACCACATCACTAACGGGCATTTGGGTATGTTCAAGCAAGTAACCGGCATAATCTAGCTTCCGCTCTTTGACAAGGGTCGTCAAACTTGAACCGGTCATCTTCTTTATAATCTTACCTAAATAGTCCGGATGATAATTAAAGGCTTTTGCCATACTTGTTAAGGAGAGTTCTTTGAAGTGCTCATTAATATAGTTGACAATCTCACTGGAAATACTGGTATCAATAGCATTAACCATGGACTGGGATAAATGCTTTTCATAACTTCGGAAAAGTTCATTAAAGATTAAAAGCATATAGGCACGAATGGCTGTTTCCATTCCATTTCGCTGTTCATAGTATTCATTCAGGAGTTGAAGCATAAAATCCCATATATGTTTGTTTTCAGATGTTTGAAAGTAGATGTATTGCTTGACATCTTTTTTCCCATAGATTGCTTTGACTACAAAGTTGGAGATCACATCATTGTAGGCCACCTGTTTCATAAAGAAGGAATCAAAGAATTCTTTTTTGATCAAAATATTAATGGCAATGTCCTCTTGGCCGGCTTCATAAATACTGTGTTCCATATTCATATCCAACAAAAAAATCTCACCTTTTTTAATGGTCAAGTCTTTGCCATCGATATGCTGGCGAATGGAGCCCGAATAGACGAAAATCATCTCTAGATAGTCATGTCTGTGACGATCAAAAGCAACAAAACGATCATGTTTGTGAACGGAGATGACTTCACCGTCATCCATCAACTTATCACTGTTAATAATCCAAGCGTCTGCCGGATTATCATTGGAAAAATATGTTTTTAATCGTGTCTGCGTGGCACCACGATAGGCTTGTTCAACTTCATTCATCTCTCGAAGCCGCTTATCTAATTCTTCTACCGTCATCGTCGACCACTCCTTTATAGCTTTCATTTGATGATTCGCATTATATTACTACCTTTAATAATAGCAAATTTCATACAGAATGCAAAGGAGAAATTGTTTGAATGTTTCTACGTCTTTATTCTTTATTGATTTTTCTATAAACGCTAGGAGCATCCCCCATTATCCGTTTGAAAATTCTACCAAAATAAAGCGGATCATTATAACCCACTATATGTGCAATTTCTTTTATATTTAATTGTGTTGATTTTAATAATTTACAAGCTTTTTGAATTTTTAAATGTATAAAATAATTAATAGGGGTACATCCCGTCTGTTCTTTAAATAGGTAAATCAGATGACTTTTACTAATACAAAATTCTTTCGATATTTTTTTTAAATCTAGACACTCTCCTAAATTAGATAACATAAATTTAATACATCGATCAACTGTATCCGATTCATCATTAAATGTTTCCTCTTCAGTTAATTTATATGATACATTTGATAAAAGAGTCCCTAAAAGGCTAGCACTAATAACCATTCTATCTATCGAAAAACCTTTTTCAAGCAAAGTATAACATCGATTAAAATGACGAATAAATTTTGAATGCTGTATTTGATTAATCTCACTTATAACTCGACCATGTTGAATCCACTCTATATAGCTAGTTGATAAAAAACCTTGAAAGTGAATCCAATATATACTCCATGGTTCAGTATTATCTGCATAGTATGTATGAGATGTATTCGCTGGAATAATGCAAAGACAATTCTTTTTCAAGGTATACTTCTTTCCATCCAATTTTACAACTCCTTTCCCACTTACACAAAAGATTAAAATATGATTTTTACTCCCTTGACTTCTCATTCGATAATGATTTTTGGCACACGGAAAATAACCCATATCCGAAATATATAGGGATCCTATTATTGGGTCCAGCTTACAATTTTCAATAACATTGTCTGGGATTACTATTAATTTTTCATGTAAAAAATCAATTTTTTTATACATTTTTTATAATCCTTTTTATTATTCTAGTATAATACAATTTTTTTCCCCGATACAAATCCGAATATAGTCCATGTATATCATTATTTATTCCCTTTTTAAAAGATAGTCTATGAATTATACTAATCTATAATGAAGTTATAAGTTGTTGTTTTGGCAAATACAATTAAATTTAAAATGAATGGGGGAAACAGATAATGAATCAACCAAATATTCTTTTTATACTGATCGATGATATGGGTTGGAAAGACCTGAGTTGTTATGGAAGCAAATTTTACGAAACACCAAACATTGATAAATTAGCTAAAAATGGTATGATATTCACAGATGCCTATGCAGCTTGTCCTGTTTGTTCGCCTACACGAGCAAGTATTTTAACCGGAAAATATCCTGCAACAATTGGTGTAACCGATTGGATTGGTGCTCATACAAAAGGAAAGCTCATAGATGCGCCATATATAGATCACCTGCCCTTAAGTGAATACAGTCTAGCTAATGCGTTAAAAAATGGCGGTTATGTTACTTGGCATGTGGGTAAATGGCATCTAGGCACAAAGGAGTATTATCCCGAAAAACATGGTTTTGACGTAAATATTGGGGGTTGCCATTGGGGCTGTCCTAAAAACGGTTATTTTAGTCCTTATAATATGGAAAATCTAACAAATGGTTTAAATGGCGAATACTTAACCGATCGTTTAACTAATGAAGCTATTCACCTAATTAAAAACAGAGATTTACACAAACCTTTTTTTATGCATTTATCTCACTACACTGTTCACACACCACTCGAAGCAAAAGAAAGCGATATTCAATACTACCAAGAAAAAGCAAATAAAATGAAACTTGATCAAATTGATCCCTTTGTTGAAGGAGATTTCCATCCTTGCGAACATAAACGTCATATACGAATTAAACGTAGGACTATCCAATCTGACCCAACTTATGCTGCAATGATCGGAAATCTTGATGAAAATATAGGAAGAATTATGACATGTTTAGATGAACAGGGACTAAGCGAAAACACTTTGATTGTTTTCACCTCTGACAACGGTGGCTTGGCCACGTCTGAAGGTTCCCCAACTTGTAACAACCCCTTAAATGAAGGAAAAGGATGGATGTATGAAGGCGGCATTCGTGAACCTTTAATTATTCTTTGGCCAAAAGTCGTTCCAAAAGGAAGTATTTGCCATGAGCCTGTCACAAGTCCTGACTTCTATCCAACCTTATTAGAGGTCGCTGGACTTAATCTAATACCTTCTCAACATTTAGATGGTATAAGCATAATGCCTTTGCTTCAGAAAAAGAACAACTTTGAACGAGGTCCTATTTTTTGGCATTACCCACACTATGGTAATCAAGGCGGAACACCTGGCTCTTCAGTTCGTCATGGCCAATATAAGTTAATTGAATTTTTTGAAGATTGTCGATTAGAGCTTTATGATTTACACAACGATTTATCTGAAACCCAAGATATTTCAGATACACAGCCACAATTAACCAAGGCTTTACATAAAAAACTTCAAGATTGGCGTCAATCTGTAGAAGCACTTATACCACAAGCAAATCCGAATTTTCATCCTTAATTTATGCGAGGCCTCAATCTTGATAACGTCTATATTGACTAGGAGTATAACCTGTATGTTTTTTAAACAGCTGACTAAAATATCTTGAGTCATTAATTCCTATTTGCATAGAAATTTCATACGTTTTTAATTGAGTATCTTTTAATAGTTCTTTTGCAATTGCTATCCGCTTTTCAGTAATTAAATCTGTTATTGTTTGACCCGTCTCTTTTTTTACTAATGCACTTAAATATTTTTCACTCAGAAAAACCTTATCTGCCAAGTTGCTTAAACTTATACTTTTATCATAATTTTTATCGATATACTCCTTAATACATTCGATAACATTCGAGCCTCGATCAGCCAACTCTTCTTGTCTTTGCTTTGATAGCAAGAATATAAGGTTACTGAGCAACATATATATACTATGTAAATCCGACAACTTTTTTATTTTTTCGTGCATTAAATTCAAAGGAATTAATTGTTCAATATCAAAATTTTTGTTTTTTAAATGGTAGGCTAATACGACAAGTAATTCTATTGCTTTATTTCTTAGAATAAGTTCATTATTTACTTCAGATAGTTCTTCCCAAAATTTGACGAAGCTTTTTTTGGCTTCCATTCCCTTACCCGCAATAACATTATTTGCAATCATCATATATTGATTCATTAAATAAGCATTGGACCCAATTTCATTCTTAGGTATATTATGAATTGAATCCGCCCATATGACAGATCCATTTCCCTTATGGAATTTATAACTCAATGCATGCTCTGACTCCTTTAGCCCATCACTTAAGTTAATAACTTCCTCATAAGAATTGCTTATTCCTACTGATATCGACAAACTAAATTTATTAAAGGCTAAACTCTGAATTTCGTCGACAAATGTCTCAAGAATTATTTCTGATTCATTAAAAATTAAATACAATTTTCCTTGCCACATAAATGTGTATATTGCTTTTAAACTATTCTCTTGAATTATTACGTCCTTTATCTGATATAACAGTTCATTTTTTTTCCTAATCATTTCATCCGGCACATCATTGTTAATATCAATATCAATTGCTATGCACCTGAACTGTTCCAATTTAATATTTAAAAATTGACATCTTCTCTTGATCTCAATCTCCTTTGTTATGAGATTATTATAAACTTCACGAAAGAAATTTTCTCTTAACCTCGGCAATTCATTTTCACTAATTTTTTTTAATTCTAAGATTTCATTCTCCAAAATTTCTTTTTGTTCTAGATGATTCAAACATTTTCTTACAGCACCCATTAATTCATTCGGATCAATGGGTTTCAGAATAAAATCACTAGCACCATTCTTAATAGCCGCCTGTGCATAATCCATTTTTGCATATCCCGTCATCAAAATAACTTTCATATTATATCCCTTATCATTTATGAATTTGCATATATCTATCGCATCACATCCATGTAAACGAATATCTGATATAATTAAATCCGGTCTCAAGTTTTCAATTATTCGCATACCTTCATTTCCATTACTTGATTCCGCAACCACTATGCATTCAAGACTAGACCAATCAATTTGACTGATTAAGGCTTTTCGTATAACAATTTCATCTTCAAAAATAACAACTTTATACATATTTCTCCTTTATTGACCTATGTTTTCAATCTTCTAAATAAGTCTCTGGCAATACGATTGTCACTTTTGTTCCAACATTTAACTGACTTTCAAAGGATAAACCATATTCATTTCCATATTTTAAGCCCAATCTTTTATTTACATTATTTAGTCCAATAGATTCTCCAACCGTTTCACAATGATTACTTTGTATTAATAAACGATCTAGTTTCTCTTTCGACATACCTTTTCCATTATCCACTATTTCTATATATAGATTCTTATTTCTGATATATGCTTTTATTTTAATTTGCATATCAGTCTCAACCTCTTTAAACGCATGAATAATACAATTTTCAACTATAGGCTGCAATGTTAGTTGCAATACACTACATTTTAATATACTTTTATCAATTGAAATTTCATAATTCAACTCATCTTGAAATCGATAGTATTGCAGATATAGATAATCTTTAATGTGTTCAACTTCATCAGCAAGGCTAACAATTAAATCTTCTCCTGCAAAGGAATAACGTAAGTTATTTGATAAAGCTTTAATCATACCGCCAATCTCCGGGACATTTTTTTCACGAGCTTTCCAATTAATAATATCTAATGTATTATATAAAAAATGTGGATTTATCTGTGCCTGTAATATTTTAATTTGTTGTTTCTTCTGCAGAACGCTTTGTTCATAATTTTTCTCAACCAAGGTATTGATTCTATATGTCATTTCAACAAAAGAGTCATATAGATAAGCTATTTCGTCCCGTTTCTTAAAATGAATTTTTTCCACATTTTCTTTAACCTCAAAATCTTTAATTGCGTCTGTGATTTTCTTTATTGGCATCGTTATCTCATAAGAAATAAGATACGATATAACCCAAAAAATACATGTAAAAAAAATTCCCCAAAAGAAAACGCCTTCTCTAATTATTCGGGCATCCTTTAGTAAATCTTCTTTTAAAATAATATTAACGTATTTCCAATTGTTATAAGTAGATTCATAATAATAGCTTTTGTATTGCGGAGAACGAATTATTGAATCGATATTTAATAGATCGACACCGGATGATATAATAACATTATCATTTTCATCTACAATCATGGAAGAGCTCCTAAATGATTCTTCTTGCCATTTGAACAATTTCTCCAGTGAAGTTTTTCGAATCTTAACAAGCAAAACACCAATATCTTTCAATTCATTATTTTTTATTAATCGAACATAAGTTATTGCTGAGTTATTTTCAGTTGCTTCAAACCACACCAACTTACCTTTTCCTCTTTCAGCTTTATTTTTCAGTTCTTCAAAAGTCCACTTTTCATTATATCCCTTATTACCATATATTTTCCCTCTATAGTCAAAAATATAAACTGATTGAATTTCCGGCCTTATAAGTGTTATATCCGTTAAAATATCGTATATGTTAATCAGCTGTCTGTCTTGGACCACAAAAGATGTTTTCCCATGCTCTAAAATATTATACACCGCTTGATTGGCAATAAACGTATTAATGACCGTTTCTATATCCTCTAGAGTTTTGTCTATATTTTTACTAGATTGTTCTAGTATTCGCTGAATATTCTCAGTCGTACTCCTAATAATTGTCTTTGATGCTTGATAGTAAGAGAAGGAGCTTATAACATACACACACAGTAGAATAACTAATGAATAATATAAAATCATTCGTTGTCTAATTTTTTGATTCTTGAACATAGTGGTGCTGCCTCCTTGAAGTCTTAGCGACTTTATACCTTATTATTTTATTCATTTGTCAATTTTTTAATCACAAGTATCTCCATTTCCAATCATGGAAATGGAGATACTTGTAGAAATTTATATATTTTTAGTTTGAATTTTGTTTTCTATATGCTTCCAACTTATTAAATGTTTCTTCAATATCCGCTCCAGATGTAATTGCCTGTATTGCCACACTTATTTCTTTTCCAATAGCATCATTTTGAGTATATGTACTAATTAGGTCAAATGATTTTTCATGGTCGGCAAATGCATCAACGACATCATTGTACAAAGGATTATCTTCTTTAGGTTCAACTTCAATACTGCTCCATGGAAGAATAATCGAAAATTCATCCGCTAGTTCTAATAATCTTTCTTCGCTCATCATGAATTTATAAAATTCCATTACTTCTTCCAGATGTTCTGTCTCTTTACTTATTGCATATCCATGAGGTGAGGTCTTCAATACCATTGATGTATTTTCACTAACCGTTGGAAATGGAATAAATCCAACATTCTTACCCATACCTTCTTTCAATGCAGTTATATTCCAAGTCCCTTGCAAGAACATAGCAGCATTTCCTTCAATAAATTCTGCTCTTGCTTCTGCTGGTGCGATCCCATTAAAATTTTCTCCAAAAACATCTTCATCAACTAGCATTTTTAATTTTTTTGCCGCTTCCGTAAAAACAGGATCATCATAGCTTATCTCATTATTTTTCATTTTAGTATATATATCTGGGTCAAGATCCAATAAAATATAGCTATATGGAATCTCCGTAACCCATGAAACGCTGTTGCCTAGCGAAATAGCTGTAAGTCCATTTTCATTAAAAACTTTACTAACTTCAATTAGTTCTTCTAGACTTTTAGGTAATTCCAAGTTGTATTCTTCAAAAAGCAATTTATTATAAAAAATACCTTCTGCGTCAGATGACTTTGGTAAAGCATAAATTTTATCGTCAAAAATCGCTTTGCTTAATACAGATCGATCAACCATTTCACTCATTTTTTCATCTTGACTAATCATGTCGTCCAAAGGCAATACTGAACCCATTGTAACCATTGGTTCTAATCTTGTACCAAGCCACGTCATAAAAATATCCGGCAAATTACCTACTGCCGCCTCAGATGTTAATTTTGTCCTATAATTTTCTCCTCCAGCACCACCAATGATAACTTTTTCAATTTTGATATGCGGATTTTTCTCCATAAACAATTCCACATTTTTTGAGTTCCACAAATTATAAGGATCATTAGGGTCAGATTCATTCGCCGTGTACCAAAATTGAATCGTTACTTCTTCTTTTACCTCTTCATCACTACTTACATTATTACTTTTTCCTGCTTCTTCATTTGTTTCATTATCATTTGTTGCACCTTCTTGATTATTCCCACAACCTACAAACAGAAAAACAAAAAATGATAACACCAATACTATACTTAATATTTTTTTCATTTGCGATAACTTCTCCTTTTCTTTTTCTTTTTATATCCTTAAATGATTGGATGATATTATTATATATGAATAAATTAACTCGATAAATACGGTAATCGTACGATATTGTTTGTTCAGTCTTGTTTTCGTATATTAATGTTCTTGTACTTCAGATCTATTAATCAGATAAAATTCCACTAGGTTTTCTTGCTTCCAAACCGCAGAAATAGCTCCATTATCATTATTCATTTCGAGCTTTTTACAGCTCTGGTCACTAAATTCAATTTTATTCTTTTCACCTGTCAAAAACCAGATCTCTCCAACCCCTGCATAATCCGGGGTCTCAAAACAATCGACCGGAAAATCATACCACCAATAGCCCACTTTCTCCTTATACTTACCTACATGCCGCATAAGCGTACCTTCTTTGCAAAACTCATATTGATATTCGCTTGCTTTCCACAGTCCCACAAGTTTATCAGAGAAGGGGCCTGTTGGTTTATCTTTATTAATTTCAAAATTCAAATGCGCCTCGTCAACTACAGGATCAGGGCGACCTTTTATAAAGATTTCTTGAAGCGTTAATAATTCTTCACTTGTATCCCGATCAAATACTTTAGCTTTCATACATGTTGTTTCCTCAAAACACAATTGGTCAACATACTCCTCACTATCTATTTTTGGTGTTGTTCCATCTGTTGTATAACAAATTTTATAATTTTCTTCTATTATTTGACCACTTGCTAAATACGCATCTACTTGTAAATTGACATGACACTCTTTATCAAAATACCTATTACCTAGTATTCCTCCTAGAATGATCTTAGCTTCATCCCTTTTGTCCTTTTCAAATCTTATAATATAGAGACACATACCATTAAAAGCCCTTCTTTTATTAGATTTTAAATGGGTGACATCATCTGGACATCCGTTATCCGAACCATCTAATATACAATTTATAGTTTTTATCGCAGTAGGCGAATCTCCGTAAGGAACTAGAACAGCCTTTTGGTCTCTTACTTGAGCCGTTATAAAACTCATACGGTCTGAAAGTTTCTCAAATCGATAAACAAGTTGTTTCGGTTCGCCTGATGTTTCGACTCTTTCACTCACTATACTACCGTCACTTGCTACTGCCTTAACTTCTATTATTCCTTTTTCATAAGGTACCATCCACTCTAAATTCTTTTTGCTCCCTTTGGTTTTTTTCCCTAAACTTCTTCCATTTAAGAAAAGTTCTACATTTTCGCAATTCGTATAGACCCAAACCGGAATAATTGTTTCCTCATTCAGATACCTATGCGTCCAATGAGGCAAGATATGAACCATTGGTCTTTCTGTCCACATGCTCTGGTACAAATAATAATGATCTTTAGGAAAATTCGCCGTATCGATTATACCAAAGTTTCCCATTCTCATCGGAAAGTCTCCAACAAACACTTCTCCTAAGTAGTCAAAACCCGACCACCTAAATTCACCACACAAATAGGAACGATTTTCCGCAATTTCCCAAGAGTCTCTCGCACAAGTTCGCACGCCACAGTTATCATAAGAGGATGAATAATACAACTTCTGATCTGTAAAAATCTCTTCATCTGTAAGATTTGGAATCTCTATTCTCGGAAGATTTTTGTCCCGCCACCATGTAAGTGTACGATAACAACCTCTTGTTTGAAGCGTATGGGGAGCTTCTGTTGCTATCATAAGTTGATCCGGACGTTTCTCATGGTCAGCATCATATAAGAAACACGCTCCACCACCGTCATTATATCCAGCAACATCTAAAATTGCCCTATTCTTATCCGAGGCTTCTGTTACATCATTTACTCCACAGGTGATTTTTCTAGTCGAATCAACGGATCGAACAATATTCATAAGTTCTTGTGTTAGATCTGGTCTCATATTTAATACTTCATTACCAATACTCCAAATAAAAATACACGGATGATTTTTATCCCTATTAATAAAATCCGTTAAATCTTTCTTGTAATTTTCTTCCCATAAATATCCATAATCATGATGTGCTTTTGGAACATCCCATCCATCAAAACATTCATCCATAACAAGCATTCCAAGTTCATCACATAAGTTAAGTATCATAGAAGGATATGGATTTGAGGTCGTTCGAATCGCGTTACACCCCATTTCTTTGAGCATTAAAATCCTCTTCTTCCACACTTCTTCCCAGGCAGCAGCTCCAAGACTTCCCGCATCATGGTGAAGGCACATACCTTTAAGTTTTATATTTTTTCCGTTTAGAAAAAGACCTTCATTTGAAATGAACTCTATGGTCCGAAAACCAAAGCGTTCTATAAATACATCTTTGCCTTCTTTGGTATTAATTACCGCCTCACAAACATAAAGCTCCGGTGTATCCACACTCCATAATTGGGGATTATTTATCCAGAAATCGACTGCAATTTTCCCTTCTTTTGCTTCACTTATAGGACAACTTTTTTTATCAATGATCTGATCATCTTTTTTAATGTAAACAGTAAGCTCCGCTGAATTATTCATTTCTGATTGATCAAGAATTTCAATATCCGTATGTATCTGCCACTCTAAGTCCTTTTTCTTGGTTATTATATTCATCCCATACTGCGGGATATAAATATCACTTTCACTTGTGAGAAGAAATACATCTCTATTAATTCCACATCCATTGTACCACCTGCTAGAAGGCTCATCACTGCAATCCACGCGTACAGCAATATAATTTAATCCTTCATGAAGGCTATCTGAAATGTCAAGTGTAAATCCAATATAACCATAGCTTCGCCCATCATATTTTTCTCCATTTACATATATAGTTGACTGATGGTACACTCCATCAAAATAAAGGTAGGTCGCTTTTCCTAGTTCTTCCTTTGTTAACCTAATAAATTTACGGTACCAACCAATTCCAGACTTCAAAAATCCACCAATTCGTCCCATGGGATTATTTTTTTCATAATCATATTCGACACTCCAGTCGTGAGGAATTGTTATTTCTCTCCACATGGATGTGTTAAGTCCTGGTACAATATTGTCATCTGTATCTGCAAGTGTAAATTCCCATCCATCATTTATTAATCTATGCTTCATTTTTTTCTCCTTTGTATACTCAATTTTATTTTTTATCCGATTAGCCTTTAATCGAGCCCGCTGTAATACCTTTTACTATTCCCTTTTGAAAAAACAAATAAAGACCAATGGTTGGAATAATTGATATCAATACCGCTGTCAAACTTAGGTTGTAGGATGTAATAAACTCTCCTCTAAACTTCAACATCCCTAATTGCAATGTTTTATCCGCTTCCTTGTTTATAAACACCAAAGGTAACAAAAGGTTATTCCAAATACTTAAAAAGTTAAAAATAGTTGAAGTTGCTATTGCTGGCTTGAGCAAGGGTAAAATAATACTAAAGATAATCGTTGGTAAGCTTGCACCATCAATAACAGCTGCTTCCTCAATCGTTCTTGGAACATCTTTTAGAAATCCCGAAAGAATAAATATAGTTCTCGGCATTGCAAATACTGTGAATATGAGTACTAATATAATTCTCGGATTATCCACACCAAATCTTCTACTCCCTATAAATACCGGTAATAACAACGCATTAATTGGAACAAACATACCCAGTAGCAAAATACCAAATACCGTATTTTTTAATTTCCATTCCATTTTTACAACTGCATAGGATGCCATTACACAAATCAATGTTGTTAAAACAAGTCCTGTGATTACATAATAGAAGCTATTTAGCATATTCAACATAATATTATTATCAAACATAACTATTTTAAAGTTTTCCCACAAATATACGTTTGGCAATCCAAATGGATCCAAGAATATTTGATTATCTTCTTTTAATGCTGATACAACTAAAAAATAAAGAGGACCCAAAATAACGACCACGTAAAATAACATAATGATATATTTATAGGTGTTTTTAATCCAATCTAAGTTTCTTTCTACTTTATGATTTTTTTCTATCAATCCCATTTCAACCTCCTACGCATCCATATTGTCTCTACTAAAGAATTTATTGATCAACAGCGTTGATACAACACAAAGTAATATTATGACCACTGCAATTGCACTACCGTATCCATACTGCATTCGACCAAATGATGTATCAAACATATGTAACGCAAGCAAATACGTTGAACGATTAGGTCCACCTTGAGTCATAATATACATAAGATCAAATCCTTTAAATGCATTTACAACAGCCAAAACAGATGTAATCTTAAATATAGGTTTTAAGAAAGGAATCGTTATATTCCAAAGAACTTGCCTTGAGTTAGCTCCATCTATTCGAGCAGCCTCAATTAGCTCATCTGGTATCATCGCCAAGCCAGATAGATATAGTACCATATAGTATCCAACCCATTGCCATGAAATTGTTAATATAACTGCATACAGTGCCGTCTTTTCACTATTTAGCCAAGCATGTTGAAAATTTTCAAATCCTATAAACCTTATAAGATAATTTAAGATACCAATCTTATAATGATATACAAAATACCAAATTAATCCTACAGCTGTCGAAGAAAGGCAAACCGGCAGAAATATGACACTTCTAAAAAAATTTTTTCCAATAATCTTTGCATTAAGAATTAATGCCAAAAAGAAACTGGGCACCAAAACAAGAAAAACATTTCCAACAATCCAAATAAGATTATTTCGAAAACCAATCCAAAAAATCGAGTCATTTGTAAACAAATACTGGTAATTATCCAAACCTTTGTAGACCGGCGGAGTCAGCAACTCCCATTTAAAAAAACTGGAACCTACAATAAAGGCTGTTGATATCGGAATAAATACTATGAACAATAATAAGGCTGGCAGTATAAGTAATAAAATACTTATTTTGTTGCTATAAATTTTATGCATTTTAACACCTTCCTAAAAAAATATTTTATAAAAACTTAAATACAATTGCATGCATTTATACTAGTATAAGGGATTGTATTTATTATTATAATGTACTTAAAGTTATATTTTGTTTGTTGTATCCACATTATGGTTCATAACTTGTTGGAAAAACATTTAAATTTTAGAAAGGTTCACCTCAAACAGGACGACTTTAAGAAGTCGTCCTGTTTCCCTGTTTAATCTAATTTTATTATTTTGTCCCTATTCTAAGGTTTTCTAAATCTTCTAACGCTACTTCTCCATTCAATAGATAATTTGCCATCAGCTGATTTTGAACATAATCTGAAATCTCCGGTGATAGGGCTAATACTTCTGCTGGTCCAATTCTATCTGCATCTTTTGAAAGTTCTTTCAAATATTCATTGCTACTATTAACTGGAACAGTTGGAACAATACCTGCATCCGCATTATAGTTCATAACTTGTTGACTAAATAGAAGTTTCATAATACCGACTGCTAAATCCGGATTTTTTACATGTGATGGAATAAAATAACCTTGAAAACCTCCATTAATATAATTCATTTCTTCTGACATTGTTGGCCATCCGATAATTTTTATATTTTCCACACCTGAATTCTTCAAAGCATTCAGTGTATTTGCATTTACTTCTGCAATCATTGCAATTTCGCCAGCGGCAAATCCTGCAATTTTTTCATCTGCTGTCAGTGAAATTGCACCTTCGCCAGGATAACAATATTCTTCTTCATATAACTGTGCAATCTTAACCATCATTTCTTTAATTCTCGGCTCTTCTGTAAAAGATATTTCCCCTCTAACAAACGCCTCATACTCTTCATTGTTATTCCAAATTTGCTCAAAGGCACACCGCACTAGCCAATTTGTATGTTGAACTTGAACTCCTATCGGAAATGCATCTGTATTTGTCTGAATTTTATTACACGCCTCTACAAATTCTTCCCATGTCCAATCTTCTTTGATATTCACACCTGCGTCAGTTAATAGATCTTCATTAACTATTAAAAGTGGATATACAATTGCTTCTGCTACATTGTATATGTTCCCGTTATACTTTCCCGCTTCTAGAACGCCATCAACAAATGAATTTTTCCATATTGGGTCCTCTTCCAAATAGGGGGTTAAATCTAAAGCCATATCTGCATTAACAAATGTTTGCATTTGATTCGGCCAAAATTCCACTAAATCCAATTGTTGCCCTGCAGTGTATGCAGTTTTAATAAGTTGTTCTGCCTTATCATTAACAAAAGGTTTGCTTGTAATTGTTATGTCCGGCAATAAACCTTGCATATACTCAATATTTGCTGTTGGATAAGTTGCGCCTGCACGCTCAATCATCAAAACAACTTCTTCACCGGCATATTTTTCATTCAACTCTTTTGCAAACGCTTCTGCATCAATGCAACCTAACTCTGTTGCAACTTCTGAAATAGTATTTTCTTTTGTCGCATTTTTTCCTCCTGTGTTAACTTGTTCGTTTGTCTCTTTTCCACACCCTGATAAAACACTGAATATAAGCATTAGACACGTTGTTAATAATACCCATTTTTTTAATCGTTTCTGTTCCATATTCCATACCTCCTCGTATAATATATTTTAATTATACCTATTTCTAACTATTCACTTTGTTATGAATATCTACAAAAAGTATTTTTTTTCTATAAAAAAACTTGCTAATGATTTTAGTTTTTCCATTCTTTACGATATAAAAGGGGCGTCTTTTTTTCCCGCGCCTTAAATAAGTTAATAAAATGCGTGACATTATTCATTCCTACTTCAAATGTTATTTCATTTATTGATAACTCTGAATATTTCAATAGCTCTTTGGCGTAGGAGATTCGCGAAGATATAATATATTCATTCACTGTTACCCCGATATATTTTTTAAATTCTTTCGAAATATGATATTTACTCCTATTCCATTCACGTTGAAAATCATCTAAACATAAAGGCTCCCTAAAACTGGATTCAATTTTTTTTGCAATCATTTTAATATATTTTGGAATAAAAACCCTCTTCATATCATTCGTGCAATTTCGTATTAGCAATTCAGTTAAAATATTTTGAATAATATTGGAAGTTAATAACTCAGTTGTAAAATTTTTTCTTTGATTCAACTCGATTGCATTATTCATTAGCTCTTCTACATTTTTTTCATTTATATTTAGTACTTTAAATCCATTAAAAACAAATTGTTTATAATAGCCCAATACATTGGCACCATTAAAATGTATCCACAAAAATTCCCAATCTTCATCCTCTTTTGTCCAGTAATAATGATACTCTTGACAATGAATAAAAAAACATTGTCCCTTTTTTAATTGATATTCCTTGCCAAGATATTTTAGTCTTCCACAGCCTGAAATTGTATATATAATCAAAAAAGAGTCTAGATTCTCTCTTTCAGTGAAATATGGAGCTTTCGTTTTGAAATGTCCTAATTCCTGGGCATAAAAATAAGTCATTTTAGCCGTTTTACTTGGAATTGTAATCATTCGAACGGAATCTTTAGACCAAGAATATGATGCTCTTTCCAAATACATATGTTTTTTCAATCTATCACCACAACATTCTATTATTTTCAATCAATTTTCTTGGATGTAATCTCTGTCACATTTGAGTATACTTTATTTATAAATTAAATGGAGGAGTTATCTAATGGAGAAAAAAAATTATAAAAAACCTCGTATCGGACTTTATACCATGGGATTAAAACATTATTGGACACAATTTCCCGGCTTAAAGGACCGAATAAACGAATACGGAGAATTTATCAGCAAAAAAGTTGAGTCATTTGGAGCAGAAATATTTTATTATGGATTGGTAGATAGTGAAGACGCAGGTCATCAAGCAGGTGAGTACTTTAACCAAAACAATATAGATTTAATCTTAGCTCATTCTGCAACATATGTAACGAGTGCTTGTGTCCTACCTGTTCATCAAATCTGTTCTGCTCCAACTGTCGTATTAAATTTACAACCGGCCGCAAAGATTAATTATACTCAAACAACCACAGGCGAATGGCTCGCTCACTGTGGCGCTTGTCCAGTTCCCGAAATCGCAAATGCATTCAATCGCTCCGATATACATTTTCGCGTTGTGAATGGCCTATTAGGACTCAACTATACACCCGATATTTCTATGACGGATGAAATTACTGATAAACGCCCTGAAGCCATTCGTGCATGGAAGACAATTAAAGAGTGGATATTAGCTGCCAGAGTAAAGCGCAACTTACAAGGGGCTCGTTTCGGATTTTTAGGAAACACCTATAGTGGCATGCTTGATATGTATAGTGATTTCACAATGTTTCAAAGCCAGACCGGAGCACACATACAAATATTAGAAATGTGTGATTTGGATCGTCATCTACAAAAGATAACCCAAGAAGAAATTCAACATAAACGCCAAGAAATTGAAGAGTTCTTTATTATAAGTGATGACTTAGCTGCCGACCCCCTTGCTCAAAAACCAAGCCAAGATCAATTAAATTGGTCGGCTAAAGTAGCTGTCGCTCAAGAAAAATTAGTTAAAGAATTTGATTTAGATGCTTTAACTTACTATTATCATGGGGCCCCAGGAAATCATTACGAAAACGTTCAAGGCGGTTTTATCGTCGGACATTCTCTACTAACCGCATCTGGAATCCCCTGTGCCGGAGAAGGTGATTTAAAAACATGTTTAGCAATGAAAATTTGTGACCTTGTTGAAGCGGGTGGCAGTTTTTGCGAAATTGTTGTTACCGATTATGAAACCAGCACTATCTTATTAGGTCATGATGGTCCCTTCCATTTAAAAATTGCAAAAGGAAAACCTATTCTTCGAGGTATGGGCTTATACCATGGCAAGCAAGGAACAGGAATATCTGTAGAAGCCAAAGTTCGCACTGGTTCTATTACTAACCTTGGGTGTACCCAAACAATCGACGGAAAATTAAAATTTATTATCACAGAAGCAGAATCAACCGATGGTTCAATCATGAAAATCGGCAATACCCAGACCCCTGTAAAGTTCAAAAAAGATCCTGATTCGTATATGGATGAATGGTTTAGTCACGCACCAACGCATCATTTTGCAATGAGCATTGGACAAAATGCTGATTTATATGAAAAAATTTCAGATTTACTTAATATTCCTTCCTATGTCATTGGCAAATAGCTTTCTATTCACCACCTAATCGCCAATAACCTAAACTATCATAATAAAAGGGTCCTCTAGCATATGTGCAAGCTATATGCATTAATAATTCAGTTTTCATCTGCTCACGAATTCTTGCATAGTTATCATCCTGATATAAATCATTCCATTCTAGAGGATCCTTACTAAGATGGTATAGCTCCCCTTTAACATCTTGAACATTCAAAAAATTATCCTTTAGTGCACCTTCTAAATACAAAATGAGCTTATACTCTTTTTTTCTCCACATGTATGCAGGTGAGGCTTGAAAACCTTCATCTGTTATCCCGTGAAACTCAGAAAAAGCGCCGGATCGTTTGGTATCTGAGAGTAAATCAATTCCTGGCAATATGGGGTTGATTGGGGCTTGCGCTAGCTTAGCAATAGTTGGTAATAAATCAATATGCTCAGCAAGGCGACTATCAATGCTTCCTTTTTGGTTTTCCGGTATAATCGTTCCTGATATAATAAGGGGTACTCTAACGCTACTTTCATATAAATTATATTTTCTAAAAATATAATTGCGTTCCCCCATTAAATCTCCATGATCTGATGTAAAAATAATCACTGCATTATCTAGCCTTCCTAATTTTTCAAGTTTATCTAAGACTTGACCAAAGTAACTATCTAACCATGAAATATTGGCATAGTATCTTAGCGTGGTACGCTTTCTTTCTTCTGCCGTCAAATTACTCCAAGTTTCTCGCCATTGAAAATACTCCTTTCGATCACATAAATGATTTTCGGGTTCATCATCTAAATCCCAAGGTGGCAGAGTAACATCTTCAAAATCCTCAATTTGATACAAATCTTCAAATTCTTTGGGAACATTAAATCCTGCATGTGGTTTTAAAAAGGATAAGTACAAAAACAAAGGTTTTTCTTCATCTATTTCATTACTTTCTAAATATTCTAAGCATTGTTCTGCAACCCATCCATCGCGATGGTCTCGTTGACTAATCCCACTGGTACATCCAATATAACCATTCGTATTCTCTTCTCCGGCTCCATAGGTTTTCGTCTCGTCATAATAGCGCTTTAATCCTTCTGGATTTCCTTCACTCATCATATATGCGCCTTGCTCATACAACTCAGATGAAGCGTCCTGACCAATGACTCTCTTATCAAAACCTCGTGTACTCGGTTCTTTATTTAAAACACTATGATTCCAATGTGTCTTTCCAAACCCTGCCGTAAGATATCCTGCATCTTTGAGTACTTGTGGAATGGGAATCGATGGCAAACGATCTTCATGAAACAAACCACCACTATTGGAACGCACCCCTAATTGAGACGGATATAAACCAAACATCATCGAATTTCTGCTCGGTACACAGGCAGGATATTGACAAACCGCACTATCAAATGTTATCCCGTTTTGCGTCAGTTTATCTATTGTGGGTGTTATTATTTTCGTATTTAACTTTCCAATACAATCCCATCGTTGCTGATCTGTCATTAAAAAAATTATATTCGGCTGCTTCATGTTATTAATTTCCCCCTTCTTTCTCAGTTTCTATGATTGGCTTTCGATTAAAATAATTTTGACTTCGATTAAATTCATTTACATTTCCATATTCACGAATGAATTGAATACCTTCTAACAATGCATCATTTTCATCTATATGCTTTTTCAGCATTTTCCATAATTCAGCTTTTATATTTTTATATTTTACATCACTTGCTAAATTATTGGTTTGATATGGATCATGAATATTGTCAAACAATAGCCAATTCATATTGTTTGCAGTCACTGCATACGTATATTGCTTAGTACGAATTGCTCTCCATTCCGTTCCACCTTTATCTCCCCAATTATGGGCCGGGAAATATTCACAAAGATACGCACTATCATAGCTTTGAGCTAAAGGATCCAAGCACAATGCCTGCAAATCAACCCCATCTATCGTATCTGGAAATTTTGCCCCAATTAAACCGGCAATTGTCACCGGTAAGTCATTTAATCCAATTAACTCGTCACACACACCCGCGTAAGTATGATTTTTCCAATATATAATCAAGGGGATGGCAATGGCTTCTTCGAAGGGCACTTGTTTGTCTAACATTCCCTGACTACCCAACATATCTCCATGGTCAGATGTATATATGATAATTGTATTATCATATTGATCTGTTTCTTTAAGTGACAAGATGAGTTTTCCAATCTGTTCGTCAATGGCTGAGATATGCCCATAATATCCTTTTGTATTTTCTCTGTATTCTTGTGTATCAAAATATTCATTTAAATTAAGGGCTTTATTCTCTTTAAACAAAATTTTATCTTTTGTGTTTTTTCGTAATGGAATATCCTTATTTTCATATACTTCCAAATACTTTTTTTCAATATCTTGGTGAGGATCATGAGGCGTTGAAAAGGACAAGTAAAGAGCCCATGGCTGTTCTTCTTTTGCATTACGTTTTATAAATTCCTCTGCAAGCTCTCCGAATATGACAGGTTCATATCCTTCTACTTCATGTTTCTCATTCTCTTCATCATAATAATAACAATCAAGGTATTTATGATTACAATTATGAACTTTCCACTCTTGAAATCCTAATCTTTTCTCTTGGGGAATCGCTTGGTCTCTCGGAACCCCATTCAGATGCCATTTCCCCATATATCCCGTCCTATATCCCTCTGAATTAAGGACATTAGCAATGCTTGTACATTGAGGGTTAATTGCCATATCATTCATCAATGCCCCATGCTTGTTTGGATATAGTCCGGTTAGCATTGTACCTCTAGCCGGAACACATACCGGTGAATTCGAAACACAATGATTAAAACGTACCCCTAACTTTGCAAGTTCATCTAAATTCGGAGTAAGAACTGATTGATGCCCATAAGCTCCTAAGTCAAACTTTCTGTGTTGATCCGAAAAAATATATAATATATTTGGCTTCTTCATTTTATACCTTCTTCCTATTCACAAAACACTATTTTCACCGGACCAAGGAGTCCAGAGGGTTCTTGTACCATTGAACGATCAAAAAAATTGTCTCCTTTTTCTTTCACAAAAGTATTGATTACTTCAATCTCAAGTATATTATCTTCTTGCACATAATTTGTAATATCATAATTGTAAGGTGGTGCTATTTTACATCCAATCTCGCATCCATTTATTTTTACTCTACATGTTTCAAATACTTCCCCTAAATATAAATAGGTTGTTTTATTGATATTTTGAGAGTCTATTATAAAATTTGTCTCATATGAAATTCGACCGGAATATTCCGGGTATAGATTGTATGATGAGATATTTTCTAATCGATGGATTTCTAACATAACTTTTTTATCTTCTGCTTGGTCGATCCATACTTGCCAATCATTTTCCAATTCAATCTCTATACCACAAGCTGTAATGGGGATTGGCTTATGATATATATCATTATTATGGCCCACATCCATAAGAAACAAGGATTGATAGGGTGCTAATTCGATATGAAACGTATTGATTTTATTTCTTGCTTTTTCTAAAGCATACATCTTATCATCCATGGCATCATAAGCAAGCCAATTTCCCTCTCTAGGCAGGGTAATCAAATTTTGACTTGAAGAAGAAGGATCTTCATTTGTTATAAAATAAACTTCTTGATGCTTTTTCTGATAATGATATATTCTTAAATACTTATCATTTTTTTCCAAAAGCACATCATATAACTTCTTATCTTTCATATATTCTATAATTGTCTCGTAATCACAAATATGAACTTTGGATTTTTTTAATTGAACCAGCATGGAATCTTGCTCTTTATAATATATTTTCTGCGGATACTGTGACATAAATATAATCGGTAATTTTTCTTCTGAAAATCGGATTAATTTCTTCAAAAATTCTTCAGATATACATTGTGAATAGGGTATAATTAACACATTATACTTTTCTTTATGTATACATAATTGGCCATCAACAACTCTACTTTTCTCTAAATCAATGAGATAATCTATTGGAACTATATCCGAATCTATTTGATGCTCCGCCAACACTCTGACCACTTTTTCAAAAGGTTCATATTCTCCTCCCCACTCTGCCTCTGCGTGGTAAACAACTGCAGCGGTTGCATGGTGGATTCCATCTGAAAGTATATTACAGACTCTGTTTGCATATTCTGACCAAATATGAAAATATTTCCATTGGGGATTTTTTCCATTTGCATAAAAATGTGGTGGACAATCATCGTCTGGATATTTAGGCGAAAACGCATGAGGAACTAACAGATTAATTCCTCTAACTGTTACATGATCTGTAAGCCATTTCATGAATTTTAGCCCCATTTGCCAACCGTATGCACCAAATATTTCACATAAAGCGATTCCATTTTTCTTCTCATCTAAATGCGCTGAAGAAGATGTCATTTTGGCTAATCCCCAATAGAAGAACTCCGCATTCAAATAACCAAATGGCGTTGTGAATCTTCCCTCTGTATGATTCGGCCATACTTGATAGACCAAATCCATTCCCGAACTGTCCATTCCTTCCATGACACGAAAAAAATGACCAGAACCATAACCTAATCTAGAATGAACACCATTGTCCTCTACAAGATGACCTGTAAACTGTACATGATGATTTTTACACCAATCACCTATTTGTTCTGTAAAATTCTTTGCAAACAGTCTGCTGACTACATTCATATAGCAATAGTGCACATCATGACACATTTTATTATCATTGGCCCATAAGAGGGGAAGATATTTTTTTATATCTTTTCCTAATTCCTTGCTTAGTTCCTCCAACAGACCGTCTGTATATGGATATACCACTCCCGATTTCCACATTATATCTTCATATCCGGCAACATTACCAAACCGTGGCTCATCACAAAAAAAACCTTTAATTGTATGTCCAAATTCCTTTGAATAACGTTTGTAATGCTCTTCATAAATAATATCAATATATTGTCCTACCGCCTCTTTGCTAAGCGGATTCACATAATCTTTTGTCCATTCTTCGCCGCCATTTCGTGTTTGTGTAATGATAAATATTCTCCAGCTCCCCTCTTCTATATCAATTTCTATTTTCCCATTATACATTTTTTCTGTTATATCTTTTATGCTTTCTACATTTAATTGTTCCCTACCATTCGTTCTTTCTGCTAATAGAACACAAATTAGTTCTTCAGGTTCATTTCCCTCTAGATTATGCACGCCTTCCACATGACTTGCCTTGATCCAGGCTCTGATATTAATTGTGACATTTCTTTTGGGCCCAACCACGTCAATATGGTGTTCCGCTAAATACGTTTTCACAAATTGAGGATATAATGCTTTGATCTTTCCAGCGCCTATTCCACTCGGATATGAACTATCATCAAAAATCCAAACTTCCATGGCTCTCTTTTTAGCCTCATGGATTATAATATCTAAGTCTCGCCACCAACCATAACTTAAAAAATCCGGATGCGGACGCGCCTCTACAATAAAACCACCCACTCCATTCTCATGCATCTGCTTTATCTCTTCTATTAATTGCTCTTTTTTCTCTCCATGTTGCCAAAAAAGAGGTCTTATATAACTTTTCTTTTCTTTCATTTGTAATATATCCATATTATTTATCCTTTCACGCCACCACTAGTTAATCCTGCCACAAAGTATTTTTGTGCAAAAGCAAATAGCACAAATAGAGGAATCAAAACCATAACAATTGCAGCACACAACAATGGCCAATTCGTACCATACATTCCTTGAAAATTCAGTAATCCGACAGTAATTTGAATTCCTTTCGAGCTTGCAATAGTTGATAATTGAGCCCACATTAATTCTCCCCATGCAAAACTAAAATTCATAACGACACATGTTAAAATAGGACTTTTCATTAATGGCAAAACAATTTTAATCATTGTATTTAATTCTTTACTTCCATCAATTCTTGCCGCTTCTAATAATTCAATTGGTATAGACATAAAAAAGTTCTTCATAATAATAATTGTTCCTGGCAGTGCCCAACCCACATATGCGATTATTTGAGGCAAATATGTAATCTCTGTAATTCCTAGTTTAGAGCAGATCATAAACAAAGGAATAATGTTTGATTCTTGAGGTAAAATTTGAAATGCATACAAAAATAAAACTATAATTTCCGCTCCTTTGATTTTTAATCTTGCCAGTGCATATGCACACATAATAGCGCATACCTGCACAAGAAGTATTGTTGCCAAAGTAATAACAATACTGTTAAATAGATATTCTCCTACATTCCCTGCCGAAAACGCTTCAAAATAATTCTCAATTCTAATTGATGTTGGAATTGACCATATATTTTCATAAAATTCCTGCATGTTTTTTAATGATGTAATTAGCGAAAAATAGAGTGGTAAAACAAACGCTATTGACATAAAAATTAGCACCAAGCGTACATTCATATCTAATATATTTATTTTTTCTTTTTTAAAATTCATATGTTTCACTCTTTAATACCTTCCTTCCAATAATAACAACCACCATTACAACAATTGTAAATATAACACCAAGGGCTGCACTTACCCCAAATTTATTATAGGTAAAAGCTGTTTTAATCATATTCAAAGGTGTTGTTTCCGAAGCATTTCCAGGCCCACCTTGTGTCATTGCATAAACTACCCCATATGATTTAAATCCCCAAATTAACATTAGTGAACAAGCCATATTAATAGTAGGTTTCGCAAGGGGAAGAATAAATCCTCTGATTTCTTGGAACCAAGTTGCTCCATCTAATTTTGCAGATTCAAACAAACTATTTGGTATTCTTAAAATTGCCGTATATACAAACATCATAATCATTCCACTAAATCTCCATCCTTGAACGATGCCAATAGCCCATAATACTGTTTTAGGATTGGATAGCCATGCGCGTGTAAGGAAGTCCATATTCAATAATTCTAAGATTTGATTTAATAATCCTTTTGTCGGTGATAACACAAAAACAAATAATAATCCCACGACACTCATTGGCATAATACTGGGTAAAAAGAATATAAACCTAAATAACGACCCTTCTCTTCTTCTCATTCGATGAATCAAGAGTGCTAAACTAATTCCTAGTCCCATTGCTACAACTGTAGCAACTGAGGCTATAAAAACAGACCTCCATAAAGTATCAAGATATTGAAAATCTCTGAAAATTATCGAATAATTTTCTATTCCTAAAAAAACCATAGGTTTGTTTATATTCCACGATGAAAATGATAAAGCAATATTCCAAATTAAAGGAATAACAACCACAAAGCAAATCATAAATATTGCTGGTAACATAAACAAAATACCCAAACTACTAATTTTCCAATTCAACTTATTTTTCTTCACTATATTTCACCCTTTCTTTTGTCCTCTTTTCCTGTATTATATCTAAATTTATGCTTTTATAACTTATAATTTTCTACAGTTTATCAATAAAATCAAAGAACAAAAGGGAGTCGTTTTTTCATATTAAAAATTTTTATGATAATTTCGACTTTTTGAAGGAGATATTCCTTCGATTTTTTTAAACACTTGTGTAAAGTAAATATAATTTGAATATCCTACATAATCTGAAATTTCACTCAGCATCATATCCGTATTTTCCATTAATTCTTTGGCTTTTTTAATCCGTAAAACATTAATGTATTCACTAAAATTCACCCCTATTTCTTTTTTAAATAGGGAACTAAAGTAGTTGGGTGTTTTGTTAATATAGTTTGAAATGCTTTCAACCGAAATATTAGTTCTGTAGTTTTTTGATATATATTTTAATGCTTTATTTATATTATTACTATAATTTTCATTTTTTCTTCTCCAACATTGTTTAAAGTATTCTTCTATCCAACTTCTCCAAAATTTTATTACATCTTTTAAGAACTCCAAATTCTTAATTTCTTCATTAAATTGAATGATATCAATAATTGCCACATTATCTTCTTTTAACTGTTGCAATAAAATTTCTTTCATAAGATTTTTGATATATTTTTTTATTTCTGTTTCTGAATGGGTCCCGAAACTTGTCCAGATTTGATAAAACCCTTCAAAAATTGGCTCCATCTTTTGAATATCCATAGCTGTAAAAGCAAGTAAGAATTCTTCTTTTAACCGTTCAATATCCTCTTGTATATCTAAAATCCCATTATCATTTTCTTCATCTAATAAAAAGAAACTTGCTGGTCCTTTGTAAAATTTTTTTTGTAATTTTATCTCCATTTGATGATAAACATCCATTATGCATTCAATTTTTGTCATATTGGAAATAATTGTAGATACCGTCAAATTAAAATGGTCATTGCTATTTATATATTCTATTTTTCTTTTAATAATATATTGGGTATTAAACGTATATATATAAGAAGAATTCACTTCTACCAATAAGATACATTTTCCAGCAAAATATTCCCAAACTTTTATAATCACTTCATTTTGTAAATCGCATATTACTTGTTCTATATACCCTTGAACTATTTCATCATCTGCATTATTATAATAATCAACATCTATTAAAACAACGATTAGTCGCATTTTGTTATTTAATTCATAAATTTTATCAAAATAAAGTTGAATATCTTTTTGAAATTCTTCTGCATCTAGAATTTCAAACATTTTTTTTGCTCTGGTTTTTTTTTCATACTCTGTAAACATTTCTTGTTTTTTTGCATATAGCATAATTTCTTGCTTTATTTTTTTTACTAAATCCATTAATTTTCCGTTGTTAATTGGCTTCAATTCGTAATCCACAGCCCCAAGTCGCATAGCTTGAACTACATACTCAAAATCCGCATATCCACTAACAAAAATCATTCTCAAATCTGGTTTTATATTTTTTGCTTTTTCAAAAAAATCTAAACCTGTCATACCATCCATCTTAATATCCGAAATAATAATATCCGGCAAATATCTAGAAAATTCTTTTAACGCATCTTCAGCGTTAGAAAAATCTATTACATTTTCAATACCTATTTCATTCCATGGAATACTATATCGAATTCCTTCTCTTATATTTCGCTCATCATCAATAACCATCAACTTCATGGACTTACCTCCTTTTTTATTGATATTTTATTAATATCATCCGTTTAATTTGTATGGAAGTTTTATAATAATGCATGTGCCTTTTCCTATCTTTCCTTTTATATATATTTTTGATTCTTGACCATAAAATAACTTAATTCGTTCAAAAATATTTTTTAGCGCGCTATATTTGCCAGAAGAACTATTTTTTTCACAATCAAGACTTAGTTTTTTTGAATCAATTCCACTTCCATTATCCTCCACTTCTATATAAAGATACTCGTCTATATTATAAAATCGAACAACAATAATCCCGCTTTTATTAGGATTTTTAAACCCATGTATAAAACAATTCTCTATCAACGGCTGAATTAAAAGTTTCGGTATTTTATATCTTTTTAATTCCTCTGTATTTTCTTCTTCAATTTCAACATGGAATTTTATACGTTCTTTATATGATTGATTCATGATCAAGAAATATGATTCTAAAAATTCAATTTCTTTAGAAATAAGAATAGTATTTTCTCCTTTATTTAAAATATGACGGAACATGGTTGAAAGTGCTTCTATTTGTTGACTAATCTCATGTTTTTTTTCTTTTATGGCTGTCCAATGTATCGAATCCAAAGTGTTATATAGAAAATGCGGGTTTATTTGAGTAACAAGAACATCCATTTCCGCTTCTTGCTGTTTGATTTTTCTGATATAATTTTCTTTGATCAAACTCTCTAATTTTTCTGACATCTGAAGAACACTTGAACTCAAGTCACCAATTTCATCCTTTGCATTTACAGCTAAATGTA
Organism: Clostridiales bacterium UBA2432; assembly: GCA_002342805.1. Classification (GTDB taxonomy): domain Bacteria; phylum Bacillota; class Clostridia; order Lachnospirales; family Vallitaleaceae; genus UBA1351. The sequence goes on along the minus strand of DDQW01000035.1, from coordinate 21,227 downwards.
TAGAGAAATTTCCCCTTTCAATTTTTTTCAGTTCAGCTGATATATCAGCTAATGGGGCAATCATAAATTTGTTCTGAATATTAGAAAACAAAACAGCAAAGATAATGCATACGCATATCATAAAAAATACAATTAGTAAAATAGGTAGCTGACTTCGAACCAAATCAAAAACAGAAACAAATCTCAAAATATAAAACGAGTAATTATCGAGCGTTTGATAATAACACAATTGTGGTCTCCCTTGAAATACACAATAAAACATTCCTTCTTCATTATTGATAGCTAATTTAAGATTTTCATATTCTTCTATTTTTTCTCCAAGCTTTTTTGTATCTGAGGCAAGAAACACCTCACCCATATTGCTAATTAAATATATATCTGTGTCTTGTGTATCTATGCTGGCAAAAACATCTTTATATAGTTTCTTGGGGTCAAAATTAATTTCAAACATACCATAGACATGTGCACCTTGACTTGTGTAATTCTTTAGCTTGTATATATAAGATATGACTTCAAAATCCGAAGAATCATATATTGATGATACCCTCATTTTGTGAGGTTTCAAGAAAAAAGAATTCTCATCATACAAAACACTTTTTTTAAGCTCATTATCCGTTATATTTTCTAGATGTATTCCTCTTTGGTATTTTATTTCTTGATGATTATACACAACAAAATTTACATAATAAGGATATCTTTCTAATAAATCATCAAAATACTGAGATACTTCATAATGCTGAGTCATATTAGCTTTATCATACATAAAATAATTTATATAATACTTATACAATACATTTGAATAGATCGTATCAGAATATTGCATTATTGATTCTAACTTTTCAACACTTTTTTGATTTTCTTGTGTTTGTATAGTTTCTAAACTATGAATTTCCTTATTAAATATTAATATTAGAAAAAGAACAGAAAATAATACTATAGGCATGAATACAAAAGCTATTAGGGAAACAATCAATTTTTTCTTTAATCGCATTTCTGCAAATCTTATTCTTTTCATTTTCCCCTCTTTTCTCTACTTTTATCCTTCTGTAATCAATCATTCCATATCCTTTAAACCATAAAAAAAGTAGACTATGGCAAAAAGATGGCAAATACCAGACAATAAAAATAGTAGCTGATACGCATTCATCGTAAAATCAAATAAACGAAACACTTCACTTCCTATCAATTTAATTATATAACCAGAAATATTTAAACTTAAGAATATTATTATACCCGTAAAAAATCCGTGAACAGACAGGTATTCATTCATAAACTCTGGCTTTGCTAGTTTAATCATATGTCTAAAATTAGCCACATTAAAACCAATCATCACAGCTCCGTTACTTATAAACGCTATGACATAAACAGCTGGCTGATTGGGATTTGCCAGGACAATTAATAAGGTCGTCAGCCCAAAGATGATTCCATTAATAATAATGACAAAATTGCTCCCTTTAACATCAATCATTCTCCCGAAAAATATGCCCGAAAATAGTTTTATAAAAGAGGTTATACTTGCTGTTAACGCAATTAAGCTATAGTCATAAAGCAAATATCTTCTAGCATATACGTTGAGCAATGGACGTCCCATATTCAAAGAAAACATCCATATTAAACTAAAAAGAATAAATTTTCTGTATACTTTATCATGGAGAGGAACGCTAATTTTTTCAAAAAAAGATAGCTCTTCATAATTATAAGTAGGAAATTCTATATCTTTAAGAATTGTGAAATCAACAGTCGCAAAAAGAATTGAAAGTGAAAATACGATGGAGTAAAAATATGGATTTGCTTCAAAACGATCAAGCACAAGGCCTAGAACGAAGCTATAAACTATATAGACAAGATTAAACAATACATTTCTCAATCCATAATAATGACCTTTATTGTTTTCTTCTACATAACGATCGTTCCATTCAAGGTATGCATTTGCCGAAATATTTTGTAGGACTAAGCGCAAAAGTACATTGATGTATAAGGCCACAAAAAAATATTTCGAACTAAAAATCCATGGAATCATTCCTGTTAAAAAAAGTAAAATCGCTTTCATAAACCGAAACGATAGTATGACGGCTTTTTTATTAGGTATTTTTGAATAGATCCACGTCGAAAGAATTTGCGTCATCTGTGTTAACCCTATTAAGGATAATAGCATAGCAATTTTTAGCTCACTTATGTTTAAATACAAAAGATATGAAGCAAAGAACACACCTTGTACTAGTCCTAAGTATTGATTATTAAAACTATCTATTATAGAAGTAAGTAAAAATCGTTTGCCAATAGCCCCACTCTTTTTCGTTTTCATAATTTCCCCTTATGATTCAAGCTATAAAAAATTCCAATATTCTTTTATTGGAATTTTTTATAGCTATTTTATTATTGTAATGTTCTTAAACGCATAACTGCCTCAGTAAAATAATAGTCGCCATAGATCAACGAAATATCAATACCTAAGCCTTGAGGATGATTAAATGTTCCCCCTTTGATTAGTCCTTGGTATTCGTCATCTTTTAGAGTACTATAATTTTCATAAAGCGAAACAATAATCTTTAGAGCCGCATTCAAATAATATTCTTTATCGCTTGTATCCACATAACGACTCAACTCTATTAATCCACAGGCCGCACAGGCTCCTGCTGATGTATCTCTTGGCGTTTCAGCTGTTCTTTCAACTCTGAAATCCCAATGCGGAACATTATCTTGCGGTAATTGACTTATAAAGAAATCTGCCACTTTTTTTGCTGCGTCTAAATATTTTTTTTCTTGAGTTAATCCATAAAATTTCGCCATACCATGTAGTGCCCAGGACGTTCCCCTTGACCACGCCGAAGTCGGGCTTTGTCCTTGCCCCCCATGTACTTGAATCTTTTGTCCTGTTAAGGGATCAAACTCAACCATATGATTTACCGAACCATCTTCGCGAATGAATTCTTTTAGTACTGTATCTGCATGTGCTCGTGCAATCAGTTCAAATCTTGGCGCCTTAAGTTGAGCTGATGCGAACATTAATATAGGTAAGTTCATCATACTATCAATGATGCTAAGGCCATGTGGATTTGCATCATTCAAACCGTTTTTATTCCACGCCTGTAAAAATTTTCCTTTAATATTGAAGCGACTAGCTAAAAAGCTAGCTGCAACTATGGCTCTTTTTAAAGAGACCTCATTGCCCGTCAGTTCATAATGTTTTATTGCTGTTAATTGCCAAATAAAACCAATGTCATGACCAAGCCCATAAAATTCTTCAATGGCTTCATCAAGTTTATCTTCACATTCTATAGCAATTGTTTGATAAGGTTCATATTTTGTATCTTCATAAAGTAACCATAATAAGCCCGGCCAAAAACCAGTAGTCCATGCACTGTATCTTTCTATAAACTCATATTTTCCATTCTTTGTCATCGTAGGAAACTGACTGCCAATCTCCTGACTCGTCTGCATCGTTTTTTCGTGAATGTCCTTCCATATTTGATCGAGTAATTCTTTGTCATTCATATTCATGCTTTACCTCTTTCTATTTGAACAAATAATATGTTAACCTTTTACTGCACCAATCATAACGCCTTTAACAAAGTATTTTTGTAAATACGGATACACAAATAAGATTGGTATTGTTGAAACCATAATCGTTGCAAATTTAACCGTTTCTGTCACAATATCCTCTGTATTTTGAAGCATCTCTGAATCTGCCGCGATAAGGATGTCCCGCATAATAACCTGCAGTGGATACATACTTTTATCCCGGATAAGCAATGACGGCCAAAACCATGAATTCCAATAATATACCGCATAATATAAGGTTATAACAGCCAATGTAGGCTTTAACAGAGGCAGCATAATTTTAGTTAATATTGTAATATGACCTGCTCCATCTATTCTTGCGGATTCTTCTAAGCTATCCGGAATACCAAAAAAAGCCGTTCTAAGAATGATAAGATTAAATGTATTTATTGCAAAGGGAAGAATCGGTGCCCATATGCTATTAACAAGACCTAGCTCTTTATAAATCAAAAATTCCGGAACCAGTCCACCTCTAAAAAACATTGTAAATGCTATAAGCATCATTATCGGAGTTCCAAAAAGCACATTTTTTCGTGAAAGAAAATAAGCCCCCATACTTGTCAATATTAAGGATAATCCTGTTCCTGCAACCACAATAAATACAGAAATAGCAAAGCCTCTTATAATCGAGGGATTCCCCAAAACCATTTCATAGGCAGCTAAAGTCGGTGTTCCCTTTGGCCACAATAAAATTCCTGTATGTTTAATCAGTTCATTTCCATTACTTATTGATGCCATCAGAATATAAATCATTGGATACAGCGTTAAAAGAACGACACCAAATAAGAACACATCATTGATTCGATCAAATAGAAATCCTGATAACGTGACTTTAATTTTATTTTTTCTTTTTCTTTTTAAATTTACCATAATCCACCACCTGTATATCTTCGACTAATCTTATTTGCCATAAACAAAAAGCTAAGGTTAATGATTGCATTAAATATTCCAACGGCTGAACTATAGCTCCAATTTAAGTCAATGAGTCCAACCCTATAGACATATGAAGAGATAACATCTGCAACTTCATAAGTCGCAGGGTTATACAAGAGTATAATTTTTTCAAATCCCACTTCCATAACTCTTCCAATACGAATTATCAACATAATAATTATTGTTGGAGTCAATCCAGGTAATGTGACATGTATTATTTTTTTAAACCGATTTGCCCCATCAATTCCTGCAGCTTCATAAAGACTTGAATCAATTCCCATTAATGCAGCTAAGTATATAATTGATTCCCAACCTGCCTTTTGCCAAATATCAGATGCAATATAAATAAATCTAAAATTGTCAGGATTTTGTAGCAAGGACTCTCTTGACCCTCCAAATAAAACGATTAAATCATTAAATATGCCATTTTGCGAGCTAAATTGAGCAATCATTCCTGCAATAACAACTAGGGAAATAAAGTGGGGTAAATAGGTGACGGTTTGAATCACTTTTTTAAAATATTTATTTGAGACTTCATTAAGTAAAATAGCAAATATGATTGGTATTGGAAATCCAAAAAGAATTTGCAGAAAACTTAATGCAAAGGTATTTTTCAGAACTCTAAAAAAATAGAAACTTGTGAAAAATTTCAAAAAATGTTTAAAGCCAACCCATTCACTCCCTGCAATGCCTTTCATAGGTGTGAAATCTTTAAATGCTATTGTTGCACCATACATAGGCAAATATCTAAAGAGTATAAAATGGATAAGCACAGGCAAAATTATAAGGTAGAGAACTTTATTTCTTTTGAAATCTGATTTTATGATTTGAATATAATTTTTTTTCATTTTTCCTCCAATAAGGAATCCCCAAGCAGTTTGCAAGGGGATTCGAAATATAACAGAACTAATTAACGATTATTATATCTTTCAAGTGCTGCCTCATGCGCTGACAGCATTTCATCGAGCCCCATTTTATTAATTGTTTCGACATAATTATCCCATTCTGCTTCAACATCTAATGCACCAAATAAGACTTTATAGAAAAATTCGTCTGCATAAGCTGTAATTTCACTTTGTATCGAAGCGACATTATCCACTTCTTCTTTTGAAAGTGTCACTGGAGGTAATTGTCTATTTTTGATATTCGTGTCTTTCCAAATATTGATGGCGTCCTTTTGTTCTTGATACTGAGCATATTGTTCCATGTAACGCACATCTTGAACCATTGGTCCAAAGTAGGCCGAATGTGTATATGCCATCAACATTTCCCCAACATTTTTGCCATCCGGATTATTCATAATATAGTCTGTATAGGTTGGATAACCATCAATCATCTCATAACTTTCACCTTCAATACCAAAGTTATAAAGCATATGTCCCTCTTCACTATAGCCATAATCTAAGAGTCGCATTGCTGCTTCAATATCTTCACATTGGGTACTAATGCTGGTTCCAATTCCATTATACGCAGGATCACTTTGTCCAAATTCCGGGTAATCGCCTGCATTTAGGACTGGATATTGCGTAGGAATCAACCCATAACTTGGATCATCTGACATGGCGCTCAACCATGCTCCCATCCGGCTACCTGTATGTCCAACGGCTGATACCGCTTGACCTGAAGTCATTTTAGCAGCCACTTGTGCTTTGTCTAGACTTGCAATATCTTTATCAATCAACCCTTCTTGATACCATTGAGCAAATGTTTTTAAAAATTCTTTAAATCCGGGTTGTATTGGACCATAGACAATTTTCCCATCTTCAAGATGCATATCAAAAGAAGTGTTGTATGCACCTACAAATGCATTTGTCGATTGGATAATAGGCATCTCGGATGTAAGGGGAGACTGAATACCTAAATCTCTAAATGCTATTAACGTTTTATGCCAATCTTCAATTGTTTCAGGTGTATCAAGACCTGTTTGCTCAAGTATGTCTTTTCTAACCATTGGGCCTACAAATGTTTTTAAGAAGTCTCCACCTCGAATACGTGGGAATGTATAATAAATTCCATCATCGGTTTTAATTTGTTTATCAACTTCCGGATTTTCTTCTAAGTATTTCACAAGGTTAGGAGCATATTGCATATAGTCATTTAAAGGCATGATTAATCCTTGATCGAGTGCTGCTTGAGGTCCTCCTGGATAGCTTGTTATAAAGTTATATAGTATAAGATCTGGTATTTCTCCTGAAGCAGCCAGCAAACTAAATGCTTCTGGTGCTGATTGTACAATCCATTCCGTTTCTATACCGGTTCTTTTGGTTACTTCTTCATATAAAGGAGTTTCTCCTTGTGTTGCATATTCCGGATGTGAAAAAAAGTTAACCCAGTATGTTAATTTATGGTCACCTTCTAATGGATATACTTCGGATACTTCCGTTGCTACGTCTTCATTATTTTCTGATTCAACTTGATTCATTTCATCTGTTTCATTTGATTCTTCACTTTCTGTTTTGCCACAACCTACAAGTAGATTAAACATCATTATCATAATTAGTAATAATGCTAATCCTTTGACATTTGCTTTTTTCATGTTTGTATTCCTCCCAATTTTCATAATATAAATAGTTTCCGCCAAGAAAGATATTAACTTGACAAGGTCATTATGTATTGATTTTAATCAAAAGTCTATTTACAAAAACGAAAAAAGCTTGTAAAAGCAGGAATTAGGTCCTATCATTTATGCATATTCTTAACATTTTCTACATTTTGTCGTCTGTATTGACCAGGAGTAATATATTCAATACTTTTAAAAATACGGATAAAACTTGTATCATGTAATATACCGACCTTATTTGCTATATCATTTATTGATAAATCTGTATTTAAAAGCAATTCTTTCGCATGATGAATGCGAACGCGATTTATTTTTTTTAGAATGCTAATGTTTTTTTCACTCTTATATAATTTAGTCAAATACGATGGTGTTAACTGAAAATAATCTGCCAATGTTGAAACATTAAGTTCACTATCCATAAAATGACCTTCTATATAAGCATCAATTTTTTCACTTAGAAGAACAGATTGCTCTGCTTCTATATTTTCTGTATAGAACTGACACACTTTCTCCATTAAAACATTTAATTTTTTTTGCATATCTGATAAACTTTTTGCCCCGATAATTTTCATAAGCTCTTTATCTTGATCTATTATGTTTTTTTGATTTAATTTTCCCATCGATTTAAGTACTGTCGCACTTATATCAAAGATTAGATTTTTCCCAACATTAATACCGATGTTATTAATATCAAAGTTTTTCTTATATAATACTTTTAGCAAATCTTTCGCTTTTTGAGCATCACCGTTTTTTATATAGTTTGTCAATATCTGTTCTTCACTTAAAGGATAATAATACGGTTCATTGCCTTGGATTTCTTCATAGAACATCACCGAATCCGATTCATATTTTTGAATATAGTCTAAACAACTGAGACTTTCTTGATAAGCTTCCGGAACATCAAGAAGGGATTTATAGCAATTGCTAACGGCAACATTAAGCTGAATCAATATGACTTTATCTAATTCCTCTTTTAATTGCTCAACCCAATCATAGATTTGTGTATGCATGTTATTCCATGTACTTTTACTGGTATTTGTTACAATAACAATCTGATTATTTTGAACACTATAAAACATGTTCGAATGATGCTTTAATATTTCCTGAAAATATTCACCTATTTTAACGAAGGGAACGAGGTCATGTCTTGATTTTTCTCGTTCGAGTGTATGCACCTGTATAATGATGACCATAAACAATTCATACTCTAGCTTAATGTCAAATTGTCCCATTCTATTTTTAATTGTTTCCATATCATTAAAATCACCATTAAGTAATCGACTAATAAAATTTTTTCTAAGTAGATTTTTTTGTTCTTCGACTTTATCTTCCAGTGAATCTAATCTAAAAAATGTTTTTTCAAAAGCAGACTGCAAATATGTATATTCTTCTTGGCTGTCAACACCTGTTTGTTGATATTTTTCTGACACCATATTAATTATTTTCTTGACAGGCTTATAATTTCTTCTGGAAAATTCATAGGCAAGCAGTGTTCCTAAAATTAGATTTAATATGGTCGCAAGAATAACCATCTGCGTGTAATTATTTTTTTTAGCTTGAAAGTCTGTTACATCTGTTAAAACAACATATTTCCAATCATTAATTTCTGATTTAATTGAAAAAGCGACCATTTGTTTATTGTCATTTTCATCATAAACATAATCGCCTATATCACTCAAAGCATTATAATTAAATGCCTGAATCGGAGTAAAATCATTAGAAGATGCTATGATTTCATTATTCTTAGCCAATATATATATTACGGCCTTATCTGATAATTCGTAGTCTTTTAAATTGGACACTATTTTCTTTTTTTCTATACTCACAAACAAATTATCATTATCTACCTTATTCGAATTAAAGGGCAACGACATCGCAAATGCAATATTATCTTGAAATAACGACTGTGTTATATATTCACTTTTATACTGTTGTTTCATATGATCAATCCATTGTTCATGATTCGTATAGATTTCCTTATCCACGTAATAATCATAAACATATTGGTCAGTCAAATAAGCGCCATCATATATCAGGCGCTTATTTGAATTTAAATATATTAAAATGTTGTCAATATCTGAATTACTTACTTTTAATATTTCCTTATACTTTATTAACTCTAATATTTCATATCGGTATGATTCAAGCTCATTATTTCTATTTGCTTTGAGTACACCAAAAACTTTGGGATCATTGGCTAGCATAACTGCAGTCCTTCTTAATGATGCTAGTTTTTCATCAATACTTGATTGCAGCTGCATGAGTCCTGCACTTCGCGTCCGACTAATTTCTTCTTCAATAATAGTACTTGAATGCCTAAATAAGAAAAAATTAATAAGAAGCGGCAGAACCAACATGATGATATATGTTATAAACCAAATACGAATTATTTTACTAAATTTTTTTTTATTTTTTATCATATGCATACCCTTCAAAACAATAAAATACAATTTCTTTATTTATTTACTTTAAGCTTAACCGTATGGTAATCTTCACTGTTACAACCAACCATGATGTAATAAGTTCCCGGCTCAATCGTCGGTTTGTAATCAACCCCTGTAAACTCTAAATCTTTTGTTGTTACTGTAAAGATAATTTTTTTACGTTCTCCTGGTTCGAGTGTAATACGCTTAAATCCTTTAAGTAATTTTTCTGGCCTTGTAACCGAAGCCACCTTGTCTTTAATGTACATTTGAACAATCTCATCACCGGCTCTGCTTCCTGTGTTTGTAACATAAACACTCACTTCAACTGATTCATTCATATTTATCATTTCTTTTGATAATTCAAGCTGATTATATTCAAATGTTGTATAACTAAGACCATAACCAAAACAAAATAGTGGACCTTCTTTTTCAAACAAATAATCCTTTAAAAATCCTGTTGATTTTTGAGAATAATACGCCGGCAAATGTCCTGCCGATCGTGCAATGGTTACAGGTAGTTTAGCTCCTGGATTAACATCGCCAAATATTACATCTGCAATAGCTCTTCCTGTTTCCTGACCTAAGTACCATCCTTCAAGAACTGCTGGTGCATTCTCATAAACATAACTACAGGATAAAGGTTTTCCGTTGATTAATACAACAATCGTTGGGGTGCCTGTTTCTAATACTTTTCTTAATAACTCGGTCTGCTGTCCCACTAAATCTAGTGACGCATTATCACCATAATTTTTTTGTAGCGTCACTGCTTCTCGACTTGAATTCGGAGAACCGCCAATACAGACAATTGCAACATCTGAACACTTGGCTATCTCGATAGCTTCATTAATAGAATCCAACTCTTCTTCTAATGTATATAAGTTAGGATTATCAACAATGATTTCTGTTTCTGTTTCTATGACTTCATTATCTTTAGTAATATGACACCCTTTTGCATAAGAAACTTTAACTTTATCACCAACTTTTTCATTAATTCCATCAAGTATACTGATACCCACATTCGGCCTTGCACTATAGTAGCTGAACTCAACAGGATCTGCATTGGGCCCGATGACGGCTATCGATTTTATTTTTTCTTTATATAGGGGTAAGGTATTGTTCTCGTTTTTCAACAGAATAATGGTTTTATCCGCTGCTTTTTTTGCAAGGGCACTATGTTCTTTACAGTTAACGATTTTTTTTGCCTCTTCGGGATCGGCATAAATATTTTCAAAAAGCCCTAATTCAAACTTTACTTTTAAGATTCTTGAAACCGACCTATCCAATAATTCCATAACCTTTTCTGATTTGTTCGCCGCTTCTATCAAATGCTCATAGGCCGATCCAGATGGTATGTCCATATCCAGGCCGGAATCTAAAGCTTTTATTGCAGCTTCTTGAGGATTTTCTTCAATCGCATGTAATATATTTAATCGCAATGCATCATTATAATCACTGATAACAATACCATCAAAGCCCCATTCTTCTCTTAAAACACTTGTTAATAACCACTTATTTCCATGACAAGGAATACCATCTATATCTGAGTGAGATGGCATGATACCTTTAGCTTTGGCTTCAGTGACGGCCAATCTAAAGGGTGGTAGTATTTCATCTCTAAGCTGTCGTAGGGGAATGTTCGTCGGAGCGAAGTTTCTACCACCTGCACATTGTCCATATCCTGCAAAATGCTTAGGTGATGAAATAATATGCGCACTTGATACACCTTCACCGCCACCTTGTAAACCTTTCACTGCGGCCACACCCATTTTAGAAACTAAATACGTATCTTCACCAAATGTTTCCTCAATTCTCCCCCAACGCGGATCTCTTCCAATATCAAGAACAGGTGTAAACGCTTGATGTCCACCTCTCACTCTAGTCTCTCTTCCAATAGCATTGTAGATTTCTTCTATCAATTGGGTATCAAATGTTCCTGCAAGACCAATAGGTCTTGGAAACATTGTCGACCCCACAGCAAGATGTCCCATGAGGCATTCTTCTTGCGAAAGCACCGGTATTTTTAAACGTGTATTTTCTTGAATATATTTTTGAAGAATATTTCGATAGATAGCACTTTTTTCCGGAGACATATTTTTTCCCGGTAGCTGAAAAGCACCAATCCCATGAACAAGTAATCTTTTAAGTCTTTCATCTTGAATTTGTCCTAATTCAAAAAGAGTTTTCTGATCGCCTTCATGAACAAGCAATGTCGTTGTATCTATTGATATCGTTTGTGCAACCTTTTCTTCAACTGTCATTCGATTTAATAAATCATCCACGCGTTCAGTAATTGCTATCTTGCTATCTTTGTATTTTAAATCTTTATTCATCTTTATTCCTTTCAAAATAGACGTATTTTAATCATTTTTCTTTTTTCTTTGTTCTTTTCGAAATTCACTAATTGACTTTCCTGTATATTTTTTAAACGTATTTCCAAAATAATTGGGATCATTATATCCCACTACTTCAGCAATCTCATAGGCTTTTTTATCTGTTAGTGTAAGAAGTTCAATGCTTTTCTCCATTTTTTTTGATAATATTCGTTCCCCTAAAGTCATTCCTGTACGTTCTTTATATATCCGGCTCAAATAACTCTTATTTATATGAAATTGATCAGAAATATCATTTAGTGATAAAGATGTATGCATATTATCCAAAATAAATTGATCAATATTATCAATAATGGAATTTTGTTTGTTTAAATGTTCCGCATTAATTAATCCACATGCAACTTCAATATATGAACAAACAATTTTTTTTAAATCCGGCAAGGATTTCGCCTGAACAAGTTCTTCAAAAACGTCTTCACCCATATACTTTTTTTCATCGATATTCATACCAATTTCTGCCATCGAATTAACAATGAGTATAAGTATTTGAAAGGCTTTTAGCCTCAAAGCCTTTAATTGGATTTTTTCTTGAGACATCACTTTTTCAAAGACCTGATTGGTAAGATCAAGCGCTTGGTTAATCACTCCACTTTTTATATAAATCAACAACTTATTTTCCCACGAATCATCTAATTCATCTTGATAGGGTTTAGAAATAATCAAATCATCATACATAATTACTTGATTGGTTCCAGATACAATTTTATTGGCAATCGCCTCCAACGCTTCCCTATAAGACAGTTTAACTTTATTAAATCCCTGGTACCAACTTCCAATGCCTATCATATATACGATATCCGGATGATTTAATATGCGTCGAATAATGATATCTATACATTCATTCATCTCTGAAACATTGGCTTGATTGGTATTTAAAAGTATAATGTTGTTTGCATTATCAATAAATAATTCAACACCTTGTATTCTTTCTAAAACGTTTCTTATCTTATCAATAAAAGCATAGCAAAGATAGGATTCTTGATTTCTTGAGACAATTGCCTCTATTTCAATAGCTGTAACCTGAAAAAAAGAGGATGTAAACTTAACTTCTGTGAATTTTTTTCTTCGTATATAATCGTCCTCTTCCATATGACTATAGAGTAAATCAACTAAAAACTTTTCTTTTAAGTAGGGAAGTTCTTTTTGGAGTTGTTCTTTTAGCCACCCATAACTATCTTGTATTTTTCTTTCTTCATGAATTTCCCTATATACTTTCTCTAAGGCTTTTACAACCTCGTCTTCGTCAATAGGTTTGACGATATAATCATATACTCCGGCCTTTATGCTTCTCTGCGCATATTCAAAATCATCATAGCCTGTGATAACTATGATTTTCATCTCCGGATATTGTGCAATAATTTTTTCACTAAATTCAATTCCATCCATGTAGGGCATATGTATATCCGTTAGTACCAAATCAGGCGAAGCATGCTCAATAAGAGCTAATGCTTCTTCAGAATTATTAGCTTCTCCAATCACTTCATAATTCAAGCTTTGCCAATCAATACTTAGTTTTATAAGTTCTCTCGCACTTTCTTCATCATCGACAATGATGACTTTAAATTTATCATTCATCATATTCACCCAAACTACTTTGTTTAATAATCACGCTCTCCGGAATAGAGATAGTTATTTTGGTTCCTATACCTCGTTGACTTTCTATCTTAAAATTCACTTTATTATCATAATAAATACGTAGTCTTTCAATCGTATTGTTCACACCATACCCATTCAACTTAGGAACATTCTCATCGTCTTTATCTGATAAAATATCAACATCAAAACCAACTCCATCATCTTCTACAATGAGTTTGATTTGACCATCTTCTTTATATGCACGTACAAATATGATTCCACTTTCCCCTTTTGGCTTTATCCCATGATAGAGAGCATTTTCAACTAGTGGCTGTAAGATTAATCTTAGGATTTTATATTCTGAAATGCTTGTTTCTAAATACGTCTGAAGCTCAAAAATTCCTTTGTATCTAAATCTTTGAATTTTCATGTAATTTGTTATAATCTCAAATTCTTCCGAAATACGAATAGCTTCTTCACCTTTTCCAAGACTCGTTCTATAAAATTTTCCAAGTGCTTTTACCGCCTGAAAGGCCATTTCATTCTCACCTTTTTTGGATAAGAGTTTGATTGTATCTAATGTATTATATAAAAAATGTGGTTTTATTTGAGCCTGTAAAAGTTCTAATTCTTTTTTTCTCAAACTTTTTTGTTCATCAACTTTATTTTTAATTAGCGCTTTAATCTTATGAATCATTTCATTATATTCTTGTTCAAGCTGACTTAGTTCAAAAATATTTGTATTCAAATTGATCAGTTCAAGTTTTTCTCCATTCCGCCTTATCTTTGCAATCATTACTTTCATCGGTCGCACAAAAAGACTTGAAAACAATGCAACTCCAAAAAAGATAAATGCTAAGTTTATAATGAACATAATCAATGTTGCCCATTTATAATTATCCGTTACCATATTCGATTGATTTAATGAAATAACACTAACAACATGCCAATCCGGAGCTTCCATCCATAGTGATGATACTAAAAATTCTTGTTTCTCATAATCAACTTTTTTTATAATATCATTGTTTACTCTTTTCAAGTCAGGCTTATATCGATACAATTCATCTTGCAATATACCCGTATGAACAATACTTTCTTCATTTGATACAATATATAAATCACGAATCAAATTATTATGAGACGTCTCCTGATTGCTAAGCAAAGATGATGTCGGAATATTAATAACTAAAACTCCCATTATTTGTTGGGTATTTAGGTCCTTTACTGCTCTTACAAAGGATACAAAGGAGGATTCACCATAACTATCAAAATAATCCCCCCCATTAACATGTAGGGAATAGCTTCCATTATCTCGAATCGCTTGTTCGACAACTTTTGAATTTAAATACTGCGGATTAATCGATTTGTCTTTATAGGCAACATATAAATTCCCTTCCAAATCAGATAAGTAGATATCACTAATAAAAGGTGTTGTCTCCATATAGTTATTTAATTGTAATAATAAAGCCTGCCTTCGAAGAAGTTTGTCCTTATCTTCATCTAGTGCGCTTTGAACATCTTCATTACTTATGATTAATTTCGAGTAGGAATTGACACTATCAATAACATTTTCAATATTTGATTTTACATATACCATTGTCTGCTTGTTTACTTCACTAATTGACTCAAACTGAATTTGGCTGTTAATATGTCTATATATCAGGTTGCTCACTATTATTGAGATAACAATCATTAACATTGAATATAAAAGAATTCGGCTATTCATTTTATTCGGTAAAACTTTTCTTCGAATTTTCAATTTAAATCCGTCTCCTTTAGTTTAACCTTTGACTGCACCTGCAATTAAACCTTTTTGAATCTTATCACTAGATATTAGGTAGACAATAATAATTGGTAAGGATGCAATCATTAATCCGGCTCCAATAACGCCCCACTCTGTCAAATACTCTCCTGTAAGAGAGTTTATTCCAACAGTCAATGTTTTTAATTCAGGCTTATTTATAAAAACTGTGGCCATCATCATTTCATTCCATGAGTTTTTAAAGGTAATAATCGTAATAGCAGCTAAAGCAGGTTTGATTAATGGTAACACAATAATGTAGAAAATTCTATAAATACTCGCTCCATCAATTGCCGCGGCTTCTTCTAATTCTCTTGGAATTGCAACAATAAAACCGGATATAATCATAATCGCCATTGAAAGCCCAAAGGCTGTATAAGGAACGATTAAGGCAATCCTTGTATTTAATATCCCCAAGCTTTTCAAAACAATGAATAAGGGCAGAAGGCCTGAATGAATCGGTATCATTAAACCCATTAAGAAATAGACATATGCTATTTTCTGATATTTCCACTTCATTCGAATGATTGCATATGTCACCATTGATGATAAAATGACCACCAAAAATACCGTTAGCCCAGAAACAATGACACTATTCAAAAAATATCTTCCTACCCCGCCTCGCGTGAAGGCAAATGAATAGTTTTCGAATACAACAGGAGACGGAAGCGAAAAGCTACTTTTACCAAATATCTGATTATTATCTTTCAACGAAAAAAGAAATAACCATATTAAAGGAACAATTTGAATTGTCGCCATAACTATCAAAAAAAAGTACTTAATTATCGTTTTTGTAATTCTCATCTTGTCACACCACCTATATATTCTATACTAATTACCAACATATTCTTGTGAATTTCTAAAAATCCATTGTATTATAACTGTAAGTAACATACATTCTATAAAAATAAAAAAGCCAATTGTACTTCCAAGTGCGTATCGGCCACGCATAAAAAGAATATCTATTAAAAGCGTACTAGGAACTTCTGTTGCATGAAGCGGACCTCCATTTGTCATAACATAGATGATATCAAATACTTTCATGGAACCTACAACTGCAAAGGTACTACATATCTTTAGTATCGGTGCAAGCAAAGGAATCCTAATATGATAGTTTAATCTAAAGCCGGTAGCTCCATCTATTTTTGCAGATTCTATGACACTATCAGGAATATTTTTTATTCCTGCATACAGCAACAACATATAATAGCCTAAAAATTGAAATATAATAGGAATGATAACCGCGGTTAAGGCTTTGTCCGGATCAGCTAACCAAAATCCAGTGAACCCTTTTAACCCAAATAGCTCTAAAAGTTGATTCAGCATCCCATATTTGGGATGATATAGTTTCATCCACAATTGTCCGATAACAACTGCTGATAAAATAAAGGGTATAAAATAAATGGTTCTGAAAAATTTTTCACCTTTAACACCTTCGGCTAATAGAAGGGCAAGAATCAACCCTAATGGAATTTGAATAAATAGTGAGGCCAAGGCAATTTTAACTGCGTTAAAAACAGCCGGCATAAATCCAATGTCTTTTTTTACAAATAGCTCTATATAATTTTCGAATCCGATAAATACCGGTTGAGAGATCCCATCCCAGTCGAACAAACTATAATAAAAGGACATAACAACCGGCACAACCACAATAATCGTAAATAATATAAACGAAGGTAATACAAATACCATAATTGCAACTTTATTTGAAAATGTTTTATTCATTTTTTTCCACCTTTGTTCTGTATCGCCTAGGTAATTTATCCTAGGCGATAGTTGATATTATTGTTTATCACTTATTGCTTTCATACCTTCCATAAACTCTTCAGGCGTTTTCACTTCTGCAAATAGTTCTAAAACCAAATTTTTATGCGTTTGTGCATCGTCACCATTCATATAGGTATCCCACCAAATAACAAAGCCTTCTGCTTCAGAAAAAATTTGATTTAAATCATTAAATACCGGGGCCATTCCCGAAAAATCTTTTTCAACATTCCAAACCGGAAATAAGGTAACATCACTTTCGCACATTAACTTAGTGAATCTTTCAACAACCCAAACAGCTTCTTCTTTATGCTCTGACGAATCAGCTACCATGTAACCATCACCGGTTCCGCCTAGCATATCATTATCAAATCCATTACCAACTCCTGGAAATCTTTTAGCTATTAGACCTTCCGCAACAGGATTTTTAGGATCAGCAAATGTTGGCGCCGCCCATGTTCCCATGAAATACATAGGTACATTACCATTCATAAATTCCGCATCAGCTTCTGGATTATCCAATCCTATAGCACCTTCAACAAAAGCATTTGCATCGACAAGTTCTTGCATTTTAAGTGCGGCTTCCATAAAGCCTTCTTGATCAAAAGATGCTTCTTTTTTTAAGGCACTTATTGAAGCTTCTGCGCCGACTGTCTTAACAGCAAGAATATCATATAACCACATAACCGGCCAAATACGTTTTCCCGGAGCATTAATAGACTGTATACCCACTTCATTAAATGCTTGAACTGCCGTTAATAATTCTTCATAGTTATCAGGTACTTGGATATTATATTCATCAAACAATTGAGTATTGCAGTATAGAACTCCCATTTTGACCTCTATCGGTAAGGCATATATTCCATCATATGTTCCATTTCCTGATTGAACCGCTTCCATATTTATATTGTCTTTGGCATCTTGACTTAAATAGTCATCAAGTTTTAGCACACTGCCCGAATCCACGAACGCTTGAGAATAGCCTGGGAGCCATGTATAAAAAATGTCCGGCATTTCATTGGCAGCAACTGCGGTTTTGATTTTTGTTTTATAGGCATCACCATCCGAAGAGCTCAGATTAATCTTAATATCCGGTCTTTCTGATTCGATTGTCTTAATGGCATTTTCGACTGCTGCATTAAGCTTATCATCACCTGCTGTTGCAATATTCCATAATTCAATTTCAATCGTTTCTTTTTCCTCTGAATTATTTTCTTGATTCGCTTGTTCTGATGTCTGTTCATTTGTCGTTCCACCTGCATCATTTCCATCTGTCATATTATCCGTTGATGCGTCATTTCCACATCCAGCCATTGATACAATAATAATTAAAGCAAGTAGCAATCCCCATATTTTCTTTGTGCTATTCTTCATATTTTCTCCTTCCAAAACAGATATTTTTGTTACTTTTATATTGTAAACGATGTATGCATTCTATTGAACTAATAATATTGACTAAAATCATGAGGATATCTACTATTTTATTATATAATGATTAAAATGGTGTTTTTCGAAAGTCACTCGGCTTTAATCCAGTTTTCTTTTTAAACAATCTTGAAAAATAATGGACACTATATCCTCCGACTAGATTCCCTATTTCACTTATAGAATGATTCGTGTTAGCTATCAAGTCAATGGCTTTATTCATGCGAATATGAATAATGTATTGTTGTATTGTATAATTTGTTTGCTTCAATACCATTTGATTTAGGTGATTGGGGTGGTAACCAAATCGGTTTCCTAGGAAAACATTGGTCAATTTTTCTCTATAATGCTTATGAATATAATCGATTAATTCCATAACAACTTCTTTTTTTATTTTAAATTTGGTATCATAACCTGACTCATCTTCAAAGATACGAATTAGAGTAGCTTTTAATAATCCACTCATAATATATTGTGCATAGGTGCCATTTAATTCATATAAACGAACTATATCTTCAAGGTATTCTTTTATACTCTTTGGCTCTAATACTTTTGTATATGACGGAATCGTTTCTATTTCTTTTATTTGTATCATTTCATTTATTTTGTTCCAAGAAAAATTTGAATGATTATAATGGATACAAGGGTAATTATCCTGATGAAATTTCCTAGTAAAATCAAACTGAATACCAATAACTTGTAATGGATCTTCTTTATTTGAGACAATACGATGTTCTTCACCCGGACACCAAATCAAAAAATCATCTTCCCCGACTTCAAAGTGTTTTGCTCCAATTATAAAAGTCCCTTTCCCTTTGAAAATATAATGTAGTTGATAATGAATATTCAGTCTTATCCCTGTATCCATTCCACCTTCAATCAAATGCTTTGACGCTCTTCTGATATAGGGATTGATTTCATCTAAACTAATGTGTCTCTTTTTTTCTATTATAATTTTTTTACTTTCATTTTTCATCATTTATCACCCTTTTCTTTGTTTTGTGCAATTCATTCTTTGTTTTCACTAAATATTATACCATAATAACTCTTTATAATAGAATTGTAATAATATTTATTTTGACTAAAAAAGAAAGGAAGTTTTGTAATGCAAAATTCTAAAAAGCCAAATATACTTCATATATTTGTTGATCAAATGCGCTTTGATACTATTCATGCTTTGGGGAACCCCATTATTAAAACACCCAATATTGACCGTTTAATTAAGCAGGGAGTTGCTTTCACAAATGCATATACACCTTCACCTGTTTGTGTTGCTGCTCGTTGTTCTATGATTTATGGACAGTATCCTATGAACACAAAAACGTATGAAAATTCTTCAATGCCAACCGATAACCGAGAATCTTTCATGAAAGGTTTATCCAATGCAGGATATTACACATACGGCATCGGAAAATGTCATTTTGAGCCTGATTCAGAAGCATTACGCGGTTTTGACGGACGCGAACGACAAGAAGAACTTACTGACCTCCCCCTTGAACGAGAACCGTATTTAGAGCTTTTAAAAGATAAAGGCTATGATTATATTTGCGAACCGCATGGTATACGAGGTGAAATGTATTATACACCTCAACCTTCTCAATTACCTGCAGAACTTCATCCTACAAGCTGGATTCGTCAACGAACGCAAGCATTTATTAAACAGCAAGAAAATTCTAAAGATCCTTGGTATCTTTTTTCAAGTTTTATACACCCGCATCCACCGTTTACACCACCTAATCCTTGGCATAAACTTTATCGAAGTTCTTTAATGCCCCTTCCTATGGTTCCCGATGATGTCGAATCACTACAAACATATGTTAACAAATGTCAAAACCGTTATAAATATAAAGATCAAGGGATTGATAAAAATTTAATTCGATCAATAAAAGCGTATTATTATGCCTGCATCTCTTTTATCGACTACCAAATTGGTCAAATTATGAACACATTAGAAGAAAGCAAGCAATTAAATAATACATTGATTGTTTTCACCTCTGATCATGGCGAACATCTTGGTGACTACAATTGTTTTGGTAAACGTAGTTTCCACGATACATCAGCTAAAATCCCAATGATTTTATCAATGCCTAACCGATTTGACGGCGGAAAAACTTGCGATACACCTGTCAGTCTAATTGATTTAGCTCCCACTTTCTTGAGCCTTGGCGAAGGGACAATTAACAGCCACAAGCTAGATGGAGTTGATATGCATGATATATTAACCGGTAATTCGGATAGAGAGGTCGTTTTTGGACAGCTAGCCTATTATAACAAAAGTGATGTCGTGGAAAACGCTACCTTAACCTCTCAAACTTTTTCAGATAATGATGATCTTTGGCGAGCGAGTTGCTCAACCTACATGGCTGCTAGTAAAGATTGGAAATATTTTTTCAGCGCGCCTGATCAAGAAGAATTTTTATTTGATAAATCAACGGATCCCAAAGAAACGCGAAATTTGTCTGGAAGTGTTTTCCATAAAGACATTCTTCTTAAAATGCGACAGAAAACGATTGATTTTTTGAAATCCGGAAATGAAATTGCCGGCATCAACGGTAATCAATGGCTCCTGTTGGGGAAAAAAGATATTCCTAAAAATCCAGATGCCGGTTTACTCGTCCAAGACACCTCCATGCCTTGGGTAAAGAATGAAATTCCCGGTTACTCTGAACATGATTTTAAGCGCATGTTCTAAACTTTTCACAATATAATTTTCGACTAATCAACTCAGATCTAGTTTTAAGACTTCATCTTTTGATTCTTTATACATGGGCAATCGGGTAGGAGGAAAAGTT
>DDQW01000036.1 GCA_002342805.1 Clostridiales bacterium UBA2432 | reverse complement strand
TGCTGCAAAACTCAGGCTATAACATACCTCCAAAATAAATGCAAACTATTTCGAAAAATACTTTATTTTTTATTAATGTCCGTTCAATACATCTAAAAAAATTCGGCCATATTTTTCCAGTTTTACATTCCCAACACCATTAATACGGCGAAACTCTTCTGCCGTTGCCGGCATTTTTCGCACCATTTCTTTTAAGGTCGTATCCGGGAAAATAATATAGGCAGGAACTTTTTCTTTTTTGGCCAGTGTATTACGTACATTTTTTAATTGACCGAAAAGTTCTTGATTCAATGGACGATTGATGCTCTTATCTACTGATTGCAACGGACTATATGCAACTGCATCTTCATTCCTTACCGGCATTTTCAATTTCTTCTTCCCTTTTAATAACGCCAAAGACTTGCTTTTGACCTTTAAGACCGCATACTGATTGTTGAGGCTGTCAATATAGCCCTGTGCAATCAGATGCTCTATTCGATTGGTAATCTCCTGAACGGATTGATCTGTCATCAAACCGTATGTAGATACTTGGTCTAATTTTTGTTCAAGAATCTTTTGATTACGACTGCCACGTAATATATTTACAATCATGGTTGTTCCATAGGTTTGATCTGTACGAAGTATGCAAGAAATAATTTTTTGTGCATCAACAGTTATATCCACTTCTTTTGAAATTGCTTTACAGTTACTACAATTTCCACAAAAAGCCTCCGACTTTTCTCCAAAATAATTCAATAAATTTTGTCGAAGACAATACTTAGTAAAACAAAAAAACGTCATTTTCTTTAGTAACTCTAATTCTTTTTCTTTAAGTGCTTTAATAGTCTTTGGGTCCAATTCTGTACCGTCATCGGAGGGGACTTCAGATTTTTCAATAATAAATTGGTTGGTCCGAACATCTTGCCCACTGTAAAAAAGCAGACACTCTGCCGGTTCTCCGTCTCGTCCTGCTCGTCCCGCTTCCTGATAATAGCTTTCTAAGTTTTTTGGCATATTATAATGAATTACATATGCTACATTGGATTTATCGATCCCCATACCAAATGCATTGGTCGCGATGATTACAGGACTTCGATCATATATGAAATCATCTTGATTCTTATGGCGTTCAGATTCTGATAGTCCGGCATGATACCTTGTTGAGCGAATCCCTTCCGCTTGCAGACGTTCGTTGACATCTTCAACATTTTTTCGTGTCGAACAATAGATTACACCTGATTTATCTAAGTTAAGCGTCACATAATCTAAGGTCGCCTTAAATTTATCCTTGGGCTGTTCGACGTGAAAATACAAGTTTTTCCGATTAAAACCGGTAACCATTAAAAATGGAGATGTAAGTTCAAGTTTTTCTATAATATCTTCTTTAACTTGTTTGGTGGCGGTTGCTGTAAACGCTGAGATAATAGGACGAGTGCCTAAGCGTTTTACAAACTCGGGAACTCTTAGATAACTAGGACGAAAATTATGCCCCCATTGTGAAACACAATGAGCTTCATCAACCGTAATCATGGTAATATTCATTTGATTGGCCACATCAATAAAGCGTTCATTGAGAAGACGCTCCGGTGCAACATAGATTAGTTTATAATAGCCTTCTTTGGCAGCTTCAAGGATTTGATCATATTCTTGATAAGATAATGAACTGTTGATATATGCTGCGCGAATTCCAGCTTGTGTTAAGGATGCCACTTGATCTTTCATCAAAGAAATTAATGGGGATATAACAAGGGTCGTCCCCTCTAGCATCATCGATGGCAACTGATAGCATAATGATTTTCCACCACCTGTTGGCATAATCCCAAGAACATCTTTTCCGCCTAAAATATGGTCAATAAGATCTTCTTGTCCCTCTCGAAATGAGGACAAGCCAAAAACATCCTTTAATACTTCTATTTTTTCCATAAAAACTCCACTTCTTTATTTCACATATCCTATAAGCAACTGCAATGTATTTCGCAACGCATCTTCATGTGTTCTTTCCAACGTATGTGACGCATGTACCCCGGGACCAATTAAAGCCGCCTTGATGTCATGCCCACCTGAAAGTGCTGCTGATGCATCCGAACTGTAATAGGGGTAAATATCAAGGGCATAGGATATCTTATGTGTTTGTGCTATGTTTATAAGTTCATTGACCATACCATAATCATAAGGACCACGTCCGTCTTTGACGCAAATAGAGACATCTTTTTCTGTACACGTTAAGTCATCTCCAATTGCTCCCATGTCAATAGCTAGCAATGTATCAATCGTCATAGGAATATATGAGGAACCATGTCCGACTTCTTCATATGTAGATAGCATAATCGTAACATCACGAGATAGAGATACTTGATTTTCATGAATATAGTGTAAAAAGCCCATGAGTATGGCAACGCCTGCCTTATCATCAAGGTGTCTGGATTTTATATAGCCACTTTTCGACACTGAATATCTTGGATCAAAACTAATGTAATCTCCGACGGTAATGCCTAAAGCTTGGACGTCCTCTTTTGACGTCACGGATTCATCTAGGCGAATTTCCATCAAGTCTTCCGTACGTTCCATGGACCTGGCATCATTATAGACATGAACGGAAGGTTTTGTGCTAAGTATTGTACCTGTCACGGTCTTTTGATTGCGCATGTGAATGGTACAGTACTCTCCTTCAACAGATTGCATCATAAATCCACCTATACTTGTCATGCGAATCTTACCATCCGCTTTAATACTACGAACCATTGCTCCTAATGTATCTACATGGGCGGTTAATAAAATTCCTTTTTCATTATTATTATTGCTATCATTTTGAGGAATATAAATCAGCCCGTTTCCTTTTGCAGTCATATCAAAGGAAAAGCCTAATTCCTTAACTTCAGATGCTATATAGTCCAATACATTCCTACAATACCCACTCGGACTTGGTATATCAATAATCTTTTCTAAGATTTGCTTTGTATAATTCAATGCGCTTTCCACAATAAATTCAACCTCACTTATTCTGTCCATTTTTTTTGATGGATGTTTTTCTCATTTAATCGTTTATTTGATTTTTCTTTTAATAATGTGTAAATAATAGAGAATAAAGGAATAAAGATAAGTATTCCTGTAATTCCCATCAGGCTTCCACCAATGGTTACAGCCATAAGCACCCACATTGAAGGTATTCCAATTTTGTTACCCACAACAAATGGATAGATAAGATTTCCTTCAATTTGTTGTAAAATGATAAATACGAGTAAAAACCATACGGCTAACATTGGATCAAGTACAAGAATTAATAAAGCGCCAATAACACAGCCGATAAAAGCTCCGATAATTGGAATCAAGGCAGTTACAGATATTAGCACACCAATGAGTAGAGCGTATGGAAATTGAAAAATACTCAATGTAATCCAAAACATTGTCCCAAGTATAAGCGCTTCTAAAACCTGGCCTGAAATGAAATTTGAAAATGCTTGATTCGATACCCGCATAATATGAACAATTTCATCGGCCTTTGGTTCATTAAAAAAGCTATAGACAAGTTTTTTACTTTGTCGCTTTAAATTCTCTTGTTCAAACAGGACGTATATCGCAAAGACAAGACCGATTAATATGCTGAGCATTCTTAATGCAACATTAGAAATAATACCTACCGTTGAATTAAAGAGACTTCCTGCTCCAGTCGATAAGAATTGAAGTCCTCTTTGGGCCATGTCTTGCCAATCAACATCACTTAAATTCACGTTGATCCAATCTTCTAAGATAGGCACATATTGATAATAAGGTTCAATCCATTCCTGAAAGCGCATGAATTGTCCCGGCGCTTTCGATATTATTGTATTAACAGCTTCTGTCATCTCCGGAACTACTATAATTATAACTAAAAAGATAACACCGGACAGGATGATAAGTGTTGTAAAAAAACTAATGACACGCTGAATCTTAATAGAATGAATCCATCGGTTCAATATTTTTTTTTCGAAAAACTTCATGGGTACATGCAAAACGAAGGCAATGGCCGCACCTAATGTAAATGGATAAAAAACACTAATAATATATCCACCGAATTGTAATACATACTCAATATTCAATACTGCAACAAGTACAAGTCCAAAAAATAATATCAGTTCCATCATTTGTTTCTTTGTGAATGGTCTACTCTCCATAATTTCCTCCCATAATCTACTTTTCTATGAAATATTCTCACACAAATATATCATAAAAATCATAAATTGCATAGACATCTACCACCTATCCTATGCTATACTATAGAAAAGCCAAGATATATTTTTTAAGGTTAGGAGGCCTTCTATGAAGCAAAAAATCACTTCTATTCTTAAGCAACTTTTTAAAAAAATTGGAGCCGATGATTTAGGTGGCTTATCAGCCGAGTGTTCCTACTATTTGATTTTATCTATTTTTCCTTTTTTGATTTTTCTACTCAGTATCATCGGACTCACTTCGATTGATGAAAGCATGCTTATTGATCAAATCGAAACTTTGTTACCTGCCGAATCTGCCGGTGTCGTCTTAGATACTATTAACTCTATTATGGAAAGCGGTAACGTTACCTTGCTGTCTTTTGGTATGATTATTACCCTGTGGAGTTCTCTAAAAGGTATTCGCGCATTGATAAAAGGAGTTAATATTGCTTACAATACCATCGAAAACCGTCCATTTTGGGAAACCCTATTAGTTGCTTTTTTTTCAACACTCGGAATTCCTATGTTGATTATTCTGTCCTTCTTCTTCCTTGTTTTTGGGGAAAAGATTGGTGAATTTCTTTTTGGTTTTCTGGGAATTACCGGGATTTTCCAGGCACTATGGAATCAACTTCGGATTGTTTTTCCCGTGCTTATGCTTATTTTGTCATTTTCATTATTTTATAAGTTTGCTCCAAATCGAATTTTACGTTTCAAAGACGTCTTTATCGGAGCTTTATTTGCAGCCTTTGGATGGATAAGTATTTCCTTATTATACTCTGCTTATATCAATCGGTTCGGAAACTATTCTATGATCTATGGCAGTCTTGGTGGTATTATCATATTACTGATATGGCTATATATCAGTAGCTTGATTATTCTCCTCGGAGGCGAGATTAATGCCATGCTTTATCAACACCATTCTAGAGACTCAAATCGCTTGTGATTTTTTTGCAAAATCTAAGGCTTCATCTAATGTCATCGGTTTTGCATAATAATAGCCCTGTATAATATCACAGCTCATTTGCTGCAACATATTAAGTTGGTCTTCTGTTTCTACACCTTCTGCAATAACTGTCTTTCCTAGATTATGGATAATGTGAATCAGACTCTCTGTTAGATCGGCTTGTTCTTCATTGACCGCGATATCTTTAATAAAATCACGGTCTAATTTAACAACATCAATTGGCAAGAGGCGTAAATAATTCAAGGAGGAATATCCGGTTCCAAAATCATCCAAATGAATTTCAATGCCTATGTCCTGAAGCCATTTTAATGTATCGATATGGCGTTCTGCTGCTTCTAAAAAAACAGACTCTGTCAGCTCAATAATCAACTTGTTGGGCTGCATCTGATGCAATTCAAGTAATTCTATAAATTCTTGTGTAAAATGCGGTCGCGTTATTTCCATTGCAGAAACATTCACTGCTATTTTCAAGGTCCTTCCTAACTCTTCCTCAATGCGTTGTATACTGGAAAAAGCGCGTTGATAGACCCAGCGACCAATGCGATGAATAAGGCCTAACTGTTCTGCAATCGGAATAAAATCGCCCGGACTAATTACACCTTCTCCCGGTATATTCCATCGTATTAATCCTTCAAAGCTTACTAAACTTTGATCTTTAACACTGATTTGTGGTTGAAGATAGAGCTCAAACTGGTCACGTTCAATGGCAAAACGTATATTGTTCTGAATTCCCATTAAATTTGTGGCGTTTGCGCCCATAAAATCATTATAGTAAACCGCCTGACCTTTACCGTTTTCTTTTGCTTGATACATGGCAATATCTGCTTTTCGAATAAGTTCTTCTGCTGTTTTACCATGCTCCGGAAAAGCAACGATGCCAATACTGCCGGATGCAAAAATCTCTTGTTCTCCAATGATAACCATTTCTTCGAGACATGCATTGACCTGGTCCAAAAAGTCTTGATGATTGATTTCATTGCTATCACTAAAGTGCGCAAGCACAAACTCATCGCCTCCGATACGGATTACAATGGTATCTTCATCCATTATTTTCTTCAGTCGATGTCCGATGACTCTTAATACCTCATCACCAAGAATATGTCCAAACGAGTCATTAATATACTTAAAATTATCCAAGTCAACAAAGAAAAGAACACCCGATTTTTTCTCTTTTCGAAATTCCTGTTCCAATATTTTATATAAATACACCCGGTTATTAAGGCCGGTCAACACATCTGTATAGGCTAATTCCTTATACTTCCTTCGACTGTTTATCAATTCTTGACGGTGGTCTTCTAATTCCTCATATTGGGCACGTAATTCTTCTTCTTGCGCTGTTAGTTCTTCGTATAATGACGTTAATTCATCGTTTTTTTCTTGCAAATCAATCGCCGTCAAGCGTTTACGTCGATTATCAACAAACATTAATGCTGATATCATCGTTAATATGATGATGACAAGGAGCGCCGGCAATAAAAGCCACCGGATCGAATCAAAAAAAGGCTCCGGTACATTGATTAGAATCGTCTCTTCAGGTAACTTGTTCTCATCTATACCGTGCTGCATCAAAACATTATAGTCAATGATATATTGATTTGGACTTTCCTTGATGACCGGAATATCTTTCGGATTTTTACCCTGAATAATATCAACTGCCATCTGGGCTGCTAATCGGCCATGTTCAAAATAAGAAACCGAATATCCACCTAATAAGCCTTTTCCTGACCCACCGATGGTTGGTGTATAGACAACCGTTTCGGTTAAACTCACAATTTCTTGGACCGCTTCATCTACAGTAATCACTTGTTGCATATTATTTTCAATCATGGATAAATACATAAGCGCCTGGGAATGATTTAAAGTACTTAATCGTGTTTCAAAATCAACCCTTGAAACTTCACTATAGTTTATTCCGCTAAATTGAATATCCGGATATTGATGACTGACGGCCATAAAGGCCTCATATTCACCAATACCCGTTCGAGTATTATCATATATTGCCACTACTTCTTTTAACTCTGGCTGAAGCCTCTGAGCAAGTTCTATGTTTTCTTCAACTGACATTTCTTCATAGATACCTGTATAATTAGGTCGTGATGTTGCATCATTAACCCGATTCATATCGTTAATGCCTAGAAAAACAACCGGCACATCCTTAACTAAGGTGTCTTCATGATCTAACAAAAACTGAAGTGCATTATCATCACCGACGATAATAACATCATAGGGTTTCCTACTGGATAAGCGATAATTTAAAAAGTCATAATAATTTTCATAGTTTCTCCCGCTATTAAAGCGTTTTGTATCCATAAATTCCAGATCATAATTCACATACTTCTCATCAAGGACGCTTTTTATTCCTTCAACCTGATCCGGCACCGAGTCAAAGCTATATGAATACGAACTGATAAACAAGACGTTGGAGGGGGCATCTGCCGCCACATAGATATTAGTGCCTCCCCCCACTAAGAAAAGACATAAAAGAACGCCTATTGTAACATGCATCATTTTGTTAATCCATCTTTGTTTTGTCATATAAAAAAAACCTCCCACAGGTGAACACTAATTGCTATATTATAGCATAGCTTTTAGCACTTTTCTATTGGAGGATTTAATTTAGTCTTAATTTATTCTGTCTATTGTAATTCAAAAACACCCGTATATAATTGATAATATTTGCCCCTCTTATCAATAAGTTCTTGATGGTTTCCACGCTCAATAATTCGTCCTTGTTCAAGAACCATAATCATGTCTGCATTTTGAATCGTTGATAAGCGATGGGCAATCACAAAAACAGTTCTTCCATGCATTAATGAATCCATTCCGGCCTGTACGATAGCTTCTGTTCGCGTATCAATGCTTGAGGTCGCTTCATCAAGAATCATGACAGGTGGGTCAGCTACAGCCGCTCTAGCAATAGATATCAACTGACGTTGGCCTTGAGATAAACCGTTACCATCTCCGGATAAAACGGTCTCATATCCGTGGGGTAACATACGAATAAAATGAT
The DNA here is from genome assembly GCA_002342805.1 of Clostridiales bacterium UBA2432. GTDB lineage: Bacteria > Bacillota > Clostridia > Lachnospirales > Vallitaleaceae > UBA1351. Next base: position 63,870 of record DDQW01000036.1, on the reverse strand, counting down.
CTGCATTGGCAAGTTTTGCCGCCTCAATGCATTCTTCATCACTTGCATCTAAGCGCCCATAACGGATATTATCCATAACCGTTCCGGTGAAAAGGTTGACATCTTGTAAAACCACACCTAGGGACCGTCGCAAGTCACTTTTTCGAATTTTATTAATATTAATTCCATCATAACGAATCTTACCGTCTGCTATATCATAAAATCGATTAATCAGGTTTGTAATCGTCGTCTTGCCTGCACCGGTAGCACCGACGAGAGCTATTTTTTCTCCCGGTTGGGCATGTAGGCTTATATCATGCAAAACAAGTTCATCTGCATTGTAGCCAAAGTCAACGTCATAAAAATTCACTTCGCCTCTTAGTTCCTCATAGGTCACGCTTCCATCCTTATGTGGATATTTCCATGCCCAATGTTCTGTTCGTTCTATGGTTTCTTCAATCTGGTCACCTGTAATCTTCGCGTTCACTAATGTTACATAACCTTGATCTTCTTCGCTTTTTTGGTCCATCAGCTCAAAGACGCGTTCTGCTCCGGCTAAAGCCATAATGACCGCATTCATTTGCTGGGACACTTGTGCTAATGGATGAATAAAGCTTCTAGACAGTTGTAAAAATGATGCAATCATTCCTAAGGAAATAATATCTCGTCCGGTAAGACTAAAATTCGTCACCTCTGAGATTGCCATTGCACCACCTACAATTCCTAAAGCTACATATAAGATATAGCCGAAATTATTCATGATTGGCATTAATATATTTGCATATTTGTTGGCTGAAGTTGCATTTTCACAAAGCTCAATATTTTTTTCATCAAAAACGTCTTTTGCCTTTTGTTCATAGTTAAATACCTTGACAACTTTAAGTCCGTTCACCAATTCTTCGATATAGCCGTTCACATCTCCAAGAGATTGCTGTTGTTTTACAAAATAGCTTCCACTACGACCGGCAATAATGCGAATAACTTGCATGATTAAGACAACAAAGATAAGAACAAAAAAGGTTAACCAAATGCTTAAATACATCATTGCTAAAAAAACGGAGAGTATTGTCACCACAGAAGAAAACAATTGAGGCAGACTCTGAGTGATCATTTGCCTTAATGTATCAATATCATTGGTATAATGACTCATAATGTCTCCATGACTCCGGGAATCAAAATATCGAATTGGTAATGTTTGCATTTTTGCAAATAAGTCATCGCGTATTTTTTTCAGTACGCCTTGGGCAACACTAACCATTACACGGTTATAAATGAGAGTTGCTACAACACCCACCATATAAATACTTGCCATAAACACGAGTATACGTAATAGTCCGGAAAAGTTCGGGACACTCTCAAGAAGTAAGGGCGTTATATAATCATCAATTAAGGTTTGAATAAATAGGGCGGCACTTGCGTTGGCTAATGCCCCTAAGATAATTGATACGACAACCACACTAAGTTGAAGCTTATAGGCACTGATATAAGTAAACAACCGTTTTATTGTATCACGACTGACTTTTTTATTCATGGCTGTTTCCTCCTTTAACTTGGGATTCATAGACTTCTTTATATATCGCATTACTTGCTAATAAGGTGTCATGATTTCCGATGCCGGCAATTTTACCATCTTCCATCACAATAATCGTATCTGCATCTTGTACCGAAGCGACACGCTGGGCAATAATTAGCTTGGTTGTATTGGGTATTTTTTCAATAAAGGCTTGTCGTATGAGCGCATCTGTCTTTGTATCAACTGCACTTGTCGAGTCGTCTAGAATCAATATCTTAGGATTTTTAAGCAATGCCCTCGCAATACTCAACCGCTGTTTTTGACCACCGGACACATTACTCCCACCTTGCTCAATATAGGTATCATACCCGTTTTTAAACTCTTGAACAAACTCATGGGCTTGTGCTAACTTACATGCTTCAACCAACTCTTCATCGCTTGCATTTTCGTTTCCCCATCGCAAATTTTCTTTAATGGTTCCTGAAAACAAGACGTTTTTTTGTAAGACGACCGCAACTTGGTCACGTAGTGTCTTTAAATCGTAATGCTTTACATCAAGCCCACCTACTCGGACAGTTCCTTTTGTTGTGTCGTATAATCTTGGTATAAGCTGAATCAATGTTGTTTTTGACGATCCTGTGCCCCCTAGAATCCCAACTGTCTCACCCGATTTTATCGACAGATTAATATCATTTAAACATAATTTATCCGCATCTTTTGAATAGCTAAACTGAACATTTTCAAAAACAATGGATCCATCTTTGATGTCATAAATCGGTGTATCTGTATTTTTTAAATCGCTTTCTTCATCAAGGAGCTCTGAAATACGTTCAATAGAAGCCCTTGATATTGTAATCATTACAAGAACAAAAGAAAACATCATCAAACTCATTAAAATCTGCATGGTATATGTAATTAAGCTCATCAGTTGTCCTGTGCTTAATCCCACGGCCGGATTATTTCCGCTGGCAATAATTGCACGCGCACCAAACCATGACAATAAAATCATGGACGCATACATAAGAAATTGAACCAATGGCATATTGAAGGCTAATGTTTTTTCAGCCTCAGAAAAATCCTCATAAATTTCTTTCGATATTTCTTTAAACTTTTCTTTTTCATAACCTTCGCGAATATATGACTTCACGACACGAATTCCCGCTAAATTTTCTTGAACAATGTTATTCAATCGGTCATACCTTTTGAAAACACGTTGAAAAACCGGATACGCTTTCGAGATAATTAGGTATAGACCTAAACTTAAAATCGGAATCGCCGCTAAAAAAATCAAGGACAATTTTGCATCAATACTAAATGCAGCGATTAAGGAAAACGCTAACATAATCGGACTCCTGGCTGCCATACGAAGAACCATTTGAAAGGAATTTTGGACATTCGTGACATCTGTCGTTAACCGTGTAATAATACTTGATGTGGAAAACTTGTCAATATTTGAAAAAGAAAATGTCTGTACATTATAAAACATATCTTTTCGCATATTTTTTGCAAAACCTGCTGAAGCTATTGCTGCACTTCTTCCGGCTAAGACCCCAAAAACAAGGGAAATAAAAGCTGAGATCAGTAAAGCCACCCCCATTTTAACCACAACAGACATTTGACCGGCATCAATACCATAATCAATTAAATCCGCCATGAGAAAAGGAATCAGAACTTCCATAATGACTTCAAACATAACAAAAATCGGTGTTTTTATTGTATCCTTCTTATATTCTCGGATACTTTTGAGTATTCGTTTATACACTATATATTACCTCCATTGTTCTAAGAACTTATATTTTCTTTCATTCGTTCAATATATTGGTAGAATTCTTGTAATTCTTGTTCTGAAAATCCCTTCAACATCTCTTTTTCTAAGGATTCAATCTCACATTCAATTGCTTCATACATCTGAATCGCTTTTTCTGTTAATACTATTTTTTTTAATCGTGCATCAGATGCAACACTTTCACGTTTAATTAAATTTTTTTGTTCCATCAGCGTGAGTACTTTTGATGCTGTCGAACGCGTGACTGAAAAACGTTCTTGTAGATCTTTTTGAAAGATATCTGCATCTTGATGTTTCGCTAGATAAGAAATAATCCAGCTATTTGTTCCTGTCATCTCTTGAACATGCCTAAAATATTCAGAACTTTCAACGCGTCGTTTAATGAGATTGTTTAACGAATGTAGTTCAAAGCCCAGTCGCCTCTCTAACATATTATTCTCCATTTCTTATATTTCTTTAAGTGTCAAAATCATGATTAGATTTCTAACTGTTTGATATCAAACATTATATCGAATTTTATATTATTCGTCAAGAAAAAAAGAGCTGCACATGCAACTCTTTTTCAAAATTTTTCACACTATATGATTAAAAATTGGTTTCATCCGGATCTTTTGCTCTTCCACAACAATCCGTCAGATTTGCCATCATTTCCACATCAGCATCGTTTAATTCGAAGTCAAATATATCTGCATTTGCCTCGATATGGTTGGGCTTAACTGATTTTGGAAGTGGTAAGTATCCCATTTGCAAGCTCCAACGCAAACAAATTTGAGCTATGGATTTATCATATTTCTTTGCAAGTTCTTTCATCTGTGCTACATCAAAGACTTGGCCCGTACCTAGGGGGCTATAGGCTTCAAGTAAAATATCGTTTTCTTTGCAATATTCAACTGTTTCTTTATGAATATCTCCTGGGCACAAACGGATTTGATTGACCATAGGTTTAATTTCTGCTGTTTCCAATAAAGCTTCAATGTGATGTGGTCTAAAATTACTTACACCAATTGCTTTAATTCGACCGGCTTTATAAAATTCTTCAAATGCTTTCCAGCTTCCGGCATTTGCTTCTTTCCAATGATCTCTAAATTTAATGGGATTGGGCCAGTGGATAAGGTAAAGGTCAAGATAATCCATATCCAATTCTTTCATGGTTTTCTCAAAGGCTTCTACCGTTGCTTCATATCCATGGTCTGAATTATCAAGTTTAGACGTTACAAAAATTTCTTCCCGTTGTATTCCACTTTCTTTAAGCGCGATACCGACGCTTCTCTCATTACCATACCCCGCAGCGGTATCAATATGGCGGTATCCGACTTCTAAAGCTTTTTTTACTGCTGCAACACCTATCTCATCATCCGGTGTTTGCCATGTTCCAAATCCTACACAGGGGATCTCTATCCCATTATGTAACGTATACGCATCTGTTAATGTTTTCATCAAAATCCTCCTTTATAAATACTCTTGTGTTTTTCTTGCTTAATCTCATTATACTACTTCGAGTAAACTATAAGTCAAATTTTTCATTTAATTTTATTGACACTTGTGCTATATTGGAAACAAGAAATATAGAGATTCGTTTTTAAGGAGGCTCCATGATGCAAGACACTATTCGTCAAGTTCTAGAAATCGCAATATATTCCGGTCGTATCATGCTTGAAAATGGCGCTGAGACTTATCGTGTTGAAGAAACCATCAATCGCATATGCGCCTCTCAAGATATTCATGTTGAAAGTTTTGTGATACCGACCGGTATTTTTGTTTCCTATAATCATGAGACAAGGGATTACTCTTATGTGCGACGGATTCGCCACATCCATATTGATCTTGAAGCCATTGGAATGATTAATGATTTTTCCAGAAATTTTGTTGCCGGAAAATATACACCGGATGACGCTAAAGAACAATTAGACAAAATTCGTTATGCGCCACGCTTTAGTGCACCGCTTGTTATTTTTTTTGGCGGTTTATCCGGAGGCTTTTTTACCTTATTATTTGGTGGTAGTTTTTTTGAATTTATTGCAGCTTTTCTGGTCAGTCTAGGTGTCATGGTTTCTTCTACCGTGATGACTAACCGATCAAAGTCCTCTTTTATGAAAAATTTAGTTGGTGGTATAGTCAATGCCAGCTTAGCCCTCTTGTCTATCGGTATTCTGTCACGTTTTGGTCTTACAGCCAATATCGATATGATTATTATCGGCAGTATTATGCCACTCGTGCCCGGTGTAGCCATTACAAACGCAATTCGAGACCTAATCTATGGAGATTACGTTTCCGGCATGTCAAAGCTCAGTGAGGCACTACTCGTTGCTGCTGCTATTGCCATCGGTGTTGGTATTATTTTACAGTTAAATCTATTGCTCTTAGGAGGTCTTTATGTATATTAAGGCATTTATCTTTGCCACCATGTGTGTCATCGGTTTCGGTTTTATCTTTAATATCCCCAGACGTGTCTTGCTTCATACCGGTGTAGCCGGGGCTCTCGGTTGGGTTGGATATTCATACTTCTTGACAACTTTAAACTCAACGATCGGAGCTGCTCTCATTGGGGCTCTTATCGTAGGTCTTCTTGGCGAAATCCTAGCACGAACGATGAAAATGCCGGCAACGACATTCATCATTCCCGGCATTATACCTTTAGTCCCTGGTTATGGGCTCTACTATTCTATGCTAAAAATTATTGAAGCCAATTACCAAGAAGCATTAAACGTTGGCTTTGAATCCTTGCTGATTGCCCTTGGTATTGCTGCCGGCATTATTATCGCAACCTCTATGGGAAAACTTATTAATCGTCGTCGCGCGGTTATTCCGCGCTTTCATCGTCGATAATCATAATAAACGTACTTTCCTAAAAAATAATTCCCCTAAAAACAAGAGCATTCCAATGATTAATAGTATCGATGACACATCTTGACTGGCTTCAACCGGAGGCAATTCCCCATTAAAGACATCACTTGGATCTTCTATAATTCGTCCCCCGGATTGTTGTACCATACTTTCCGGTGTCAATCGTTTTTGATCAAAAAAGTCGAATTCCGGCGAATAGGGTACAATCACTCCGGCTAAAAGTTGCTCCGAGTCTTGATCGCCTTCTAAGCTGATATTGGCCAAATAAACCCCTTCTCCGTCCGGTTGAAATACACCTTCGTATGTTCCGGGTGCTACTGCCTTGAACTCGATTTCTTCTGTCTCCCCTGTCGGATTGGTTAATTGTCCGAAAAGTTCTGTCTCTTGAACCGATTCTCCTGTAACGTTTTCAAGGGTAATCTTTCCCTGTCCATTGGCATAGTCCGTTTGTATAGAATAATCTTGATTGATTTGTTGTTGCACTAACCACGCCAAGCTATTATTCCACAATGTTCTGTTTTGTTCCCAATTCAGCCATTGTCCGGTCCACATACCCTTCATATCAGATGTCCATGCCATGGTTCGACCCAGTCCGTACTGCCATGTCGCTAAGATAGGATCTTGTTCCGGACCGGATAAAACAACTTTAGCCATGGATTTTTCCCGTGTAGCCACATACCCATCCAATGTGGGTAGTCCTGTGATTCCATCGAGTAGTGTTGAAGAATTCATCACGTCCGGATGAAAGGATACATTATTTAAATATTTTTTTCCCGCCATAAAGGCTTCTTTGGTAAAAATCGAGGGTATATCTGAAAAGACATCGGTTGCATAGTACCTTCCGCCACCGGCTTCAGCTAATGCATATAAAAGCCTCTGATCAGCTCCAGAGCCAACAGCAACCGTCGACAAGGTTATCTCTTCATCGTTTATAGTAGTGATAATAGATTCATATCCCGTGTTTTCTGCTTGTCCATCTGTTAAGAGAATAATATGTTTTAATGCCGTATCTAAAGGAATTAAGGCCTCAACTGCAGCATTGAGTGCCGGTCGAATGGACGTACCACCTCCGGGAACAAGGGTTGCAATAGCATCTTGCATGTCTTCTTTTTCATCCATTGGCGCCGGCTTGACCACCCACTTAAATTCACCATCAAAAGCGATGACACCTAGATAATCTTTGTCTTCTAAAATCTCTGTCGAGCGTATGGCCGCTTCTTTGGCAAGTTCCATCTGAGATACACCATATTGACCGGCAGACATACTTCCTGATTTATCAATAACAAGGATCATGCCTAGGTTGGGTTTTTCTTCTTTGGATTTGACATCCACATGTACCGGTAACATCTCTTCTAATAAGGTGTCATAATATCCACCTAATCCATAACTGTTATCTCCTCCTGAAACAAGAAGCCCTTTTCCTTGATTGCGTATAAGTATATCAAGCTGTTCAACAAATCTTGGAGAGAGTGTTTCCAAAGAAATATCGGCTAAGATAAATGCATCATATTTAAGCAAGCTCTCTAATTCCAAGGGAACTTCTTCAGGTGCAACAGAATCTATATGGGCCGTATCTTTTAATAGTCGCATATAGTTTTCACCTTCTTTATTTGTATCTTGTACCAAGAGAACAGTCGGCAAATCATTGACAATCACATAGGCTGAACGTTTATTGTTTTCAATATAGGTATCTCCGGTCGGAATCACTTCAATTGTATAATCAACCAAACCGCTTTCTGTCATTTCATCGATAAAGGTAAACTTATTTTCACCTGCTTTTAGCTCAATTGTCTCTGTTGATTTTAGTTGCCCGTTAAGATAGATTTGCAACTCGGTCCTTGTTGCATGGGTACTCAAAATACTAGCTTCAACTTGAATCATCTGATTTTTCTCCGCACTTTTCGGTAGCGAAATATCATCCACTTGTACTTCTTGTTGATTCGGTCGCTCAAAGGAAACGACATCGACTTGTATTCCATTATCTGCAAGTGCACGTAATTGCTTATCTGCTTCACTATTATTTTCATAACCATCGGTTAAGAGCACCACACGTTTACGAATATTCGGATCAAAGACAACCTGACTTTGTACTAAGCCTTGATAAATATTAGTAAAGCTATCATCCAATTGCACCTGAAAGCCGTTAAATTCAATTTGTTCTCGCAAGGGTTTTTCAATTTTACTGTCATTGGCAAAAGCTACAATACCGACAAGATCATCGGCCGGTTTATCTTTGAGCGCTTCGCGAATAAATGTTTCCATGTCATTCGTATAGTTATTCATACTCTCAGAACGGTCCACTAAAAAAATAGTTCCATCGTGTTTGGCTGATTGCACAAGAGTCATGCCACATAAACTAAGTATAATCAAAAGCATACTTAAGAGTCGCATCCACCATAAAACCTGTAATCGTTTGGTCCGCTTATGTTTTTGATAGTATGTAAGTCCCATTATGATTCCTACCGGAACAAGGAGGAGTAATGGTGTGATTGTCGTCATATTAACGTGCATATCGCTTCCTCCTACTATAGATCAGCCATTCCACCAAGAGAACAATAATCAAGAGCGTTCCTATCCATATGCTTAAATCCTTGCCTGTATAATAGGTCTGTCGTTCACCCTTTTCACCGGATGCATTTGAGGTAATTGTCTCTTTTTGTGGTGTATTGACAGCGAAAGATTCGGTCTCTATCACATCGCCAATTTGTTGATTCAATGTATAAACACCGAGTTGATCGGCATCTCGAAATGTTATGTACTTATTTTCATTGGATAGGGAAAACGTTCCCCCTTGGGGCGTTTCTATCCATGCTTTTTCTGTATCTGGAGAAAGCCCAATGTCTAAGGCTTGACCAACGGATATTTGACTACTACTAAGGGCTGATGGGTTTAATAAGTAGTTAAATGTGTTGGTCATTAAAATAGGATATTCTATCCCAAGAGGTAGGTCTGAATAACGAAAATCAAACCCGAAAACAACCCCACGATTCCTACCATTTTCCCAAGAATACGCAATGGTCCCATGTTCTGTTTCATAAATACTTTCTTTCCTTTCTGTTGTGTCACGATCTATATCAAATACTTGTGTTACTGCAATTTTAAACTCCGGTTCTTCAATTAAATGGGTAATTGGATGATTGGCTGCTTCAAAGATTGGATTTTCAATATAACCAATAGAAAGCGAATCTGTTACCGCCTCTGTCGGTGGATCAATCATCAATATATTCCCATCTGTTGGTAATCTTTCCGGTGAAATGCCATCAAAGAGATAGAGATCATATCCTGTCAACATTTCCACGCCAACTTCATCAATTTCATACACTTCGACCTGGTCTTGTAAGTCCATAATCTTTTCTAAAAAGAGATTGCCTTGACTCACATAAGCAAGTCGGGATTTAAGCTTTGGTGTCACTACACCATGGGCTTCATTATCTAATACTAGTCGGTCGGATGTTTCGATGACCGCTTTTAAAACTTTCGTTTCCTTTGGAATACTATCAAAAAACACCCGTGTTGAGCCTTTCGGTGCAATCGTCACTTCTTTTGTCGTTAAATATAAGTCATCCACATATAAGCTCACAGGAACCGTCTCTTCTTGTGGTGAATCATTCACCACTTCCGTCAAAGCAGATAGACTGTTCTCATAGGCTGTCATTGACAAGCCATGCAGAGATAAATTACGCTCATCTTTTCCAATACGAAACAATCGCGCACCTTGAAAATCATCATCACCAAAATAGGCTAAGTCGTAATCATGGTCACTCGATAAAGCTTGGATGGTCTCATAAGCTAATGCCTTGTCAACGTAGTTCATACTCGGTTGGACTTGACGGATTCCATCACGAACCAAGGCAAGATCTTCTTCTTCACGAAACAAAATCTCCGGTGTTTCTCGCAAAACAAGAAGCGATACCATTGCACCATCATCCAGCTGATTCAGGTAATCTGCCGCCAGGTTTTTCGCCTCTTCAAATCGTGTCGGCTTCACATCTGTTGATTGCATGGATAATGAACCATCAAGAACAAGAATATGATGCTGACTGCTTCCGGCGTTTTTTAGAAACACGCCGGATAAAATTGCCGTGATTAAAAGCATGGCAAGAATTTCTAAAAACAGCAAAATACTTTTGCGCAACCGATGTATTTTTGAAGCAGATTCAATCTCATCAAAAACCTGTTGCCAAAGATACGTACTGGCGACCACTCTGTTTTGATGCTTGGGTTTTAACATATATAAAATAACAATAAATGGAATGCCTAATAAGGCTGCGAGCCCTAAAGTCTGACTGATTCCCATATGATTTCCTCATTTCACAACTGACTTACTCTCTCACTTGAAGCATTTGTCGTATCAAGGGTTCAATCCCATCTTCCGCCACAAGTTGAAAATAGTGCACGCCATATTTACTGCAAAGGCGTTTAATTTCATGCATATATTTTTCATAGGCTTTTTCATAAATCTGACTGCTCTCGAGACCGGCATCAATATCATAAGCTTCCTTTGTCTCACTATCGATTAAGCGTTCATTGACTTCGAGCATAGGTTCGATCTCTTCTCGAGATAAGACATGGCACAAGATAACTTTTTGCTTGCGATAGTGTAACATAGGTAGAATACGTTCTAATTGATGATCAAACATTAGATCCGAAACAATCACCGTAATGCCTTTTCGAAATCGCGCTTGCCATGCAAAGACTGTTTTTTCAAGTTGACTATTGCCCATGTATTCCTTTTTTTCAAGTTGCTCTACAACTTTTGTAAAGCCTTTTGTTCCTCGAATATTGGTGAGATAATGGTCGATTTTTTCATTAAATGTAATGGATGATACGGTGTCATATTCCGCCAATGCGGCATAGGCAAAGGTCGCTGCCGTTTTGATGCCGACTTCACGTTTCCTTCCAAAATTCATGGATTTACTTTGATCACTAAAAATCGTTACCGGGGATTCTTGTTCTTCCATAAACAGTTTAATAAATACTTTTTCAAACCGAGCTAATGCATTCCAGTCAATCCGTCGAAAGTCATCCCCCGGAACATATTCACGATAATCGGAAAACTCCACAGAACTCCCTTTTGAGGAAGATCGTTTGAATCCAAACTGGTTATTCTTAAGCTTTAGCTCGATATGCATAGGAACCCGCTGAACTAAATTCATGAATGCTGAATCAATTACTTTTGCCATTATTCCTTAATCACCCCTACAAGTTCTCGAATAATATGCTCAACGGTTACACCATCACTCACGGCTTCAAAGTTTAAGGTTAATCGATGACGCAAAATTGGCTCTGCCATGCTTTTAATATCTTCAAAGGATACATTATAACGTCCTTTTATCAATGCACGTACTCTAGCCGCGTTTATAATGCCTTGGGCCCCTCTCGGACTTGCTCCGGCAATCACATACTTACGAATAATATCCGGCGCTATATCTTGATCTGGATGGCTCGCGACAATGAGACGCATTGCGTAATCCAATACCGCTTGAGCCACAGGCACCGTTTTAACAATATGTTGTATTTCAATCAATTCTTCACTATTTGTTACTGTTTGAACCTGGGGTTCATGATCACCTGTGGTCAGATTGACAATCGCCGCTAGATCTTTTGCCCTTGGAAACAAGACATTTAGCTTAAACATAAAACGGTCCATCTGAGCTTCCGGCAAAGGATAGGTTCCTTCTTGTTCAATCGGATTCTGTGTTGCCATAACGAGATAAGGCTTTGGCAATATATAGGTTTGCCCTGCAACCGTTACTGTTTTTTCCTGCATGGCTTCAAGCATGGCTGCTTGTGTTTTAGGGGTTGCACGGTTAATTTCATCGGCTAAAACAATATTTGAAAACACCGGACCTTGTTGAAATTCAAACAGATTACGGTCGCGATTGTATATGTTGGTTCCTGTAATGTCTGCCGGCATTAAATCCGGGGTAAACTGAATACGCTTAAATTCTAGACCAAGGACCTGACCCAAAACGGACACCAGTCGTGTCTTTCCCAAGCCCGGAACACCTTCTAATAAGAGATTTCCTCCGGCCATTAAACAAATCACCGTATCTTCAATCAATTCTTCTTGCCCAATAATATGTGCTGATACTTGGCTAATAATTCGGTTGCTCCATTCACTTACTTGCTCTAATTCAATCATCCTCTACTCCTTCTATTCGTTTAAACTCGAAAAATAGTCTTTTACCAAATTTCGCATAATCGGCGGAACCTGAACTTGATCGATACGCATAGATGCGTCATTACTGTATTGACTCAATATCTCTGAATAAGGCACAAACTCACCAGCTTCTGAGGGCATGCCTTGTACTTCGCTATATGTCCGTTCGCCTTCTTTTTGATTGTCTCCTTGAATAAAGCTTGGGTCAGTCTCTCCACCTAAGCGTTCCGGAGGATACAGGGATTCATACAGACCTTCTTTGGGGTCTGCACCGTCATGATGACCACCTTGAGGGCTAGCACCTTCTTGTAATTCCTCAGCTTCATTCGTTGAACCTGTTGGCGAGGATCCGGTCCCTTGGCCTTCTCCTTGACCTTGGCCTGGCCCTTCTCCTTGGCTTTCACCTTCAGCCGGGTTCATACCAGCGCCCGCCATCCCTTCGCTATTTTCTCCCGCTTCTGTTCCCATACCTGGTTCACCGGCAAAAGCCATCTGGCTGATGCTAGGTTTTGTCGCAAGAGTTTGACCACTGGAATTAATCGACGCTTCCATCTCAGAAAATGTTGCACCCATGGCTTCCATCATTTCACTGGCTTGGGTCTCAGTCAGGTCACTCATCTCGTCCATACTTAGCGCTTCAATGGCTTCCATAAGTTCTTCTTCAATATCCTTTAATGCGTTTTTAGCCATTGCCAGTTCTTTCAAGGCTTCTTCTTCTGTTTTTGCCTTTTCTATATTTTCTTTTAAGGCTTCTAAAATATCGTCAATAGCCTTTTCCTTGGCTAACAATTCCTGATTTTCTTGGTCTGAAAGCTCTTCAAGAAGGTCGTCTTCTAACTTTTCTTCAATCCATGGTGTCTCTTGGGCAATTTTTTCCTGTAGCGCCTCAATACTTCTGGCCTGGTCCGATTTTTCGGTTTGAATCATGGCCACGCCAAACACACAAAGAAGCAAGATACCACTAATCATCCATGGGCGACGATGAAAGGACATGGAATAGGTCGGACGACTCTCTACATTTTCAATGCGACGAAGGGTATCTTCCCGTTGAATCCGAGTACTCTCTTCATCCACACCTTCAAATTCCAAGGCTGTCATTAAGCGCTCTTTCATGCCTAAATGGTCTGTCAGTTTAACACCCACAGCAAGCGACGGGTACAACCAGAAGCTCCAAAATAGGGTTAATGATAAGGTCCCTAAGCCAATGTAGCTTATCCATCGTATTAAGTATGGAATAGCTATAAAGCGGCTTACAATCGTGACCGCTAAACTCACAGCGAGTCCGGTCACAAGAAGCCAACTAAACACCTTAATCACGCGTTCAAAAAATAGCTTTCTACGAATGGGACGTATATATGCTTTTATTTTTTTAGCAAGCATCTAATCACCTCTTTGATAGCTTACGTTTAGATAGCAGCAAAGCAATGCTACTAATGATTGCAAAATAAACAAGGGATATGACCCAGGTTGGTAACTGTGATAAAAAGGTTTGGCGACTAATCATCAAATATGCAATCTCAAATGGATCATTGTTTAATAAGGATAATAAGCCAAAGCCAGGATTCGCTCCAAAAAGTATGGCAACAATTTCATAAACATATTTTTCAAAAAAGTCATTGAGTCCTTGCATATTGGCAACCTGTGTAACAATCGAGATTATAATCATAAGAACGACCGGTATGAAATATATAAAACCCAAAATAACATAGCTCATCATAATCGCTGTAATATTTCGCTTAAAATGTGTGGTTGCAAAAATGCCCACTGTTGATAGCATAAAGGCGGCAGCCATATAATAGAGAACAACCTTTAAAATATCAAATATAGATACCCCGCCAAACAACATAATAATACTGATAAAGGGTATTGATGCAAAGATGATCAGTAAAATAAATGTTAAGGCCGCGCTAATCTTACCAAAGAGAATTTTCCAAGGGGATATATCCGTACAAAGCATTAAATCTAATGTCTGTCGTTCCCGTTCACCCGAGATTGCCGTTGCTGTAAATACAGGGATAATCAACATCAGAAGAATCATCTGAAAAATGACTAATACATCATACACTGTAGATATAATACTGGGATCAAATCCTTGTGAACGATACCCATAGGTTACATTTGAGGATAATAAAATCAAGGTAAGAATCATTCCGATAAGAAGTAAATAGACGGTCAATAATATGGGCGTTTTCCATGTTCGCATCCGTGTTTTTAGTTCTCGTTCTAATATGGGATTAAGCATCTTGTACCTCCTCAGTTAACTGCATAAAGATGGATTCTAAACTTCCACCCGCTTCTTCAAAGTGATATATGGGTAGTTTTTCTTCAACAAGACGTCGAAGCAGAATCGATTTATCCTCATCACTTCCACTGTAGGAAAATTCAATGCATCCATTGACTATATTGATATTACTTATGTTTGGATACTCTTTTAATCGCAAAACAGTTGCGTCCAAATCGGATACGACCTTAAGCTTAATCCTGTTCAAATGGGATAACTGCTTCTGGATGTCTGACACACTCCCTTTGACCACCATTTTTCCTCGATTGATAATACCGATTGTGGTGCAAATCTCTGCAAGCTCCAATAATATATGCGAACTAATAAGAACGGTCTTTTTCATCTCACGCAGGGTAAATAAAATCTGGCGAAATTCGACGCGCGCACGTGGGTCTAATCCTGATGCCGGTTCATCTAAAATAAGCACTTCCGGATCATGTATTAAAGCTCTTGCTAAGCATAATCGCTGTTTCATTCCTCTAGATAAGGCATCGACATAAAATTCTTTTTTATCCTCAAGGTTTACAAGCTCAATTAAGGGTTGTATAATGCTATCTCTTTTTTTTGGAGGGATTCCATGGATCCCACAGTAAAAATTCATATACTCTATAACCTTTAAATCATCATAGACACCAAAAAAATCCGGCATATAGCCAAGTTTTTTCTTTGCTTCATTTCGGTTTTTCTTGATATCTAGTCCATCAATATATATGGTGCCTGCTGTCGGTTCCATTAAACCTGCCGCAATCTTCATTGTTGTCGTTTTACCCGCTCCGTTCGAACCGACAAAGCCAAATATTTCGCCTTTTTCAATGTGAAAGGATAAGTCATCAACCGCGGTAAAGCTCCCATAACATTTTTTTAAGTTCTCTACCTTAATCATTGACAACACCTCCTTCTATACCAATGCCCGGCACTATCATGATATAATCTCGACTCATGCGATTTAGACCGGTCATATCATAACAGACAGATACTTCATTGTCTGTTGATAGGTACTTCGATACATCAAGGTCAACCGTATCTACAGAAGCCTCAATAGGCTCCCACTCCTGTGTTTGCATATTCTTAATTAAAATATCCACCGCTTCCCCTTTAGACGAAGTCTGGCCTAAATTGTTCCTTAATTTGTTATAATAGGCTTCATTTGTATACAGTTCTTCCAGCTTTAGTTTGACCTTATCTGCAGAAAGTCCATCCGGCAATTGCCATGTATAATAGACTTTTTCTGCTTCATATAAGTCGATGGTTTCATATTGACCATCCATATAACTATAAGCTTCTTCTATGTAGCCATGGCGTTCCACGTCAATACTTGCCTGAAAAAATCCATAAGGTAAATCTACTTGATCTCCAAAATCAAAGTGATAATCCACATTCAAGGCCACAATATTTCGTGAATACTCCTCAAGGTCTTTGTCATTAATCTGTATGGCATATCCAACTTCGTCCTTGTTGAGACCAATGAGAACCATTTGGTCTGTCGAGATATTTCTATTTTTCTCATACGTTCGATATAAATGTTCTTCTAAAAAGGACACATCATTGCGCAGTTGGGATGAATAAGCTCCTGGATTTTGATAAAACTGACTCATTTGATAGGTTTGTTCAAGATACTGATACACATCTTTTTGGCCTTGGCCGGATATTGTTTTCTGACCATAGGGCTCAAGGGTTCCGATTTCATAAAGTTGATCGCCCCATACAGCCACTGTATATTCTAAGCGTATCGGCGTCGGATTGGTGACTGTAAATTCAACACGTTCGTCAAAGATACCAATTTGGGCAGTCTCGTCAATTTCTTGTTTTTCAATGGGCACAATCTTTTTACCTGTTGCATAGGTCGGCTCCCAAAGTGTTGTATCATAAGATTCATAATAGGCTCTTGTTCCTAAAAAAAGTTTTCCTTTTGTTTGTTTATTTTCACGAGTTTCTCCATAGTAGTTTGAATTATTTAATGACGTAATCATAAAGCTTTCATCTGAATCCCAAGAAACGGTCATTTGATTATTGTTATTATTGAACAGGGCAATTTCACTGTTGATTTCTAAGAAGTGTTGGCCCTGATGATAGTTGATTTCGGATATGCTATTGCTGATGGGCTTGTCATAGCGTGTCATAAAACCAAGGAGATAAATAAGGGTCACACATGTAATAGCCATTGCCGGAACCGCAATCCACATCAAATCACGTCGGTCTTTCCGTTTTAATACGTAATAGGTAATCGGTCCGACAAGAATACTATAGATCCCTAGAATTAAAGCCATCAACCCATACGGTGGTTGTTTTTCCATGGGAATATAGCGTAATTGATAGGAATTATTCCCATAATAATCCATTTGACCTTGTATCATCTCTGCTTTTACGTCTAATAGATTCATCAAATGGGATAAAAGTAGCCCCTCCGCGTTCCACGTTGCTATCGGCTTGGCACTTAAATCCACACTTAAAGTAATCAAACGACCTGCACCAAGACGTTCTGCATAGCCTAAAACCTTATCATTTTCCTGAATAAGGCTTATATCTTGACGTAACATGTCTCCATAGGCCAAATTTGCTTGGCCAACAAAAGGCAAATCAGAACCGGTAAAATCCAAGGTTTCTTCACGCACTTCAGAAAAATTGACCTGTTTTAGAGATTCCGGAAGTTGATTCATGGACCGTTGATAGTTTGCACCTGTTTCAATAAAAAAAGTATTGCCTTCTTGTATCCAATGAATAACATTTGTTTCAATCTCTTGACTAAAACCTAAGTTACTTGTATTTCCCATATATATGTAATCAAAAAAGGATAGAGCTTCTTTATCGTTAAATGCTTGTACTGAATCAAAATAAATGATATGTGGATGCACCGACTCGGCTGGTATCGCTGCTTGCTCTACAGTAGCTCGTTCATAAGCATGGCGTTCTTCATCTCGAATATGGGGAGATAACTCCATCTGATTAAAAAAACGATATTGGTCCGGTTGGTCTGTAATCACACCGACAACTGCACGTTCCGGTGATAAAAATTGTCGCACGGTTACCTCGTCTTCATAGACAGTCGCATTTTCGACAACAATTCGAATGGGAAACTTTTTCTGTACAGTATATATCGGTATATGAAGGTCAAACACTTTTTCTGCACCTTGGCTAATATCAAAAGGTACTGCAAGAACAATTTGCTCTTGTCCATCGGTTGCAATATCAATCTGAATCTCACCCTCGACTGCTTCCCCTAAGTTTTTCATGGTTAAACTTAATGGATTACCTTCTGAAATTTTGACCACTTGATCATAACCAATCTCTACATCCACTTCAAGATTTGCTTCCTTCTTCTGACATCCCGTTATCATTACGAGAAGCATAGCTAAAAACACCACTTGAAAAATAATTTTTCTTTGCATAACAGACTCCTTCTCATTCCTCTTCATCCTTCTATTCATTAAGCACAGTCTTTATTATAACGAATAAAGTCTTATTGTTTCTTAATATTCAATTAAAATTTAAATAGAATACGAAAATAGAATTTCAGCATAATATACGAAAAAGTAGGTGCATCGCATCGTGGGAGTGCCGGTCCTAGTCTCTTCGGGACTATCTAACTAAATCTGTTCGATTCAGCAAGATAGTCCCAAAGAATACCAGGACCGGGGTTCCCATGTGACGTGATGCACCTACTTTTTCTGT
Organism: Clostridiales bacterium UBA2432; assembly: GCA_002342805.1. GTDB lineage: Bacteria > Bacillota > Clostridia > Lachnospirales > Vallitaleaceae > UBA1351. Next base: position 45,635 of record DDQW01000036.1, on the reverse strand, counting down.
ATAACGTGAAATTATATTTCTTCTAAATACTTCTTAACACCCCTATAATGACATTTTATCAATTAACTTCTTAAGTTCTTTCAGCTCATCCAAAGATAACGTTAAACCTTTACCCATCTTCTCATGTTCAGGTGCCCAATCTCTTAAATCATACTTTGGTTCTCTGTCATTCCAGCTGATTAAGTTTAGTTCCTTTGTCCAGCCTTTACTATTTTCTGAAAGTATTCCAATTGTTTCTTTTATATCATATTTTATTTCAGCCATTTTTTCTCCTTTTACAACCCAGTTATAATCAGTGCCGGAAAATTGTAAATGTCTACAACTCCCTTACAACTTCTTCATCAAGTATTTCTTTTCTTTGCTTCCAATCCGGCATCAAGGCTGTCATAAAGTCATAAAAATCACTGTCATGATTTCTATATCTAAAGTGAACCAGCTCATGTAATACGACATAATCAATGCATAGTTTAGGCGCCTTTATCAACTCGCTATTGAGCATGATATATTCCTTTTCAGGGGCGCATGATCCCCACCTTGCTTTCATGGTTCTAACTAGTACCTTCGGTTTAACAATGCCGTACTTTTCAACGAATGGAAACATTCGCTCTATACTTTCTTGAAATTTCTCAGTGGCCTTTATTCGATACCACTCTTGTATCAACTTTTCCTTTTTGTTATAGGCTTCTTTGTTATTAACGGATAGATAAATATATCCACGAAAGTATTTGACACCTTCTTTTTCATCAGTTTCTGAAACCTTTAGTCGATATTGTTTACCTAGATATTTAAATGTCTCACCACTAAGATATACTTTCTTTTCAGTATGTTCAGGTTGTACATCTTTAAAATATCCAACGTTTTTAAGAATCCAGGGTGCTTTTGATTTAACAAAATCTAAAATGTAATCAAGTGGCACCTGTTCACTTGCTGATACGATGATACTCATATTCGGCCTTACATTTAGGTTAATGTTCTTAACCTTTTTTCTTTCTAATTCAAATTCAATGATTTTGCTACCATAAATAATACTATGTTTTTCCATATTAATCACCTAATATCTTCTAAGAGCTACGGTTTTAATATTCTCAATCATGGCATCAATTTGTTTGAAAGTCATACTTGGAAAATATTTTTTCTTCACTTCATAAAGTAAATCATCAATCTCCTTAGTTATTAACTTGTGAACATCTGAATTATCATACCAATCAACTTTTCTGTGCTTTTCAATTACAAGAGCAATATCTGACGCAACCGTTGCTAGGATATTCTCATAACCATATATTGCAGTTTCCTCTGCTGCTCTATCGGTATACGCAGCTTCTTGATAAGATGTATCTTCTAACACTTCTTTGATAACACCATAAAAAGCTTGGGCATGTGGTTTATTCTTAATTTTATCAGGGTAATTTGTTCCGGAATAACCTTTTCTAAAGTTATTCATTACCTCTCTCATCTTATCTAAGTATTCAGCTTCTGAAATCCTCTTATTCTTGTATTCTGCAATGATCTTTTCAATACGCTCTGAGAACTTTTTATAGTAGGCTGGATTCTCATCCCATTTCTCACTAATACGCTTAGTCATTCTTGTTCGAATGGCATCTGCCTTAGATCTCGGAGATCCTAAACGCATTAACTCATCTTCAAATTCTTTCTCATTAAGAATATCCACTGGTGCTGTAATCTGAATTATGTCTTCAGCTGCAATATATATGTCCATCAGATTTCTCATCTTAGCTTCATATTCTTTATGATCTATAGTGTCTGAATACCTAAGTTTTACTGATGCTCTTAGCTCTTGATAGAATTTTAGCTCACGTTTATATAACTTAATATCTTCTTCGCCAAGAGCATTGTAAACATGTTCTGATTCTAGTGCAACCCCAAAGTATTTACCAAATTGGCTTAGCTCATAATAAAAATCATTACGAAGGGCTTCTTCCGCTAGCAAGACCTCAAATTCTTCTTTGTCCTCTTTATTCTTAACGCTCTTAAATATAGCTACGACATTAGAATAGGCTTCTCTTAGCTTTCCAACAATGCTAATAACATCAACTAAAGCACCTTCAAGATCCTTACCATCAAAGTTTTCAAGACCAGCTCCAGAGTACATTCTCATCGCTGAATCCAGTTCTTCAATAAGTCCTCTGTAATCAATAATGAGACCAAAGTCTTTACCTTCATAAAGTCGATTAACTCTTGCAATGGCTTGTAATAATGTATGTTCTTTCATCGGCTTGTCTACATAAAGAACAGAAGCTCTTGGTGCATCAAATCCAGTTAATAACTTATCTACTACAATGATCATTTCAAGGTCATCACCATCAATAAATTCACTCTTGATGTGTTCTTCATACTTTGCAGGATCACTATAAGCTTCCATCATTTTATTCCAAGACTTAAGTACACGATCTTTCGGTTCCTCGTCTACTTCGTCATAACCTTCACGTTGATCCGGTGGCGAAACAACTATGGCTGTCTTTAGATCTCCGTATTCATCAAATGCGTCTTTATATCTTATGGCATCAAACTTGGAAGCAGTTGCTAACATGGCTTTCGCGTATGAGTTTTTATAGAACTTGGTGTAATGGGTGTAGATATCATCTGCAATCAAACGAATTCTTTGTTCAGATGAAGCAATCATTTCAAATCTAGACCATTTGTTTTTTAATTCTTCCGCTTGCTTCTCATCAAGATTTCTTGTAATCATTTCAATACGTCTGTCTATAGCATTTCGATTGACAGTCTGTTCTACTAGTCTACCTTCATAAAGTAAAGGAACAATGGCACCATCTTCAACACCATCTTTAATGGTATACTTATGAATCAAACGACTACCAAATTTATTCATGGTGCTTTTATCTTTTTTCATCAGCGGCGTCCCGGTAAATCCCAAATAACAGGCATTAGGAAATACTTTTTTCATCTTAATATGAAGTTCACCATACTGTGTTCTATGAGACTCATCGATCAACACAAAAATATTTCTTGATTTTATCGGTTCTTGATGTTTTGATGCTGTATCAAACTTATGGACCAATGACGTTATAATATCCGCTCCATTGCTATTAATTAATTCCACAAGATTTCTCCCACTAGTTGCCTTCTCTGCTCGTAACCTGGAATGATTAAACGTCTGGTGAATCTGACTATCCAACTCTACCCTATCCGTAATGACTAAGACTTGAGGATGTGAATCTGCTAACTCTGATAAAATAACTCTTGCAAGCATGACCATCGTTAGGGATTTTCCTGAACCTTGTGTATGCCAAATGACACCTGATTGACGGTTAAAATTCTTATCAAGCTCCTCAATAGTTTTAATAATCTCTTTAATGGCAAAATACTGTTGGTAGCGTGCAATCTTTTTCACATTCTTATCATATATAGAGAAAAAACGAATAATGTCTATAATACGCTTTGGATGAAATATTGAAATAATATTCTGATCTTGTATGGTTGGGATCCTAGCAACAACAGTTTTTTCTAGTGTATCTTTAAACCACTTGTATTCATCTGATTCAAGGTCTTCTTTCCACACGGACCAGAACTTCTTAGGTGTTCCAGTCGTAGCATACTGTGTCTCATTTTTATTGGTGGACATAACCACCTGAACGAACTTAAAAAGCTGTGGACTGTATTCTTTGCCTTGGTTTCTAAGCATCTGACTGATCCCTTGTGCAATGGAGATACTCGCTTTCTTACATTCGATGACGCCAAAAGGAATACCATTAATAAAAGTAACAATATCCGGACGGATCATCCCTTGACCACCTTCACGTTCAACGGAAAACTCTTCTACCACATGATATACATTATTTTCAGGATGTTCCCAATCAATATAGTTCAGATTAAAGGACTTGGTGCCGTCCATTTCCGAAAGATTTTCCGGGTAACTTCTTCCATAGACCAAGGAATCAAAAATTTTTTCATTGGTCTTAATCAAACCATCTGTTAATGCTTCATCAATATCTAAAAGTGCTTGTTGAATGTTCTTCTCTGAAAATTTATATAATTGCCCTCTGTACTCAAAGCCATTAATTTCATTTAACCGCTCGTAAAGCACTTCTTTAAGAATGACATTGTATAGATTACCACGCATTTTTTCAGCTTGTTCCGGCGGAATAATTATGTAGCCAATTCTTTCAAGAACCTCTAATGCTGGTATCTGCGAAATATTTATTTCATCGTATGCAGTACTCATAGTCTCCCCTCTTTTCTATATCAAATTTAGTCTGTATTTACTCTTACAATACCGGTTAATAGGAGCTGCATTAAGCCCTTTTTTTGCTGTCTTAACTCAAATAGTTCTTTTTCAAGTAATTTGATCTCTTTGTCAATAGTTTGAGAGATATTAACAATAGCGATTTGTTCTTCAGCTGAAGGTAATTCAACATTCATGTTCTGTACTTCTGAAATATAATATCTCTTATGATTACCTTTAGGCAGATGCAGTATCTGAAGTACCTCAAAAATATATTTTAAATTTACTTTCTCCTTTTTTGTTGAAAGTATTTTTATAGCTGATGACTTTACTTTGAATCTAAAATCGACAAATTTAATCGCCGTTGTAAAATCATCAAAAATAATGACTGGCAATTTATCAAAGATTCCTTCTTCATCATTAGTGGATCCAAGAACAAACGATTTATTTGCTGTCAAAACCGGTATTTTTTCTTTATCAAACTCCACTAAATTTTCCACAATATATTGAGTTGGTTGTTCATAGTCTAATAAATCTTTTATTTGACATAATTTCCATTTCTCATCAAAATCTTGTAATCTAAATTTTCCAGCTAATAGTCTTTGCATAATTCCTGTCTTTTGCTTTATCTTTTCTTCAAAATATCTCTCCTTGTATTCAATCGCCTTATCCCAAGTTGAAAGAATGGAAGAAATTTTACGTTGTTCTTCTAATGATGGTAACGGAACCTTCAACTTCATAAATTCTGTTTGTCCCAAAGTTTTGTTTCTACCAGCTCCACCAGGGGATGCAAGCTCTAATAGGTACTTTCCTCTATTAGATTTAAAATAATATGTTAAATAATCAATATCAATTTCATTGTTTTTTGGTTTGTACATCGGGAATCTATGTGATGCTATCATTCCATCTTCACATTTCGTTGTTTTTCCTATTGCCATTTCCCATGCAAAAACTATATTCACAATAAAACAATCTGGCTCTATCCAAAAAACCGACTTATTACCTAATTTTTCCCCACTTACAGCTTCTTTATAAAATATACCTCTCCCATGTGATCTTATCCCTATTTGCTTATATACTTCATCCATTTTAACTTTAACAGGTTTTCTCACTCGCATGAGAACTTTACCCAGCTCTAAAACTTTCCATTTTTCCGGATAGACACCCGCTTTACTTTTTTTATAACTCTTTGGAATACTACCATTTAAATAATCTTGAACTTTTGTACTCAATTCATCATTCACGTAATTACCCCCTATAATCCAAGTTCTTTTAAATACTTAGCCATCTGAACTTCAACTTCAGCAAGTTCTTCTTTGATGCTAGCAATATTCTCCGCTACTTCTTCCATATCTACCAGCTCTTCTTCTTCAAAGGTATCAACATATCTTGGTATATTAAGGTTATAATCATTTTCCTTAACTTCATCAAATGAAGCTACATAAGTGAATTTATCTTCAGTTTTATACCTATCATATGCCTCTACAATTCGTTGAATATCTTCTTCACGTAGTTTATTTTGATTCTTACCTTTTTCATAACAATTATCACCAGATGCATCTATAAATAAAACATCTTTTTTATCTCTATTCTGTTTAAACACAAGAATACATGCTGGTATACCAGTTCCAAAGAATAAGTTAGCCGGTAATCCAATAACGGCATCCAAAAGATTCATATCAATAATCTGTTGTCTAATCTTTCCTTCTGCTGCACCTCTAAAAAGTACGCCGTGTGGCAACACAACCCCCATACGTCCACCTTCTGACAAAGAATGTAACATATGTAATACAAAGGCAAAGTCTCCTTTTGATTTAGGTGGTATCCCCCATGCAAACCTTTTATATGGATCTAAGTTTTCTTCCATTTTGAAAGCTTTATCATTACCTTCACCTGCAAACCCTGACGCCCATTTGTCCAATGAAAATGGCGGATTAGCAACCACTACTTGGAACTTCATCAATTTGTCATTTTCTAAATGCTTTGGATTGGCTAAGGTATCACCCCATTCAATCTTTGCATCATCAATTTTATGTAAGAACATATTCATTCTACAAAGAGAGTGGGTCTGGCCATTTCTTTCTTGTCCATATATTTGCGCTTTACCATTTGGCACTTTATTAAAGGCTTTTATCAACAAGGAACCCGAACCACAAGTCGGATCATAGATACGATCATTCTCTTCCGGCTTCACAAGTCTTGATAAAAGTTCTGACACTTCTGAAGGCGTAAAGAATTCACCGCCTTTTTTCCCTGCATCGGATGCAAAGTTACCTATCATATATTCATAAGCATTACCAATAATATCTTCACCAATAAGTCTTGATGGTCTAAGGTCGAGATCTTTGAAGTCTTCCAAAAAATTTTTCAACATAGTATTACGTTCTTTTGTACTACCTAGAATAGCTTCTGAATTAAAATCAATATTCTTAAATACACCTCTAAGCTTGGTCTTATTCTCTTCTTCAACTTGCTCTAGAGCCATATTAATTATTTCACCTACATTGGCTTGGTTTCGCTTATCATAGATATAGTCAAAAGTAGATCTTTCATCTAAGACAAATCGCTCATAGCGCATTTGTCTTTCAACCATTTCTGCGTCACCATCATAACGTTCCATCATTTGTTCTTTGTGCTCTTTGTATATATCACTAACATATTTTATGAACAGCATTACTAGAACATAATCTTTGTAAATTGCTGGATCAATCTTTCCTCTGAAGGTGTCACATGCTCTCCATAATGTACCATTAACTTGATCTTGAGATAATTTTTTAATCACCATTATTCATCCTCCAATTTCTTTTTATCATTCAATTCTTTTTCTATAGCTTTTATACTCTTCTCTGGTGTTGGCAATTCTTCCGGCATTGTACCGCCTAGTTCTTCAATGGTTTTTCTGACGGTTCTTCCTACTTCATAATGGGTTTTATTGGCTTCATTCTTGCCCTTGACCTGATCTCTTCTTAATTTTTCGTCTGTTTGTGTTGCTCTAAAGAGATTCGCTGCTAATTCAGTACTACCCATATGGTCCAAGATTTTTTGACTTTTCTTAAGACCTTTCTTATTATGTATGTCTTTTGCTTTTAACCCACCATATAATCCCATATAGCCATGATTTTGAAATATAGCATAATCAATTGGCGTTTTTACACCAGCCACATCCGCAGCTTCTGCTAATGATTTGTTATGATTAATCATTTCATTACGAATGGCGAAGCGTTTCTGATCTTCCGACAACTGATCATAATCATCAATCAATTCTTGCTGTCTCGTCTTAACTGCAAAATATGTCTGTCCAAGTGCAATGACTTGCTTTCTAGAATCGCCATTTTGTACAATGAGATAGCAAGCATATCTTGATAGCATGATATCTTCAATTTCTTTTGTTGCATCTTTTGGCATAGGTATCGTTTTGTTGACGTCAACAAAATGATCAAGTGCCCTATTTTGGCTATTTTCACATGCTTGAATTGCTTTACCGATAACAAGTTTGAAATTTCGCCATTCTTTATATTTTAAGACTTTCTGTAACTCTCTCGCATACCAGAATTCTTCTTCGTATTCATTGATATGTTTAATTTCTTCAAAAATTTTCTCTTGATATTCTTTTAAATCACTCAAGTTATCCCTCCAATTTGATTAATTCTTGAAAAATACCTTTATGGTATAATTTCTTTTGTTCTAATAATGCTTCTATCAAATGCAATTCTTTTATTGATAATTTACTAATTTCAATAATCGACTTTTGTCTTTCTAAAGTAGGTGTAATCACTTCATAGTTTTTCAATGCAGACATTTTTATCATTTGAAGCGCAGATCCACTAGCATCTCTATTATATTGTTTTTTCATATAATCACTGTTCAAAAATATTGAAGCATATTCCGATATTACCTTTTTCCCCTTTGGACGCAATATTGCAAATAATGATGGTATAATGGCTCCTTGTGCTTCTTTATCTATATTTACTGCTGTATATGGATAGCTTAATCGAACAATTATATCTCCTATTTGAGCAATATGTTTTCCTATTATTTCCTTTTTACTTTTAAACTCATCAAAGTATTCAATCTCCAAATATCCTAGATCATTAATACTTTTTAATGTAATTATTTTATACTCATGCCCTGATGTACCTGGTGGAGCTTCAAGTCTTTTGAAAACAACTCCAGAGCTTATTGTGAATAATTCGTTTAATCTCTTCATCATATCGCCTCCATTTATAGTATTTGTCATGTAGAGAATTGATCTCCACATGACAAATATTCATAGTTTTCTCCTAACTTTCTCTTTTCAGGTATTTACTCATTGCCATATACCAATCTTTATTATGAATCACACGATGCTCATGCAAGCTATCTCTAATTATCTCTGCTTTTGTTAGCTTAGATATTTCTTTCCAATCTTTTGATAATATATAGGTAGCATTATTGACTTGAACACTTTCAAGAACATATAAAGATTTATTGGTAAACCCATGAATTAAATATCCCGAAAAGCCTCCACTGCCAATTGCAGTGAAATCCGGTTGATAACTATTAATGGTCTCTTGTCTTTTATCAATAACTTTTCGATTATTTCCTTTCGCTTTTTTTAAAAAAGGTTCAATTCTTTGTTTTTGCACATCCCAAGGATAATCACCTTTAGGTAAAATATCCCAGTTTAATCTTTTTATTTCACCTTTAATTGCTGATTTCATTCCATCAATTAAAACTTCACAAAAGCCGAAATACTCTAGGATAACATTTACTGTGATTATGATTGCTTCATTATCTGAACCAAATGTTAATTCTGGTGCAACTAAAACCATATCCCCCTCAAATTCCTCAATTGTTAATTCTACTGCCTTTGGTGGTATCAATGTTCTTTGATACCTTTTACGAGTGTCACATACAGAGTCAGTAACTTCTCTAGTTTCTCCTCGCCCGCAAAATTGTTGATATGTCCATTCACGCATAACAGTATAATCTTCTTTTTCTTTGTCTTTATGAGTAATAAACTTACCTTCAGCATTTAATCTTGATGCTGGTCCTATTACATTCGGAAGAATTGTATCGCCAAATGATTTTTCTTTTCCAAAACCTATGCTTTCGAGAATCTTGTCCTCTGGTTTACGTAAAATAACTCTTACCTTTTGCCCCTTATTGATATTTTTAAATTTTGATACTCCATTAATTCTTTTCTGTGAAATTATCATATAGTTCCTCGCTTTCTTCAAAGTTGGTTTAAACATGCTATCAAATTTGTGTTTTTCAACCTCCATCCAAATTAATGAGATTGACACCAAACATTTGAATTATAGCGATAAATATGCTATACTAAATTTCTAAAGAATGGGCGATGCCTATCAGCTCAAAGTGATGCGCCAACATCATAATGAGCTTTTTCATTATTAAACACAATTGTTATTTTTATGATAGTACATATTTTATTACTTCTAAATAATACACCCTAAAAACATATTTGTCAATATTTATTTTGTCATTTTTTAAAAATAACTATTATTGCTTTAACAAAAAAACAGCCCATTGCATAATTGAAATCGCAATGGGCTGTTTTGATGTATTTTTTTATTTTATAAATATTTTTCTAGTGTATTTCTTACTGCTCCGGGACCGGCTAACATTTCAAGGAAAAATCCTTCGATTTTTTCGCCGAGTCCGACTGAATATAGGTCTAGACCAAAGATGCTTTCTTTTTCTAGCAATGGTTTTATGTTGGCCTCTTGATCACCTAATTGGATGCCTGCCATTAATTTTTGGAGTTCTTCCATGAGTGGATCTGAACTTAAGTCAAAGTTTTGACCTTTGTCATCTACACCAAGAAGGTAACGTACCCATGCAGCAAGTGCTAATGGAATCGCTGTTAATTCTTTTGGGTCTAATGTATCTGATGCTGCGTAGGATTTGATTGTTTCACCAAATCGAATGCCGACTTTTTGAGATGTATCTGTCGCAATTCGTTGTGGTGTATCCGGTATAAATGGATTTGCAAATCGTTCATTTACAACTTCATCAATAAATTCTTTTGGATCGATAATTCCCGGATTCACAACAACTTTTAAGCCTTCTTCATAGCCAATTTTATTGATAAGTCTTGCTAATATGGGATCTTTGACTTCATCAGCGATGAGTGTATAACCTAGTAAACACCCGGTTACAGCTAATGCTGTATGAAGTGGGTTTAAACAAGTGGTTACTTTCATTGTCTCTACACGATTGACCGTTTCACGATCTGTAAAGATGACTCCGGCTTCTTCTAACTTAGGACGTCCATTTGTAAACTTATCTTCTATGACAAGATACTCACTGATTTCCGCATTAACAAAGGGTGCCATATATGAATTCTTATCTGTAATAATAACATCCATATTGCTCAAACCATCTTTTTCAAGACTTTCTTGTACATCCTGTGACGGACGTGGCGTAATCTTATCAATCATTGATAGTGGGAAGGTAACTTTTGATTCATCTTTAATATAATCGATAAAGTCTTGTTCAACATACCCACGTTTAAGCCATTCATCAGCTATCGTGTATACAGCCGCTTTAACCTTGTCACCATTATGTGAGCAGTTATCCATAGATACAAATGTTAATGGATATGCACCTTTTTTGAAGCGCTTGTATGCAAGTGCTGTAATTATGCTCATGGTGTGAATCGGATGCTCTATTCCACTTTCAAGATCTTTTTTGATAACACCTATGTATTCTCCATCCGGTGTTGTGATCGCATAGCCTTTTTCAGTAATTGTAAAACTGACCATCTGCAAGGATGGGTTTTCAAAAATATCTGTTAAACGATTAAAATCTTCAGAACGTTGGGGATCTGTCGTGATAGCTTCAACAATGGATCCGACCACTGTTTTTTCAAACTCTCCTGTTGATTTCATAAGGACGAGCATGGTTAAGTTATCAAAGGGCGTATACACTTTATCAATAACTTCAAAGTCAAAAGAGTCCACTGCAACGATACCTGTATCCGCCAAGCCTTTATTTAATACTTTTTGATAGGCATTCGCAACAAAGCCTCTGAAAATATTACCTGCACCAAAATGAATCCATGTCGGACGTTCTACCGTATTCTTCTGAACAGCATCAATATCGAACTTGGGAAGCGCAACATCAATCTCTGCCCATGCGTCTTTTTGGTCTAGGGCTTTTCGTTTTAATTCTAACATCTAGTGGCCTCCTTTGCGTTTATCCAAACTATCCCACACACCTAACATGTACATCACACCAAGTGCACGGTCATATAATCCATAACCGGGACGACAATCTTTTTCTTCACCCCAAAGGTGGCGACCATGGTCCGGACGAAGATATCCAGTATATCCATTGTCATGATAGGCTTTTAGCACTTCATATACATCCACGTTTCCGTCTTTTCCACGGTGAGATACTTCACTAAAATCACCATTTTCATAGACTTTAACATTTCGGATATGTGCAAAATAAATGCGGTCATGGAATTCACGTACAATTGAAGGAATATCATTGAATAAATTAGGTCCAAGCGACCCTGTACATAATGTCAAACCACTATATGGATTATCCACCTGGTCTAAGAAGCGCTTAATATGATCACGACTTCGGATAATACGAGGCAGTCCAAATATTGGCCATGGTGGATCATCCGGATGTATCGCCATTTTAACATCTTGCTCTTCACAAACCGGCATAATTCGCTCTAAGAAATATTTTAAATTCTCGAAAAGTTTATCTTCATCCACACCGGCATAAGATTTGAACAATTCATCAAGCTTTGCAATACGTTCCGGTTCCCATCCGGGCATCGTATACTTTCCTGCACCTTTTAAAATGCGCTCTGCCATAATATTGGGATCGTTGACAATGGCATCTTTTTCATAAAAAAGTGAGTTCGAACCGTCGGGCAACTCTTTATAAAGATCTGTGCGTGTCCAGTCAAATACAGGCATAAAGTTATAACAGATAACCTTAACCCCTCTCGCACCCAATTTTCTAATGGTATCAATATAAATATCAATATATTTGTCGCGTGTTGGCAAACCAATCTTGATGTCATCATGTACGTTAACACTTTCAACGACATCTGCATTGAAACCTTTACTCTTGATCAGGTCCATGACCTTGTCAATTTCTTCTTCTTCCCATACTTCACCAGCAACCTTATTGTGTAAGGACCATACAATACCTTCTACACCCGGAATCTGACGAATGTGATCTAAGGTAATAGAGTCGTTGCCTTCTCCATACCATCTCCACGTCATTTGCATAAAATACCTCCTTATTTGAACTTGTATACAAGTTATATGTTTTACTATAAAACACTTCATTCTATTTGTCAATAGGATATCTTGAAAAAACACATTAAAATTCTTTACTTTTAAATCAAATCATGTATACTAGATTATAATAAGAGAAAGGTAGGATACACAAATCATGGCAAGCAAAAAAGAGACCATAATAGAAACGTTAAAAGAAGAAATTCTTACATTACAATTAAAACCCGGAACACTCCTTAGTGAAACGACCTTAAGCGAACGTTTTTCTCTTTCACGTACACCAATTCGCGATATCTTAAAGCAATTATCCTTAGCCGGATATATCGATATTTATCCACAGCGCGGAAGCGTTGTTTCATATATTGACTTAGATTCTGTGGAGCAAATTATTTATATGCGCAGTATTGTGGAAAAAGAAATTCTAAAAGATCTTTGCGGAAAACTCTCTTTACAAGGCGAACACCGCTTAATACAAATTCTTAATCGACAAGCCGAGTGCGCTGATCCGACAATCGATTTACAATCATTTATCAAATACGATGATCAATTTCATAAAACATTATATCAGCTTGCCGGTCGCGAAATGGTATGGGACTTAATACAGTCATCAACGGTCCACTATACACGCTTTCGCCATCTTCATATGTTGAGAAAAGAAAAATTATTGTCGATTATTGATGAACATAAAAAGATTGTCGAACATATTAAAGGTAATGAACCGGATGCCATTGATTCAATTATTTATAATCACTTGCGCTCCGATGTAAAATCTCACTATTTTCAAGAACATTTTTCCGCGTACATAAAAAGTTAACAATCTCACTGTGGAAAAACTTCACAATTTGTGATATAATGATGTAAATAATACGTAAATGGTACATTTGTACTATTTTTTTTGGATATTTTATAGTAAAATAATATGGATAGGATAAATGTTATGCCTTTTATTTATGAAAATCATTTTGAATTTAATATCAAGAATTGCTCACTAGAAACTGTACATTCACAGGTTGAACGGATGCTTTCACCACTTCCGCAATCGGTATATGCCGATTTACTAATTGCTTTACACGAATTGATTATTAATAGTTTCAAGGAAATGGAAGTACAAAACACGCCAACCGACAGCATAGGCATCCATATTTATCAACATCAAGATGTTGTAATTATTCAAGTTAGTGACTCCGGACGAGGCATCGACGATTATCACCCACCGAAGTCTTCTTCCCAACTTAACGAGGCCGGCCGAGGATTATTAATGGTCATGTTGCTTACTGATTGGTTTTTAACGTATCCTGATCTTAGCAATCGTTATTCCTATTATATTATCAAAAAATTATATGTGAACTAAGGAGATCCGATTATGCACAAAATATCAAAAACACATTCTCTACGATTTAAGTTTATTATTTCTTTTGCAATTATTGTTATTCTTTTATTCGTTGAAACCGGGCTATCCCTTTACTTTGAAGATCAATACGAAACCTCCGCAGAAGATGCGATTGAGGCTTTAGAGTTTACTCGTTTCCTTCATGATCGAATTATTGACCATGAAGAATATGTCCTTAATATGTCTCTTTACCTTTTAGGGGAATCTGATAGCATGGACACTTCTGACTACACCGCCTGTCAACTAGGCCAATGGTACTATGACTTCTCGCCAACCCCACGAATAGCAGAACCTTTTAAGGCAATTGAAGCCCCTCATGAAATCATTCACAACGCTTCTCATGAAATTATCGAACATATGCAAGAGGGGGATACAGAGTCTGCACGTACTATATTCCGTAACGAAATGTTACCGAATATCAAATTAGTGAAAGACAATCTTTTTGCCATTGCTGAAATCGAAGAAAACCATTCCCAAGAACTTCATTCTAAGATGGAAGAACTTCAGATCTTACTCAACACAGTAAGTTTCGTAACAAGCGGACTTGTCATTCTTGCTGCAATTATCATTTCCTTTGTACTCTCTCGAATAATTATTCAGCCCATATATAAAGTTGTACAGTCCATGGACAAAGTCGCTCAAGGTGATCTGGATACGTATGTTGACCACCAGTCACGTGATGAGCTCGGTTCTTTAGCCATTGCCGTCAATGATACGATTGATAAGCTGACATTAATCATCAGTAATATACGGTCAAAATCCGACCATGTCGAGACAAACTCGCTTGCTATTCGAGATTCGCTCAAAGAAATCAATATCGCTTCAGAAGAAGTGACAACAACAACCGTACAAATAGCGAATAACTCCGATGCCATGGCCGGAGAATTAAGTTCCATTACCCAATCAACTGATGAACTTGCAAGAATGGGGCAACAATTAGATCGAATGGTTGACGAAACCGGCCAAGCGATTGAAAAAAGTTTTAAGGCTTCCGAAAGTGGACAAACCGCTATAAAAGAGGTCGTCAAAAGCATGGATGAAGTGAACAAAACCGTTGATTTTGCTACGAACGCTGTTAATAAGCTCATTGAACGTAGTCGCCAAATCGGAGAAATGGTCAAGGTTATTGAAGGTATCGCTGCACAAACAAACCTTCTTGCATTAAACGCCTCGATCGAATCTGCTCGCGCAGGTGAAGCCGGGAAAGGCTTTGCCGTTGTTGCAGATGAAATCCGCAAACTTGCAGAGAACTCAAGTGATGCAGCCTCTCAAATTATTAGTTTAATTGAAAATATTGAATCAGAAACCAAGGCAACTGTGAATTCCATGGAATTTAATCAAGAACTGGTCAACAGCCAAATAACACATATTAATAAAGCTGAAAATGCACTTGCCAATCTGTACCAATACAATGAAACAACACAAAAAGCCGGTCGTTCTCTTGAAGAAGTTTCAGACTTAATGCTCTCAAAAACAGAACTGATACTAACTTCAATTAGCGCTGTTAACGATTCAATCCAAAGCAACGCGGCAAGCACACAAGAAGTAACTGCTGCAACAGAGGAACAAAATGCGACCATTGTAACGGTTAACGAAATGAATCAATCCTTAACCCAAGAGGTTATTGAACTTAATGATTTAATCAAAGAATTCAAACTAAAGGCTGGTGTATAACATGATTTGTACTTTTGAAGAAAACCAACTCCTCATTAAACCTGAAGGCAAAATTATGATGGATCATTCTGATCAAATCAAAAATGAAATCAAAGCTTTAATACAATCAAAAAAAGAAGACTCCAACATACATCTAGAAGGTGTTCTTATTGATTTATCAAAGATTGATTTTGTTGATAGTACTGGTGTCGGAGTCTTTATTTCCTTATATAAGTTCTCTGTGGAAAAAGACTTTCAGTTAACATTGCTTAATCCAACTCCAATGGTTGACAAAGTATTTACTATTACCAAACTCGGACAAATTATTAATATTCAATCAAATTAAACTAGGAAGGCCCCACTATGAGACAATTTATCGATTTTACATTATCTATTTATGTAGCCACAGATGACAAAACCTGTTTATCAAAAATTAAAGAGGTCATTAAAAATTTAGATTATTGTCTACTTGTTGATACACCACTAGATGCTAATTTTAGCATTGTTGATGCAACACTCTATTTAGAATCGCCTTCCTATTATGATAAACATTTTGATGCTTGTCTTAAATTGTTATCACTTCAAGATTATGAACAAATCGATCTGTTTATTTCCCATGAAAAACCTTTTTATCTTCGTAAGGCTTTTGTTCCTGCTGAATTATCCTATCAGATCGAACTCATTCGCGAGCATTTAAATTATAAGTTTCAAAGCCAAATACTCAGCACACTTTATAATGCGGCGCAAAATTCAATCGTGATTACAGATACAACTGGTCAGATTGAATTTGCAAACACCTATTTTTTAAATGCCACCGGATATAGTTCAGACGAAGTACTGGGACATTTACCTAAACTCATTAAAAGCAATGTTCACGATACATCTTTTTACCAAAATCTTTGGTCCACCATCCAAAACGGGGAAACATGGAATGGTTTTTTCATTAATCGCCAAAAAAACGGTCGTTTTTTTTATGAAGAAGCGACCATTTCTCCCATTGTTAATTCATTGGATAATATCACCAAGTATATTAAAATCGGAAAACTTGTCAACCGTGAACGTTTACTTTCAGACCATCTCAGTCAAGAAATAAAAACAGCAAAAGATATTATCGCCTACATGCTACCTCCGGATTATAAGGATGACAATCTACATTTTGAAGCAATGGCAAAAGCTTATAATTATTTAGGTGGTGATTTCATATGTTTTGAACGGGTCTCTGAAAACAAATATATCATGGCTCTACTGGATGTTATGGGGCATGGCGCTTCAGCGACGCTCATTGGACTAAAAGCAATCTCCGTATTTCAATCCACCATTTACTATGACTCTCTCACAAACGCTGTCGCAAAAATGAATGATTGCGTTTGTCAAGTCAATCAAGAAGACCCTACTTCCATACGTTATCTTTCCGGAATCTTCCTGGAAGTAGATTTGTCCCAAAAAAAGGTTAATTATATTAGTGCCGGCCACCCTTCTTTTTACATAAAAAAGAAGGAAGAGCTTACGGCTATTCCCTCTAATAATATGATTGTCGGCATTAAAAACAATACGACATATACAGTGAATTCATTTTCCAGCAATGAACTTGATTATATCTTTTTATATTCTGATGGTCTAATTGAGCATATAGATGTAGCTATTGATGACGCTAAGATTCAATTAGAAAATAGTTTGATGACAGGTGAAAATACAACAAAGGCATTCACACATCATGTATTAAACACAATGCTAGGGGATAATCCCATTGATGATGACATCACCTTATGTCGTTTAAAATTTTACTCTTAATTTCAGACTTTTATATTGTCCACTCACCATGAACAAGTCCAACAAGATACAATTGGCCGGCATCTTCTACAAACACGAGTCGAAGCGAACGCCAATCCATTCCTGAAAATTGAGGGTCAAATCCCGAAAAATGAAATTCGACAAAGTCACCGTTTGGATACACATCATCATGATTATCAAGCATATTTCCGACTTGAATCGCATTATTATTGCCAATAACTTCTGGATTAGCATAATCCTGATCATAAATAAATCGATCGTAATAATCTGCAAAGGTCAAGTCAATAGGATCTCCCGTTCCATCATAAGCTCCCCAGTTATAAACTGATGTATCTGATGCAATATTGGCAATATCATTTGGCGTCATGACAATATCTGAATTTGCATTTACATAGAAATAGGGAGAAAATCTTACGCCAAGCGTCGGATGAACCCATCCGCTAAGCGCAGCATAATCTTCTGTTTTTATTAACTCAATCACTTCTAAACCAGCAACAATTAATTGGCCGGAAGATGACAATGTAAGCGGTTCACTTTCTTTTTCGAGAGCCATTTCTAATTCTTCATTCAAATCAAGTATTTCTTGATTCAATACTTCTATCTCTTGGCCAGCTGTCTCTAGCTTGTCTTCTAAACTTGCACTTTTTGAAATCTCACCACTCAATTGTTGTTCTAAATCATCCCGTTCCATTTCAAGTTCATCAAAATTACTTGTATCTGCCTGACAGCCTACAAACAGAAACACAATGACAAGTAACAGTATACTATTTTTCATAGAACTCATTCCTTTCTGCTAACAACTCGTAACAGTTCCTGTGATACCGCTTCCGGATTTGGAACTAAAAATCTCGCCTTTTTCTTGTTGTGAAGGTCTTCTAATTCCAACACGGCTGTTTCTCCCCATAAAAATTTCGCAAACACATTATACGGTTCTTGATGAACCGATATTTTCAGGTCTGAACAGTTCGCCTTAAATTTAACCGGTTCTTTTGATACGCGGTTTGCATTAAACCAAAGCGTGTCTTCATCGATAAGTATATTTCCAAACCATGAGTTGTATATACGTGTATTATATAAACATGGCAAAAACCAATAATTTTCATCCACACCTTCAACATCATAAAAGCGGTCCACAGCCTTTGTTATCCATAATTTCTTGACAAAATAAAAAATCGCCCATACTAAAATAACCTTAAAGAAATAGTCCGCCAATACTTCCGGAGTAAAAAAAGTATCTGCCATATTCTCAGATAAAAGTCCAACATACTTATAAATACCAACACCTATAATTGCTAATAAAATAACGCCTGCATGTAATCCATATAAAATTTTCTTCAAATACTCCTGATATTTTCCATACTCAACGACTGCCTTCATTTTAAATGTCCTCCTGGTTTCTTAATCTACTCTTATTGTACCAAATCACAAGCCGAATAGCTAGAAAAAATGACAAGACCTCTAAAAATTACTTTGATTATCAAAGGTTTTTTGTTATAATTAATGTATATTCACGCATCATATAGGACAAAATTATAGCGAGGTGTATTATGGGGAAAATCGGAATTGTAACATGCAGTACCAGTGGATTAGACTATCTTCAAGGGTATGATGACATTCGAATTGCCAGAACAACGATTATTATGGACCATCAAGAATATTATGATGGACAAAATCTCACACCTCAAGAGTTCTATGATCGATTAGATACTCTTGAAAGCATTCCTTCGACCGCGCAACCATCAACCGGTCAACTTCTAGACATTTATGAAGACATGCGCTTAGATGGATACACGGATATCATTTATATATCTATCTCTAGCCATCTCAGTGGTACCTATCAAGGCGTTTGTCTCTCACAAACGTATATAGAGGATCTCAATATTTATCCTTTCGACTCAAAAAGCGCAAGCTTTATCACCGGATTTATGGCAACCGAAGCGCACCGAATGGCCAAGGAAGGTTCTGATGTAGATACAATATTAGCTCACCTATCTGAATTACGCGACCACGACCGCGTATATTTCATGGTCGATAATCTAAGCTATCTCGTTAAAAACGGTCGCCTATCAAATTCCTCTGCATTTATAGCATCCATGCTAAAAATCAAACCCTTATTAGAAATTAATTCGGAAGGAAAAATCGTTGCACGGGAAAAAATCCGGACAAGTAAGCGCGCTATGGATCAAGTTATCCAATCCTTTCTCGATGATACCAATATGGGTAAAAATGCACGCTTTATGTTCCTCTTTAACACTGATGCTCCGGAGAAAGTCTCTTATGTCAAATCACGTCTAGAAGATGTTGGCATTGATACGAGCAAGCTCATCGACTCCCCTATTTCCCCCGCCATTGGCTGCCATGTAGGAAAAGGGATTATTGGGATTGGGTACATAAAGTAGAATAAATGTCTATCAAATATTCGTCGATTCATTTCACGAAGTGTTTCTATCATTTAGAAAAGGCAAATGCAACGGATTCTGAACTCGCTTTGCTCAAACAGCAGAATCCTTTCTTTGCATTTGCCTTTTCTTTCACTAAGAAACACTATGTTTATGAAAAACTCACATTTGATAGACACTTATTTCCTAAAATTGAGATCTCAAAAAGTTAATAGCGCGCTCGATTATATGAGTGCTCAAGTGATAAATCAGCGCTTTTTCATGAGTTGTAGAGTTCCTTAATGAAATGGATCAGCAAAGATTTATTATTTGAGCACTTACCTTTCTTTGCCTTTCTATTAGGTGTATAATAATAGAGACACAATAATTTTGTTTTGATTATGGAGGTATTGGTATGAACACGAAAGCATTACCTGAACAGTATATTATTTATGGGGCTATGGGCTTAGGTGGCCCTTGGGAAGAAACATTTGACTTAACGGAAGAACAATTTATCGAGGGCGAAAAAGCTATTGAAACTGCACTTGAAGAAGGCATTACCTTCTTTGATCTTGCAGATATTTATAAAAACGGTCGTTCTGAAATTGTTTTTGGAGAATATCTTAAAAAGCATCCGGAGATTCGGGAAAATATTATTTTGCAGTCAAAAGTCGGCATACATATTTGGGGTTCTGATTTTGGATCACGCTTTGAATTTTCTTACAAGCATATCATTGAATCCGTGGATGGAATCTTAGATCGATTAAATACGGATTACTTAGATATTTTGCTTCTTCATCGACCGGATCCTTTATGTGATCGTGATGAACTTAAAAAAGCTATTGATGAATTGTTCATTTCCGGTAAAATTCGTAATCTCGGTGTTTCTAACATGGATTATCACCAAATGAAACTGATTGAAGTCTATACCGGTCGAAGAATTGTTGCTAATCAATTGGAACTTAGTCTTCGAAAAACAGAGTTTGTTGATAGTGCTATTGGTTTTAATAATCCTCACGGGAAAGGCCTTGATTTTCAACTGGGAACATTAGAACATTGTATTCTAAATAATGTGAGTTTGCAGTCATGGAGTCCACTCGCTCGTGGTATCTATTCAGGTGCACCCTTAGAAAAAGATACAGCTGAAACAGTACTTGAAACCAAAAAACTGGTTACAAAACTTGCTAAGAAGTATAAGGTTTCCCCTGATGCTATTGTTTTATCTTGGTTAATGAAACATCCTGCAAAAATCAATCCAGTTATTGGCACCACAAAACCGGAACGTATTAAAAATGCAATGGAGGCATTTGACGTTGATCTAACGCGTGATGAATGGTATGAACTTTTAGTCAAATCAAAAGGCGTATCCATGCCATAAAAGGAGCTAGTACATGTTAATTCATGGAGATATGCTGCAAAAACTTGTCAATAAAATCATTGAAGATATTGGTTACAATATCAACATTATTGATACCGATGGCATTATCATCGCAAGCGGAAACCCACATCGCATCGGGACATTTCATAAAATAGGCAAACAGGCCTCTGATGAGGAACGTCGTGTAGATATACACGCAATCGATGAGGACCACTATAAAGGTGTAAAAGCTGGTATTAATCAACCTTTTTACCACAACAATACCCTAATCGGTATTATCGGCATCACTGGAATTCCCAGTGAGATAAATGACTTGTCGAATATTGTCAAATCAATGATTGAATTGATGTATGAACAAGAAGTCCTAAAACAAAAAATGTACTATCGTCAGAGTGACAAAACTTTTTTCTTGAATGAGTTGATTAACCTGACTGATCGCGAGTCCCTTGTCACCACCATTAATTGGGGTGACAAGTTGGGGTATGACATGACAACACGGCGCAATGCTATTGTCTTGGAGTTCAATGACTCGGACGGTAATGATTCATCCTTTGCAACACAGGAAAAAATTCAAGTTATCTATCAACATATAAAATCAAATAAGCGCCATCATAAAAATGATATTTCAACTGTAGTCTCTTCAAATCGCATTGTCATATTAAAAGCATCTTACTTCTTAGATGTAGATATTGAAGCCGAAAATCTTCGCGAATATGTTTTTGAACTCGTCCGTATCATTAATACGAACACATCAAGAGCTTACCTCATTGCCTGCGGAAGCTTTTATGACGACATATATCACATCAAATCCAGTTATTATGAAGCAGAGTTTGTTCTGGATCAGATGAAGAAATCTTCAAAAGATCAATTCGGTTTTATTCAAGACTATCTGCTGGCTTATTTCTTGTCAAAAACTTCTGACAATGTTTTAAAACATTTTTTCGAAGAGGATTACCAAAAGCTAAGAACCATCAATGGCATGACCGAAACTGTCGTTTGTATGTATCAAAGCAATATGAATATGAGCCAGTGCGCCAAAGATATGTTTTTACATCGCAATACTATTTTATTCCGTTTGAACAGGTTAAAGGAAATTTTGCATCTGGATCCAACGGAACAGATTGGTGATCGTATCTATTGGTATCTTTTCGCTGAATATATTATTAGCAAAAGAAACTAACATTTTCATAACACAGCTATATTGTGCGTAGTGCACAATATAGCTGTGTTTTTTTGTGGCAAAGAATAATGTTTTTTTATTCTTTTTCACGTATCCTAATAAATATATGCAACATGTATGCAAAGATATATTTCACAGTCATAAAACTAGTCATTTTTATGTTTTTTATTTTAGGAAAGGAGAAAATGATGAAGATACTTATAGCATCAGACTCTTTTAAAGGAAGTTTATCGTCAAAAGAGATATGTGACATCGCTACTGATGCAATTACATCCGTTTTACCTAAAGCCAATGTCATGGGAATCCCTTTGGCAGATGGTGGTGAAGGTACGGTTGAAGCCTTAGTTGAAGCAACTAAGGGCACATATCATAATCTTAATGTTATTGGCCCTCTTGGTGAAGAAGTGTCCGCAACTTACGGTATTCTAGGCGACAAACATACAGCAGTTATTGAAATGTCCAGCGCTTCAGGTATTATGTTAGTACCTAGCCAACGATTGAATCCTTTATTAACAACAAGTTTTGGAACTGGTCAGCTAATTCTTGATGCACTCAAACAAGACTGCCGCAAAATCATCATGGGCATTGGCGGTAGCGCAACCAATGATGGCGGTGTCGGCATGCTTCAAGCATTAGGTTATCATTTTTTAGATCGAAACGGTGTCGAAATTGGATATGGGGGAGAATTCCTAGACAAGATTGTAACCATTGATTCCGCCAATGTTTCCAAGGACTTAATGGATGTTGAATTTCTAGTCGCCTGCGATGTGGACAATCCACTTACAGGTCATAAAGGCGCCACTTATGTCTATGGCCCTCAAAAAGGCGGAACACCAGATCGGCTTGAAACACTTGAAAAAGGTATGACAAATTACAGACAGCGTATTATTGAATTTTTGGATAAAGATGTTAATGATTACCCAGGAGCAGGAGCTGCGGGAGGAATGGGGGCCGGTTTAATCGCCTTTTTAAATGCAAAAACAGGTTCTGGATTTGACATGATTAGCGAAACCATTCAATTAGAAAAAATTATCGAAAAAGAAAACTTCGATCTTATTTTTACCGGAGAAGGTCAGTTGAATGATCAAACACTAAACGGAAAGTTACCATATGGGATTTCTAGATTAGGCAAAAAATATGGAGTACCAGTCATTGCTGTTGTCGGTTCATTAAGTAATGGGTATGAAAAAATGTATGATGAAGGTTTGACTGCGGCTTTTAGCATTATGTGTTATCCGATGCCTTTGGAGGAGGCTATAAAAAATGCAAGTGAGTTAGCCTTTCAAACCTATCAGAATATAGCAAAACTATTATAAACTATTGTTAGGAGGATTTATTATGGTACAAGGACCAATGTTACTCGTTATTTTAGTTTTATCAATTGCTTTTATTGTATTGGCAACCGCTAAATTTAAAATTCATCCATTTTTAGCTTTGCTTATTGCATCTTATGGTGTTGCTTTCGCTTCAGGAATGGAAGTTCTAGAAATCGGCTCAACCATTCGCTCAGGGTTCGGTAATATCCTTACCTATATTGGTATCGTTATTATCTTAGGAACCATCATCGGAAAAATACTAGAAAAATCCGGTGCGGCTATTGTCATGGCAGATACTGTTTTAAAAATGGTTGGTGAAAAACGCCCCGGTCTTGCCATGAGTATAATCGGTTACATCGTATCAATTCCGGTATTTTGTGACTCCGGATTTGTTATATTAAATTCACTCAAAAAATCCCTCGTTCAAAAATCCAAAGTTTCCGGTGTTATGATGTCCGTGTCCTTAGCAACAGGATTATATGCGACACATACATTAGTTCCTCCAACACCAGGACCCATCGCAGCTGCAGGAAATCTAGGTTTAGAAGATCAATTGGGATTAGTTATTTTAGTTGGTCTTGGTGTATCTATTGTTACCATGCTTGCCGGTCATATGTGGGCAAAAGTTGCCGGCAAAAAATACACCTCTGCAGAAGATCACGAAACACTTGAAATGGATTATGATGTTATTCACAAAGAATACGGAAAGCTTCCTAGTGCCTTTAAATCTTTTGCTCCGATTTTAGCACCCATTCTTTTGATTACATTAGGTTCTATTGCAAACTTCCCAACATTACCATTTGGGGACGGTGGTCTATATACCCTTTTCGCATTCCTTGGTAAGCCAATTAATGCATTGATGATCGGTCTCTTTTTCGCTTTTGCATTGCTTCCTCAGTTTAACAAGGAAACCTTATCTGGCTGGGTTGGTGACGGCCTTAAAGATGCAGCAATTATTATTATGATTACCGGTGCCGGTGGCGCATTTGGTACTGTATTAAGTTCAACACCCATTGGAGATTATCTTGGCTCCTCATTAACAACATTAAATATTGGTATCTTAGTCCCCTTCATCATTGCAGCCTCTCTAAAAACTGCTCAAGGGTCTTCGACCGTAGCACTTGTAACAACTTCAGCATTAGTCGCACCATTACTTCCTGCACTAGGATTAGCGTCAGTAATAGGAAGAGTTCTTACCGTAATGGCAATCGGCGCAGGTGCAATGACGGTTTCCCATGCCAATGACAGCTTCTTCTGGGTTGTTGCAGAATTCAGCGGAATGGATGTATCCACTGCTTATAAATCACAAACAATAGCTACCTTGATTCAAGGAATTGCTACCATCGTTCTTGTCTTTGTGTTGGCGTTGATTTTTGTATAAATTAGTAGGCAGAAACATTTTAGCTTTGCCTACAATACGAAGATCAAGTAGAGCTAATAACAAAACGCAACATGTATAAATCAATCTACACATATCGAAAATGCCTAAACATTAAATGTAAAGTTTTTTCTTATTATTATGTGCCCTTGGATGAAATATAAGTTTTGTTATGAGCTTTAGAGTAATTGGCATTAAAAAAAGAAAAAGCATGTTAAGGATTCTACTGTCTGAGCGACAGCGAGTTTAGAATCCGATGCTCTTTCTTTTTTTATTGCCTAGATTACTCTTAGCGAAATAACACTTCGCATATTTCATCCATGGGCACTTTTACTCTTGTGATGAAAATCCTGCTAAGAATTTCTTTAATGTTTCGTCTTTTGGAAAGTCGAAGACTTCCTCAGGTGTTCCAACTTCAGCAATGATTCCTTCGTAAAGATAAACGATTTTATCAGAGACTTCTTTGGCAAAAGCCATCTCGTGGGTTACTATGACCATGGTCATTCCTTCATCTGCCAATTGTTTGATTACTTGAAGAACTTCACCGACAAGTTCTGGGTCAAGGGCTGATGTTGGCTCGTCAAAGAGCATTACATCCGGTTCCATGGCTAAGGCTCTCGCAATTGCCACTCGCTGTTGTTGACCACCGGATAGCATGGCTGGATATACATCCGCTTTGTCGTCTAAACCAACCTTATGCAATAAGGCTAAAGCCTTCTTTTTTGCGTCTTCTTTTTCTTCTTTTTTAATGACAATCGGCCCCATCATTACATTTTGTAATGCTGTTTTGTGAGGAAAAAGATTGAATCGTTGAAAAACCATTCCAACACGCTCTCGCAATTGGTTGACATCATGTTTTTCAGAAACAATTTTTTTCTCGCCGATATAGATGTCACCTTTATTTTTTTTCTCCAAGAAGTTGATGCATCGAAGGAGTGTACTTTTACCGGATCCACTTCCTCCGATAATACTCACCACTTCACCTGGATAGACGCTTAAGTCAACGCCTTTTAATACTTCTAGATCATCAAAATATTTATGTAATCCAACTACTCGAATCATTGGCTTATCTTTCATTAACTTTCAACCTACCTTCCAAACGTCTCAAGAGATAACTTAAGATCGAAATAATCACATAATAATAGACTCCTGCTGTGAATAAAATTGGAAATGGATCGTATGTTGCCGACACAAGTTGTCGAGCCATAAGAATCGTCTCAGTGATTGTAATAACACTGGCAAGTGATGAATCTTTAACTGCAATGATAAATTGATTACCCAAGGATGGTACTGAACGCTTAAATGCTTGAGGTAATACAACATAACGAAAGGCTTGCATCTTAGTCATTCCCAAGGCTCTTGCTGCTTCATTTTGCCCATAATCAATAGACTCAATAGATCCTCTAAAAATTTCACTAATATAGGCACCACTATGAAATGCCAAACCAATAACAGCTGATGTAAATGCATCGAATTCAAGCCCTAGTTGTGGTAATCCATAAAATATAAAATACAATTGAAGTAACAATGGCGTTCCACGGACTATAGATACATATACATTGGCAATGACTTGTAGTGCTTTCAATTTAACTAATTTTAATGATGTAACAATTAATCCAAAAAGAGTCCCTAATAGAATAGAAAAGAAAGATAACTGCAGTGTTAAATACACTGCAGGTAAAAAATTCGGGGCGTATTGAATTACTGTTCCAAAAAAACTTTGTACCGCTTCTAAAAATGCTTCCAAAGGTTAACGCCTCCTATTTTTTATTTTTCTAATATATTTAGACCAAACCACTTGTTACTTATTTCTTCATAAGTCCCGTTGTCTATGATGGTTGCTAATGCTTCGTTGACTGCATTTAATAAGTCTTCATCTTCTTGACGAATAGCAATGGCGATTTCTTCGTCATATAACAAACTTCCTGCAGGCTGAATTTGTACATCATATTTTTCAGGAGCTTGAAGTCCAACAAATTTCGCTGTAACTAGTCCATCCATACGCCCTTGTCCCAATGCCATGAAATTGTCAACATCTGACTCAAACTGCATGATTTCACCCACATTGTCCATTTCACTTAATGCGTCATGGAAGGTTGTCCCTGTAACAACACCAACGGTACCTCCATTAACATCTTCAATACTTTCGATATCAGAGTTCATCGGTACAAAAAACTGCGCTCCGTCATAATAATAAGGATCTGAAAAAGCTACTTTTTCCAATCGTTCAGGGGTTACAGCCATACTACCGATAATCATGTCAAACCGCTTACTTTCAAGACCACCGATGATACCGTCCCAAGCCGTTGTAATCGGTTCAGCTTCAACGCCCATTTCTGCGGCAATCGCTTTGGCAATATCAATATCAAAACCGTCTATATCTCCATCCTCATTAATAAAGTTAAAAGGTGGATATTGGCCTGTCATCGCAAAGGTCATTGTTCCTTCTTCTTCAATTTTACCTAGTGTTGTATCCGGTGAACTACTACATCCTGCAATTAAAACCATTGATAATACAAGTACCGCTGATAAAACTACTTTCATGTTAAACTTCTTCATAATAAATCTCCTTTTCATCGTTTCATTTGATTTGATTATATTTTGCACTAAATATTCTTGTACCAAATATTCATCGTTTCTATTTGTCCGGCTATATCTGTATTATTAATTAATCGCCCGCCGTAGGCGTAGTTGCTTTTTGCAAAGGTAATATTCATACCATAGGATACTGCTCGCGCTATTGTATAAAGCGTACGATATCCTTCTTGTTTTAATGCACTTTCAACTGCTTCTAAAAGTGCTTGTCCGTAGCCCTGTCGTCGATATTGGGGTAAAGTTGCAAAATCTGTCATTTCTGCATTTAAGTTACTGTAATCCGTCTCACCGGATGCAATGGCTACGAGCTGTTTATGATGAAAAACACCATAGTAAATAATGTTTTCTTCCATTGTCTTAGCTAAATACTCTGGGTCAAATATTGGAAACGGATATGAATCAAAAACCTCTTGATATACCTTGGCCATTTCCTTTGTATGTCGCTTTTCAAGTTTCATCATGTCTGTATCTGCATCAAGCACAAGAGGTTCACGTGTTTCATCTTTTTTTCTAATCGCTTTTTCTAAAACATCATTGATGCGCTCAAGCTCTTGACTCGTATGTCGCTTTGGATCTGTATAATAGGACATAAAATAGCCATCGGATCTACCTTGATAAAATTTAGGTACATGGGCTTCAATTCGGAAGTCTTTGTCTAGTAAATACGGCTTCAACTTTTCCGAAACTTTAGCAATGATTTTTGTATAACCTTTTTCATGCACTAATGTATTGACAAGATTATATAGTGCATCACTATCTTCTTCATAAAATTTCATGATATAGACTCGATCACTGCTTTTTCCATGGTGTATGATTGATTTTCCAATTTTTTCTATTGTATCTTCGACTTGTTGACTACTGCTTTGAGAATTTTCTCCCATCTCTTGATTAAATACGAGCTGGTTCTTGTTTTGATTCTTCATCAACTTCATCAGCTCCTTGATTACGTCGGTCTCGGTCTAAATTCTCTGGTGTCAATGTGATTTCATCTTCATAATCACATAAAAGTTTTGATATTCCAACAACGACATCTTCTTCATCTTCATTATTTAACTTCAACTGCAAATCACAGCTTTCACAGTTTCGATCACATTCTATTGCCTCGTAACTATCCGGCATTGTATAGGTTGTAATCACACCTTCGTAGTTTCGAAGAACAACTTTGTTGACCGACCATGAGATAAGGTAGTTTGGCATAACCGGTATCTTACCTCCACCTCCCGGTGCATCAATAACATAGGTTGGTACTGCAAACCCGCTTGTATGACCTCTTAAACTTTCCATAATTTCAATACCTTTGCCAACATTGGTTCTAAAATGTTCTAGACCTTCAGATAGGTCACATTGGTAGATATAGTAAGGTCGAACTCGATTGGCAACTAACGCATGGACCAATTTCTTCATAATACGTGGACAATCATTAATGCCTCTCAATAATACCGATTGATTTCCTAATGGAATGCCTGCTTTTGCCAGCTTTTTAAGGGCATGCCTAGATGAACTTGTTATTTCTCTTGAGTGATTAAAATGTGTGTTAATCCAAATATTATCGTGTTTTTCAAGGACTTTAATAAGTCCATCTGTTATTCGATAAGGTAGTACAACTGGTGTTCTTGTTCCGATTCGAATGACTTCAACATGAGGTATCGCTGAAATTTCATCTAGAATCCATTCAAGATAACTATCCGATAGCATAAATGGATCTCCTCCGGATAACAATACATCTCGAACTTCCGGTGCATTTTTAATATATTCTATACCGATTCGAATTTGGTCTTTTGACGGAATTGAATCTTGATCGCCTACTTTTCGCTTACGTGTACAATGTCTACAATACATTGCACATACATTGCTTGTATGAAAAAGTACACGGTCCGGATATCTGTGTGTAATTCCCGGTACAGGGCTGTCTTTATCTTCATGTAATGGATCTTCCATATCACAGTTGGTTAATTGTAATTCTTGACTGTCCGGAAAGCATTGTTTAAATACCGGATCATTCTCGTAATCGCTTTTGTCTACTAAGGAAAGATAGTAGGGTGTGATTGCCATCGGGAATTTATCGATAGTTCCTTGAATCACTTTACGTTTATCATCGTCAAAAGTCACACCTAAAATCTTTTCAACTGTTTCTACCTTACGAATGGTGTTTTTAATCTGCCATTTCCAATCTTTCCATTTGGCGTAATAATCATCCGTAACCCGTTTCTTATCCATTTTAAACTGTGTCATTTGTATTGTTTCTTGCATTGATACTCCTTCCAATAATGTCAATAAGTGTCAAAATTCAAAAAAACTTAGGCACTCTAACTCTGGATATCCAGAGTTAGAGTGCCTAAGTTTCGCTAAATTATATCATTTAACTCACTTTATACCATGGCGTTCCCATAGTATAGTATATGACCATTTGATCCTATACAAGCCCCAGCTCATTACTAAGTTTTTCCATTATGTCTTTCAACGCTACAGACTAGCTAATTCATCTCCACATCATTTTTACGAAAATGGTACGTAAATCAACTCGCTAATCTATCTACTCAACATATGTACTTCACTAGTGCATTTTTATAAATTATATTCTTCAAACACAAAAAATTTCTCTTTCTTTCATGCAAATAAATATGTGAATCAAAAAACTAATCTTAATTCACAACCCCTATTATTATATCACCAGAACGCCTATTTGTCAAGGTTTCTAGCTAAGATCTAGATTTAATGGGACCTTTTGACTATTTTGGTCATATTATTTTTCCCAAAAACGCTCAAATAATTAAAACATAGCATCGAATTATAATTAATCATTATGCATTTTTATTCATTTTTTTGTTTTAGCAAACCATATCTTCCAAATGTACAATATGATTCGAATCCTAATTGACGATAAATGCTTTCCCCAGACTTTGAGGCAAAAAGAACTGCGATACGACAACCTAATTCTTTCGCATGTATAAGGGGAACTCGTGTTATTTCTTTTCCAATTCCTTGCCCGCGATATGCTTTAAGGGTTGATACATGATAGATTCCTACCACATCAGGAGCCGAACGGTACATCATCGATGTAGCAACAACTTCATCGCCATGTTTTGCCATAAAACATTTAATTTCTTGGCGCCAAATTAACTGTGCGATCACCTTGCGATAAGCTTCCATACGGTGAATTGGCTGTTCAAATAGCGCTTCCATAACAACCGAGCACCATGCATTGATTTCTTCTTCCGTTTCTACAATTTTTGTCGTAAAACTTGTTGTAGCCTCCGATGATTTTGTTGCCGGCCATGTAATTTGGGTTAAATCAAGAGCCATGCCAGCCGCTTCAAATTTTTTTTCTAATCCGACACGGGCAAAAATCGTTTCATAGTTTTTGGGTTGAGTAAACATGCTTGTTGTTATTATTTCAGGCAATTCACCGCTTGCCATGCCCTGTACCATCTCGCGTAACATATCTTCCGCTAGGTCTTTTTTTAGATTCAGGCCATAAATTCGATTGGGCCATATATGTTGATTATTCACCCAGCTGAACTGATCCGATTGAACCATCGGGCAGTTAGCGGCTCTTCCTGCCGTTAGATATAGCGCGCGATAATTTTCTTTAATCAACTGTGCAACTTGGGTTTGATTCATCATATTAACTCCTTATGTCCTCTTGCCTTTTCGACTTTGACGACTTTATTCTTAATCGTTTGTCCATTAAGCTGTTCAATGACTTGTCGACCTTTATGATTAAAAATCTCAACATAGCTATAACGTTCTCGAATGTCGATAACACCTATATCCTCCTGAGTAATTCCATCTAAATTACAAAGTGCACCAACCACATCCCCAACGCGAATCTTTTTTTGCTTTCCCGCTGAAATGCGAAGCTTTAAAATGTCTTGATAGGATTTTTTCTGATCATCCGGTTTTCCTATGTTCATTGTATTGTTGGATAAAACATAGCTTTTAGGAAGCGGCTTCAGCGTTTCCTGTAAATAGGCTTCAATATCTTGAACGCGTTCTATATCTAATGCATTAACCAGACTGATGGCAACACCTTTTTCTCCTTCTCGCCCTGTTCGACCAATGCGATGGGTATAGTTTTGAACGTCTACAGGCAAATCATAGTTTATGACCAAAGGTAGACGATGAATATGCAAACCACGACTGGCTAAATCGGTTGCCACCAAATATTTTGTTTGGCCTGCTTTAAAAAGCTGAATCTGTTGCAGGCGTTGTTTTTGTGGCAGATCTCCATGAAGCATCTCTACATGATTAAATCGTCGACGCATGGATTTATAAGTCCGCTCCACATCGACTTTGGTATTACAAAACACTAAACATTGTTCGGGTTGTAATTGTTCTATAACTTCAAATAAAATCAGCGTCTTATCTTCTGATGTTGTACTTTTTGAAAAGGTTTCGATTAATTGTTTTTCATCAATCTCAGACGCAACATCTATCCGCTCGGGATGATGCATGTACCGCTTAGTTAAGTCGCTAATGGCTTCAGGCATGGTTGCTGAAAAAAGTAAGGTCTGCCTACTCTTAGGAAGCTGATTCATTAAACCTGTAACTGCGTCTAAAAAACCTCGTCGTAACAACTCATCAGCTTCATCTAAGATGAGCATATCTAGTTGTTCTAGTTTTAAATGCTCTTTTTCTACTAAATCTATGACGCGTCCCGGCGTCCCTACAACGACGTGCACACGTTGTTTCAACTGATGTATTTGAATATCAATATTTTGCTTTCCATAAACCGGCAAGGTTCGAATATGTTTGTATTTTCCCAGTTTTTGTATTTCATCACTTACTTGGACCGCTAACTCCCGGGTCGGTGTCAATATCAAGGCCTGGACATAGTTGTCTAAAACATGGACTTTTTCCACAATAGGTATGCCAAAGCTTGCGGTTTTTCCACTGCCGGTATCCGCCTGTACTACAAGATCTTCACCATTAAGCACACGCATGATGACCTGCTTTTGAACATCCGTTGGTTTGTGATAACCGATGGTATCTAAACTTTTTATTATTTTTTCGTTTAGGTCGTAACGTTCCTTAAATCGATCACCCATTTGAACCGCCTTTTAGTTTGCCTTTCATATTTAATCCATTCGACGCAAATAAGTTATTATCAAAAGAGTAGTTGAACTCATTATTTCGTTGATGACGCTTAATTGCAATGCGGATTAATTCATCAAGAAGATCTTTATATTTCACGCCACTAGGTTCCCAGAGATAAAAGGATAAAGATCCCGGAATCGGATTGATTTCGTTGAAATAAACTTTATTTTTTTGTGTATCAATAATATAGTCAATACGCACCACACCTGAACACCCGTATTTTCGGAAAATTGTTTTGGAATAGCCTTCAATCTCTTGACGCATATCCTCATCAATATCGGCCGGAATTTGACGTTTAGCACTACTCATACCTTTTGTTGAGTCCTGCATATATTTATCTTTAAAAGATAAGATTTCATCCGTCGTACTAGGTTCTTCAATCACGGATGCTTTTGCATCTTCAATGTCACCAAGTACTGAACAGTTAACTTCGCGAATTTTTTCCACTTTATTTTCAATAATAAGTTTCACATCATAATTAAAGGCTTGTTCGATGGCCGCTTTTAATCGCTCTGAATTTTTTGCCACCTCGATGCCTATGCTAGAACCTCCACCTGCCGGTTTAATAATCATAGGAAACTCCAATTTTTGGAGTATATCCGTGAGAATAACTTCACTTTTTTTATAATAGGCATATTTATCAATAGCCACAAAATCAATGACCGGAACTCCCGCGGATAGGGCAATGATTTTCGAAATATCCTTATCCATACTCACCGCTGAAGCTAACACATTCGACCCTACATAAGGAATTGACAGCATCTCAAGAAATCCTTGAATGCCTCCATTTTCTCCTTTATTTCCATGTAAAATCGGAAAAGCCAACTCAATATATCCTAATTTTTTGTTTAATAACTTACTTGGTATTTTCAATATGTCGATTTTTTCTTCACCTTTGCGCTTCTCAAATGCACACGCATAACAGTTTTTAAGCAAACTGTTTAAATCTTTATAGTTTTTAATATCTAATAATGCATCTCCCGTATAAAAAGTTTCATCTTTTGTTATGTATATTGGAATTATCTCGTATTTATTCTTATCTATATTTTCGATTGCTTGTATTGCTGAAATAACAGACACTTCGTGCTCTGTCGCTTTCCCGCCGAAAAAAACACCCACATGTAATTTCATGCGTTCTCCTCTCTTTGCTACCAACTATTTTGCACCTAATCTAACATTAGAATTATATCACAGCCCCGAATTCATAACAATAGCCAAGAAGTTTTCAATTCTATTTTCACCGTTTTAAATAGTATGTTATAATAAAGCAAACTACAAAAAGAATAATTTTTAGGAGGCAAGACAATGTCAGATATAAAATTAACCGAATTTAGTCACGGTGCCGGTTGCGGATGCAAAATCGCTCCTGCCATATTAGATAAAATCTTGAAAACCGAGATGAAAACAAGTCACTTTCCACAATTACTTGTCGGTAATAGTTCAAAAGACGATGCTGCTGCATATGACTTAGGTAATGGCACATCGATTTTGAGTACCACCGATTTTTTTATGCCTATTGTTGATGACCCCTTCACTTTTGGTCAGATTGCAGCAACCAATGCCATCAGTGATATATACGCCATGGGTGGGAAGCCCTTAATGGCTATCGCAATTCTTGGATGGCCGATCAATAAAATCGATCCCGAAGTTGCTAAGGAAGTCATTGATGGTGGCCGTAATATTTGTGAAGCTGCCGGGATTCCTCTCGCCGGTGGACATTCCATTGATTCTCCTGAGCCAATTTTTGGCCTTGCCGTTACCGGATTAGTGGAGAATAAATTTTTGAAACAAAACAATACCGCTGTAGCCGATTGTGAAATTTTCTTGACCAAGCCCCTTGGAATCGGTATTTTATCGACGGCACAAAAGCGCAAAAAAATCGAAGACGGTCATATTGAACCTGCCATTGAGGCCATGCGTACACTGAATAAAATCGGTTATGAAATCGCCCAACTTGATGGTGTTGTCGCTTTAACCGATGTCACAGGCTTTGGTCTCATGGGACATTTAACAGAAATCTGTGAAGGTAGCAAGATCTCAGCAACCATTGAATACGATCAGGTTCCTTTATTGCCTAACACCTTAAAATATTATCATTTGGATTGTATTCCCGGTGGAACACGTAACAACTTCAAAAGCTATGGACACCTCATCGGCGAGATGACCAAGGAACAAGAAGTCATTCTCTGTGATGCACAAACCTCAGGCGGATTGTTGACTATTGTCCGCAAAGATGCCGTTCCTGCTTTTCAAGCTTTAACAAAAGAACACGGTCTTGATTTACATCCCATTGGATATACTCACCAAGCAAAAGAAAAATGCGTATTCGTAAAATAGAAAGGTACATTATGAACTGTCAAACAAGTAAAGATTTTAAACATATCGTACTCAATGAAACACCACTCATTGATGTTCGTGCTCCGATTGAATACGAAAAAGGCGCTTTCCCAAATGCCGTTAATCTCCCACTTATGGATAATGAAGAACGTCATGTGATTGGTATCAAATATAAAGAAGACGGTCATGATGACGCGGTCGATTTAGGTTATCAATTAGTCTCCGGTGAAAACAAAGAAAATAAAGTCCTAGCTTGGGTCCGTTTTATCGAGAAACATCCGAGTGCAATGCTCTATTGTTTTCGCGGCGGTCAACGTTCACGCATTAGTCAAGAGTGGATGCAAGAAGCGACCGGTAAGCCTATACTTCGTCTTGAAGGGGGCTACAAGGCCTTTCGCAATTACTTAATCGATGCATTAAATCCGGAGCATCATTCCTATAGGCCGATTCGACTCGGTGGTTGCACAGGCTCAGGAAAAACAATTTTATTAAAAGAACTGGATACTTTATTAACCGAAAAATCGACAGAAGAGTCTTCTAAAAACTACGCTACGCGTTTCTTAGATTTAGAAGGGATTGCCCATCATCGAGGTAGCTCTTTTGGCAATTTTATTGATCCTCAGCCCACACAGATTAATTTTGAAAACCGTTTAGCCTATAAACTTATTCAAATGCAAGAACATGGTCTTAAGCACCTTATTCTCGAAGATGAAGGTCGTAATGTCGGACGTTGTTTTTTACCCAAGCCTCTCGTCGCTTTTTGGGGTCAGAAAAATCTGGTGATCGTCGACGTTCCTCTCGAGGAACGTATCCAAATTACACGTCAAGAATATGTGAATGAAGAACAAGCAAAATACATCGAAAGCTATGGATTAATAGAGGGCCTAAAAGAATGGTCTGAATATATTATGACCAGTTTAAGCAAAATCAAAAAGCGCCTAGGCGGATTAGCACATCAAGAACTTACCGACCTTTTCCGATCTGCATATCAAGAGCAATTATCTACAGGTTCAACTGAGGTTCACGCGACATGGATTCGTGTTTTACTTGCGGATTACTACGATCCCATGTATAACTATCAAATGGAAAAGAACGCATCCAATATTATTTTCAAAGGCAATAAATCCCAAGTTATGGACTATCTGCTTCATCTTAATGAAGACTAAATGCTTTCAAGGAGATTAATTATGAAACCTTCTAAACATATGATTACTATTTTCGCCTTTTCCACCGGCTTATTTTGGTTTTCTCTCTATGCCTATGTGCCGGAGCTTTCAACCTATGCTGAATCTTTAGGCGCTTCTTATAAACTGATTGGTTTAATTACCGGTTCATATGGACTTACCCAACTGCTATTACGTATTCCCCTCGGTATTGTCTCTGATTTGCTTGGACGTCGAAAGCCTTTTATTCTAATGGGTCTTGTCGTTGCCATCATAAGTTCGCTTATTACTTTCATCAACCCAAGCGCTTCGAGTTTATTAATTACCCGCCTCCTTGCGGGAGTTTCAGCAGCAACATGGGTTGTTTTTACAGTGCTTTTCTCCGGTTACTTTCATGAAAAAGAGGCCACCAAATCTGTCGGTTACATTAATTCCTACAACGCTCTAGGCCAACTTACGTCTATGATTCTTGGCGGAATTATTTCTTGGCGTTTTGGGCCACGCTATTTATTTTTACTTGCTCTTATTGGCGCCCTTATCGGATTTGTTATTGCCCTCTTTATTACTGAAGTCAATCATAACAAACGCCCCTTTAATCTTACGAATTATCTTCAGGTGGCTAAAAACCCCATGCTTCTTCGAGTTTCCGGACTTGCCATTCTTTCACAGCTTATTACCTTTGCAACCGCTTTCGGCTTTGTTCCTGTTTTGGCCAAAAATATGGGGGCTGTTAATATACAGCTTAGCCTTTTAACCATTCTCGCCATTTTACCGGCCATCTTTATCTCACGTTTAGCCGGGGATCTCTTCCCACGACTTTGGGGCATAAAAAAAACACTCATGATTGGTTCACTCATCAGTGCTTTTCTATGTATTCTTATGCCACTTATTCAAAACTTAACCGGCCTCTACATTGCTCAATTCTTTAGCGGCGTCGGACGAAGCATGGTTTTTCCACTGCTCATGGGTCTAGGTATTCAAAACGTTCCGGGACACAATCGAGCAAGTGCTATGGGACTATTCCAAGCGATTTATGGAATCGGTATGGTTCTTGGTCCGATTCTTCTTGGATTTATTGGAGATACCTTTGGTCTCGTTGCCGGCTTTATGTTTACCGGACTCATTGGCTTTATTTCATTAGCGATTATTGCCCAACTTGACGAATAAAGGCTTTGGTTCGCACTTGTTTGGTCTCTTCAAAGACTTCTTGTGGTGTTCCTTCTTCAACAATCACACCTTGATCCATAAAGATAATGCGATCTGCAACTTCTTTGGCAAAGAGCATTTCATGTGTAACTATGACCATGGTCATGTTCTCTTTTGCCAAGTCTTTGATGACGCGCAAGACTTCTCCGGTAAGTTCCGGGTCAAGTGCGGAGGTCGGTTCATCAAAAAACAGAATTTTAGGATTTAGAGCTAAGGCTCTTGAAATACTCACACGCTGCTGCTGGCCTCCCGAAAGTTGAAAGGGATATGCCAGCTCTTTTTCTTTTAGCCCCATTTTATCTAATACTTGTCTCGCTATATCATGGGCTGTTGCCTTATTCATTTTCTGCACATGAATAAGAGGATCTGCCACATTTTTTAAGACAGAAAAGTGTGGGAACAAGTTAAAATTTTGAAAAACCAACCCAAAGTGGCGATGGATTTTTTTAAGATTTTCATGATCTTCATAATCTACACGTTCACCTAAATACGAAATCTCACCAGAATCAATGGTCTCTAAGAGGGTTGCACATCTTAGCAAGGTTGATTTCCCTGAACCTGACGGTCCGATAATCGCAACGACTTCGCCTTCTTTAACATTTAATGAAATATCCTTTATCACCTGAAGGTCATCAAATTGTTTTTTTATATTTTTCATCTCTAATAAAATCATTTGTTAACCTCCTAGCGATAATAACTTAATTTTTTTTCGATTTTTTCCATGGTTGTCGCAACCACAAAATTAAAAATGTAGTAGAAAATTCCCGCAGATACATAAGGAATCATATTGGCTTGGGCAGATGCTAATGCTTTCGCTACGGTGAACATTTCCGTCACTGAGATAACAAAAGCAAGGGATGTATCTTTAACCAAGGTAATTACTTCATTGGTAATTGCCGGAATAATACGTTTAATCACCTGGGGCAGAATAATTCTGAAGAAGGTCTGCGCTTTACCATATCCTAATAGTTTAGCCGCCTCATATTGACCAAGGGGCATCGACTCAATACCACCACGATATATTTCCGCAAAATATGCTGCATAATTTAATCCAAAGCCAACAATGACTGCCCAAAACCGATATCCTCTCGGTAAGGATAAGCCAAATAAATAATATGGACCGAAATAAACCACCATCAATTGAAGCATAAGAGGTGTTCCACGCATAATTGAAATATATATTTTAAAAATAGTACGTATGATACGATGTTTAGCCATTCGGCCAAAGGCAATCACCAAGCCCAATGGCAACGAAATCATTAATGTTAATACAAAAATTTCAATCGACACCAACATGCCGCGCCCAAGTTCGGATAATAATACAGATAAATTCACAAGGCTCTCCTTATTCTAACGTTCTATTTGATTGTTGTAATGTCACTACCAAACCATTTTTCCGAGATTGTTTTAAGTGTTCCATCTTCTGCCATGGCAACAAGTTGTTCTTGTACGTCATCACGTAATTCTTCATTTCCTAATAAGAAACCGACTCCATATTCTTCTGCTGATATTTCTTCGGTCATGACTTCAAATAAACCTTCTCTTTTTTCTAATTGATAACGCGCAACAATTTCATCCATTGCTACTGCATCTACTGCACCTGTTTCAAGGTCCATTAAAGCCATATTATAATCAGCTGCTTTAATAAAATCGCCAAAGGTTGCTAATAATTCCGGACTTCCTTCAATCGCCGACTGAGCACTTGAATCTTTTTGAACAACGACTGTTTTTCCTTCAAGATCTGCCATACTTTTTATACCGGAGTCCTGTCGAACCACAAATACTTGTGCATTTTCCATATATGGATCCGTCCATGTATATAGCTCTTCCCGGCCATTAATGGTAAAACCATTCCAAACACAATCGACATTCTTTGATTCTAATTCCATGTCTTTTGCATCCCAAGAAATTGGTTGAAGAACAAGTTCTTTGTCTAATCGCTCAGCCACTTCTGCTGCTAATTCTAAGTCAAATCCTGTGAATTCTCCATCATCTCCCACAAATCCCATTGGTGGAAAGTTTTGGTCAAACCCCACTGTAAAAGTGTCCGAACCTTTATCTCCACATCCTACAAGTACTAATAATACTAACACAAAAACACTAATTAACCCGCCTATTTTTTTCATTTTAATACCTCACTTTATCATAATATGTTTTATGGTCATCAACCATTCACTCGGCTATGATATCACATTAGCAAGATAAAGTAAATTGAATTTAAGATTTTTTTACTCGGTTTCCGGGTTTCAATCCTTTTGCATCTAAATCTGTAATCACAACATCCCCGTCCTGTATCCCTTCCGTTACAATCTGCTCGCCGGTTAACTCATGACCAAGGGTTACTTTTTGTTCTATTGCAACACCGTCACGAATAACCATGACCATGTCTTGTCCATCCACTTGATAAATGGCACTACTGGGAACAACCAGTTGATTGCTATCACTAAGTAGTGTGAATTTTACTTCCACTTCAAATCCCGGTTTTAAATATTCATTTGCCTCTGGCTTCACTTTCACTAATACCTTTCGTTCTTCGATTCCTAAGGGTGAGCGCTCAATAGTTGCATTTTCACTAACATATGTAATCACTCCGGATATTTCCACATCCCCTGATCGCAGATGGTGTTTAATCATTACACGATCTCCTGCATTCACCGCTTCAACATCCCGTGTATTGACGGTTACTTCAACGATATTATCTTTTTCACCTATAATTAGAAGCAAAGGTTCGACACCTTGAACACGGTTCACATCTTCAATCATAACTTGGCTAATAATACCATCAAAAGGGGCCTTTATCGTATATTTTTCTAACTGCGTTTCTATTTTTTCAAGATTTTTTTCGCTGCTATCAATCATAGATTGATAATACTGCTTTGTCGGCGTCAACATATCGCGTCCTAATGTTTGATCTATACTATTGATTTGTCCACTTAATGCATTTCGCATACTATTATAGTAATCATCTGATGATTGATTGACAACTTGGCTTTCTTTATATGCCGCTTCATATCCATCAACAACCTTCTGAAAAGCCTCTAGTTCACTTTTTGCAATATATCCTTCCTTGTAAAGCTGTTCATGTTTTTCTAAATCTTCTAAACTTTGTTCATATTGGGATTGACTCTGACTTACAAGAAGATCTTCAAGCTCTGTCTGTTCTTCCGTATTCATTTCAGCTGCGAGAGAATTTAACTGTCCCACCAAATTCTTGCGATTACCTCGCAATGTATCCATCTGCATTTGAATCTCAAGTTCTGCATTGGCCATCTGCGCTTCATATCCGTTTAGCATAATTTCTTGCAAAGCATATTCTTGCTCCACACTTGTCGTATCAAAGGTCACTAAAATATCTCCTTGTTTAACGGGCATCCCTTCTTCAACTTTAATCTCCTTGATTTCTCCTGATACAGACGGGTAAATAGTTTGTTGTTGTTCATTCACTACCGTTCCGGTCTCCAGAAAATAGATTTCTGAGTCTCTAGCTTCAATAAGCTTTCCTTCAACGGGCATAGGTTGCAAATAGGCATAAATCGAATAGGCAAGGATACTCAAAACAAGTCCAATAACTCCAATAATTTTTACTTTTTTCTTCATTATTCTCTCTCCTTTAATACTTCAACTAAGTCCAATTTTTTTATGGCTTTGACGGAAGTAAGATTGGCAATGGCCACTGCAATTATACAACCTATGGCTCCAATAATATATGCCTCCGTCGATACGTTTGCCGGCCAAGAAAAAGCATCCACGTCAATAGAGTTCACCAATCCATAATTTAGGAGCCTTGTAAAGGGAATTCCTAATATGATTCCGACAAAACATAAGAGCCAATATTCAAAACTCATAATTTCCTTGACTTCTTTCACATGCAATCCTAATACACGTAATGTGGCATATTCTCGGCTTCGTTCTGACATGGATATGACCGCTGTATTATATATAATCGTAAATCCTATGGTAATGGCAACAATTTGCATGATGACTAGCAAAAAGTCATAGGATCCTAACATTGATTCATAAAGTTCTAATGTCTTTGCTTTATCCTCAATTTTTTGAATCTGATCACTATATAAGAGCGTTTCTCTTATAGTATCCATGGATTCTGTTTCAAAAATTATAGTATTAATCTTTTCATCTTGTTCCATTAAGTCTGACAATAACTTCAAATCAATAAAGGCACTCGAGCCAATGTTTTGATTAACAATATCATATATAGGTATTTTAATATCTTCTCTAAATTCAGGACTGGATAAATAAATCATATCCCCCACTTCGACATCTAGGCTACTGGCTAAAATACTTCCTAATATAATCCCATCACCTTTTATGGGTAAATTAATCTCACGAAAATCATCATAGGCTTTGTATAAATAATTTTCTTCTCGAATACCGATTAATTTCGTTCCGGTTTGCTTGTATCCATTCTTAAGAAGCACAGGAATATCTAAAATACCTTCGGCGTAGTCGATTCCATCTATACGCATGGCGGACTGAGTACCGGAAGCATAATCTACCTGCTCTTCAAGGACGATTGATGCATCATATTTCATAACATGGGTAAACTGATTAAAAAACATAGAATCCATCATTGTATTCATCATGCCAATCATAGCCATCATGCTATAAGAAAACATGATTCCGACAACCACAAAACTTGAGCGAATCTTATTTCTTGAAATATTACGTACTGCCATAAATCCACGGCTATTTAAGATTAGGCGCAGGAAGGGGATTATAAGCGTAATATCGCTTTTGACAGGTTTGGGGGCCGGAGGTCGCATGGCATCGACTGGCTTGAGATGCACCATCTTTCTTGCACCAAAATAGGCTCCGATAATTCCGCCAATAACAGACATGACACCGCCAACATAATAATAGACATAATCCGTGACAACATTCTCCATTGGTACTTTATAATAATCAAGGTAAAACTGTATATAGGGCCCTATGGTTAAAAGACTTATACTCACTCCAACAAGCATACCTAAGCTACCGGTAACAAACCCATAAAAAATGTAATGGAATAATATGGTCGTGTTGGAATAGCCAAATGCTTTCAATGTTCCAATCTGTGTTCGATCTTGTTCAATAATTCGCTTTAACATCAAATACAAAACCACTGCGGCCATTGCAATAAAGGTCATCGGTAAGGTCGTCGACATTGATCGACCACCGGAAATCTCTTCTTCCATCATCAGATAACTAAAAAGATCATCCTTTTCATAAAGTTCAATTAATCCATATTTTTCTAAAGCATCACGAAGTTGATCTTTAACATCTTCATAGACAACCCCTTCTTCAAACATAAAAGACAGATCATTGTAGACACCTTCCATCCCGAGAACCGACATCATCATTTCTTCATCAAAGTAGGCAATATTATATTTTGTGGTATCTGAAAATAGTTCGTTCACATTTTCCACGATATAGACATATTCAGGAGAATAGATAGAACCTTGAACAGTAAAGCTATGTTCTGCTTGATTCATCACTAGAGTAATTAAGTCTCCCGGCTTATACCCATATGTCTCATAAAAATCATGCCCTACTAAAATATCATTCATTTCCCTTAAATCGTTGCCTTCATGAACATAGGCATTTAATCGTTCATCATTTTCTCCCACAACCGTTGAGATTCCTTTTAATCGGATAACATCTGTCCGATTATCCGGCATAAGTACCCGAAAGGTTCCAACAATACGTCCATCCACTTGTTTAATCCCTTCGATTGCTTCGAGTCCACTCAATGCTGTTTTGGGAATCTGTGTTACCGATGCAAAAGCATCTCCTAATCGTTGTTCTTCATAATAATTATCTTTACCCTTTTCAACTTCTAGCAAGGCCGAGTTCATGGTAGCATAGGTCCACACACCTAATGCCATTAACAAAATACATGAAAAATATGCTTTTTTATGTCGTAGCATGGATCGAATTGCTTTTTTTAATAGGATCACCAGCTAACCTCCT
Organism: Clostridiales bacterium UBA2432; assembly: GCA_002342805.1. Classification (GTDB taxonomy): domain Bacteria; phylum Bacillota; class Clostridia; order Lachnospirales; family Vallitaleaceae; genus UBA1351. The sequence continues at coordinate 2,338 of DDQW01000036.1, read as the reverse complement.
CCGGTTGCATCGGATGCTCATTTTCGACCACCTTTTCAATGAGGCCATCCTTCACATAAAACACACGGTCTGCCATATCTCCAATGGATTGATTATGCGTAATAACTGCAACTGTTTTTTTATAGGTTTTATTAAAAGCTTTTAGTACTTTTAATGCCCCGATACCTGTTGTAACATCAAGTGCTCCGGTCGGTTCGTCGCACAATAAAATATCCGGATTTTTGGCAACAGCACGAGCAATAGCGACACGTTGTTGTTGGCCACCGGATAATTGAGACGGAAAATGATCCCCTCGGTCAGCCAACTCAATTTCTTCTAACAATTTATCAATATCAAGAGCATCTTCGGAAAGCTCCGACGCCAACATAATGTTTTCCTTTGCTGTTAAATTCGGTACAAGATTATAAAACTGAAAAATAAATCCAATGGCTTCTCGGCGATATTTTGTGAGTTCTTTTTCCGATAATTCTCCAATTTCTTTCCCTTTATAATTCACGCTCCCACTTGTGGGCGTATCAATACCACCCACAATATTTAAGATGGTACTCTTTCCTGAACCACTCGGTCCTAAGATAACAACAAATTCTCCATCATAAAGTTCAAGGTTAACGCCACGTAGTGCATGGACAACAATTTCTCCCATTTGGTATTCTTTTATTAAGTCTTTGACTTCTAAAATCTTTTGTTTTTTTTCGACCATTACGTTCCTCTCTTTCCAATTAGAGCAGGTATTCTTTGTATTTATTTTACCATATGTTGCCCTAAGTATATAGATGCAGACAATTGAAATTGTAATTCTTTTGCATTTTTAATAATTTTCTTGTATAATTCTTTTTAGTGCTTTACTACTTTAATTCATAGGAGGAACATCATGACAGTAAGTATCGGGACGTACATAACGTTTATTTTGTATTTTATCTTTATGTTAAGTATTGGTTTGTATTACTATTCTAAATCAAAAGGTCTATCTGACTATATTTTAGGCGGACGTAACTTAAATAGTTGGGTAACCGCACTAAGTGCACAAGCTTCAGATATGAGTGGATGGTTATTGCTCGGTCTACCGGGAGCAGCTTATCTAAGCGGTCTTGAAGCCAGTTGGATTGCAATAGGCCTTTTAATCGGAACATATTTAAATTGGAAGTTCGTTGCAAAAAAATTGCGCCAGTATACAGAACACTCTGGAGATTCTATCACCATTCCGGACTATCTTGAGAATCGATTTATGGATTCCTCTAAAACACTGCGAATGATTGCAGCAACAATAATTCTTGTCTTTTTTTTAATCTACACAGCTTCGGGCTTTGTTGCTAGTGCAACTTTGTTTGAATCCGTGTTTGGTTTTAATTATTATGCCGCCTTAACCATCGGTGCACTTATCGTAATCTCTTATACTTTTTTAGGTGGATTCATGGCCGTCTGCTGGACAGATTTTTTTCAAGGATTACTTATGTTCATCGCCATTCTCATCGTTCCAACGATCGCAATTGTTCATCTAGGTGGTTTTAGCGACACTTTATCCCAAATAAGGGCTATCGATCCAAACCTTCTAAACTTTTTTGCTGATGCTTCCGGTAATCCCGTAACAATCATTGGTATTATTTCACTTCTTGCCTGGGGACTTGGATACTTTGGACAACCCCATATCCTTGTACGATTTATGGGCATCCATGATGCAAAGGCAATTAAGCAATCGCGTCTTATTGCAATGATCTGGGTCACCTTATCCCTTGGAGCATCGGTTCTTGTCGGTATAATAGGAAGAGCTTATTTTACAACAATGTTAGATAATTCTGAAACTGTTTTTATGGACCTCATTGGCGCACTTTTTCACCCGGTTGTTGCCGGTCTACTTTTAGCCGCGATTCTAGCCGCTGTCATGAGTACTGCCGATTCACAACTCTTAGTTACCGCCTCCTCAATCTCTGAAGATTTTTACAAGGTTCTATTACGAAAAAACGCTTCCGACAAAGAATTACTTTGGGTCAGCCGATTCACCGTAATCCTTGTCGCAATAATTGCATACATCATCGCACTTAATCCTGAAAACTCAGTCATGGGCCTTGTATCCTATGCATGGGCAGGCTTCGGTGCCACCTTCGGGCCGGTTATTCTCTTGTCCCTTTATTGGAAACGTATGAACAAATGGGGGGCACTCGCCGGACTTGTCTTTGGTGGTATCACAACCATCCTATGGAAATTCACTGCAAGCCCATTGTACGAAATCGTCCCCGGATTCATCGTCGCCACCCTGGCCATAATCCTCTTTAGCCTAATCACCAAAAAACCCAAAAATGGCATCGAGCGGGAATTTGACCACGTAACATCGATGGAATAA
>DDQW01000029.1 GCA_002342805.1 Clostridiales bacterium UBA2432 | reverse complement strand
CCCAATACATCCGCTATATTTTTACCTTTATACTTGATTTCTAGTGTTTCTCGGTTATACCGTTGTCCATGACACACTTCACATGGCACATAAATATCCGGCAAAAAGTGCATTTCAATTTTTAAAATCCCATCGCCTCGACAGGCTTCACATCGACCGCCTTTAACATTAAAGCTAAAGCGACCTTTAGAATAACCACGTACTTTTGCGTCTTGGGTTGAAGAAAAAATATCACGAATATGGTCAAACACCCCTGTATATGTTGCAGGATTTGATCTGGGTGTACGTCCAATAGGAGATTGATCGATATCAATGACTTTATCCAAATGTTCTATTCCTTCGATGTCTTTATGTTTTCCGGGTTTGAGTTTAGCACGGTTTAAGTCTCTAGCTAATCGCTTATATAATATTTCATTTACTAGAGAGCTTTTTCCTGATCCTGAAACTCCTGTTACACAGGTTAAGACGCCTAAGGGAATTGATACATCAATGTTTTGCAAATTGTTTTCTTGAGCTCCAACAACTGTAATCCAACGTTCATCGGTTATTCTTCTTTGTTTAGGAATCGGAATCTCCAGGCGCTTAGATAAGTATTGGCCGGTAATGGAACGCTCAGATTGTTTTATCCCTTCTACATCACCTGCATAAACCACTTCACCTCCGTGAACACCTGCACGCGGTCCTATATCCACAAGAAAATCTGCTGCTTCCATAGTTTCTTCGTCATGCTCAACGACAATTAATGTGTTTCCTAAATCCCGAAGATGCTTCAATGTCTTAAGCAAGCGCCCATTGTCTCGTTGATGCAAACCTATAGATGGTTCATCAAGTATATATACAACACCAACTAATCCGGAACCAATCTGTGTTGCTAGACGAATACGTTGAGCTTCTCCACCTGATAATGTTCCTGCTGTCCGGGATAAGGATAGATAATCCAGCCCGACATCCATAAGAAAATTAATACGTGCTTTGATTTCTTTTAAAATCTGTTCGCCAATCATTTCCTGACGCTTTGTTAATTGTAAATTCTCCATGAATTTTTGAATATCTACAATCGCTTGCTCTGTAACTTCAACAATGTTCTTGTCTCCGACAGTGACTGCTAGAGACTCAGGCTTTAGTCGGGCTCCGTGACAAACTTCACATTCATCATTCATCATCAATGTCTCATATTCCGACCGCATATAATCCGATGAAGTTTCTTGATAACGTCTTTCTAGTCCCGGAATAACTCCTTCAAAAGATGTCGCATATTCCCCAGACATACGATTATTTTCATATTTTACTTTGATTTTTTTACCATCATTCCCATAAAGAATTAGCTGTTGAATCTTTGGTTTCAATTCATTATATGGTGTATCAAGACTGAATTTATATTTTTGCGCCAAGGATTCAAATAAACTCAAGGTATAACTCGTTTTTTTATTGGCAATTGCCCAACCTGGAGCTTGAATCGCTCCTTGCCGAATAGATAAGGCTGGATTCGGAACAATTAAATCCGGATCAAATTTCATCGTAAAACCCAACCCATGACATGTGGGGCATGCACCGAATGGATTATTAAAAGAAAACATACGTGGTTCAATTTCTTCGATACTAATCTCACAATCCGGACAAGCAAAATGTTGGCTAAAGGTAAGTACATCCCCACCAATAACGTCCACCTCTAATATTCCCTCCGACAAATGCATAACGGTTTCAATCGAATCACTCAACCGCTTTTGAATATCTGCTTTGACAACTAATCTGTCCACGACAATTGCAATTGTATGCTTCTTGTTTTTATCTAATTCAATCTCTTCACTTAAATCATACATGTTCCCATCAATAAGTACGCGAACATAACCACTTTTTTTGGCTTGTTCTAGCAACTTCACGTGCTGGCCTTTACGCCCACGGATAATAGGGGCTAACAATTGGATTTTCGTTCCTTCTTCTAATTCTAAGATATGGTCGACAATTTGATCCACGGTTTGCTTATGAATAGGTTTTCCACATTGGGGACAGTGAGGAATTCCAACGCGCGCATAAAGCAGACGATAATAGTCATAGATTTCTGTAACGGTTCCGACAGTTGATCGCGGATTCTTGTGCGTTGTCTTTTGATCAATGGAAATTGCTGGAGACAAACCCTCAATCGTTTCAACATCGGGTTTTTCCATTTGCCCTAAAAACTGTCTTGCATATGACGATAATGATTCCACATACCGTCGCTGTCCTTCCGCATAAATGGTATCAAATGCTAATGATGATTTACCTGATCCACTTAAACCTGTCATAACGATAAACTGATCTCGAGGTAATTCAAGATCTATATTTTTTAAATTATGTTCTTTTGCACCTTTTATAATAATTTTATTATTTGACATCTTTTACTCCTACCTATCTTGCATTTGCTTTTTTAATTTAAAGAGTTCATCTCTTAACATGGCAGCTCGTTCAAAGTCTAAATTCAAGGCGGATTTTTTCATATCTGCATTCAATTTAATAATTAATTTTTCCAGTTCTTGTGTATCCATAGACTCAGGGTCTTTATCTAATTTATAGGTTTTCTTCGATTCTGCAACTTTAGATATCGCAATCAAATCTCGTACTGCTTTTTTGATTGTTTGAGGAGTAATATTGTGCTGATCATTATACTCTTGCTGAATCTGTCGACGACGATTGGTCTCTGAAATTGCTCGCTCCATTGAGCCTGTCATTCGGTCAGCATACATAATAACGCGACCTTCACTATTTCGTGCAGCACGACCAACCGTCTGTATAAGCGCTGTCTCTGAACGTAAAAACCCTTCTTTATCTGCATCTACAATAGCAACAAGAGCGACTTCCGGAATATCTAATCCTTCACGAAGCAAATTAATTCCCACAAGTACGTCAAATACATCCATCCGTAAATCACGAACAATCTCTATCCGTTCAAGGGTGTCAATATCCGAGTGCAAGTAGCGTACACGTATACCGATTTCTTTCATATAGTCCGTCAAGTCTTCCGACATTTTTTTTGTCAATGTTGTCACAAGTATTTTATTCCCTTTTTCAACTTCGCCGTTGATCTCGCCAATAAGATCATCAATCTGTCCTTTGACAGGTCGCACGGTTACTTCTGGATCAAGTAAGCCTGTTGGGCGAATAATTTGTTCAGCATACATTTGTTCATGGTCTTTTTCATAAGGGCCAGGTGTTGCTGATACATAGAGAATCTGGTTAACCCGTTCCTCAAACTCCGGAAAATTCAATGGTCGATTATCTTTTGCTGAAGGAAGACGGAATCCATATTCAATAAGATTTTGTTTTCTGGATTGGTCCCCTGCATACATGCCTCGAATTTGTGGAATTGTCATATGGGACTCATCGACAATAATTAAAAAATCTTTGGGAAAATAATCAATTAGTGTGTGCGGTGCTTGTCCCGGCGCTAATCCTGTTAAATGACGAGAATAGTTTTCTATTCCTGAACAAAATCCGGTTTCACGAATCATCTCCATATCGAAATTCGTCCGCTCGGCAATACGTTGAGCTTCAATGAGCTTATCATTAGCTTTAAAATATGCCACTCGTTCAATCATTTCCTCTTCAATTGCTATTAAGGCTTTTTCTATTTTTTCCTCAGGTATAACATAGTGGGAAGCAGGAAATACTGAAGCATGTTTTAATTCATATAAGACTTCTCCAGTTAATGTATTAATCTCGGTTATTCGTTCGATTTCGTCTCCGAAGAATTCAACACGTAAGGCATTCTCATAGGCACCTGAAGGAAATATCTCAACAATATCACCACGAACTCGAAATGTTGACCGAACAAAATCTAAATCATTACGTTTATATTGAATATCGACGAGTTTACGTA
>DDQW01000021.1:5384-93383 GCA_002342805.1 Clostridiales bacterium UBA2432 | reverse complement strand
TGAAGGCCCAAATCATAAAAATACTTGCTTGATCAAGATAATGAATAATCGGATTATTTTCATATATATATCCCGCAATAATGGACTCATCGACAAGGCGGACAAGCTCTTGATTATTTGTCACTGTAATCATCAATGAAATAATTCCAATAAATAAAATAACGATGATGCTACCTAATCCAACTCCTAATATACTACCTGCCAATTTATTTGTCATATTCAAGAAGGGCAATTTTGCAATAAGATCTAATATGTTGACTATAACTGCCAACAAAATAATAACAACGATAAATAAAGCAATAAAAATCAAAATATTCAAAACGACATTTGCCAACATACCACTAACATACTGGTCAAACGATGTTGCACCAACTCGATTAAACCCTTCTGTGTTATTATTTTCTTTAAGCAACATCTTAAGTACATTCGGAACATTTAAAAGATTAATAGCTTGGTACTGTTCTTCCTTGCCCGCTAAACCCATAAAAATTTCACTAAAGTCAAAAGATTCAGCTATTTTCAAAGAAAGGTTCTCATGAATTGTGGTTTGTGTTATCACAAACTTTGTCATAATTGGATATAGATAGTATGTTACTCCAAAAGCAATGATTAAAGATAGCATACTATATAACGTTTTTATAAACCCTTTGCTAAAACCATATAATATAGCGCCCAAAAAAATAATAATAATAATCATATCTAGCGTATTCATAAGACTCACCTTTCTTTAATTTTTAGTATCTTATATCCATAGTCACTTTGTGCTATGTATGTCGATGTATTCACTTCATAAAATTTATAAAAATCCGAATATGTTGATGAAAACCATATTCTATTCTTTCGATTGAACTTAATAATCTTTGATTGTGTAATAATGAAGTAATTGTCCTGATTACTTGAAATTCCTTCAATGGTTTCATCAAATCGATGTTTGATAATTAACTCTCCCTGAAAATCAAACACACCAACACTATTCGCATAATCACCTTCACTATATTGCTTGGCATCACCAAACCAAACAATAAGTTCATTAGCGGTTACTTCTAAATCAATAATTTCCGCTTCCAAGGGTATCTCCACAAGTTGAGTCGGTTCTACCTCCGCATCAAAAATATGAATATATTCATCTAAAACCGATATTACAGTCCGATTATTTATCCAAAACACATCAACAGGTAAAGTGTTTTCATAGGTGAATCCTCCAACAATCTTTTCATCCATTTGATCATATTTTTCTTCAAAGTTAAAAAAAGCAATTTGTGTTTGCAGTCGGTTATTACCTATCCCTAAATAGGATGCTACCATCTTATTTAAATCATCGGATGTATCCACTGCAATCGGATATCCATCTTCAATAAAACGAGTCCCTCTGCCAATGACAACCTCGCCTTGATCATTATAATAGTTAATGAAATGTTGTGATTTCCCTTCCATAACGGTCGTTAAAAATCCTTCACCATTCATATTAATATCTATAATCGGCCAATCTTCTTTAACTTCAAATAGGAAACCTTTTTCATCAAATACATATACAGACTTTTTCATAATATCTGCAACAGCAATATAATTACCTGAATGGACCATGTAGGGCGTCTCCAAATAAAAACTTTTACTCCATACATTCTTATTATCCAACTCTTTTTTGATGAGTCCGTTTTTACTACACAAAAAAACAGCATCTTCAATAACTGCCATTTGTATATATGTCTCCTCAAATATTTGTGTATCCACTGTCTGAAGATAAACCTCACCACCATTAAAACGATAATACTGAGGTCTTATGACAAATGTATATATCAAACTGGTTATGGCAATAAAAACCAAAATTCCAAACACATAAACACTCTTATTCTTCATCGTTCACCAACTTTTGTTTTTTCGTAAAAAAAGTGATGATTCTCAAAAAACGATCTGATGAATCACCACTTCAATTAATAATTATTCCATGATTCGTTCATATTGTTCAATATATTCTCTCGCTGCTTTGTTCCAAGAGAACCTTGTCGTCATTCCTCGTTTAATCAATGCATTCCAATCATCTTTTTGTTGATAGAGTTCCAAGGCTCTTTGTATCGACTGAACAAATTCATCACTGTTATAATTCTTAAATAAAAATCCCGTACTTTCTTCCGGACTTTCTTTATGGTCAATTATTGTGTCTCCTAGGCCCCCCGTGCGCCGAACAATTGGAATAGTCCCATATCTTAGGCTGTATAATTGAGATAATCCACATGGCTCAAACAAAGATGGCATTAAAAATATATCAACAGAACCATATATTCGTCGAGCTAAATTTTGATTAAACAAAATATTCGCACTCACTTTATCCGGATACTCACTTTCCAACTTCTTAAGTCGGCTTTCATAAAAATAATCCCCTGATCCCAAGATGACAAATTGCACATCTTGATTCAATAAGCGTTCCATGGCCTGAATGATTAAGTCAACACCTTTTTGTTCGGCCAAACGAGTGACGACCCCTAACAAAGGAACATCCCGTTCCGGCAACCCTAATTCTCTTTGGAAACTTGCTTTTTGCTTTGGCTTCATTTCTATAAAGTTTTCAACTGAAAAATTATGTTCTAGGGCTTGATCTGTCGCCGGGTCATACTTATCATAATATATTCCATTGACAATTCCATAAATTTTATCTGCATATTTTCTTAACAAGCCGTCAAGTCCATAACCATACCAAGGTGTTTGAATCTCCTTCGCATAGGTTTTACTTACCGTGGTCACTAAGTCCGCATAGACGATTCCGGCTTTCATATAACAAACCTTACCATGATACTCAATCGCATCCATGTTAAAGTATTTGGTCGGTAAATTTAAGTCATCTAAAACACTCTTATCAAAAACACCCTGATATTGAAGATTATGGATGGTAAACATTAAACGAATATTATGATAAAAATCTAAATGTACATATTCTTTTTTCATGAATAGAGCGATAAGGGCTGATTGCCAATCATTTAAATGAATAACATCGGGTTGTAAATTTAAAAAAATCAACATCTCAAGCGTTGCTTTGCAAAAAAATCCAAAGCGTTCATCATCATCGGTATATCCATAGAGTCCATCGCGTTCAAAATAATCTGCATTTCCAATGAAATACGTTAAAACGCCATCGTAATTTAATGTGTAAACATCGGCTACTTTTGCCTGTCCTCCAGTCTCAACAATAAAGCTAAACTCTCGTTTTAACTCATAATTGTCCTCAATCCCTCTATATTTAGGCATGACACGTATAATGTCCACACCTTCTTCTTTCAATGCTATGGGTAACGCTTCCGCTACATCTGCTAAGCCACCTGAAGCAGCATAAGGTACAGTCTCTGACGATACAAATAAAATTTTCATTTGTTTACCTCTCAAAATCATTTTGTGGTCATTGTCATTCTTATTATAACATATTGTAAATGACTCTGTCATATATATATTATCCATTTCACTAAAATGTCATAAATATGATATACTAAAAACATATTTTTTCGAATAAGGAGGTTATGATGAGTAAAATCACATATACAAAACGAAGTGAAATTCATCCTGATTACACATGGGACCTAACACATATGATTACGTCCAAGGACGAATGGAATCAAATCTATAAGCAAATTCAAGAGCTTCTCAACAATGTCAGCGCTTACAAGGGTCAACTGACCCTCTCTGCAAAAACGCTTTACGACGCATTAGAATTACGTTCTGATCTATTTATTTTATTTCATCGTATTTATGTTTATTCAAATATGAAGCTTCACGAAGATACCGGAGATAATGCTTCACAAGAAGCTGTTCAAAAAGTAAATGGATTAGATGTCAAGATAAACTCGCAACTGGCTTTTTTTGAACCAGAATTAATGACCGCAGATATTTCTGTCATCCAAGAATATATGGAATCATGCGCACCTTTATCAAAATATACCCACTTTTTTGACAATCTTTTCCGACAAAAAAAACATATATTACCTAAAGAGCATGAAGAGTTGTTAGCCCTTGCCGGAGACTTTACCGGATCGCCAAGTGAGATTTTTTCCATGTTTATGAATGCCGATCTTGTTTTACCGGAGATTCAAGATGAAGATGGCAACAAACTGCCTCTATCTTTAGGTTCCTATCAGCGTTACATCAAAAGCAAAGATCGCACCTTACGAAAAAATGCATTTGAAGGTCTTCATCAGAAAATGAAGGATCACACAAATACATTAACAAGCATTTATCTTGCAAGCTTAAAAAAAGATGTTTTTGAAATGCGCGCACGTAAGTACAGCACTTCCTGCGAAGCTTCATTAAGTGGTAAAAACATTGACATTTCGGTTTATGATAACCTGATTCAAACCGTACATGATCACCTTCCTCTTTTACATCGATATGTTCGCTTACGCAAAAAAATGCTGAATCTTTCTGAATTACATATGTACGATTTATATACACCATTGGTCAATGATATGGATCAAACGATTACCTATGAAGAAGGAAAAAAAATTGTTTTAGACAGTTTAAAGCCACTGGGTGATGATTATCTAGAACTTGTGAATAAGGGATTTAGCGAACGTTGGATTGATGTTTATGAAAATAAAGGCAAACGTAGTGGCGCCTATTCTTGGGGAACCTATGACAGACACCCTTATATTTTGTTAAATCATCAAGACACCCTAAATAGCACCTTTACCCTAGCTCATGAAATGGGCCATGCTCTCCATTCCTATTATTCCAATAGCCATCAACCTTATATATATCATTCCTATCCGATTTTTTTAGCTGAAGTTGCTTCAACAGTCAATGAATCGTTACTTATTCAACATTTACTTGCCAACGCTAAGGAAAAAAATCAAAAATTATATTTGTTAAACTATTATATGGAAAGTTTTCGAACGACCTTATATCGTCAAGTTATGTTTGCTGAATTTGAAAAAAAGGCCCATGACCTTCTGGAAAATGGAAATCCAATTACTTCAGATGGCATGTTCGCCATATATAAAGACTTGAATCAGACGTATTATGGTGATGATATAATTGTTGATGACCTGATTGGATATGAATGGTCTCGAATACCACATTTTTATAATGCTTTTTATGTGTATCAATATGCAACCGGATTTTCTGCTGCTGTTGCTTTATCTAAAAATATACTTGAAGGTGGTTTAACTGCCGCTAATCATTATAAAAACTTTTTAAAAAGCGGCTCCTCCAAGTATCCGATTGATATACTTAAAGAAGCCGGTGTTGATATGACACAAACCACTCCAATTGAAGAAGCCTTATCTGTATTCGAAAATCTTCTCAATGAAATGGAGTCTTTGGTTTAAGATTATTGATTCAAAAAATCAACATGGTCTCCTCGTGACATGTTTACTTGGAAGCCTGAACTATTGATACGTTTTTCAATGCAACCTCGGCAGTGAGCCGCTTCGTCGCCGGTACAAATCTTGCCATCATACAACAAGTATTTATCTCGTACTGTTGTTGGTGATAGGTTTGGCATAACGACATTGGCTCCTGCCTTTAATCCTTTTTCACGCCCTTGGGGGCTAATGGAACCAAGCGCAGTTGTAGCTGGTAATAGCACTCCCGGTAGCATTAAACGAATAATTGCCAAAAGAATCGTTGTCATTCGTAAGTCCCCACCGATTTCATTCGCTAGTGGGGTATCTTTATGGGGAATAAATGGTCCGATACCAACCATTTGTGGTTGTAGTTCTTTTAAGAACCTCAAATCGCTTACAAGGTCTTCGGTTGTTTGGTCTGGCAGTCCCACCATGAATCCGGCACCAATTTGGTAGCCGATTTTTTTGAGATCATATAAACATTGTATTCGTTCATCATAACTCATCTTTGGATGTAATTTTTCATAAAGACCACGTGCACTTGTCTCATGACGAAGTAAATATCTGTCCGCCCCTGCATCATAGTATTTTTGGTAAGATGCATAAGGTTTTTCGCCAATGGATAACGTTATGGCAATATCTTTGTACTTTTCTTTGATACGTTTAATCATGCTAACAATATCTTCATCTGTATATTGGCTATCTTCTCCACCTTGCAATACAAAAGTTCGATAACCCAACTCATAACCGACTTCGCAGCACTCAAGAATTTCATCAATGGATAAACGATATCTGTCCGCCAGTTTATTTGAACGTCGTATACCGCAATAGGTGCAGTCATTTTTACAAAAATTTGTAAATTCGATTAATCCTCGCATGTAGACATCTTTACCGTAAACATTTTGCCTGCGTTCATCCGCTTTTTTAAACAAGTAATCCATCGAGTCATCATCTAAGTTGTTTATTAGGTCCACCAATTCCAAATCTGATAAATCTTGGTTTTGGAATAAGCGATCAATCATTTGCTTCATTGTAATCTCCTTCGTCTTCATATAAATATCCTAAATCCTGTAACGCTTGCTCAATACGATCGAGATCTTTTTCACTATTGGCTTCGACCGTATGATAATGTACATTATCCGTTAATAACATCAGTGGCTTGAATTCTACTGTTTGACACTTTTTAATGTATGCTTGCATTTGGTGCGTGTTTTCTATATTCATATCTGCTACTAAGTCTCCATAAATGGGATGATGGATAAAAACATTGAGCAAGCTACCACCTAAATCAAGGATTAATTTGAGTTCTTTTTCAATGTCATCTTGGTTATGCTGAACCGCAAAAACACGTTTCGGCATATTCATATGAAATGAAAAATAAATGTAACCGTCTGCAGTCGACACGATTTGCTCTCCCACCGCTCGCAAGAGGGCAATATCTTGCACAATAACTTGTCGACTCACACCATATTTTTTTGCCAATTCTGCACCTTTCATTGCCTTTAATGATTTCATCAAATCTTTTCGTATGCATTCTCGACGTTCATTTCCTTTCAACATTTCCCTTCATCCTCTCTATAAATCTTTTATACGTATTGTAAAACAAACTCCATGTTCCAAATTATCCACATTATATGCAATGTGATGCTTGTCAAATATTTGCGACGCAATGGCTAGGCCCAATCCTGTTCCAATGCTTTTATTTCGACTCTTTCCTTTATAAAAACTTTCAAACAAGTGTGTTAGGTCATTTGCTTGGATTGGTTCTCCTGAATTTATGATTGTTATTTTTGTAACTTCCTGTTCATTATACACATCAACGGTGATTAAGTCATCCGAATTTTTTATTGCATTATTCAAAATATTGGTTATGGCTTGTTCTAATCGGAGTGCATCACCTTGAATAACAACGTCACGCGTGCACTCATCTGTATAGGAAAACCGAAGATTTTTACTCTCAATTACCCTTCGATAGCGCTCTATTAATGTTGACAAAAAGGGTCGAAGATGAATTTCATTAAAATCAAAAGAAAGTGTATTCGCTTCAAGCTGTGATAACTCTAACAGATCTCGAATGATATGACTCATTTTATTTGCTTCCTCTTCAATCACTTGGTAATATTCAAGCATTTCATCCTCTTCAACAATACCATCCATTAACGCTTCAGTATAGCTTGATATGATAGAAATCGGTGTTTGTAATTCATGGGACACTTGAGCTACAAATCGACGCCGCATTAAATCTATATTTTTCTCTTTTTGAATTTCTACATATAAATCATTGATTGTGTTTTCAAGTTTATTACTGATTGAATTTAACTCTTGTCCCAATTCACCCAATTCATCTTGACGTAAGCCTTTATAATAATCGTCAAATTTCAGATTCCCTATATTTCTTGCAACGCGATGCAACTCTTTAATGGGACGGGTAATATTGGTCGACAAAATAATTGATAAAATAACGGCAACAACTGTTGTAATCATCAAGAGAATATTTAGAAAGGCTTGAAGGGTACTTATAGTATCTTCAATAGCAATAATCGGTATTTGCAAGGCAGCATACTTATCGCTTTCTAAATGATCAATGAAAATAAGCCAACGAGCACCTTCAACCGGAAAAGAGGTTTCATATACCAAGCCGACTTGATCCTTATAAACAATTTCTTTAATAATAACACCCTCACTATATTGAAGACGTTTGTTTTCAAATACAATTTTATTTGTACTTGTATCTAAAATCTGAATTTTTCCTTCAAATATATAGCCTAAATATTCAATACGGTTTAAGGCTTCATCTTCACTATCACTTGTATTATAAATTGTGTCAATCGAATTGGCAACTTCCTTCATATCCATAATCTTATTTCCATAATAATAGCGTTGAATAAAGTGATTAACACCTATACTAAAAATCAGAGCAATAATCACAATTAAAATCATGAACGAACTTAATATACGAATACGTATAGATTTCATCTATTCCTCCTCAAAACGGTAGCCGACACCTCTTACAGTGCTTATTCGCTCCCCTTCATGCTCCAATTTTTTTCGTAATCGTTTTACAACGGTATCCACAGTTCGGTCATCTCCGACAAAATCATATCCCCAAATTCTATTGAGTATCTGTTCACGAGATAGTGCCTGATTCCGATTGTTCAAAAAATAAATGAGTAGCTCATATTCTTTGGGACTTAATTCAATGGCTTGTTCATTAACCTCAACATGCATGCCCAAAAGATCAACTCTTAAGTCCCCAATTTGTACTTTATCCGTTGCCGCCATTTTACCACTTCGATGCAACAATGCCTTGACTCTAGCCACAAGTTCTCTGGCTCGAAAGGGTTTTGCAATATAATCATCCGCCCCTAGTTCAAACCCAAAAACTGTATCTTCTTCACTGGTTCTCGCCGTTAACATCATCACCGGAACCTTACTCTCTTTACGAATCAGTTTTAGGGCCATCCAACCATCCATCACCGGCATCATGACATCAAGAATAATCAAGTCAACGTCAAACTCTTCCTGCATTTCCAATGCTTCTTGCCCATTAGACGCTTCATAGACATCATAACCTTCATTCATCAGATATTTTTTAATTATTTTGCGAAGTTTCTCTTCATCTTCTGCAATTAAAATTCGATTTTCTAACATTTGATCACCTTCATTAATTTTTTATAAATATTACCATATTTATGTGGCAAAATGATGTTAAATTATGTTACAATGACCCTACCAAAAAAGTTGGAGGTATTATGAATACACTAAGAAAACATGGTATATTAATTTTTATATTAACCTTTATTTGGTCGATATTAAATGGAAATTTTCGATTATCCACGATTTTCGTTGGGATTATTGTGTCCTTCATTACAATGTATATTTTAAATATTATTCAACCACATCAAAATGAACAGTATAATTATAATACATCTCCATTTCTCATTTTTTTGTTTTTATTACTCTTGTTTAAAAATATTTATGTTTCTGCATTTAAAACTATCATACATCTTATAAAGGGAGAAATCAATCCTCAGTTCGTCTCAACCGATACACAGATTAACCGTCTATGGTTGCAATCTATTGTTGCCAATGCAATTACATTAACACCAGGAACAGTTACTGTTCATATGGCAGATAATGCATATACAATATTGTGGTTATACCCATTGACCATTCGTCAAAAAGATATTAAAAATCATATTTTCAAAGATTTTGAAGATCTCATCAAAAAGGGGGATCAGCATGCTTAATGTGTTTTTTGTTATCTTTTCACTTATGACAATCTATTATCTCTATCTCTTAATTAAAGGTCCGTCTGTATGGGATCGTCTTCTTGCCTTGAATCTATTTTCTGTAACAATGATCATTGTTATGATTATATATGCCTTAATCGAAAACTTAGACTACTTATTAGACATCGCCATTGTTTATGCATTACTTGGCTTTATTGGTATTGTTTTTATGGCACGGTTTATTCAACGAAAGGGGAAGATCTAATGGACTTGCATCAAATTATAGGTGGAATATTTATGTGCATCGGACTCATTTTTCAATTATTCGGAATATACGGTCTTCAACGTTATGAACATTTTTACGTACGTTTGTCAAGTTCATCTCTCATTGATTCCGCCGGCTTAATTGCGATTTTTATCGGTCTTATTACTTATTCCGGCTGGTCCATCGCTTCGATGAAGATTGGCTTTGTTCTTTTCTTAATGCTTTTGCTTAATCCTTTATCCAATCACATATTAGGACGTGGGGCTTATATGAGCAACTACCATCCTGAGAGGAGGAGCAAAAAATGATTCTTGATTTGTTCTATATTTCACTCATTGTGTTTGCAATCATTGCCATTCAGTCAACCGTTCTTCGAAATGCGGTCATCTATTTGTCCGTCTTTTCACTAATTTGCTCCATTGTATACTTACTCTTGGGCGCACCTGACGTTGCTATTGCGGAAGCCACTATTGGTTGTACCTTATCAACGATTTTATATCTTGTAGCTTTAAAAAAATATCGGATTTTTACTGTATATTATAATTTTCATGTAAATGATGAAGCACATTTCGATGCTATGCAAGATGAAAAGGAAGAAATCCATACAATATTCGGACATTTCTCCAACGCTCAGGAATTACAGCTTGATATCATTAACACTTCTGCTAGTTTCACAAAACTTAAGCAAAGCGCTTCTTATGATGTCATTCTCTTTCATAGCTCAAAAGGACTTTGGTTACATGGACTACGAAACAGTTATCAATATAATGAATTGTTGAACTACTTTGAAAAAGAATGTTCCAGAGACTATCATGCTAAGTTTATCCACGAAGAGCTCGAATGGGCAGATGAAGATGTAGATGGAGTAGAAGAGGAGGAGACGGATAATGCTACGTAGAAAGATGATCGCAGCTTGGATTTTCTCTGTGTTCCTATTGATGGCTTCTATTGAAGTGCAGCCGGTTTCCGTAACAAAAAATTTGTATGATTACATTACAAGGAATTTTCAAGCCGATACAGGATCAATCAACGCTGTAACTGCTATATACCTAGACTATCGAATGTTTGACACTTTATTTGAAACATTGCTTCTATTAGTCAGCGTCATCGGAATTATTTATTTCTCGCGACATAAGGGGGATTATTAATGCCAAAACATTCTATGTTATTAAAAGTAACCATGGGTGCAATCTACCCATTTATCATTGTTTTTGGAATATATATTATATTAAACGGGCATCTATCTCCTGGTGGCGGTTTTCAAGGCGGTGCCATTCTATCTTCTGTTTTTATTATTCAGTATTTTACAACCTATGAAAAAACGATTAGTATAACCGCCTTAAATAAATTGGAAAAAATTCTATACCTCGTGCTCTTACTTTTTGCAACGATTTTTATTTTTGCATTCCGTGACAGTATTCCTTATTTTTTGAAACCTTATTATCTCATTACCATGAATATTCTAATCGGTATAAAAGTCGCTTGCGGATTAAGCGTCGTCTTCTATCGGTTTGTACTTTTTGAAAGCAGGTGATTCTATGACAAGCGGATTTCTAGATGGTTCAATCATTGCAATTGCATTGTTCGGGATTGGTATTTATGGTCTCTTAGCCCGTCGTAATATTATCAAGACCGTCATGTCCTTTGGTATTATTCAAGCTGCACTTATTCTCTTTTTTCTAAACATTAATTATGATGCTGCCGCTGAACCTCCGATTGGAGATGCGGTACTGATGACCGACCCCTTCCCTCAAGCACTCATGATTACCGCAATCGTCATTGGTGTCGCTGTAACTGCTGTCGGACTGACCATGTTTATTAGTCTATATCACCACTATGGTTCAACAAACTGGTCAAAAATCGTTCGCATGCGAAAGGAGGAAGATTAATGGCTTTATATTGGTTTGTTGTTCTTCCTCTTATGATTGCTTTGGTCTCTTATCTGTCCAACTCAAAGCGTACAAAAGTCATCGTATTGTTTATCCAAGTCGCTTTTTTTATTCTTTCGATTATCAACTTTATTGATGTTCGTACAAATGGTACTAAACTCGAAGTTATCGGTGGCTACGATATTGGCGTTGGTATTACATTAAAAGCCGATTTATTTAGTAGTGTTATGGTTTCACTGACCATCTTTTTGTTTTCATGTATGTTACTGTATAATTACAAGAAAAGCTATGTAAACCACTTGTTTTTATTTTTATTTATTGCCTTACAGGGTTTGATTTCAGGAATATTTCTATCCAACGATTTATTCAACATCTATGTGATGATTGAAGTGTCCACAATTGTCGTAACGATTCTTATCGTATTTAAAAAAGATTCAAAGTCAATCTATGACGGGATTGTTTATCTCTTTACCAATCTTGCCTCCATGACCTTGTTTCTATTTGGTATCGGATATATATATAAAATATTCGGGACGACGGATTTAACCTTGTTAAGCGAACGGTTACCTCTCGTCGAAAACCCGCGTACACTCATCCTACCCTTTGTACTCATGATTACTGCTGTTGACCTTAAATCTGCAATCATGCCACTCTTTAGCTGGTTACCAAAAGCTCACGGAACCGCAAGCGCCCCTTCAATTATTTCCGCAATCCTTTCCGGACTCTATGTCAAAGGTGGCGTGTATCTTTTTATACGGATAACCAACTTATTTCAACCGGTTTTTGATGAAATGTTGATTTTTATGATTTTCGGATTTATGACGGCTGTCATCGGTTGGGTTTTCGCACTGAGCCAAACCGATATAAAGCTAATTCTTGCATACAGCACGGTTAGTCAGATCGGTGTTATTGTGTTTGGCTTATCCTTAAACTCAACTTATGGATACTGGGGTGCCATCTATCATATTCTTAACCATGCCATCTTTAAGTCGACGCTATTTTTAACAGCAGGGATTATCGTTGATGAGTATCACACCCGAGATATTCGAGAAATTCGAGGAGTCTTTAAACGCATGCCATATGTCTCCATCGCTTCGATTTTTGCCATCTTGGGTATCACTGGCGCGCCACTCTTTAATGGAAATTTTTCAAAAAACCTTATTCATGAAGGAATGAGTGATTCGCTCCTTTTTGAACTTGCTTTTTTTATTATCAACGTGGGCACCATTTTGATTTTTATAAAATACGCCCAAATGCTTCGCGGAGATTCGAAAGAACATTTTCACATTGGATGGAATCAAAAGTTTGTTATTTTGCTTTTAGCTGCGACTTGCTTCTTAGGTGGAATATTTGGCCCTATCATTATGAGTGTTATGTTTGATTTTGAAGTCTATGTATCCGCATCAAGTTATCTCAGCAAGTTATTTATAT
This sequence comes from Clostridiales bacterium UBA2432, assembly GCA_002342805.1. Lineage (GTDB taxonomy): Bacteria > Bacillota > Clostridia > Lachnospirales > Vallitaleaceae > UBA1351. Next base: position 80,239 of record DDQW01000021.1, on the reverse strand, counting down.
ATTTATTCACACTACTTGTGGGCATCTTGTTTTATAGATATGTCTATCTGCAAATGCGACTCTTTACAAAAATTCGCGAATTAGAATTAACCTTTAATCAGATTATTATGGCCATAGTTATCTTCTTTACAGGCTTTCTCTCAATGATGATCGTTCAATTTGGCTAGACAACCATTTTCCAATGGGATTGTCTAAGCCATTCTTGGCACTGTTCATAATCCGGTTTGTATTTTCCAACCAATCTCCAAAAAGACCGGTCGTGATTTAAATGAATCATATGACACATTTCATGAATAACCACGTAATCTAAGACTTCCATGGGTGCCATTACCAATCTCCAGTTGAATGTTAATTGTCTTTGACTGTTGCACGTACCCCATGTTTTCTTATTTGACGCAATCTTAATCTCTCTTGGTTTAACCGAAAAATAGTGTTGATAGTTAGCAATTCTGGATTCAATTAACTTTTTACATTGCTGTTTATAAAATTTTGTGATGAGTTTTTTTATAAGCTCTTCATCCTTGTCTTGCATTGAAATCACAAATTTTTCCATATCAAATTGAACTCTAGATTGGCTTCGGCTTTCATCAAGGTCGATATACAGAGGATATTCCTTTCCTAAGTATAAAAAGGTCTCGCCGTCTATATATTCTTTTTTTCGAAAACCTTTTGTTTTTTCTTGCATCTCTTTTGTTGTCTTAATAATCCATGTCCATTTGGATTCAATCAATGCATCAATCTGGGCGTCTGTCGCATTTTTCGGCACACGCACTTCAACATTTCCATAAACATCTATATATATACCCAATGTTTTTCTTTTTTTATGAATGACTTGAACATCAAGACTGTCTCCATTTTTTATGATTGTTTTTATCATGCCAACTCCTATATCACTTTTTTTGATTGTATTCGATGATATGCAATACGTTCACTACCGTCTTCAACATAAATTATCCCACAATTTTCAAATCCATTTTTCATGATTTGATGTTGCATAATTTTATTATCACGATGGGTATCAATTCGTATATTATCGATACGCTCATTGCAAAAATCGACGCATTGACTAAAGACATCTTTGATTATCCCATCACTTGCAATACGATGAATTGTTCCATAAGTGTCCTCGTTTAGCCACTGTCCATCTTCAATATAATCATAGGTAGAATCATTCCCTATTATAAAGGCAAATACACAGCGTATACTTCCATCTGTATCAACACCAACAAAACATTCTTTTTTTGCAATATCTGATTCAATTAATGTCATTGATGGATACATATCTTTCCACTGGGACGGATTCCCATTTTTTTTCATGAAACCTCTTGCATAAGCGTATACTTCCATAATCGCTGCTAAGTCATCTATTCTAGCTTGTCGAATCTTCATAAAAATCTCCTTTTGTTCTGTATTTCGATTTTTATTATACCATGGTTTTTTCATAGAAGGAACTTAAGCATTGGCTTTTCTTTACGAATAGAACTATATTCGATATAATATAGATAGCAACTAAATAACGCGTTTTTTAGAAAAGGTGATGTTATGAATTTCGATAAATATAGTAAGCCAAGTGATGATCTTCTTAAGAAGAAATTGACAAAAGAACAATATGACGTAACCCAGAATAACGCAACAGAAGCCCCCTTTAACAATGCCTACTTCGATAAGGATGAACCGGGTATCTATGTAGACATCGTGACTGGAGAGCCTTTATTTAGTTCTCTCGATAAATATGACTCCAGATGTGGCTGGCCAAGTTTTACCAAGCCAATCGAATCCGAAGTCATTAATGAAAACACCGATTTAAGTTCACATATGCGACGCATTGAAGTCCGTTCCCGCGTAGGGGACAGCCATTTAGGTCATGTTTTTGATGATGGACCAATGGATCAAGGCGGTCTTCGCTACTGTATCAACAGCGCCTCTTTGCGCTTTATTCCACTGGAAAACTTGGAAAAAGAAGGTTATGGTGAATGGTTACGCTTGTTTGAGGATTCTTCTTATTGACCTTTTCCTTTACCCTTTCCCTGATTTTGTTGACTTTGTCCTTGTCCCTGATTCTCTTTTTGGCTATTGCCTGGATTCGGGGACTTTTCTTTTTTTTCATTCTTTTCTTTCGCTTCTCTCACCGCGTCTTTAAGGGCCTTCTTATCTATGACCTTACCATTTTCTTTAAAGGCTTCTTTTTGTTCTTCTTTTGAAAAATAATCTTTTATTGTCATTTCTTTTTTTATGCCTGAAACGTACAGTCCAACCGGAATTTTTTTTAGTTCAGCTTCTTTGAGCTGTTCTTTTGTCGCTGTCGTAACGGCAAAATTCACTTTTCCCAAAGCAGCACTATTTTGAACATTTTCACGTAGCTCATTTACTTTTGATGCATTTGCTTTTAAATCAGCGGCATAGCTTTCTTCATCTGCTTCTGACTGATCATCTGCCATAATTATTGTAACAAGAACATAATCTTCAGCTTCATCCGTTGAATCAATAAAGCCTGCTTCATCGGCAAGATATACAATATGTTCAATAGCCTCTTCTATATTTAATCCAACCACACTGGATACATCTATGGTTTTTGCATCGTCATTCATCGACTTGACTTTAACCACAGTATCATTGGCATTTGCCATCAATTGAAAGCTCGGATTAATATCAACTGCAATAATTGTTGTGATTTTAACTGCCTGCTCAGTTGATTCTATATTCTCACTAAGCAAGTTTTGCTCTGGCTCTGTATACAAAGTTGACTGTAAAATCAATCCCATTATTAAAGCAAAGACAAGACTTGCCGCCACAAGATATTTTCTGTAATTTTTTGAATAGGAGGCTATTTGAGGATTAAAAATAACATCTTTTTCAGTATACATTATTTTTAAACCGATATCCGCTTTTTCACGTCGTGCAATTCGCTCATAGTCACCTTGGTCGGTCATTACAATAATATGATCTTGATTTAATTTAACAACAAGGCCTTTTTTGATCATTTTCAACACCTCTATTATTCAATCCATTCCATGATTCGGCTAAATTTTTCTTTTACAATAATCATCACCGATGTAATTGTTATCTTGCTCCGCTTTACTATAACAAGACTGACTTTAAAGCGTCTTGAGATTTGTGTGATAGGAAGCCTCTTTTTTGTATATAAATGGGTCATTAAATCCTCTTGCTCTGCGGCTTGTAACCCGATTTTTTTCGCTCTTTTTTGCGTATCAATATGCTTTGGTGTATGATCGACAAGTTGTTCAAAGGTCAGTCCAAAGCTTTTAAGCACCTTCTCAAAATCTTCGATTTCTTTTCGAAGAAGAAGCTTTTCATCAAAATTCTCTTCAATTACTGCATCTTCAAGTAGATTTGTCGTGTATTCGTGTTTCTGCTGGGACCAGTAATCTTTGATCCGACTTTGAATAACGAGGCGAGCGAAGCTCAAGAAGTCTCCGCGCGCCTCGTTATATTTTTCTAGGGCTTCATAAAATGCCATGAGTCCAATAGAAAACTCGTCATCATTATCCACATCTACATAGCTTTTTTTTAAAGCTGTAATGACGTTCAGAACAAAGGGTTGATAATCTTCAATCAACCGATTTATTTCTTCCTTATTGTCCGTAGATTTTATTTGTATAATTTTATTATCGAGTTCTGTACGCATTTGCTTCACCCTAAGTACTTATCATTTATTTCATAGCTTATTCTTAGTTTACTTCAATCTCTAAATAGTTGACATACATAAGGTCATCTAATTCGAACACAAATTGAAGTTCATAGTCACCTTCGTCTAAATCATTTAAATAGTTTTCTGTAATACTGACTTCATCTCCATCATTACTTGTTTCATATTCTTCATCTTCGTCGAGACTCGAAATATTTTTAAATTCCCAGCTGTTAAGCTCTAATTCAACGACTAAATTCCCGTAAGCATCTGCGTAATCACTGTCTTCAAATGCTCTTTCATTAAATCGAATTCTTTCTTGACTAAGTTTAGGTAATTGGTCAAGATATTCAAGGGTTAACTCAAATTCTATTGTCACTTCTTCATCTTCTTGATTTTCAAAAACAAATTCAAATACATGCTCTTCTGAATCAAGCTCTTCGATAAAATCTTTTAGAAGCGTAACAGTTAAGGAACTTCCTGTTGTACTTGTATAGTCAACATCTTCTACCAGCATATCATCACCTAACATGATGCCTTTAAACGCATGGTCATTTAAGGTAACGACAAGAACGACATCTTCCGGTTTCTGTATTTCTTCCTTGTCCGGGTCTAACTCTGGTATATCTGTCTCATCGTCGATATCAATTTCTTTTGTGTCTTCATTGTAGCTTACGCGAAGACCAAATGCTTCTGCAATAAAGCGTATTGGGACATATGTTCTATTATTAATCAAACCAGGGGATACGTCAATAGCAACTAACTGCCCATCTGACATCATCGCTTCAAGGTCTTCATAAAAATCGTCCGCTTCATCTGGGTCAAATTCCTTGACCAAAGCTAATAGATCGTCAAAATCTTCATCTTCATCATCAAACATATAAGTTTTTCCATCGTCACTATCAATATCTGTTTCCAAGTCAAAAATAATCACCATATCTTCATCCGGACTAATAATGACTGCATATGGGTTAAACCATAAAACTTCACAGCCTAAAGCTTCTGTAATCGCACGTACAGGTATTAGTGTCCTGTTTTGCTTAAGTACCGGTGGTTGTTCCGATTCAATCCACATGTTACGTACACGTATTTTACTCTCAGCAAAATTCATGTAACCTTCCATTTTTTTCAATTGTCCCGGTGCATGTTCACGTCCACGTCCAACACCTTCAGGTTTTGCATAGGCAACTTGCGATAGTACTAATGCAAAGATCATTACTAATGATAATACCTTTAAAATTCTGTTTTTCATTTGTTCCACTCTCCATTTCGTTGATTTTGTTCTTTTATCCTGTTGCACTATACTATACGCCGGTTTTTGATTTTTTTGATACCTTTTTTGAAATTAATTTTGAATATTATAGTTTATATCACGTACATTTAAGGTAATGTAGGTAAAATCACCATCTTCATAATGCCAAATGGCCTCACCGTATTGTGGAAGATTGAGTCCATTGACGGTATGATATTCTGAAATCGGTGTAGACCATGGAATATTATTACTCACACCATCTTTTTCTAAGGCTAATCGATCATTGGATATAAAATTAATGATTCGCCCTTCTTCATCAAAAATCAATCTTGCATGAACGGTTACACCTCGGTGGGTAAAAGCCGCTTTCACGTTAAAATCATCAATGACTTCCCATTGAATATCGGCATAAATCAATGTCTGCGGTGCAAAAACAACCATGTCATTAAAAAAAGTTACCGTTTCTGCCTGTCGCATCTTTTCCCCCTCTTCATCCACAACCGTAAACACATCTAAGACTTTGATTTTCATACGCGCATCATCTTCATTAAAATGATGCAATCCGGAAATTTTCATTTTTTTCATGATGACATCCATGTAAAATAGACGAATTCCTTGATTTTGAAATGTCGTTTGTTCCGCGGTATAGGGTAAGAAGTCAGCCCCTCGTTCCATTTTCATATTTCCCTCTAAGGTCACACGAAAGTTCTTAACTTTTTCACTACCGACAACACCCACATAATTTAAATAGCGCTGTATTGGCTCCGGAAGTTTTTCTATGTCATCTTTTTTTATTCGATCTGATTTCTCTTCAGACTCCTTTTTAATTCCCTCTTTTACAAGATTTTGATATTTTTTCTTTGTCAAATTAAGTAATGCAATCGTCCCAATAATAATTATACTCATTAGTAGAATTAATCCTATTATTTTAATACTCGTTTTCACTCTTGACCTCCTCGTTATCATCGAATAAACGAATGTTTGCGTCCATTTGTTCCATTGTATTTTGCATGACGTGCATGTCTTCTATCGCTACTTGCAAAAACATTTTATTTAACATGAAAGCATCTGCTTCGTCTCTCTGTTTCCAATAGTCTATCGCCTTGGGCGTAAATCGAAGGCGCTTAAATCGCGCATCCATTTCATCTGTATAGATTTCAACATAGCCATTCTTTTCTAGTTTTAGTGCCAATTGTTTTACATTTTGACGACTTGTTCCAAACCGCTCGCTAATTTCAGAAAACCCCGGATTTTTTTCAAATGATCCCAGAACAATCATCAAAAATAGTTGCTTTGCTGTTAAATTGTCCGATTTTAACTGATGGTCCAATAACACCTGCAACTTATTTGACAGTTGAAAAACACGTGCCAGAACTTCTTTTTCGATTTCCATTCGTTCGCTATCCATCTTATACCTCCATTACGTAATATGTTACTCTTTATTGAGTAATATATTACGTAATCAGAAAAATGTCAATACCTTTATGGAGAAAAGGTATTGACATTTCTAATTATTGAATGCGTTTCCATGTAATTTGACTTGATACTTTCCCTATCGTTGTAACTGTCGAGCGATTCCATATAAATGTAAAATCATTGTCTTCATCAACATATCGATATTCTCCAATATCTCCGTATAACCTAAAATATAACCGTTGATCATCTAAAGAATTACTGATTCTTTCGGGAAGAAGTTCTTCCATTTTAGTGACAATGGCTTTTCCTTCAGGAACGTATACAAAAACATCTTTTATGGAAATATTTTTCACTTGTATTTTATTTGATACTTTTTCTTCTGTAAAAAAATTATAATAGTTTCCTTTTGGTAAGATCACTTCTCTGACTTCTTGGTGTTTTTGAAGAATAGGGATAACCAGTAAGTCTCCAAACAGATATTGTTCTTCTGGAAAATCTCCATCATAATCAATGTTCATGTGCTTCATCACTGTTGACTTTTGTTGAAGTGCTTTTAGATATTCACAATAAATATAGGGTAATAAATTCATTCGCAAATTATATAATTGACGGATATCGTCTAAGAGCTCCTTATCGCCTTCTCCCATGTTCCAAGGCGTTCGTTCATTATTAAATGCTCTTATGGGATCAATTGCAGAAAACTGTCCTCCTACCGGTTCTGAGTGCACTTGCATTATTGGCGAAAAAACCGCGAATTGATTAGATCGATAATAGAGCTCTTTTGACGGTAACTCTCCTGAAAATCCACCAATATCAAATCCCCAATGTATCTGACCACATAAACTTGCATTTATTCCTGCTCTATAGATTGCCTTAAGCTCTTCAAATGTTGACTTCTGATCTCCTGCCCATTGCAGCGAATATTTTTGTTGCGAAATATATCCTGCTCGACTAAACGCAACCCCATCATCGCCTAGAAAATCCGAATATGCTTTGACATATTCTAATGCATAATTATTTTTTAGTTGTTCCATTGTTTCACAATCATGATTAATGACTTCACTATATATGAACTCACCGCCATCCGTTTTAAATCCATCAACGCCAATATCTAATAAATACTGTCGATTATTAAACCACCACTCTAAGGTATCCGGATTCGAAAAATCCGGGATCATCGATCCGTTAAACCAATGTCCTTCAGGGATAATGTATGGTTTGTCTTTTGTCCATACCACCAATCTATTGTTTTGCACATAGTCCCATTCCTTTGCATGTCTTGAATTAAATGGTTCTTCTTCAGGTATGAATTTCACAACCGGACATTGCCATAACAATAATTTTATACCCTCCTCATGAAGCTCCTGAACCATTTGTTCGGGATTCGGCCAGGGACTATTTTCATAGGAAAAGTCTTCATAGCTTAGCACCTTCTTGTCCGGATAAGTCGCTCCATTAAAAATGTAAAACGTGGCTTCATCGGACCATTGTTCTAAAACTAAAGCGGTTACAGGGATGTTCAATCTCTTTATCTTTTTTCGAATGTCTGAAACAATCGCCTGGGAATTCCAACGATGTGCTGAAATCCATGGACCAAAAATCCATTTAGGTGCTTTTTTTGTGTTTCCTGTTAGTTCTATAAAATCTTGAATGCATTCTTTATAGTCTCCTTTAAATATGAAAAGTTTATCATGCTTTGGATCAAAGTTTTTAATACAAATCGAATCAATAAATTGAAAAGAAACCAGATTTTTTGTGTAGACAAATATACCATATCCATTATCTAGCATAAAAAAAGGTAATGGAAAATAGGTTTTTTCTCCTTGATTACAAAATTGCTCTTCTACAACATTATTGACCGTTTGGCCTTTATGATTAATTGCATTATATCTTTCTCCAAGACCGTATACCTTATCATATTTACAATCAATGTATATTTCTTCATTTGATGTTATTATATTAATTTCCTGATTATTGTATGTATTGCTCATTTTTAGATTTATTGTTTTTATAAGCATCGGGTACCTCTTTTCGTATTTTTTTGACTACATCGACATACTCTGCACAAATATATTCGGCATTCGCCCACATCAAAGGATTAATAAAACTCTTCTCTTCATTACGCGCATCAACCGCTTCTGGTAACAAGCCATATGCATTTTTGTGTTCTTCTAACCACTGCATGATGTGATGATAGAGCTTCGTATCCTCTAAAATATATGCATTTTGAGCTGCAAAAGCCGTATTGAAAATCCAAGGACCATCATGGTATTGTTGCTCACTATATCCATATCCATATTTGAAGTAAGTGGCTATTTGAGATAGCGTATAAAAGTTCTGGATGTATTTTTTGTCCATCGGATACCCCAAACTTGCTCCAAAAAGTTGTGGTGTGTCATAGCGTTTAACGATTTTATCATCATAGTCAACATACCCATATGCAAAATAGTTTTCCTCCATATATGTATCATTAATGGATTCAATTAAACCTTCAATTTTACTTTTTAGAGCAGGTAAGAACATATCATATTCATTCGTCTTCTGCTTGTGTATTACTTCTACTAAGCCGATTAACCCTCCAGCAATAAAAATATTCGTTGACGTAATATAGGCCGGGCCATAAACCCCTTCATTGACTCCGCCTTCGGGTCCATAAAGTCCATGTTTCTTTGAGACGCTTTCAAGGATGTTTACTTCTTGAAGCAACTCGGGAATAGATATCAACAGATGTTGTGTTAAGTGATAATAATCAGATACAACCCGCAACAAATATCCAATAAAATCAATTTGAGAAAACACATTATTATTCGCGCCTTCATCCGGAATAAGTCTTGCATTATATCTCTGATAAATTTCATGATTCGATTTTCTAGGTAACTGATGGACGCATTCAATAATTTCTTTACACTCTGCATAGTAGCCACTATATAAAAATGCTCTGGCGGCATGCAATGCATCTCGAACATAAAAGCTGACATTATTGCTTGCAAAGTAATGTCCTGTTAAATCCGCAGGAACAAAACCTCCCATATTCATTGCTTTTAGCGCAATCAAATTCGTTATAGAGTTTTTTACAATTTCATGATGGGATGATTTCAACCATTGATCCCAGTATTTTTTTCCATCATTTTCTATTTGACTAAAATCAACAGTACTTTTTCTTGTTGCAATATTCCATTTGAAGATATATGTTTCTTGAGGTTTTAACTGCATCTTCTTCGTTAAAGATATGGAAATAGGACCTTCACTCTTCATGACTCCTTCTGTAAAGATGTTATCTTCATATAAAATATTTTGAATTCCTCGATACATAAATCCACTTGGAGATTCTTTCGATGCACGACAGATGCGATCTTCTTCTGTTTCTATGTATAACGTCTGCCCCTGACTCATTAATGAAATATGTTCATTGTCTTTCGTCAATACAAACTGCCTCTTTGTTGTGACAATTAAACTCGAAACTTCAATATCCAGAAGTTCAGCACCTGTATTTTTAATCTCACATTCAAATATTAGGGCATAATCATTAGGACAATATACACGATCTTTTTTATCAAATCGCTCGTAATTAAACTCATCAACAAATATATATCCATGTTCACAATAACTTTTTGCACTTTTAATTTTTTGAGGATGTCCCATAATGGGTTTTATTTGATCACCGTAATAGCAACACTTATTTTCCTTCACAACTGATAGTGCAGAATAAATATAGTCATTTTCATAATTATCTATATATAGATGTTGTAAACCCAGAGATTTTTGGTCATGTATTGTCTCATTAAGTCCATACAGTCCGACCAACTTTCCGTTACCTATGTATGTGAGTCCCGGATATCGCATTATTTTATTCCTCCTTCTTGAATTCCACGGATAAAGTATTTTTGTGCAAAGGTATATACAAGCAAGATAGGAACTAGAGAAATCAATGCGCCTGCCATTAAGGTGTTATATTCTGTTGCGTATTGTGAATTCATCTTACTGAGAATAACAGGTAAGGTCATCTTATTCGGATCCGTTAAAATAATGAGTGGCCAAAAATAATCATTCCAATAATTCATAAAGTTAATAACAAATAATGTCGTTAATGGTATGATGCTCATAGGTACAATGATTTTAATAAATATCTTCACAAAATTCGCACCATCCAATACGGCCGCTTCAATATAAGCATTTGGAATATTTGTCATATGTTGTTTTAGTAAAAACACCGCAAACACATTAAAGATTGACGGAGCTATGACTCCAAGATAGGTGTTCGTCAATTGAAATTTTGTTAAAATAATAAACATCGGAATTCCCGTTACTTGAATAGGAATCATAAGACTTGCCAAAAAGAGGGTAAATAAAATCTTTTTATATTTAAATTCGAATTTCGCAAAGATAAAGGCAGCCATACTTGAGGAAATTAATGTTATTAGCGTCGAAAAAATAGTGATGAATATACTATTGCCTAGAGATTTTAAAAAGGGAATTTTTGTAAATATTTTTATATACGCTTCAAAAGACACTTCTTTCGGAATCCATTCAATTGGAATCGCCATTAAGGCTCCGCTGTTTTTTAGCGAAGTAGATATCATCCAAAAAAACGGTATTAAACTTATCGTCGTAAATAAAAGCAAAAACAAAATAATGGAAAAGCTTCTCAATTTTAATTTTCTATTCATAATACACCCACTTTTTCTGTAGCTTCATTTGAATCAATGTAATCACCATAATAATTATAAATAATAATAGCGCTAGTGCCGCTGCATACCCCATTTGATAATATTTGAATCCATAGGTGTAGATTCGCTCTACCATAACTTGCGTTGACCCTAAGGGTCCTCCCTGAGTCATGACCATAACTTGTGGGAACAATTGGAAAGAATTAATAATGGCTGTAACCAACACAAAAAACAAAGTTGGGGTAACCATGGGAAATGTAATATATCTAAAAACGTTTAGTCGATTTGCTCCATCAACTTTTGAAGCTTCAATAATTGAATGGTTTATATTTCTTAATCCTCCGAAAATAATGAGTGAAAAAAAGCCTATATCTTTCCAAACACTCACTAATGCAATAGATACAATGGCCCACTTTGGATCGGTTAGCCACCCTGGACCGGTTATTCCTAATAGTTTCAAGAAGTTATTGACCAAACCATATTGTGAACTTAATACCGTTCTCCAAATCATCGCACCTGCAACCCAAGAGGTTAATACAGGTATGAATAGCAGAACCCTAAAAAAACTAACTGCTTTAACATCTGTATTAAATAAGCTGGCAATGAGCATTGAGGTAAGTAGCATGAGCGGAATATAAATAATAATGTATTTTAATGTATTCCCAAGAACTTGATAAAATTCCTTTGTCGAAAATATTTTTAGGTAATTACTCATTCCGACGATTTCAGGTTTACCACTAATCACATCCCATGAACTAAATCCTAAATAAACAGTAGATATCATAGGTATCAGCGAAAATACAACATATCCTATAACACTCGGTATTAAGAATAGTACAATCCACTTTTTATTTCTTATTAATAGTAACTTCATTTTTACCTCCTGTTATGAAGAAAGTGTTTTCAAGGCTCTTTAAAATCAAAGAGCCTTGGAATTATCACTTAATATTGCCCAGAAATCTCTTCCTGTGCTTGATCTAATGCTTCTTGAGGTGTCAAAATTCCCATAACCGCTTGTTCTAAATAGTCGTTTAACGTGTCTGCAATTGCGTTAAAGTTTTCTAAAGAAGGCGCCATGACCAAATAATCTAAAGAGTCAATAACAGCCTGCTTGTTTTCAGGAGGTGTTATAGCTAAATATGCATCAGAAACTTCATCGGTTAAGGCGACAGGAAGATCCCAATTCGCTTCAAGACGTATCGCTGCTGCTTCCGGGCTTCCAGAAATGAATGTTGCAAATTTTATGGCCGCTTCTTTTTTCTCTGTACTTTCACTAACCACAATTGCATCTGAAAAGAAATGCGTTGCTTTTTCCTTGATTCCAGGTTCAACAACGATGTCCCATGCAAAGTCAGCATTTTCAGTGAAATCTGAGAAAGCCCATATTCCTGTAACAAGCATTCCAAGTCGGCCTGATTTGAAGAGGTCCCAATCACCCATTCCACCCATTTGATCTGCATTTGGAGTCACATTATATTCATTGATTCTGTCAATCATCATCTCTAATGCTTCTACATTCTCTGGTGAGTTAATAGTAAATTCTGTTTGCTCCGCATTCATCATACTTCCACCATTTTGAACAACTGTTTTATAAAACTCCCATGTTTGAATGGGTCGATAAACCCCGAAATAATTCTCACCCAATGCACGAATTTTTTTAGCCGCTTCTAACTCCTCTTCCCACGTCCAGTCATTTGTCGGATAGTCAACTCCGGCTTGATCAAATAAATCCTTGTTATAAATCATAACAACATTAGAAAATTTTGTTGGCAATCCATATTGGTCGCCACCAATTGCAAAGGCTTCAAGGGTCGTCGGATGGATATTGGTCGTGTCAACGCCTTCAATTTTTGCAATGACGCCCTTATTGGCATATGCTCTGAAATTTTCAATATTAAGTTCAAACACATCCGGTGTTGTTCCTCCGGCTATGGATGTTGCCAATTGTTGAAAATAATCATCAAATCCATAGGTCCTTACATCGACTTTTATGTTTTGATTTTCTGCTTCAAAGGATTCCACCATTTGTCCAAGAACTTCTTCATTGGCTCCGGATGATGAATAATTCATAAATGTGATCTCAACCATTTCTTGTGTGTCTTGTCCCCCCGCATCTTCATTAGTACCGGTCTTATCGACTTCTGTTTGACCGTCTTCATCTGCGGGCATCTGCGTTTCACCTGCACAGCTTGATAAAATAAACATAAATGCAAACATTACCACAAAAACAACTTTCATTTTTTTCATAAACTTCTTCTCCTTTTATTATAACTTATATTTTAATTAAGGCTATATACAATTGCTTCATAAGGCCTTAATAAGTTACCTTGTCTTGCTTGTTGATAGTTGGTCAATATAACCTCTTTTCCTCTTATGGAAAACTCAACCGGATATGGTCGAAAATTACAGATTACCACTAAACCGTCTTTAGTATATTCTCGTTTATATGCAAATACGTCGGGATGTTTTGGGTCAATAAGTTCAAAATCACCTTCTCTAAGAATGTCTTTATAAGGAGCTTTTTTACGGAGTTCAATAAGTTTTCTGTAGTAGGAAAGAACGGAGTTTTCATCAGCACGTTGGTTTTTGACATTAATCTTGAGGTAATTAGGATTAACGTCAATCCAAGGCGCTGCATCCGAAAACCCTGCATAAGGCCCGTCGTCCCACTGCATAGGAGCTCTGGCATTGTCTCTGCCAATATGGCGAATCGCATCCATGATTACTTCCATGCTATAGCCTTTCGCTTTTCTGTCATTATACATATTTATGGTCTCAATATCACGATAGGCGTCAATCGTTTTGAACGGTACATTGGTCATACCAAGTTCTTCTCCTTGATAGATATAGGGAGTACCTTGCATACAATGAAGGAGTGTCCCAAGCATCTTGGCTGATTCACTGCGATAGTCTCCATCATCGCCCCACCGTGAGACAATTCGTGGCAAGTCATGATTACACCAGAATAAGGCGTCCCATCCTTTTTGATATAAGCCTTGCTGACGCTCTTCAAAGTTTGTCTTCAAGTCAATCAAATCTAGTGCTTTATAATCCCATTTCTCAGTCCCTGCCTGGTCCAGCAGAATGTGAGAAAAATTAAAGATCATTGAAAGCTCCGACCCGTCTAGATCGGAATAACGAATCGCTTTTTCTGTATCCGCTCCCCATGTCTCACCGACGGTCATCACATCGTAGTTACTAAACGTTTGGCTTGTCATTTCCTGAATATAATCGTGAAGCAAAGGTCCGTCTGTTATGATTTTATTATCAATATCTTTAGCAACATAGTCGATAACATCTAAGCGAAAACCACCTATCCCTTTTTCAAGCCACCAGTTTATCATTTTATATAGCTCTAAGCGAACCTCTTTGTTATGCCAATTCAAATCTGCTTGGGACTCTGCAAACATATGCAGATAATATTCATTGATCTCTTGATTCAATGTCCATGCACTACCTAGAAAAACTGACTGCAAATCATTTGGAACATGACCTGCGTTCTCTCTAAAATAATAAAAATCATGATATTTTGACTTAGGCTCTTCGATAGCCTTGATAAACCACTCATGGGCTGTTGATGTATGATTGGCTACCAGATCCATAATTATTTTTATGTTTCGGTCACTTGCTTCTTTAATAAGTCGCTCCATGTCCTGCATCGTTCCAAACTCTTCCATAATGGCGTAATAATCGCTAATATCATAACCATTATCATCATTGGGAGATTCATAAACCGGCGATAGCCATATTACATCTACTCCCAGATACTGAATGTAATCTAGTTTGGAAATAATTCCCTGAATATCTCCGATACCATCACCGTTGCTGTCTTTAAAACTTCTCGGATATACTTGATATACAACTGCTTCTTGCCACCATTTCATGTTTTCTTCTCCTTGGTTTAACGTTATACTTTTTTCTTAAAAAAAAATCACTTTACTGATTCTTTTTTTTGTAAACTTACCGGTAATACCACCCGTTCTCTATATTCTTTGTTCTCTCTGACTTTTAATATTAAGTCCACTGCTTCCCGTCCCTTTTCCTGAATATTCTGTTTAATGGTTGTCAGCTTTGGGCTACTAAGCTCTGTTACAAACAAGCCGTCAAATCCAATCACAGAAACGTCCTTGGGAACATGAATACCTCTTTTTTTCAAACCTTCAATAATACCAAATGCCAACATATCCGATGAAGCGAAGACACTGTCAATCTTATTGTTCATGATGCTTTCGGCAATCTGTAAACCGTATTCATAAGATGGATATCCTTGAAAAACATTTTCCGGCTCAATGCTAATCTGGTTTTTCTTCAGAAAGGTTGAAAATCCATTAAAACGCTCTTGTGATACGCCTTTTTCCGCAATATTTGTACAGACAACCCCAAAAGTTTTCCCACCACTTTGGAACAAATGTTTTGCCGCAAGCCGGCCTCCCTCTTTGTCATCACTAACGACTGCGCAGTGGCTTTCCTGTTCATTTACATAGGAATCAACCATCACGAGAGGAATATCAATGTGCGCTAAGTTCAAATCGAATTGCCGTTGGTCCGTTCCTAAGACAATAACCCCATCTGCGTTCCATACTTTTAAGGAATGATGGTACTCTTCATCTTCTGACACAAAACGGAGCATCATATAGCATCCATTTTTCCTTAGGTTGTACTCGATACTGTTAATAAACTCCCCATAAAAGGGATTTTTCATTGCGTAATCTTTATCCGGATCGTCTTCTAATGTCTGTGGAATAATCAAGACGATGATATTCGAGTGCTTAGCAACGAGGGATCTTGCCGACATATTGGGCACATAATTTAATTCTTTAATAATCTTTTCGACTTTATCAATCGTCTTCTTGGACACTTTGCTGTGTTTCTTATTAATGACATTGGACACTGTCATAGGACTTACCCCAGACAGTTTCGCTATCTCTTTAATTGTCGCCATATCTGTTCACTTCCATCATTTGGTTTAACGTTATACCTATATGATACAATAATCCTTTTTGCTTGTCAATAGAGATTTATAAAATATATTTTTTTCAAAAAACAAATGAAAGAATACTTTTGTCCTGGCTTGTTCGTCGTACAATCGCCTTAGGTGTAAATTTTGAAAACTGTATATCTATTTGAAGGGTATCCGGTAATAAGACATAATGTCTTATCTGAGGGGTTTCTTCCAATTGTTGCATTAATGCAGTATCACGTATATTTTTCCGGTGTGCAAGTTGACATAATTGATCATATACTAAATGTTCATCATGTATATCACAATACATTGAACTTCCCGCAAATTTTGTGACACTAAAATTTTCAAGGTGTATGCTTACCTTCTCACCATAAAAACTACCTTCCGCCACTTGACTCGGCTGAACATTAAATAATTCATGAAGCGTGGTTTCTTTTTTATGGTAGAATCGTTGTTCTTCAAGATTT
Source organism: Clostridiales bacterium UBA2432 (assembly GCA_002342805.1). Lineage (GTDB taxonomy): Bacteria > Bacillota > Clostridia > Lachnospirales > Vallitaleaceae > UBA1351. The sequence goes on along the minus strand of DDQW01000021.1, from coordinate 63,828 downwards.
TTGACCGTATTTAATCGACGGTGCAGATACTGTCTTGTATCTTGATCAACTGAGTAGACATATACACCTTTAATACCTCTCGTTAATAATGTTTTATATGTATTTTGTGCGAGACGTAAAAAATCATCTTGGGCTCTTTTTCCTATTTTTTTATCATGGCATTTACCAACATCCGCTACCCAACATTCTTGTTGCAAATCGTAACGGAATTCTTCTCCGATAATGACACCGACATAATCAAATTCTAGTCCTTGTGTCGTATGTATACAGCCAATTTGATTAACGCCACGTGGGTCAATAGCCCATTCTGTTGTTCCTTTGGGAATATTATTCGCTTTTCTTCCTTTGTAGCTTTCTTGTGGATTCCAAGGCATTTCAAAGACTAATGCATCATCTTCATAAATTTTTACATCATTGACTAAGCTTCCATCACTATTTAATCCCTTGCTCCAAGGCCATGCATATCCTGCAACTAATCGTGCCTGAAAGCCTAGCTCCTGGTATTCCATCATTTTGTTTTTCATAATGTTTGGGTCATCCAATATATGAAATTCAAGGTCGTCCAAATTTTCCCAGCCACTTGCATTGGCGGTATTTCGAATAGCCAATACATCATCTAGCCAATTCAAATATCCTTCAGATCCTGCACATCGAAATTGTGCGTCTAATTCGTATTCATATAGCTGACACCCTAGTCTGTTGGCAACTTCCTTGACATGTGAATATGATCCAATATCATTGGGCCGAATCATCTGTAAATCGTCTGTAAAAAAAACACTCAGCTGGGTTTTACTGATAATTTCTTCAACTAAGGTATTTTCAAGTTTTTTCTGCATCGGGGGTGGTGTCGTACTAATCCGATGAGCTTCATCAATAATTGCCGTTTGAAATTCTTGCTTGCTTTGCGTCAATTCTTTATTATAATAATACGGATGCTTAAATAGGGCTTTTGCACGATCCTTATCAATTTTATTCGCCATTCCATTTTTAAAGGCAGCATTTGCAGCAATATAAACACACTCTTTATCTTCACGCAAAATACGACCTAATAGGTTCAACCCAACAACCGATTTACCGGTTCCCGGTCCGCCCTTCACAAGTACAACATATTTGCCATCCGTACCATCAAGCTTTTTATTTTTTACAATCTGCATCACTCGATCATAGACGATAAGTTGCTCATCCACTAAAATAAACTCTGACTTCGCATCTAATATATTATTGACATGTTCAATAAGCTTTTTACTCGGTTTACTTATTGATTTTTCAATTTGATCAATTAGCTCAAGACCATCGCCTTTTTCCACATTCATTCGAATAAATGTACCTATTTTTTTCACATCATTAGCTGTAAAAACAGGTGCATCTTCCATATATGGCTTAAACTTCATATCTAACAACTTATCCTCAGCTTGGGTCTGATAATTATGTAGATATGAACAGGCATAGAGTTTTATTGAGTTTGAAATCCCTTGATGAAAGGCTGAGTGATAGTCTTCAAGATAGCGTTTGTATCTTGAGACTTGTACCGATGGATGGTTGACTTCACGTATAGCTCCGCCGGTATATGTATATACTTGGCGCATTGTTTCGGATTCTTCCACCTTTTCCCATTGTTTTAATTCAACGATTACCGCATTCTTGTTCATAAACTTATCTTTTCCGGTAATCATAAAATCAAGGCGCATGGATGAACTTGGTAACTGATACTCAATTAATACACCACAATCTTTTTTTATAAGTTCTTCATTCATTAAGATATCATTCATTTTACTCAAGGAATTACTAAAGGACCTTCGCTCACTATCCGAAGGTCTTCGCCCTAAAATTTTTAAAAATTCTTCTTCTAATTTTAAAGTAATTTTATTATAGCGAACATCATAGTTGAATTCATAGGCTGTACTTTTGTAAAGAATCATGTCATATCTCCCCAAAGCGTATTATTATAATTCCGTATATTTTTTACTGGTACCCTTTGCTTTTTCGACCGGATACTTTAATGCGTTCTTATCTATTTTATCATGCATGGCCTGGATGATATCAATGTTTAATTGATCTGCTAACAAGATACAATAATTCATGACATCGGCGAGTTCTTCTTTTACATTTTGTTCATCATAGGATTCGCCGTCCCATTGAAAGTTTTCCAAGAGCTCCGCCGCTTCAATAACAATAGATTTAGACAAGTTTTCCGGCGTGTGAAATTGCGACCATTCACGTTGATCACGAAATTCGCGTATTCGCTTAATTAAGTCTTCCATGGTTATTCCTTTCTTGTTTGTATTATTCTCATTATAACAAAACATTGCGTTAATGACTACATAACTTATGTCGCATCAAAATCCAAGAGAAGAATGAAAGAAAAAAGATGACACTGTACAATACAGATATCATCTTATTAATGTCACATATTTGATATTACATTAACTTTGAATGTGTATTATCTGTGGCTGTAACTGTTAATGTAAGACCTAATGGCTCCATCAATTTTATAAGTGTTTCAATCGATGGAGAATTATTTTGCTTTTCAATACGAGCGATGGCCGACTGTTTTATTCCAGACAGTTTTTCCAAATCACGCTGCGATATTTTTAGCTCTTTTCTCCTCTTAATTATTGAAGCCATTATTTTTGCCGTAGCTTCAATCTCGGTTTTTTCTGTGTCAGAAATAGAGTTAATCGATTGTTTCAGATCATTCCATTTAACTCCGTTTTTCATTTTTTTCATCTCCTGATTTATCTTTTATTTTATTTGTTGTATTTTAACTATCGATTTTTTATTCTATTTTTTTTATTTGTTATTTTTTATTTTATAACTCTTTCTAACAACGTATTAATTACCTCGATTCCCAGTCCTTCATATATCTTATTGCTCGGTCAAGTTCTTTTTTGGGTGTCTTTCTTTACTATTGGCTATGCCACAATGATAACATATTTGTTATCATTGTGCAATGATTTATCTTTTACTTATCATTCATATTTGCGACACACTTTGTATATCACCTATAGGTTCATCATCCACTGCGCCTTGTTGATATAATTTTTTGAACTGTGTTGAAAACTTAGATAATTTTGCATAGAGGTCAAATGAAATCGTGGTCTGTGGGGCAACCTCCATATAAGTGCACATTGTTTTTACTAGAATCCAACTGTCGATAAAGGCATATTTAATCACCAGTGTGATGAAAACTGCAGGAATAATTGCAAAGCCGGCATTAACATTTATTGCTGATAATATAGCACTAAAAGCTAAAAACAGACTTATCATCACACCTATCATAAGTAGAAGAACAAGAGCTGTTGTTATGGCCGCATTTTTTAAAATCGTTTTCCAATTTTGTGCGTAGATGACGACACCATCGGCTGCACTTTTAAATGTATTCTGGCTATCTTTATAAAATGTATACCCCAAGCAACACTCATCAATATAATTCAATGAAATTGATATAAATAAATTAAGGATTTGAATAACAAAGCCTATACCTGGGACACCATTAAGCCACCCGCCAATGCTTTCCATTTTATTTTGAATTTGGCGCACAGCTCCTGATATCAAACGATCGACAAGAAAAAAAGCATTTGATGACACAAACTTTTCTTTGACTCGTTGTAAGCCAAACGCAAAATAGTGTTCCGGTATTTTCCCATGAATCATACTCTCTGTAATCACTGCAACATGTCCGGCTTTTACCATATAACCAAAATAATGGGTGACGAGGGCTTTTATTCCATAAGCACTTGAAAGCCAAACGAGCATCAATATAATAAATACAGAAAACTCAAACATCATCCCAATGAAAAAAAAGGGAACAAATAAAGCACCTGCTATAAAAACGACCCCTATCCCTAATAATAATTTCATCCATACGAATTTCATCGTATTAAAATAAATTGTACTTGCTCTCATAAACGCTCCTTTTCATTTTCTATTATTTTTGATGTATTATAACACCACAATAATAGAATAGCATTTTTGCTTTATCTATTGGTCAGCTGAGAGCAGACAAATCTATTTATTTTTTCATATATTGTGTTGGTGACATTCCTACAATTTGCTTAAAATTCCGATTGAAGGTTCTAAAGTTATTATAGCCACACTTAAATACAATATCACTAATACTATATTGACTGTTGTCCAAGAAAAAAAGGGTATTGGAGATTCGGTAGTGATTCAAATACTCCGTAAAGGTCATCCCCATTAATTTTCCGAATAGTTTGGATAAATAGGTATAATCATACTTTAATTCCTTTGCTAAACTCTGAAGATTGATGTTCTTCTGGTAATTTTCTTCCACATAAAGCAGGACATCATAGATTACGGTCGTTCTATCAACTTGGACGGCTGGTTGAAAATCCATCTGGTCCACAATACGAGCACATAGGTCATATAAAAAACGTTTTTTTTCATAAATATTGTCCAACATATCCAGTGCCGGTTTTTGATCAAATATAAGCTTGTTTGTGATTGGAATCTGTCCTTTATATTCTTTATGAAAATCATTGATTAACTCAGGAGAAAAGAGAAGAAAGTGTTCTTTGGATTCTTTCGTCAAATGCAAATCATGTAACTGATTTGCAAAAATAATGGCCGCTTCTCCTGCCATAAAGTGTTGTTGTTTGCCATCAATGTTCATTGTCAGCATTCCTTCTTCAACCCAAATAAATTCATAGGCAAGGTGAAAATGAACCGGATATCGTTCTAATCTGAAATTTTTTATTTGAAATAAGTTAGTACTGTCTAATCCATGCCGTTCAAAAAACATAAGAACTCCTTATAAACACAAATATTGTCTAGTCTTCGACGAATCATCGTCTAGCCATGTCGCTATTAATTATGTACAATTATAGCATATATATAAAATATCATAAAACAGAATTTAGGAGGTTCTTAAGATGATTTATCATGTAGCAAAAAATGGAAAAGACACAAATATAGGAAATGAATCAAATCCTTTTCTGACAATTAACAAGGCCGCTTCCATTGCCATGGCGGGAGATTCAGTAATCGTTCATGAAGGTGTTTATCGGGAAAATGTCAATCCAAAGTACGCCGGCTTAAGCGACCAACGCAGAATTACTTATATGTGTGCCGATGGTGAAACAGTGGTCATTAAAGGATCCGAAGTCATTGACACTTGGACGCATGTGGAGGGTAGCGTTTGGAAAGTCACTTTACCTAATAGCTTTTTTGGTGACTTCAATCCATATAAAGAGACAGTTTTTGGTGATTGGGTGGTCTCCGTTGATAAGACAAGGCACTTAGGCGATGTTTATCTTAATGGTTTGTCTTTCTATGAATCTGAGACCTATGATGCCATTGTGAATCCCGGAATCATTACCGAATTTATTGATGATTGGACACAGCGACAAACGCCTGTCATCAATCCCGAACAAACAAAATTTCGTTGGTATGTAGAATCCGATGAAAATAATACTACTATTTATGCAAACTTTCAAGATGCCAATCCAAATGATGAATTGGTCGAAATTAATGTACGTCAAAACTGTTTCTATCCTCAAAATACAGGTATCGATTACATCACGGTACGTGGATTTGAATTGGCTCAAGCGGCTTCTCCTTGGGCGCCACCGACAGCAGATCAACCCGGTCTCATTGGAGCCCATTGGAGCAAAGGCTGGATTATCGAAGATAACATTATTCATGACGCAAAATGCAGCGCCATCAGTATTGGAAAAGAAATCCTTTCCGGTCACAACTACCGAAGTATCCGTCGAGACAAACCCGGTTATATTTATCAACTGGAATCAGTCTTTAGTGCAGAGCGACTCGGTTGGTCAAAAGAAACGATTGGCTCTCATATAATTCGCAACAATCGTATTTATGATTGCGGTCAAAATGGTATTGTCGGTCACCTAGGATGTGTTTTTTCTGAAATCTACGGGAATCATATTTATAATATTGCTTCAAAACGTGAGTTTTACGGTCACGAAATTGGTGGCATCAAGCTTCATGCAGCTATCGATGTTCAAATACATAACAATCGCATTCACGATTGTTCTCTTGGCATCTGGCTTGACTGGCAGACTCAAGGAACACGCATTAGCAAGAACTTGCTCTACAATAATAATCGCGACTTTTTTGTTGAAGTCAGTCACGGTCCCTACATGGTCGATCACAATATCATGGCTTCTGATTATAATGTTTTAAACGTGTCCCAGGGCGGAGCCTATGTCAACAATTTATTTGTAGGTAAAATGGCTGTCCATAATATCTTAGATCGTTCAACCCAATACCATTTGCCACATAGTACAAAAATAAAGGGCTTTACCTTAATCTATGGCGGCGATGATCGATTCTATAACAACTTATATTTGGGCCAATGCGAAGATTCAACCAATGTCAATACCTCGGTTACAGCCGGTACCCATCATTATAATGGTCGTCCTACTTCATTAGACGAGTACATTGAAAAAGTCGATGAAGTTCCTGGTGATCATGAATCCTTTAACCGTGTTAAACAGCCTGTATATATCGATAATAACGTTTATCTTGGTAGTGCTAAAGCCTTTGATCAAGAGAAGACCAACTTGATTCAATCTGGTTTTGATACTTCTTTTATACTAGAAGAAACCACCGATGGAATCTATATGAGCTGTACTTTACCGGAAGCTTTCGATGAATTTAACAGTCCTATTCGTTCCACGCGTAATCTTACCCGTGTTCGAATTGTTGATGCTGAATTTGACAATCCGGATGGAAGTCCGATGACATTAGATACCGATTACTTCAATGAAAAAAAATCTGAAACCACAAAAGCCGGACCGCTTAATCAATTAAGGTCCGGAGACAACAAAATCAAAGTTTGGTAGAATAAAGGGTATCCCCTCTCGGGATACCCTATAATTTTATACTTATGGGAGATGCCGGCAATCCGCTTTCATCATATAAAAGTCGGCCTGTCGGATTATTTTCATATGCATAACGGATCTCGACATATTGAATCTTTGTCTTTGACGGTATTTGGGGTTTATTCAAACGGACTCTTGTCTCCTGCACAAGCGCTTGGAGAGAATATGAATGTCCTTTTGCATCAATAGCAACAAAACCGTCAACGGTCATATGCCTGTCGTCAATTTTTAAACCATGTACGTCTAATTCACAGATCCACGCCTGGTTTTTCCCATCTTCACTTACTCCAATCCATTCAGGACTTTGACCATTCACCTTGAATTGATAAACTGTGTCTTCAAAGTAGCGTGCTGAACGCTCTGCTAATAAGGCTTTATTCAGAGGATGTAAATCGTTGTGCTCACCGGCATCAATACCCACAATCAAGCCTAGATCTTCTTGTCTGGATACTTTACGTTGAGCTTCTCGCACCTCTGGCCAACCAGAATTTTGGGGATCTAAATCCACATCAAAATTAACAAGTTGAATAAGCGCTATCGGAAGTTTCGGACGATTAAACTGTTGGCGAATATATTGCACATACGCTTTGAGATACCCTTCATATTTTTCCGGACGTTCTGTATTGGACTCTCCTTGGTACCACAAAAATCCTCTGATATTATATTGAAAACAAGGAGCTAGCATGCCATTGTGTAGTACCGTTGGCTTCCATGACATGAATTCTTTTGCCGGTTTGGGCTCAACTACTCCACCCATATGATATTTCCATGATTTTTCAAGTGCAATTTTCCCTGTCACACTGGTTAGTGTGTATTCTTTATCGGGGGTGAACCATCCTTGGCCTTGAAAGCTTTTAATTCGAAGAACAATCGTATTCTCCCCTTTTTTCAGAAGTCCTTGAGGTACTTCATAACGCCTTGGCGGATACCTATACTCGGTTTGTCCGATTTGGATACCATTAATATATGCTTCATCAGCATCGACAATCGTACCTAAGTCCAAAAGCCATTGTTGCTTAACTTGTTCCTCATTCATTTGTAGTGTTTTTGCAAACCAGGCCACTCCTGTAAAATTATTTCCGAATAAATCTTTAAAGGCACATGGAATATCTGTATTCTTCCATTCTGAAAAATCTGTACGCAAATGCCACTTTTCACGATATCCTAGGTCACCTTGATCGAGTCGTTTATTCCATTCTTCTTCTTTGGCAACGTCTTCTTCTTGACGCTTCAGACGAAGCACATCATCTTTATACTCTTCATAATGCATTTGATCTTCTGCATCAATCAAATGTTTGGGTAACCATGCCTGAATTGGACTTCCACCAAGAGCTACTTGAATAAAGCCTAAGGGAATTCCTAACTTTTGATAGAGTCGTTCTAAAAGAAACACGCCTAGTGCAGATACAGACTGTATCGAGTCCACCGTAAATCCGGTCCAGGTTCCACTCGTATGGTCCTTTTGAACTTCTGAAAAGTTCGGATTCTCCTCTACCTTAAAGTAACGTAATTGTCTATTATTAAACCGTGTCCAGTCAATATCATAAAACCAATGTACACGAGAAATAGGCAGTTCCATATTTGATTGCCCCGACCCAATATAGACATCTCCAACATAGACATCTTCAAAACACATTTGACCATGGGCTTGACTCTGGACGACAAGTTCGTAGGGCCCACCGGCTTCAAGATAATCGAAGCTGATTAAAAAATTCCCTTGATTATCTGCCTCTATTTGATATTCCTGATTAATAAATTGAATACTTATACGATTATGCGCTCTTGATTTTCCCGGTAATGTCGTTCCATTACCTCTTTGTAGAACCATTCCACTTGATACTAGGCGCGGAAACCATAGTTTTTCCATGATTATCTCCTTGTCCATTACTTTTTATATACATTGAATTTGATAACTTTAACTCCACTCAATTCTTCACTTCGAAGATCCGGTTGATAACCCCCAAAAGATACCTGATAGGTTTCCTTTTCTATTTTAAAATGACCTTCTTCATTATATAATCCAAACGCTTCTATTGGCAAATGAATGGAAATCAATTGACTCTCTCCTGGCTCAAGGTAAACTTTCTTAAGTCCTTTCAATTGGCAATTGGGTGCATCTGGAGTCATTGAAGATATATATACTTGCACCGTTTCGGAGCCTGGAAAATCACCGGTATTTTTCACCTCACCCGTAACTGTAATTCCGTCTTGTCTTAATTCATCGGATGACACGTGAACATTCATGTAATCAAACTTTGTATAAGATAGTCCATATCCAAATGGGTATAGGGGCTTTGTTTTCATATATCGATAGGTCCTATTCTTCATCGAATAATCAACAAAATCCGGCAGTTCTTCTGTTGACTGATAAAAAGTAACAGGTAAACGACCTTCCGGTGATTTTTCCCCAAAGAGAATATTTGCAATCGCTCTTCCACCTTGTGCTCCCGGATACCACCCTTGTAGTATTGCCGAAACATGTTCTTGTGCATAATTAATAGCTAGCGCACTTCCGGATAGTAACACTAAAATAACCGGTTTTCCACTTTGGACAATTGTTTTTAAGATTTCTTCTTGAATCCCCGGCAACTCTAGATTCGCTTTATCTCCACTAGCATATTGATTGCCTTGGTCACCTTCTTCACCCTCTAGTCCTGCATCAAGTCCTAAACAGGCAATCACCACGTCGCTCTCTGCACAGACCCCCTTAACTTCTGCTCGCCGATCATTAAGTTCTCCCAATCCGCTAATACGTTCTTTGTATAAATGACATCCTTCTGAATAAAGAATCCGTGTATCTTCTCCAACATAATCTTGGATTCCTTCTAAAATAGTAACATAGCGAGAAGCTGTACCTTCATAGTTTCCTACAAGTGCTTTTCGGTTATTTGCATTTGGCCCAATTACACCAATTGTCCTTATCTTATCTAGCGCAAGTGGCAAAGTGTTATTGAGATTTTTTAATAAGACAAGGCTTTTTTCTGCAGCTTTTATATTGAGCTGACGCATGGATTGGCTATCCACTTCCCTATAGTTAATTGTATTATATTCTGTGGCTTCTTTACCGTCAAATAATCCTAACTTCATTCGTGTTGTAAATAAACGGATCACGGCTTGATCAAGTGTAGATTCTTTAACCATTCCTTTTTTCACCGCATCTTCCAAGTAAAAAAACTGATTTCCACAGTTTAAATCACATCCGTTATTCATAGCCATGGCGACAGATTCTGTTGAATTTTTCGTCACATGATGATGCTCATGAAAATCTCGAATTGCCCAACAGTCCGAAACCACATGTCCTTCAAATCCCCACTCATCCCGTAAAATTTCTTGAAGCAATGTATGGCTTCCACAGCATGGTTGACCATTCGTCCGATTATACGCCCCCATTATAGCTTCAACTTTTCCTTCTTGGACACAAGCCTTAAATGCCGGTAAATAGTTTTCATACAAATCTTTTTTGCTTGCGATTGCATCAAAACTATGACGAATATCTTCCGGCCCACTATGGACAGCAAAGTGTTTGGCACATGCCGCTGCTTTCATATGGTCTGTATCATGGCCTTGAATCCCTTGGACAAAGCGAACGCCTAGTCGTGAGGATAAGTATGGATCTTCACCAAATGTTTCATGCCCTCGTCCCCAGCGTGGATCTCTAAATATATTTACATTTGGCGACCAAAAGGTTAGACCTTTGTATATGTCCGTATCATTAAATTCTTGTTGCATGTTGAATTTTGCCCGTCCTTCAGTAGAGATTGCATCGGCCACCTCTTCAATAAATGCCTCATCAAATGTCGCCGCTAAACCGATTGCTTGAGGAAAAACTGTTGCCACTCCTGCTCTTGCTACACCATGCAATGCCTCATTCCACCAATTATATGCTTTTATGCCTAATCGTTCAATGGCTGGCGCAGAGTGTAGGGTCTGAGAGACTTTCTCTTCAAGCGTCATCTGGGCAACTAAATCCTTTGCTCGTTTACGATATGCCATATTCTTGTCTTTATTCCATACCAATTCCATACCATTCTCCTTTATAAACAACCGGTTACTTATTATATATTGCATTTATCTGCAACGCTTTACACATCATCTCCCCCATGCTATACTCTTAACAACTTATAACTACGTTGAAACGAGGTAAAACACATGTTTAGAATTTGGGGAAAAATCATTAAAGACACCCACTTTGTTGACGATCATGTCATATCGATTAGAAACACAGAACTATCAAAAAGCCAAAAAATTCATGAGGCTATTGATGAATTTTGCAAACATTTTGATCTTGAGCGTCCCCATTGGTTTGATAAAAACACCAAAGAGTTAGCTATGTTTTCAAAGACAAGTTTCCACGACGACCAATTTATCGAGACCATTGACTTTGATTACTTTGAAATCGAAATCATTGAAGATGATGAGAAAAAATAATCCTTTTAAAATATCTGTCTGCCATGTTTATCCGAAATCCCGGATTTGCGATAAAAATACGTATTAATCTGATCTCTCCATTCTCTTGCGCTTTCTAGCTGTTCTTCAAGACGATCTAGTATTCGTAAATAGACCTGCTGTTCTATCCGACCTTGAAGCCTTTTAAATTCCTGAATCATTGTTTCAACCTCACTGACACCCTCAAAATGGGTGTCATAAATATGTTGAATCACTGTCTTACCTGTTTTTAATTCATGTGTATATTTTAAATGATGAAAGAATAGCACCAAAGCTTCAGGACAAGATTCTAGGTCAGCGTACATAGACGCATTGTGCTCCTTGTATTGATGTGTATATCCTGTACCTTGAGGTGTTCGGTCAACACCGATACCTAAGTGGTCTGCTCGATGGTAAGTTCCCCAGCGAGAATATTCATATCCGTCAACATTGGGGCCATAGTGATGATTGGGTTCCACCATCCATCCAATACCTAATGGACTGGTATACTTTTCATATGTTGAATGTGATTGCATTAAAATATTCAAAAGAATATGTTCAACTTCAGGGTCCAAACCAAAGGTCCTTTGAATCCACTCTTTGGCTATGGCTTCTGCACTAAGGGATGTATTAAAACTCAAACGCCCATAGCCATATAGATTGGCTCCGGCCAAATCATGTCCCGTCCAATTAGTATCATTGCCTGTGTTTGCAACCGTCGCCATACCACATAGCTTTTGTCCGTAACTTCGTCCACTGACAATATCTGAAACTCTATCCTCATCTTGCCCGCAATAGGTCTTAAAGTCTAGTATTTCCTTAAACATTGGAATTAAATAACAAACATGGCGCTGTTGTCCGGTATATTCCTGAGCAATCTGGACCTCAAGAATTTGTTGGGTATGCTCCATTGCACCGAATAATGGAGACACCGGTTCACGAACTTGAAAATCCATAGGACCATTTTTGATTTGCAAAACCACATTTTCTAAAAATTCACCATCAAGCGGTGCAAAATAATCATACCCAGCACGAGCACGGTCCGTGTTATAATCTCGCCAGTCTTGCTGACAATTATATACAAAACATCGCCATATAATGGTTCCACCATAAGGTTTAATGGCTCTAGCTAATAGATTTGCACCTTCTGCTTGATTACGTCCGTATGTAAATGGTCCCGGACGTCCTTCTGAATCCGCTTTCACAAGGAAACCGCCTAAATGGGGTAAATGTGTATAAATCTCTTGCATCTTTTGCTCCCACCATGCAATCACTTCAGAATCAAAGGGATCTGCTGAAGCTAGTCCCCCTAAATCAATCGGCGCTGCATAGTTGAGACTAAGATAAAGTGTAATTCCATAGTCTGCAAAAACTTCACTCAGCACTTGTAAATATTTATAATACCTGGAACTAATCAATTCAGTTGCAGAATCTTTGACATTGACATTATTAATAACTGTTGCATTTATCCCTACAGAGGCCATGAGTTTTGCATACATGTGTGTGCGATCATTAATACATAATTCATGATTTTTAAAGAAAAAGGATTGTCCTGAATATCCGCGTTCAATACTGCCATCCATGTTGTCCCAATGATTCAACATTCGTAAGGGATTGTCCGGTGTCTCAATGACATCGAGTCTTTTTAAATTACTAGCACATTGTAAACGTCGAATAAGATCAAACACCCCATAGAGTACGCCGCGACCATTATTGGCTTCTATACTTAGTAATCCGTCTCTTTCTTTCACATGATAGGCATCCGGCGTCTTGAGCACATCAGTTCTTCTTAATATAATTCCTTCTAAACATTCATCCACACTTTCATGTATTTTTTCATAGATATCCACATGCGTGTCAAGAATATCCCCAATTGCTTCTTGAAGCTCTTTGGCTGCTGTGCGAATTACACGATTTTCCTGATTCTCTCCCTCACTTATGCAAACATATATGCTTTGCCCAAGCATGAAGCGATTGATCACTTGACTTTTTTCATTTTTCTGGTAATTTAACCACATTTTTTCAAAACTCATCGTTAACCTCTTCTAATAAAATATTTAACTCGTCTACAATATGTATTGTTTTGTTGCATACTTGTATTTTTTTATCTATATATGTATTGTTTTTTTCTTAATAAAAACATATCATAGGACAAATGCATTGTCAATCCTATTATTATATCTTTGATTATTGCCTTTTTATATTTCCAGTTGTATAATTGAATTTATGACGTTATAGGGCAAGGAGGATTGGATGAAGCAAGTACCCAAATATAAAAAAATTGTCCACTGGACACTAGAGCAACTTGTATCCGGATCTATTATTCCTGGAGAAAAATTTAGTTCTGAAAATGCATTATGTCAACAGTTTAACGTGTCCCGCCAAACGGTAAGACGCGCTTTAGAAGAACTTGAAAATGATGGCTATATCACCCGAATTAAAGGAAGCGGTACATATATTTCTAAATCACCGCCCCATAATTCAACACAAGTTAACGCCAAAAAACGCTCTTCAAAATCTGTAGGAATTATAACAACCTATTTAGATGCATATATTTTCCCCTCAATTATGCAAGCTATTGAAAGGGAGTTATCACAGGAAGGTTATACCGTACACGTGGCTTCAACACATAATACTGTTGAAGGCGAAAGTCGTGCTTTACAGTCCATGCTCGGTAATACCTTAGATGGTCTCATTGTATGGCCAACAAAGAGCGGTCTTCCATGTATGAACCTCCAATATTATGCGCAAATCATTAACAAAGCTTTACCCGTTATTTTTGTAGATTCCTTTTATCCTGAACTTCCCGGAACTTATGTTGCCATTGATGATGTTTCTGTTGGACGCTTAGCCACATCACACTTGATTGAAAACGGTCACACACAAATTCTAGGCATCTTTCCTCATGGCGATCGTCAGGGTCAACTTCGATATAAGGGCTATTGCATGGCACTAAAAGAAGCCGGTATCCCACTTATTGATACGTATGTTCATTGGTACTCAAAAGAAGATGTTGAAGAAGAGTTATCACGCAAATCTCTCTGGCAAAATATAGGAGGCGCTACAGCTGCGTTTTGTTTTAATGATAGCCTAGCTCTTATGTTAATGGACCAGTTGGATCAACGCGATATATCTGTTCCTACTGCATTTTCTGTCATCGGTGTTGATAATACTGTGATGGGAAAGCGTAGCGGATTAACCAGCATTGTCCATCCTTCTGAAGAACTCGGATATATTGTCGCTCATCGACTTATTTCCATGATTGAAGGAAATGAAACTCAAAGCGTTCTATTCCCCCCTAAATTGATTCAAAGAAAAACTGTCAGACAATTTCCCCAAAATAAAAGCTGATATATCGCAAGTAAATGCGTTTATATCAGCTTTGTTTTTTATATAGTCCATGCTTATGTTAACTAGATAATGTATTTATCTTTTTTCTCCGGACGTGCGTCGAGTTCTTTTTTCTTCTCTTCATAACCCGGACGGCCGAACATTGCATAGGTTGCATTTTTACCTTCTTCAACACCCGGTTGATCAAAAGCATTGATATTCATTAGCTCACCGGCAAATCCTGTTGCTACTTCGAACAAGTAAAGAATTTGACCCACCGTGAATTCATTAATCTCCGGTACTGTTAATGTCATATTTGTCTGTTCCGCTTTGAACAAGGCATATTCGGTTGCCATTTGCTCTGTATGGATCAGCTTATTATGTGTTGCTCCACCTAAGAAACCAAGATTTGGCACATCTCCATAAATCTCAGGAATCGTAATCTCAGAACGGTATTTATCAACGCCCATAAATAGGACAACTTTATCATGTGGGCCTTCGGCATATAGCTGAACCTGTGAATGTTGGTCTGTTGCTCCAAGAGCTTTTACCGGCGTTTGTCCTACATTAACCACATTACCGTCAAGGTCGTATTTTTTACCTAAGGATTCAGCCCATAACTGTGCATACCAATCAGCGATAAATTTCAGTCCGTCGGCATAGGCCATAACAATTGAGATATTCTTACCTTGTTGCATGGATATGTATTGTAATAATCCATACATATGTGCAGGGTTTTTGAATGTATTATCTATTTTACAGATTTCATCCATATACGCCGCACCTTCTAATAAGGTCTTGATATCGATACCACACATTGCCGCCGGAAGTAAACCAACCGGTGTTAATTCTGAAAATCTTCCGCCAACACCTGCAGGGATGATATAGCTTTTGAGGCCTTCTTCATCTGCAATGGGACGTAATGTTCCTTTTGATGCATCTGTTGTTGCAACAATATGCTTTTTAACCGCATCTTTACCCAGCTCATTTTCTATTTTTTCTTTAATAATCATAAACTGAGACATTGTCTCACTCGTTCCTCCTGATTTGGAGATGACGTTAAAGAGGGATGTCTCTAAATCAATCACATCAAATAATGCGACCAATTTTTCAGGATCCACATTATCAACGACATATAACTTTGGATAGCCTTTACGCTTCTCTTTTGATAGCTCATTCCAATGGGGATGATTAATGGCTTGTTGAACTGCAATCGGACCTAAGGCAGATCCGCCAATACCTAAGACGACAAAAGATTCAACCCAGTCCTTGTTTGCCTCAACATAGTCGACGATATCTTCAACAATCTCATCTTGGTTATAGGGTAAGTCTCTCCAGTCCATACCACCATTTGCACGTTTTTCAACCATAGCTTTTTCAGCCGCTTCAATTTTTCCTTCAAGTATGGCAAAGTCTTCTTCACTGATGCCCTTTTCTCCGATTAAGTTAGCCATCATATTGTTAAAATCCAGACGTAACTTCATTGCTTCTTTATTCATTACTATTTTCCTCCTATAAACTCTTTGCTCTCTTTGCTCTATTCCCTATGATTATATATAAAATTAACCTTGGTGTAAAGGATTAGACACGAATTCTCTCTTATTCCAACTCATATAGACTCCCAAATCGATAGCCTTTATCTTTCATCGATTTTAATATATCATCCAGCGCTTGGGTATTGGATTCTGAAACCGCATGCAAGAGAATAATTGCTCCGTTATGATAGTTGTCCATGACGTGGTTATATGCAACATCTTTTCCCGGTTGATTATTCACATCCCAATCTGCATAAGCCATACTCCAAAAAATATTTCGGTAACCTAATTTTCGCACAAGATACAAGGTTCGCTCACTATATTTTCCACTTGGTGGCCTAAAAAACGGATCCAAATCTTGTCCTGTCACTTCTTTAAAACGATCATTGGTCGTTTTCAATTCATCATAGACTTCATCATGGGTCAATGTTGGAAATTCCGGGTGTGAATTTGAGTGGTTGGCTACAATATGTCCCTCATCCACCATTCGCTGAATCAATTCTGGTTCTTTATCAATAAAATATTTGGTTACAAAGAATGCCGCTTGAACATTATTTTCCTGCAAAACGTCTAAAATCATTGGTGTAAATCCATATTCATAACCTTCATCAAACGTCAAATAGACAACCTTCTCATCCACAGCAGTTTGATTAATAAAATACGTTCCGTATCTTTCTATGTCTATGTCATAATAACCAGTTACCGGATTATGTTCACTGTTTCGTCGAAATGACCAACTGGTACTTGTATTGTCTAACTGATTGGGATCTAACTCCAAATCATACGCATCTTCTGTGCCAAACTGATTTGCAAAAATCACTGTACTTTCTTGATTCACGTCTTCTGATTCGTCTTCTACATCTGTCTCTTGATCTTCTGAAGAAACGTTTTCTGAAGATTCATTACTCGGCGTCTCCTCCACTTCCTCTTCTTCAGGTACTGGGGCTGGTGCAACCTCTACATGTACTTCCGTCTCTTGTTCGTTTTCTTGTGTAGGCGTCTTATCCTCTAAATGCGAATCTGCTGTATATAATTCACCACCGCATGCGGTTAAAAATAGGGCTAATAAACTGCTGATTATACTAAGATGCAGAATTTTCTTTAATTTCATGATATGTCATCCTTCCTTTTTTTGTCTGTCCATTCCGATTCACTAGATTAATACTAATCGTCATAAGAATAAGACTTATGACAACAAATACTGATAAGCTTTCTTCGGGAAATATAACTGAAGAAATAATGGACCCGAAGACCGGAATTAAAAAGATATATATTGTCACTGATGATGCATTGTATTTATGAATAAGTCCATACCAAACCACAAAAGCGATGGCAGATAAGAACGCTGAATAAATCAGCAAAAGTAGGGCTTGCATATTAAACATAAGGTTAAATCCGCCGGCTCCAACAAGTCCAATCCCTAGCAAGATAATGGATCCGAAGACCATTTGGTACATGTTAAGCATCACCGACGACATGGTCTGCATGGCCCGCTTTCCATAAAGAACTGCAAACCCATAGGCTAAGGAAGCTAGTATAAGCGTCCCCTCACCCATAAATGAAACATCAAGATTCAAACCGCCACCAACAGCACTATCAATATTGGCGAGAATAATCCCTGCAAATCCAATGATAAGACCCATGATTTTATTCATATTAATTTTATCATCCTGCGTCAATAAGTGGGCTAATATGACAACAATCAAGGGTTTTGATGTGTCAATCAGTACCCCTTTAATTGCGCCAGTGTTTCCCACTCCGGTATAAAAAAACATATATTGTAAGCTTGTATTTAATAATCCAAAAATCAAGACTGTTTTCCATTGCGAACTTTTTAAGCCCATTATTTTTTTCTCTTTTATCAGAATATATAAGCCAATAAGTAGTCCCGCCAATAAAAAACGTATTCCGGCTAAGACAAAACGATTAAAAATGTCATTTGCCGGAATATTTAATAGATTATAGCTTATTTTTAGGGTTGGTATCGCTGTCGCCCATAAAAAGCAACTGAATGCCGCTGGCAAAATTAAGGCCATTTGTTTTAGAATTTTTTCTTTATTCATAGGAACTCCTATTCAAATACAAGCGTTTTCAATTGCTCATAGGCATGGCTAATCTCAGAAAATCGTTTATTTGCATATTCAATATACTCATCGGGCATCCCTTCCGACATCACTTTATCCGGATGGTATTCTTTGGCCATCTTACGATATGCTTTCTTGATCATACCTTCATCCGCATTTTTAGGTAGACCTAAGACTTTTGTATATTTTTCCACAAGTACATCTTTTGACATGCCTTGATTATATCCATTATATGTTGACGATCCGGCTCTTGAATACGTAGAACCCCCACCAGACATCCGGCCCACAATATAGCGTTTAATACTTTCATATTCATATGGAGACAAACCAAGATCAAAGGTTATTCGACTCACAAGCTGGTCTTCTTTTTCGGATATAGCTCCATTCTTAACCGCCACCATGACCAACAAATAACTAATCGACATTATAAAATCCCGTTGGTGATGATAACTTCTTAAAATACGTATATACTCGTCAAGATCTTCAGGATGGTCTTTTCCATAATTAAAGGCCCCTTCATATTGATTAAGTTCAGCACCTGTTATTCGGAAATTTTGGGTTACAAACTGTCGAATAATATGCACTTCTTCTTTAGTTACTTGCCCATCAGCTTTTGCAACTGTTGCTGTTAAGGCCATCAAGGCACCTACTACAACATTTCCTTGCTTAAACTCAGGTTTTTCACTTAAGTATGTCTTAATCCGATGCTGTTTGGCCGGCAAAAAGAATAAAATCAATATGGACCACGGAAAAATCAATGTTATAAGTCCCCAAAAAAAAGCATTTCGACCTTTGAACGCTGCAATTACACCAGCTGCAACGGCAACAATTAATCGAAATCCAATACTTAATATTCCTGAAATCAATGTAAAAATCAATGTTAAAAATGCTTCAATAATTTGCATCGTCTACTCACTCCTTATTCTCATATTATACCCTCGAATAAGAAGATAATCATATAAACTTTATTAAAATTTCATTAAAGAATCAGCGCATCATCACTTGCAAAAAGGCATCTACAACCTGTGGCGAAAATTGGCTTCCGCGGTGATTGACAATCTCTTCAATAGCAACTTCTTTACTCAAGGCTTTACGATAAGGACGGTCATTCGTCATTGCATCATAGGCATCCACAACAGACAGAACCTGGCATTCGATGGGTATCTCGTCGCCTTTAAGTCCTGTCGGATACCCTTTTCCATCGTAGCGTTCATGGTGTTTCATAATAAGATATGATATCTCTTTTAATTCACCCGATGCATTGGCAATGCGCTCACCAATAACTGCATGTGTTTTCATGACTTTATATTCCTCATCTGTTAGCTTACCCGGTTTTTTTAAAATCGAATCCGGAATCCCCACTTTTCCAATATCATGGAATTTACATAGCAAGGCAATCCGATCAAGCTCAACCGATGTCAATCCCATTTGTCTTCCAATTAATTCTGCGAGTTCGTCCATTCGGTCTGCATGACCTTCTGTAATATAATCTCTGGCTTCTAATGCTTTCATTAACGATCGCACCAGATTACTTCGATAACTCGATGTCTTCAATAATTTGTTCTGATACATATTGTTGTCCGCCTCTTGATATAGGCTCAAACCATTTATAGGCCCATTTTCATGAAATGCATAACCTACAGATACACTGATTTGAATAGCTCCATCCATTTGATTCATTAATGAAACTTCATCATATATGCTTGCTAATGCTTCTTCTAGCTCCATTTTATGAACCCCTTTAAGCATAACACCAAACTCATCTCCACCGATTCGAGCAATATAGGCATTGTCTCCTAGAACTTTATGAATCATATGACTCACTTTTTTGATGACTTCATCCCCATGATAGTGGCCTAAAGTATCATTAATGACTTTTAATCCATCAATATCTAGTACTAAAAGACCAAAGTTTTGTTCTTCGCTATTTTGGTATGCATCCATTCGCTCTTCAAAAGACCATCGATTATAAGAAGACGTTAAGGGATCTCGCTCAGCCATAAAACGCAAACGGTCTTTTAAAACACTTTCCGTTGTAATATCACGGATTAATATAAGAATCTCTTCAAGCTCGGTCGCATGAGCTCTCACTTCGAAGTGTCGCTCTTCTTGGTCAACGTCAAGCATAAAGGAACAGTTTACACTTTTTTGTTCCTTGCTGATTTTTTTAACACACGATTCCAATACACTTAAGATACGTTGTGTATTTAGCATTTGGTCTAAAAGTTTTTTTTCGCGACGCAAAGAAGACCCAAAAGGCATTAAATTTCCTTCTAAGTCACTAATAAGAATAATATCCGGAATGGCCCGAATAAGCGCTTCATTACGTAGATTCAAACGTTCCAAATCAATGATTTTTTCTTGTAACTCCGGATAATAATTTTTACGGAAAGAGGATTCCCCTAGTCCGATAATTGATTCTCTAGAATATTTGCTCATAAATATTCCTCACTTCATCGTAGCTCAACTCTTTGGGATTTGTGACCATACATGGATCATTCATAGCGCCGATCACCAATTCATGGAGAAGTTTTTCTCGACTTTCTTTTTTTCCTGCAAATTCTGATAATACAATTTGATTTTGAATATTGATCTGGTGACGCATGTGTTGGATGTATTGAATCAGCCCATCTTTTGATCCATCTGGTGAGCTCGTATCAATTCCAAGGATTTGGGCAATCGTATCATAGCGTTCTTTTGCACTTTCATAATTAAGTTCTATAACACGATCTAATAAAATACTATTACATTCACCATGAGGTAAGTTCAAACGGCCACCAAGGCTATGTGCGAGTGCATGAACGGCACCCAGACTTGCATTTGAAAAAGCCAAGCCTGCAGACAATGATGCCATCATCATCTGATACATGGTTTCAATCGTACGGTTTTGTGAACACGCATCGAAAATATGATGATGAATCAGCTTAATTGCCTCTAATGCGTGAACATCTGTAATCGAGGATTGCGCATTCGACACATAGGCTTCTATAGCATGTGTTAGTGCGTCCATACCTGTACACGCCGTTAAATAGAAATCCATTGTCATTAAAGGTACCGGATCGATAAGGGCTAAGTCAGGTACCACTTTTTTGCTAATAATTGCTTTTTTTAATTGTTCCACGTCATCGTTAATAATGGCAAACTGAGAGACATCAGCACTTGTTCCTGCTGTGGTTGGAATGCATATTAGTGGAGGTCCGGGAAGATTAATCACATCCACACCTTCATAATCTAAGATGTGACCTCCATTCGTCGAAACAATACTTATACATTTTGCACAATCCATGGGACTGCCTCCGCCAATGGCTATAATTAAGTCACAGCCCTTTGACAAAAAGACTTCAGCCCCTTTCATTGCTTCGTAATCTTTCGGATTCACCGTTACCTCTGTATATAAAACATAATCTTCAACAGATTCATTCACTGAATTGATAATCTGTTGAAACCATTCGTATTTAATTACATTTGCGTCTGTTACAATCATTGGCCGTTTTGAAGCAAAATGATTTAAGTAACGGCCAACAAGCAGGCTCGCTTCATAACCAGTAATGATTTCCGGTGCTACAAATTTTCTAAGTTCCATAAACACACCTCTTTAGTGAGACATTCGCAATGAATAGATATTCTTATTATAGCACTTTTGTTGATTCACGAATAGCTAATATTCCTTCAAAGGTTAAATGTTTATGTTTTTTATCATTTTCAAAAACTTCGAAAAGCAAACGAATGGTTTCTGATGCAATTTTTTCAACCGGTTGAACCAATGTTGTAATTGATGGATTGTAGTATTGTCCTAATTTGATTCCATCAAATCCGACGATTGAATAATCATCAGGAACTTTTTTTCCATGATCAATGAGTGCTTTACACGCACCCATGGCGAGCATATCTGATATAGCATAAAGTGCTGTGAATTCTTCATTCGATTTTAATATATCCAAAGCGACATTATATCCGTTTTCTATGGAATATTCTTCGAATTCTCTTTGCATTCTAAATACCCACGATTCATCCGGTTCTATATTATGGTTACGAAGTGCCTGATAATAGCCTTCAAGTCTAAGCGAACTAATACTTTCATCTTCTGCATCTGCACAGATAATAGCAATTTTTTTATGGCCTTGATCAAGGAGATAATCAACAATTTTTTTACTCTCATGAATATC
Source organism: Clostridiales bacterium UBA2432 (assembly GCA_002342805.1). Lineage (GTDB taxonomy): Bacteria > Bacillota > Clostridia > Lachnospirales > Vallitaleaceae > UBA1351. Next base: position 41,419 of record DDQW01000021.1, on the reverse strand, counting down.
ATTCACAGAAACAGAGGAATAGCCGTCACGATTATTTTCATCAACTATCCCACCAATCGTACTTAAGACAAAGGGAACAGGGATTTTCTTGAGCTTATCTTCTGAATGGCTAAAGTGGCCCCCTAAAAATACAATGCCTCGCAAACGTTTTTCCTTAATCAATTCCAAGGCAACATCAATTTCATTTTCATTAAATTCAACATGATGTAACACTAAGGAATATTTGCGTTTTTCAATTTCCTGTTCCATGATTTTAATCATATCTGTGAAGAAAGGATTGGTAATCCCTTTAACTAAAACCGCGATTGCATTTGTCTCAATGCGTTTTAAATTTCTTGCGCTATTATTGGGAATATAATTATATTCCTCAATAACTGACAGGATGTAATCTTTTGTCTCCTTATTGATATCCGGATGATTGTTGATTGCTCTAGATACTGTGCTCACTCCGACACCACAAATCCTTGCAATATCTTTAATCGTTATTGAATTCACTCTAAGACCCCCAAAACTTTTTTATTATCCTTTAACGCCCATACAGTTTTGTCATATGCTCTACACGTTGTGCTAAGTTTGAATCCAGTTCATTGCTGTATAATCGCCAATGCCAATTATTGCCTAATGTTGACGGTGTATTTATTCTCGCTTCACTTCCCAGTCCAAGATAATCTTGAATAGGTATTACCGCAAGCTTAGCTACACTCGATAAAGCGGCACGAATCATATGCCAATGAATATTTTCTTCATCTTCCGGTTGAATATTAAGATAGTCATTACATAAAGCTTTATCTTCAGGACAAATCGCTCTATACCAACCTTTGACCGTATCATTATCATGTGTCCCCGTATAGACAACACAATTTTGTGTATAATTATGCGGTAAATAATCACTCGCTTCACGCGAATCAAAGGCGAACTGTAATACTTTCATCCCCGGATATCCAGTTTGTCGTAGAAGTTCAACAACGGTCTCCGTTAAATATCCTAAATCTTCTGCTATGACTTTTGCATTGACTAATGATTCATTTATTTGTTTAAATATATCATATCCGGGACCTTTTTTCCAGCTTCCATTTTCAGCCGTTTGATCTCCATTAGGTATGGAATAAAATTCATCAAATCCACGAAAGTGATCAATACGTACCATATCATACCATTTGAAACAATGATTTAAGCGTTTAAGCCACCATGTATAGTGGGTTCGCTTATGCTCTTTCCAATCATAGAGAGGATTCCCCCATAACTGGCCTGTACTTGAAAAACTATCCGGTGGGCATCCGGCTACACAATAAGGCATTAGCTTTTCACTAAATTCAAAAAGCTCCGGGGACGCCCAAGCATCTGATGAGTCAAAGGCTACATAGATCGGAATATCTCCAATGATTTGGATTCCTTTTTCATTGGCATAGTTTTTTAGCTTCATCCACTGTTGATGAAATAGATATTGCTGGAATTCATAAAATCCAATTTCTTCGGAATAATGTTCACGAATGCTTGCCATTGTTTCCGACTGGCGCTCTTTTAATGGACGCTCCCATTGGTTCCAGGCTTTTCCGTCATTTAAGTCTTTGATGACCATGTACAATGCATAGTCTTGGAGCCATTCTTTTTGTTTATCAACAAATAAACGAAAGTCCTCATCGTCTAAAATATGGCTCTGATAATAGGCTGTTTTAAGCACATGATACCTTGCATTATATATTTTTTCATAGTCAATATATCGCGGATTGTCTCCAAAATCATACCCTTCACATTGGTCATAGCTTAAGTATCCTAAACGTATGAGTTCTTCTAAATCGATAAAATACGGATTACCCGCAAATGTTGAAAACGATTGATAAGGACTATCCCCATATCCTGTCGGACCTAAGGGCAGAACTTGCCAATATCTTTGTCCTGCTTCAACCAACCAATCCACAAAGTCATATGCACTTTTTGAAAAGGCTCCGATACCATATTTTGATGGTAAACTTGCTATAGGCATTAATACTCCGGCTTCTCTCATATCCATCCTCTTTCTATCATCAACCTTTAACTGCTCCGGCTACTACACCTTCAATTATATACTTCTGACCGAATAGATACAAGATAACGATCGGTAATATTGCTAAAACTAACATTGCCATCATGGCACCCATGTCAATCGAACCATATCCACCGCGTAAATACTGTATTGCAATGGGTATTGTCTTATAGTCTGTTCCTAAAACGAGGTAAGGCAACAAGTAGTCGTTCCATATCCACATTGTTTGTAAAATAGTAATTGTAATGGCTGTTGGTTTAAGGATTGGCATAATAATTTTAAAAAACAACTGAATTGGGTTACATCCATCCATCATTGCAGCTTCTTCTATTTCTAGTGGAATTGATTTAATAAATCCACTAAACATAAATACGGCAAGCCCTGCTCCAAAGCCCAGATAGACAAAAATTATTCCAAAGGGATTATCTAAACGTAAAATATTGGCCACTTTTGACATGGTAAACATGACCATCTGGAAAGGAACAATCATTGCAAAGACAAAGAGATAGTAAAGTCCCGACGTCATTATGTTATTCACACGAACGATGTACCAAGCTGTCATTGAGGTAAAGAAAATAATAACGGCTACCGATGCAACTGTAATCCATACAGACCAACCAAAGGCTTGAAAAAATCCGATTTTTCCAATTCCTTCTGTATAATTTAATAATCCAACAAATGTTTCTTCTGTCGGAAGACTAAATGGATCGTCCGCTATAAAAAATCGGCCTTTTAAGGAGTTCATTGCAATTTCATAAATCGGAAAAAGAAATGCTGCTGAAAGAAATACAAAAAATAAAATTAATGGTTTTTCAAATTTCGTCCGTTTTTTTGTACTTTTCATTAGTGTTGTACCTCCCTCTTACGACTCATATTCAACTGAGTTAATGCAATCACCGCTACAATGATAAAGAAAATAACAGCTTTTGCCTGACCCACACCTTCCCAACCGGTTCGACCGTAAAATGTGTTATAGATATTTAAAGCTAACATCTCTGTCTTGGCTGCAGGGGCTCCACCTGTAAGCGCTAAGTTTTGGTCAAACAATTTAAAAGAATTCGTTAACGTTAAAAATAATGAAATTGTAAAGGATGGCATAACCATAGGAATTGTGACATTTTTTAGTATCTGCCATCTTGATGCACCATCAATTTTTGCCGCTTCATTTAGTTCACCCGGTATGTTTTGAATACCTGCAATGTAGATAACCATCATATAACCAATCATTTGCCAATTCATAAGAATAACCAAACCCCAAAATCCATATTCCGGCGCAAAAGTCAATGTCCGGTCAAACTTATATAAAACACCATTAAGAATTAATTGCCAAATATATCCTAGAACAATTCCACCAATGAGGTTTGGCATAAAGAAAACCGTTCTAAAAATATTCGTTCCGCGAATCCCTCTTGTTAATAGCAAGGCGATGGTAAAGGCTAATAGGTTAATTGATATCACTGAAACAAGAGTAAACGCTCCGGTAAAGCCCATTGCCCGAACAAACGTTGGATCTTGAAACACTTTTACATAATTGTCTAGTCCTACCCATGTTGAATCCGTTACTGTTGTAAACTCTGTAAAGGACAGATAGATACCCATAAGAAAAGGTACAATAAATACAACAATAAATGCCAGTAGTGTTGGGAAAACAAAAACAAAAAAGTATCTTTTTATTGTCTTTTGCATGTGACTCCTCCTTAGTTAACTAAAGGGTAAGCTTTAAGGCTTACCCTTTGAATATGATTCCACAAAAGTGACTGCTCTTATTTATTGAGCTGTGGCTGCTTTTTCATCTTTCCAACCATCAACAAATGCTGCTTCAACTCCATCCCAATCACCTGTTCCTTGCGCATAATCAAGAAGTGAGTATCCAAGAATATCTTTAAATTGCTGTGATGGGAATGCTGTAAAGTTCCATGACACAGACGTTAATGAATCATCTGCCATATATCGAAGAACTTCTTTTGCTAATGGATCTGTTGGTGTTTCATCATCGCCAAATGTATTAAACGGAGCGATAAATCCAAATTCGTTGGTTACATAGTTTTTGCCTTCATCTGATGAGAATAACCATTCAATAAATTCGATAGATGCTTGTTGGTCAGCTTCTGGTGCTTGTGAGTTGATACTGAAGAAGTTCTCTGTCCCAGTACATAAGCCTTGGTTTTCTTCACCTTCAACACCTGTGTAAATTGGCAAGAATTTTACATCTTCTTCGGCAACAACATTTCCATCAACACCATTAATCTGTCCCCAGCCCCAGTTACCGTTTTGAACCATTGCAACTTGGCCTAACGCAAATTCTGCCATTGAATCATTTACTGTTTTTGAACTTAATAATGTTGGTTTTGTTATTGAGTTGTTAATGTATAGGTCAAATATATTTTTGTATTCTTGTCCGTAAGTCAAATCAATCTCTGCTGCATCGCCAAGGCCTTTGTCTTTGAATTCATAGTAAATAGGTAAGTTTGCTAAATGTGTTTGCCATCTCCAGTCTTCTCCAGTTGAAAATGATGTTGAAGCAAATACACCTTGAATACCTAATTCATCTTTAATCGCTGTCATATCTTCAACAACGGCTTGTAAAGCTTGGAAGTTATTGATTTCATCCATTGAGCTATATGAGGTCGATTTGCTTGCTGAAGCAAAGTATTGGTCCATAATTGCATCGTTATAAATAATTCCATAACCTTCAACAACGTAAGGGATACCATATGCTCCACCGTCTTCTCCCGTAACCACTAAGCTTTTATCTAATAACCAGCTATATAAATCTGTATCGGATAGGTCTTTTGTATAGCCTTTCCAAGATTCGTATCCTACCGGACCGTTAATTTGGAATAATGTTGGCGCATCACTTTTTGCAATTTCTGAACGAAGTGTTTGCTCGTATGTTCCTGCGGCTGCCGTAACAACTTTTACATCAACTCCAGTGCTTTCTGTATACTCCTTAGCGATTTTTTGCCATACTTCTTCAATCTCAGGTTTGAAATTCAAGAAATATACGGATCCTTCTTCTGTATCTCCTTCGCTTGCATCATCTGTTGACTCTGCGCCGTTTGTATCTGTTTGTTCTTCTGTATCGTTTGAAACCGTATCATTTGCACCGTCTGACGAATCATCTGATCCACTACAGCCAACAAATAAAACTAAAACCATTGATAATGCTAAAATCTTTACCACCCAATTTTTCATGCTTTTTTCTCTCCTTTTATCTTTGCTTGAATTTTGTTAACGTTCTCGGTATCGTTATCAGTAACGTTACCGGAACCGTTAACAGTATATTAGCACAATCCCCAAAAATTAGCAAGTGTGTTTTTATATTTTATGTAATATTACACGTTTAGCTTCCAAATATCTTGATTGTACTCGTGTATTGTTCGATCCGATGAAAAAAATCCGGCTTTAGCAATGTTTACTAAGCATTTTTTTGTCCAGGCTTCTTGATCTAAGTAATCCTCAAACATAGCATCCTTGGTTATGACATACTCTTCAAAATCAAGCAAGGTCATAAAATAATCTTTATTCAGAATTTCATTGTATAAACGGGTCAAATTCTCTTGATCTCCATATTTCATAACCTCTTTTGACTGAATAAAATCAAGTGCTTCTTGGATGACTTTGCTTTTTTTATACAGAGATTTGGCACTATAGGTCCCGTTTTTATAGTGTTGAATGACTTCATCAGATTTTTTACCAAATGTGTAAATATTGTCATCCCCAACAAGATCATTAATCTCTACATTCGCTCCATCGGACGTTCCTAAGGTAAGAGCCCCATTAAGCATAAACTTCATATTTCCTGTTCCCGAAGCTTCTTTTGATGCCAATGAAATCTGCTCAGAGACATCACATGCAGGAATGAGTTTTTCCGCTTTGCTTACATTGTAATTTTCAACCATCACAACTTGCATATGTTTATTGACGTCTTCATCATGCTCAATGATTTCTTGAAGAACAAGTAAGAGATGTATAATATCTTGAGCAATGGTATATGCCGGGGCCGCCTTTGCTCCAAAAATAAAGGTTAAGGGTGTTTTAGGAACAATACCTCGTTTTATCTGCAAATATTTATGAATAATATATAAAGCATTCATTTGTTGACGTTTATATTCATGCAAGCGCTTAATTTGAATATCAAAAATCGAGTTCGGATTCAACGTTACATTCTGATGCGTCTTCATGTATTCAACAAGATTTTCTTTATTCTCACGTTTAATTCGTCTTAATGTTTCAAGCGCTTGCTCGTCGTCAATATAATCAAGAAGTCCTTCTAACTTTGTTGCATCTTTTGAAAATTCATCCCCTATATGCTCTTTTAAAAACAGGGTCAACTTGGGATTACATCCGATTAACCAACGTCTAAAAGTAATCCCATTTGTTTTATTATTAAACTTATGAGGATACAGTTTATAGAACTGTTGCAATTCCGTCTCTTTTAATATATCTGTATGAATTGCAGCAACACCATTGACTGAGAAACCATAGTGGATAGCCAAGTGTGCCATATGTACCCGACCGTCTTGATCAATAATTTGAACATTGGATGCCTTATGCTTTTGCTGGATACGTTTATTTAACTTTTCAATAATTGGCACCAACTGAGGTACAACCTCTTTGATATATTCGAGCGGCCATTTTTCAAGAGCTTCTGCTAAGATGGTATGGTTCGTGTAGGCACAAGTTTTTGTCACAATATCAATGGCTTCATCCATATCTATACCTTCTTTTAAAAGAAGACGAATCAATTCCGGAATAACCATCGTTGGGTGTGTATCATTAATTTGAACCACAACATGCTCATTCAATTTTCGTAGATCATAGTTCTTTGTTTTAATCTCATCCATAATGAATTGAGCGCCATTGCTAACCATAAAATATTGTTGATAAATACGTAAGAGGTGTCCATCCTTATCCGAATCATCCGGATACAAAAAGAGGGTCAAATTCTTGTCGACTTGAGTTTTATCAAATGTAATCCCTTCCCCTACCATGGTCGGATCGATAGATTTTAAATCAAAAAGACGGAGCTTATTTTTATTGCCTTGGTAGCCAATAACATCGATCTCATATAGGACGGACTCAACCTCTTGATCTCCAAAAGAAACTGTATAGGATGTATCCGTTTTCGTCAGCCAACTGTGGGTTTCAATCCAATCATTTTTCTCAGGATATTGTTTAAAATTTTTGAAGGTTTGCTTGAACAATCCATAGTGATAATTTAGGCCAATCCCATCGCCCGCCATGTTAAGCGTTGCAATAGAATCCAAAAAACATGCTGCTAGGCGACCTAATCCACCATTACCTAAAGATGGTTCCGGTTCAATCTCTTCAAGCCGTGCAAGGGATTTACCTTTGCTTTCTAATAATGCGTTCAGTTCATCATAAATTCCTAAGTTAATGAGGTTATTTGATAATAATTTTCCAATTAAAAATTCGGATGAAATATAATAGACTTTTTTCTTTCCTTGAATGACCGGTTTTTTATCTGTATACTCTTTCACGAGATATAATACAGCTTCATAGAGCTGTTCATCACTACACATCTCTATCGTTTTTCCATGTAGTTTCTGCGTTAAGTTCGACAAATGCATTTCAAAATTCATGTTTTCCTCCTTAAAATTCCTAATATTGATGTTCTAATGATAGCTTAGGAAACCGTTTTCCGCAAGTGTTTTTTAAAAGATGCGAACCTACTGTCCGCATCTTTGGCTTAATAATCCTATTCTTTTAGTTGCTGGCTCGGCAACACAATAGTCCTCCACTGCTTTGTATCCACATCTATATATTCAATACAAAACGCTTTGCTTTGTAAATCAGCTTGAAGAACTGCTTTAGCTCCATTCTTTGTCCATGTAATTCTTAATTCATGATCGGCAACTTCTTCATCGATATCAATCTCTCCATCAAAGGCTTCATACTGATTTCGAAATCGCATTAGTGCCAATATATCTTGAACCACTGGACGCTTCACTTCATGAACCACTTCGTCTTTTGAATAGTAATGCCGGTTAATATCTCGACCATTTTTGGTTTTTTCTAAAAGGTCAATGTCATTTTCTCCGGCAAGAAGTCCTACATAATAGACTTGGGGTATCCCCGGTGCAAAAAACTGGATTGCTCTTGCCAAGAGATATGCTGCATCATCATTTCCAAGTGCTGAGTAGTAGGTACAATTGATTTGATAAATATCTAGATTTTTGTATTCACTGGAGCTATACTTTCGCTTAACATTTGCCCCTTTTTCATAAAGCTGGTCTCTAGTAAATTCGATTTCGTCATCCTTCATTAAGTCTTTAACATCAACCACACCAATTCCATCATGGGTATCTAAAGTTGTATATTGGTGGCGAGGACAGATATTTAACCAGTGTTTTAATCGTTTATTGGTCCCCGCATACAAGCCATGTAAAACTAGCATGGGTAAGGCAAAATCATAAACCGGCAAATCATGCTCAGCAATTTTCATTTGTATAGAATAGTGTTCATGAATCTCCGGTAAGACTTCGACACCTTTTTCTTCAAGCATTTTCTCACACGTCTTCAGCAAAATCCAGATATCCGGTTCAATGAAGAAGCAATTCGTTCCCTTCTTTTTAATTGCGTATGCAAATGCATCCAAACGAATCATTGATGCACCGGCATCCGCTAAAAAGAGTAGATTATCTCGAATAAATTCGATGGTTGCTTTTTTGCTAACATCTAAATCCACCTGTTCTTCATCAAAGGTACACCATAGCTTATCACTGCTTCCATCCTTAAAGTCAATATCAATATATGGGGCTCTTGGCTTTCGCTTATAGATTAAATCAATCTCTTCTTGAGTCGGAAATCCATGCTCCCAAAAATCACTATAACGTATAAAATAGTCTTTATAAGGTGATTGTTCTTTATTTTCTACAAAGTCTTGATAATATTTTGAAGACCTAGAAATATGATTAATCATAAAATCAAACATTAACTGATAATCTTTACTAATTGCTTTAATATCTTCCCATGTTCCAAATGCCGGGTCAACTTCTCTGTATGTCATGGGTGCAAATCCTCGATCTGCTGAAGACGGATAGAAGGGCAATATATGTATTGCCCCTATTTCCTCGCGAAAATGACCATCAACAATCTCCTTTAACTCTTTTAAATTCTTTCCTAAGCTGTCTGCGTACGTTATAAGCATGATTTTGTTATCCACGATGTAATTCCTCCTATTTTATTGAACCTTGTAGAACTCCCGCAATAATATGTTTTTGTAAGAAAAGATAGAGTATAAGTACCGGAATAATCGTCAGCATCAGACCTGCCATAAGCAAACCATAATCAACAGTATAGGTATCAAAAAAGTAAAATGTTGATAATGGCAATGTTCGCATATCTGCTTGCATTAATACCAAAGATGGAAGCAAGAAGTCATTCCATATCCATAATACATCCAATGTCACAATAGTCATTGTAATGGGTTTAAGCAAGGGAAACACGATGGTTAAAAAGGTTCTAAATCGTGTTGCTCCATCAATCATAGCCGCTTCTTCTAGCTCTAGAGGTATGTTTTTTATAAAGCCGTGATACATAAACACAGCGAGTGACGAACCGAAGCCAAGATACATAAATACAAGTGTTGCCTGACTATTTAATAATCCTAAACCTCCGTATATCGTTACTAAGGGAATCATAATCCCTTGAAAGGGTATAATCATGGATGTCACCATAAGAATGAACATAAAATTGTTGAATCGTGTCTTTACCCGAACGAAATAATAGGCGGTCATGGCTGAAAATAAGATAATAATCAAAACACTTGCCAATGTAATCATAAATGAATTCGATATTGATTTAATAAAGTTCATTTTTTCATACGCTTCTGCATAGTTCAAAAGACTGATGCTTTTCGGTAATTGAATTGGGTTTGTCAAAATGTCCGTACGACTTTTAAACGAGTTCAGTAGAACAAACAAAAACGGAACAATATACAAGGCTAATATAAGGGTCATAACAATGGTTTTGATTTTTTCTGCTATTTGACTTTTATTTTTCATTATGCTTCAACCTCCTTGCTCTTACTATATTTAACTTGGACGGTCGTTATTATCGCCACAACGATAAATAATACAATCGCTTCCGCTTGACCGAGCCCATAGTTTTGCGCAAGGAATGCTTTATTATATACATACATAGATACCATTCGGGTTGAGTTAAATGGCCCACCATCTGTGAGTGCCAAGTTTAAGTCATATACCATAAATGCCCGTTGTAAACTTAAGAAGACAGAGATAGTAAATGCATTGACAATCAAGGGAATAATAATATGTATAATACGTCGTAATCCGGTAGCACCATCAATTTTTGCTGCTTCAACAACACTTTTAGGTATATTGGTAAACCCGGCGATATAGATAATCATCAAATATCCGGATAGTTGCCAAACCGTTACGATGACCATGGTCCAAAACGCCTTATTCGGATCACCTAACCACGAGGATGAGAACATATCAATACCTAATTGATTTCCAAAATATACGAATACATTCGAAAACAAAAAACGCCACACAAAACCAAGAATAATACCACCTAACAAATTGGGGGTAAAAAAACCTGAGCGATATACATTTTCAAATTTAATGCCACTCGTTAATATGAAGGCTAAGAAAAAAGCAATTAAGTTTGTAAATATGACAACAAAAAGCACATATTTCACCGTAATTGCCATCGATTCCCAAAAAGCTTTATCCTTGAAGACGCCTAGATAGTTCGTTATCCCGATAAAATCCCACTCGCTAGCGAGTCCGTTCCAATTTGTAAAGGTTAAAAATATTCCGTATAAAAACGGTATAATCATCACTGTAACGAAGGCAAATGTTGTTACTCCTGCATATAAGAAATACTGACCTACCCCTGCTTTATTCTTGTTTTTGCCAGCCATTTGTTTCACCTCTCTTAATTAATTTTAAGGAAGAGAAAGCTGACTTTCTCTTCCTTATGTGGTTATTTATTGTTGTATTTCCCAATAATTTTCCATTTCTTCATAAAATTCTTCGCGTGTCGTTAACCCTGCAAGATGCTTTTGGAAAGAAGCTCCGACTTCAGCCCAGTAATCTGCTGGGAATGTTAACACCATAGCATAGGTTCTACCTTCCGACATATAATCAAGTACCGATTTTGCTAATGCATCATCCGGCGTTTTGTCGATATTTAAGAATGCAGGAATAATGCTACATGTTTCCACTAAACCTTTTTGTCCATTCTCTTCATACACAATCCAGTTCAAGAATTGCTTAGCTGCTTCTTGTTGCTCAGGAGTGCTTTGTTCTTGATCAAGGGCAACATATTTGGTTGGACCTGCAGAAATCTTATTGTCTTCACCTTCCATGTCTAACGGAACCGGTAAGAAACCAAACTCTTTATTGTCTCCACTCATCTCATTGATTTGAGGCCATGCCCAGTTTCCCATAAACCAGAATGCCGCACTTCCTGTTGCAACAGCCTCTGCACCAGTATCATATGTTCCTGATAGTGGGTCACTCTTGTCCATGTTGTATCTTGCTAGAATATCAAATGTATCCATCAATGAATTGAATGCGTCAAATTCTGAAAATGTTAAGTCGCCTGTTTTAAGCTTATCCATAATCTCATTATGTCCGGCAATGTTGCCACCGCGTTGAGAAAATGCGATTTGTGTGTAGTGGGCACCAAGTGACCAATCCAACGGTGAAATAACAATTGGCGCTATACCGCCTGCTTCAATATCTTGGAATAATGTTTCTAAATCTTCACGCGATTGTATCACATCTGGATCGAATGTTTGTCCCGTTGCTGATTCAATGGCTGTTTTGTTATAGATCAAGCCAAAGCCTTCAACTGCAAAAGGAAATGCTAATAACTTGTCATTAATTCTTGCTACATCTAAGCTTCCCGGCATTGCATCATCAATCCATTTTTCGCCGGTAAGGTCAAGCATCTTGTCTTCAAACTTTTCTAAATCACCTGCATCCATCATTGAGATTGTTGGTGCATTTCCTGATGCATATAATGCAGACATTTTTTCAAAAGGTGATGTTCCTGCACCTGTTGGTATTATTTCTAATTCTATCCCTGTATCTGCTTGAAAAACTTTGGCAACGTCTTCAAGTTGGGCTTGAATTTCCCCTTTTGTATTTAGGAATGTAATCTTTACATCTGATGATGTAGAAGTGTCTTCTGTCGATGAATCATCTGTATTTGTCTCTGTTGCATCTTCAGTCGTTGATGAGCCCGTTTCCCCTGACGCGCCATCATCTGAGTTACCACATGCTACTAAACTAAATACCATAACTAAAACCAAAAATAATGAAACTACTTTCTTCATAAACCTATTCCTCCTTAAATTTTTATTATGTTTTTGATTCTAACAAATTAATTACTATATGTCAACCGTTTTCATATATTATTTTTTGTTGTATTTTACTATTATATCGCATGGATACGTTATTATATGCCATATATATACGTTTTATCCTATGTTTTATGTAAATAAAACTATATAATTTACTTATTTATTCTTTGTTTATGACAACCGTTTTCATATTTTTGAATTCAAACATTTGTTTTTTTATGCTATACTAATTTTATTATTTAGAAAGTTGGTAGTTTTATGGCAAATATCAAAGACGTTGCAAAATTAGCCGGTGTCTCTGTAACAACCGTCTCTAGAGTTATGAATAACACCAATTATATTAGCCCTCAGACGCGAGAAAATGTAGAACAAGCAATGAAAGCACTCGATTATCACCCGCATCAAATTGCGCGGGCACTTTCAAAAAAGCAAACCTTTATTCTTGGCGCCATTATTCCTGACTCATCCCATCCTTTTTTCGCACAATTATTAAAGAGCATCGAAAAAAAAGCCGAACAAGACGGCTATAAAATTTTATTATGTAATTCCTTGAATAATAAAGAAAAAGAAGCAAATTATGTTCAAATGCTTCGAGAAAACCGTGTCGACGGAATTATTATGGGGAGTCACACCTTAGAAACCTCTGCCTACAAGGATATTGATCGACCCTTAATCACCTTTGAACGGTATATCGATGGTATCCCTCACGTTTCATCGGATAATTACATGGGAGGGCAGTTGGCGACAAAGCACCTCATTGATCAAGGCTGCAAAAAACTGCTGCATATTTCAGGTCCTTCTCGCCTAGATATCTTATCCAATCGGCGTGCAGATGCATTCAAATTAACATGCATGGACCATAATATTGATTACACCATTATTGAATATGAATACACAAAAATTAATTTTGATTACTATCAGTCCTATGTTCAAGATGTTGTTGCTCCCTATTTAGAAAAGATTGACGGTATCTTTTGCAGTAATGATTATATTGCCTATGCAATATATCTCTATTGCATCAAACACAATATTTCTATTCCGGGTCAAATAAAGATTATTGGTTATGATAATTCAACCTTTGCACAAGTTTTACAGACACCTCGTCTGACAACAATTGCTCAGCCTATTGAACTCATGGGTGAGCTCTTATGCGATAGTTTAATCCAATTAATCAATAAAAAAGATGTCTATAATCAACAACTTCCCGTTCAATTAATTAAAGGGGAGACAACTTAGTCTTCCCTTTGATACCTTTACTTCCATCCATCCGGTAAATATGTTTTTGTTCTTGCAATCATAACCGTTAACATTTCTCTGCCCTCTGTTTCACTTATTTTATTCTTAACAAGAGGATCTTGCATAAGTGCTTTTAGGGCCTTCTCAAAGTCACATTCCCTTGCTGCTTCATAAAGGAGTTCTTGATTATCAATATGCACTTGCATAAGTGCTTTTATGTTCTCGGGAACTTGGCCTGCAAATATCGGACGAATTGCATCTTTTTCAAAAACTGCATTAGTTTCTACAATAACCGAAGCATCAAAGTTACTAATTTGACCAAATGTATTCGGAATATTCACATTACTAATCACTCGTTCTAAGCCACATAAAGCCTTTATCAATAGAATACCTTCTTCTCCTGATGGCTTTAAATCCAAACTTTCTTCTTTGGCAGCTAACTTCTTTGCTCGGTCAAGACGTTTTTGATAATCCTTCTTTCTCCACTCCACTGTTGTCAAACTAAATTTCCATGACGCGACTGTCTCAGGATCTTTAAGATAGTCACTATACGGCATAAACTCTGCTAAATGTCTGTCTCCAGCAGCCGCAATCAAACCATACCGATTAAACAAATCAAACTTGACAATATGAGCACACTCAAATGTTGAATTTGCCCAATTATTATCAACTTCTTCAAAGCCTTCTTCTTTATGTTCATCGACATATTCTTTATACAAAGGAAACAAATCAATCCCCTTATAAGAAGCACGATCAAACCATGTAAAATGATTAATCCCTAAAACATTCACAACAATTTCTCGCCGATCTATTTCTTCAATCCCTAACTTTTCTTCACAAATTCCTTTCAACACTTTTTGCGTTCCAAAAACCTCATGACAGCATCCAAACGCTTTAATCTCCGGAAATACTTTGTAAAGTGTTTTCATGCAAACACTCATAGGATTTGTATAATTGATGACCCAGGCATTGGGTGCAAATCTTTTAATCGCCTTCGCAATATCTACATACATAGGAATCGTACGGAGTCCACGCATCAGCCCACCAGGGCCAACGGTATCACCAACCGATTGGTAGATGCCGTACTTTTCGGGATAGTGGACATCCACTTCCATCTCGTCGAATGTCCCCGGAAGAATTGAAATAACCACAAAGTCTGCATCCTTCAATGCTTCACCGATTGTTTCAACCATTGTATATGACCAATGCCCCAGCGTATCTGCTGACTGTGATACTTCATTCCCAATAATTGAATTGGTCTTGGCTGCTTCCGCGTCAATATCATACAGGCAAATTGTTCCCTCCATCTGTGGTTCCATCGAAAGGTCCGTCATAAAGGTCCAAGCCCATCCTCTTGAACCACCACCTATATATGCAATCTTAATATTTTTCATTTTATTGTTTGAGTAATGCATTACAAAACCTCCTGATTATTTACATTTTAGTCCATCATCGGTCTCTTCAAGCTCGACGAAAACAGCACGTTCATTGGGGGTATCATTGGGTTGATGAATCGCTAAATACAATTGCAGATCATAGCTTTCAAACACCATCCCATGTCCACCGTCTTTCTCAAAAAGAGGTTTTTCGCATTGTTTCCATGGACCGTATATTTCATCTGAATCTGAAACAGCATATCCGATTGTGTAGCCCTTATCCGCCATACATGACCATAATAAAATAAGGCGCCCATCTGTCATTCGATACATATTTGGTCCGTCTGTTACCCAGCCTTCCATGTTATGCTCTCTTGAATAGGCTTTTCCCGTCCACGGTGCATCTGTGGAGTGTAATAGCGTCATAGGTTCACCTTCTGATTTTCTTAAATCATCTGTTAATCGCATTGCGCACACTTCACCGTTTTTGATTTGAACCCATTCATGGCAAAAAACAATCCACGGCTTGCCTTTTTTGTCAACATAAAGCGTTCCGTCGAGTGACATCCAATCCTTCGGAGTCACCGGTCCATCGCTCCAAGGTAAATAGGGTCCTAGGGGATTTTCTGCTTTTAAAATTGCTGTTCCTCGCATTTTATCCGCACCTCTAAAGGTCGCAAACATATAGTAAGCACCATTATAAAGATGTACCTCCGGCGCCCAAAAGTTATCCTTTCCCCAATAATCTTCCTCCGGAAAAAATACATCAAAAGGACCTTCCCAGTGTTCTAAATCTTCTCCTTTATAGGCCTGAAAACCTACAGATGTTCCTTGTCCCCATATGTTTTTATCTGTCGATCCGAATAAATAATAGCTTCCGTTTTCCTTTAACACAAAGGGGTCACGAATTTGAATCTCATTTGTTTTCCATTTTTTCATGATTATCTCCTAATAAGGTAACGGAAAAATTCCGTCAACTTCTATATCATCCCATTGACCATTTCTTGGAAATCCAATACATTGTTCTTGTTGTTCTCCATAACCTGTCGCCATCATTCCTACTGCAAGGAGTAAAGAGCCATTCCCCGGCAGATAAACCGGTAAATCTTCTCTAAGCAATTGGTAGTTATGACCATTTTTAACGTAGGTATTTTTGGGAGTATCTAATAACAAAGCTTCAACTGCCCATTCCGGTTCATTAAGCCGCACTGCCGTCATCGCCATCATTGCGAAATCCCAGCCCCATAATGTATGAAAGTCCCATTCTTTAAGTACTTTTTGATAGGTCTGTTTCATAATATCTGTTTCAATAAGAGGATTTGGAATTAAACCATAAGCCATAAGCATAGATGGGTGATCACGATTATATTTTTTAAATGTATCTTCACAGTTTTCATGGGCAATATAAAGACCTTGATGTCTTGGAATGGGTGCCATTCGTTCAGCCACCGTTTTCCACTTTTCTTTCTTATCTTTAACTTTATCTGAATGCCTAATACGGTCAATCCAGCCCACCGCCAGCTCTAAACCAAATCGCCAGTATGCGACTTCAAACGCTGGATTTACAGTATCCATGGGTTTATGTTCTTCTTGAACCGGAATAATTGGTCCCAACAAATCATAACATTCACTTTCCTCGTTATAAGAAACAAAGTCACACATAAAATCTGCTGTAGCTATAACAAGCTCCTCATATTCTTTTAATAATGTTTTGTCTTGGGTCACTTGATATAGACTCTCCAGCATATAGAGAATATGCGCTTGTTGCCATATTAATAAAGTTGCAATCCATGAAGGACTTTCATTTCCTTCATCATCAATCATTTTGGGCCACCGTGCACCTAAGTAACCATTACGCCAAGCATTTGCACAGGCTTTATCCAAATGTTCTTTATACCATTTAAGACTTCGACCAAGCAAGTCTCCTCTATTCCAAAATGGTAAATATAAACTATGTAATAAATGCATTTCTAAGTGAAATTTTCCGTACCAGCTATTGCAGGCTAAGCCTGTTTCTTGGGGTGGCATACTTCCTGACCCATGGATAGCTGATTGATATAATGATAAGACAATACGTCGTTCAAGTTCTTGCGCTCTGGAATCTTTGGCCTTGGAAAAATCAATAGCTGCACCCTTATTCCAGAATTTTTCCCACCAAGAGTGTGTCCTGCTTTTTAATCTTTGATACGAATACACCAAGCTATTTTCTTCGCGAGAAAAATGTACGGTCAAATCAACTTCAGATTGATTAATCACAAATTCATATTCATGTTGTTTGCCAAGTTTGATCGATAAAGGAACCGATGCTTGTATATTCATAAAATATTCTGTGGCATCCATGACCCTATGAAAACAAAGGTTTCCTGAGCCCTTTGGTATAAGTTCAGTATGATGTGCATGGACTTTATCAAAATCACTACCGGTGATTGTATGATGTCCATAAGGGAAGGCAATTATCAGGCTTAATTCTTGACTTTTGAGTAATTCGCTTTCAATATGAAAAGCCAATGTATCCGTGTTCGGATCACAAAAGGTAAGAACATTGCAGATTTTATTGTTAATTTTAAATACACTTTTTGCAATGCCTTTATATAGCATAAGCTCTTGTTCAATCGCTTGAATTTGTTCAGCTTCAATCGTTTCACCTTTAAAAAGCAATCCAATACGAGCTAAATTAAAGCGATGAGGATTTTCTCTAAGCCAATGGTATACATTTTCATTCCCTTTCTGAGGTTCTGATGCATAAGATACGACTCTGTCCCCTTGTTGATACTCAGTCCATACCAAGTCTTTTTCCGTATATTTATTGATTCGATGCCAACCCCATTGACTCATCGTACATAAGGGTGTATTAGCCTTTGCATAAGGCAAATACAGAGTTTGCATTCCTGTTGCATCAAAACCATACGCAATCTCCCCATTACCTACCGATAGCGGAGATTGGTAATCTATTGAATTTAATTTTATATTATGTCTAGATACCCATTCAAATCGATTAATCATATGCTTTTCCTTTCATTTATTCTTTACTTTCAAATCAGTCATAGTATAATAAAAGAAACAAAAACTCCTTCATCCGCTGACACTTGCATAGGATAAAATATGAATGTAACTTTAGCTAATGGCAAAATTAACGGAATAAATATTGAACGCGTGGTTCGAGATTCAACATTTACAATGCCTACCAAACATTTTCATGATGAGTTTGAACTCTATTATCTTCTTGACGGAAGTCGATATTATTTTATTGATGACCATTCCTACCTTGTTGAGCCTGGTAGTTTAGTCATCATTGACAAGCAACAAATTCACAAAACCAGTCCGTCAACAAATCACTATCATGATCGTATACTTATCGAGTTTCATCAAGCATCTCTTCAACATTTGGGGGCACTAAATGATGGTATTGAACTTCACGAATTTTTCAAAAAATATAAAGGTTTAGTCAAATTACGTGGCAAAGAACGCATGTATATTGAATCACTTTTTAGTGATATTTTTAATGAATTTCAAAAAAAGCAGCCTCATTTTGAAGCTCAGGTATTACTTAAACTTAGCGAGCTTATTATCTATATTTCTCGAATCATTCCTACCCATCCAAATTACAATCCAATGCAGTCTCACTCACTAAAGCATCAAAAAGCGAATGAGATTACGGATTATATATCGACCCACTATGCGGACCATTTGTCATTAAACACCTTAGCTTCACTCTTTTTTATCAACAAATCTTACCTTAGCCGAATTTTCAAAGAAATTACCGGTTTTACAGTGAATGAATATATTAATATAATTAAGATTCAAAAAGCCAGAGATTTATTAATGACAACGGACCATTCTATTTCAGAAATTGCTGATCATCTTGGTTATACGAGTCTTACCTATTTTGAACGTATTTTCAAACAACATACGGAGACAACACCTTTTCGTTATCGAAAAAAAATGCTTCAACAAGAACGGCCACTCCGGGAGCGACTTGACTCGGACGCTTAAAATTTTATCCTTTTAATCCGGTTCCGCTTATACCTTCAACGAGTCGTTTATTAAACATGAGGAAGATAACAAAAACCGGTATGAGTGACAATGTTGACATTGCAAACATTGCACCATAGTCTGTAATGGATGATGAATCCGCAAATAACTTTAAGGCTATGGATACCGTAAAGGACTGAGGTCGGTTCAAATAAACCAAAGGTCCCATAAAATCATCCCATTTCCAGTAAAACTGAATAATGGTTGTTGTGATGATTGCCGGTTTAAGTAGGGGCAAAATAATTCGTGTGAATATACTATAGCGATTACTTCCATCTATGGTTGCTGCTTCATCTAAATCTCTTGGAATCCCTTTAATAAACTGCATCATTTGAAAAATGAAAAATGCCTGTCCAAAAAAATGTGGTAATATAAGAGGGATATATGTTCCCACCAAACCAAATGAATTATAGATAATATATTGAGGAATTAATATAATCTGCCCCGGTAACATCATCGTTCCAATCATTGCCATAAACCAGAATTGTCGTCCTTTATATCGAAGCCTCGCAAACGAATATGCAACGGCCGCCGAACTGATGACAGTTCCTATCGTTGAAAGTATGGTGATGATAAAGGAGTTCTTGAAGAAAGTTCCAAAAGTAATGCCTGCAAAACCTTGCCATCCGGTCGAAAAATTATCAAATCGCCAGTTTGGAGGAATCAAACTTAATCCCCCATTCAAAATTTCCGTATTGTTTTTTAGTGAACCACTCACCATCCACAATACAGGATAAATCATGGCCACTCCGAAGAGAATGATACCTATATGGTATATTACATCATATAATTGTCGTTTAAATTTCATGTTCTATTCCCCCTGTTTAGTCACCGGACTCTGTAAATACCCAGAATTTTGACGTCTTAAAGATGATTAATGTAACCGCTCCGATTAATAACAACATTACCCATGACATGGCTGAAGCATATCCCATATCATAATATGTAAACGCTTGTCGATAAACATACAGAGAATAGAAGTTTGTCGCATCATTAGGACCTCCTCCTGTTATAACAAAAGCTTGCGTAAAGGACATAAAGGCAGCAATGGTTTGCATCACTGTATTATAAAGTATAATTGGCGATATGGATGGTAATGTAATTCGATGAAGCACTTGAAAACGATTGGCACCATCTATGCGTGCCGCTTCATAATAGGTAACCGGAATTTGTTTCAATCCGGCTGCAAAGATAATCATCGATGAGCCAAATTGCCAAACAGAAATTAGAATTAGAGGTATCATGGCCATGCGTTGGTCTCCAAACCAAGAAATTCTATCTAATCCTATACTTTCAAAAAGATAGTTCACTAACCCTCTTCGTGCAAATAATTCTCTCCAAACAAGGGAAACCGCTATACTTCCACCAATTAATGACGGCAAATAATAAACCGCTCTGTATAGACCAACACCTCGTTTTTGTTGTGTTAATAATCCTGCAACTGCCAAGGCAAAAATCAGTTTTAACGGCACTGAAGAAAACACGTAAATGAGTGTAACACGTACAGATTTTAAAAACCGTTGATCTGAAAATAAACGCAAATAGTTTTTTACTCCAATAAACGTTTCTTCCGAGATTAAATTGAAATCTGTGAATGAATAATAGAAGGATATAATCATCGGTATAATGGTAAAGCCCAAGAAACCAATGATAAAAGGTGCTGCAAACACATATCCTGCTATAAGTTCTTTTCGAACCAGTTGATTATGCCCCTTTTTTTTGTCTACCTGTTTCATCAGAAACCTCCAACCTTAAATTTAGATAAAGCAGAACCCTTAAGGTAAAGAATTCTACTTTATCTACTTTACTTACTGATTAAATTTATCTGTTGCAAAGTTAAATATTTCTTCTGCCGCTTCTGCGGGTGTTTTTTCATCAAAGATAACCTGTGTTAAGACCAATTCATAGTAGTCTTGAATTTCCGCTTGTTCTGGAGGACTAATCACATTAATCACACCGGTCTCAAAGCTTCCAACTAAGTCAACATAATCATACATCCGCTTTTGTACATCGGTTAGGTCTGTTTCTAACGCTTCACGAACATTTGATACAATTGGAATTCCACGTTCTGCCGCAAGAATCTTATTCGCTTCAACATCATTGATAAAGAAGTTTAAAAACTTCGCCGCTTCTTCTGGATGTTCCGATCCTTTTGCTATACAGAACATTTGTGACGATTGAATTGTCATCCCTGACGGTCCGTTTGCTTCTTTACGAGGTACCGGAACAATCTTGAGTTCTTTTCCTGCTGCTTCTGCCAAGGTTGGCAATTGATTGGCTGCGACCCATGTCATGGGTGCTTCACCAGTAACTAGGAAGTCACTTTCAATATCTGTGATTTCAGACAGTGCACCTGGATCTGGATAAGCCCCAGCATCCACAAGACGCTTACGCATTGCTAAATAATCTTCTAACATTGATGGATCATCAAATCCAAGTTGATCATTGGATGGTGCAAAGAAATTATAATCGAATCCTTCTTGACTAATTCCCATGGAAGCTCCGGCAATAAAATCTTCAATCTTTGAGCTACCAAATATGCCTAATTCTTCATGGATTTTCATAGCAGCAGCTTCATAGTCTGCCCATGTCCAGTCATTTGTTGGTTCAGGAACACCAGCTTGAGCAAACATTTCCGGGTCATATGCAATTCCATAAGTATTTACACCACTTGATAGACTTAATTGCATATCTTCAAACTGTGTTGTTTTTAAGAAAGCATCTGTTGTATTTGATGCATCAATAATACCTTGGTCAATATAGTCATTTAAGGGAAGAATACGATCTAAATATGTGGGGAAGTTACCGCCTAACTGGAATAAATCCCATACGTCATTTGCTGCTACTAAAGTGTTCAGGTTTGTAATATACCCATCAAAATCATAGAATTCATATTCAATTTTTACATTTGGATTTTGACTTTCATACAAAGCAATAACTTCTGCCGTTATATCATGTCGTTTTTGTGAGCCCCACCAAGCCATACGAAGAACAATTTCTTCTTCATCATTCGTTGTCTCATTCGAACTCTCTGTGTCTGTACTTTCCTCATTACTTGAATTATCTGTTGATGAAGTCACTTCATCTGTTGTGTTTTCCGCATCATTTGAGCAACCCATTATACTCAAACTTAATACCAAAACCAATACTACTGATAACACTTTTTTTAACATCATACTATCTCTCCTTTTTTGTCAGATTATACTATAAACAAAGCAGTATTTGCGATGTCCATAGTCATAATATACACACTCTCATTCGACAAGTCAATATATATTGCTTATTTGCGCAATATCGTACTATATTCCCTATTTTTAGCACTATATTTACCACTTTATTGTTTTTATATCATAACGCGATCTATTATAAATACAAAAAAACAGCTATAGACATTATCTCAAGTCTATAACTGCCAGTATTTTATAATTTTACATTTATTCTATCGCCTTTTTTGGAACATGTTCTTTGATATAATTAGCCACAAAATCATATTGGGCATCATTTGCATATATTTGATTATGCTTTAATATTTCATTGATATAAATGACATGACGTTTGGGTTTCAGCACAAGCTTTTTTGTTGAACTAAAGGGACTATACAAATGCTGTCTTGAGGCTGCCATCAATCCGGCCCCTGCCGTTTGAGGAGAACCACTTAAAGCTCCTGCCACAGTGGTAATCATTGCAAGTACCTGGTTTTTTTTAAACTGCTTTTGTATCTGAATATGATTAATACCATGGGCGTTCATTTCAAAAACCACACAATACTTACCCCCATTGATTACTGATACGAGAGGGTAAGCAATGATTAAGAGACCCAGTATAATTCCGATGATAATGACTTCGATTTGAAAAAACACGGATATTCCTGCCATCAATCCATCTTCAAATGTCGTCAAGAAAAACATGAGTATCGAAGGGGCGAGTGATGCAATGAGGAGAACCTTACCGATTGTTATTAACAATGTCGGATTCTTCCACATATTCATCTCATAAACCCAACGCATCATCCCATGGTCATCTATGGTTACTCCTTGAGGCAAACTATTTTCTTGATTCATGCCAATCCCACCCTTCTTCATCATGATAAATCATTTGCTTTGTCATTCCGCCATCAATAATAAAATTTTGACCGGTAATGAAACCAGCTTGATCACTGATAAGGTATAAAATCATATTAGCAATATCACTCGGCTGTCCGATACGTTGGACTAAATGTTGCTGTCGATCCGAATCACTCCAATTACCGTCTTGGGTATCAATCCAGCCGGGACTTACGGCATTTACTCGAACTTTCCCTCGTAAAGTCACCGCCATTGCATGTGTTAAGGACGTAATGGCTCCTTTTGCCGCAGTATAACTTTCCGTGTCCGCCTGGGACATCATGAATCTTGTCGATGAGATATTAATGACACTTGCATTCTTTGAAAAATATGGTAAGAACTGTTGTGTCAAATAAAAAGGCGCTGTAACACCGACACGTAAGACCTCATTGAAATCGTTATAGCCACAACTATCTAGCCCACCTCGACTGTAGCATGCATTATTGACTAGGACATCCACCTGTGTACCTTTTTTAATGACTATTTTAATAAAATCATCTAAGACTTCTTGTTCACTAATGTTTCCATGATAAAATAACAGTTGTTTTTCAGACAGATTTTTGCTCAATCGTTCTCCTGCCTCTTGATCTTTATCAATAATCGCAACATAATAGCCACGTTGAATCAATTCCTCTGTAATACAACGTCCGATACCGTTAGCACCACCGGTAACAATCGCAGTTTTCATGCAAACCCTCCTCGAACCTATTATTAATATATATTATAGCAAAGTTCTGTTGATTCTGCATGATTTTTTATTATCATAGCTGGGGCTATTCCTTAACAGACCCTATTACCAAACCTTTAACAAAATGTTTTTGTAGGAAGGGATATACCATAAGTATTGGTGTTGCTGCAACAATTGTTATGGCGGCACGTATGGACATAGGTGTTACCATATTGGTCTGCACTGCATCTGCATTGACACCACCTGATGCCATAGCACCTGAGGAGCTCGTTCTAAGCGAGGACGATAATAATTTCATCAGTTCATACTGTAATGTGGACAAATCTTGATTGGAAGAATTATATAAAAATGTATCAAACCACATATTCCATGAACCTACGGCAATAAATAATCCGATCGTCGCCAATACCGGCTTAACTAATGGAATAATAATACTAAAGTAAATCCGCATCTCTGATGCACCGTCAATTTTAGCACTCTCAACCAAGCTATCCGGCAAACCGAGAATATATGTACGGATAACAATAAGGTTAAAGGCATTAACCATTCCGGGAACAACATACACCCAAAAACTGTTGGTCAATCCCAATCCTCGCATTAAAAAGAAGACGGGAATCATTCCTGCGTTAAAATACATGGTAAATACATACAACATCGTTATTGGCTTTCTTAGTACAAAATCTTTTCGACTGAGTACATATGCTAATAGAGTCGTTAGTGATAGTCCAAAAAGTACTGACAATGTTGTTCTGGCAACAGAAACCAAAAACGCCGGAAAGATGGTTCCAGATGCAAACACTGCTTTGTAATTTTCGAGGGTAACTTGTCTTGGTAAGAGGTATATGCCACCTCTAACTGTATCAAGTCCCGGATTCAATGATATTGCAATGGTATTAATAAAGGGATATAAGGTTGCCATCATAAGTAAAACCATTATTACTACATTAGCAACATCAAATATAATATCTCCTGTTTTTCTTTTTTTCATGCCGACACCTCCTACAGCAGTCCTTCTTGCCCAAGTTTTTTTGATATACTATTCGCCATGAATATTAAAGTTAAACTGATTACACTTTTAAATATACCTGCCGCCGTAGCTAATGAATAGTTACCAATTTTTATTCCATAATTCAGTACAAAAAGGTCTATCGTTTCGGCATAATCCATGGTCATACCTCGACCTAGTAAGTACTGAACTTCAAATCCTGCTTCTAAAATTCTGCCAATACTTAAAATTAATAAAATCACAATTGTAGGACGGATGCCCGGCAATGTCACATGCCACATCTTTTTAAATCTACCTGCTCCGTCAACTTCCGCTGCCTCATATAAGGAAGGATTAATCGCTGTCATGGCTCCCAGATATATAATTGTATTCCAGCCTAACTCTTTCCAAACGGTCGATAAACCAAAAATTCCCCAAAAATATTTCCCCTTACTTAGCCAGAGAATCGGTTCCTCAACAATATTAAGTCTTAACAACATAACATTAATAATACCATCTGTGCTTAAAACCATAGATACAATTCCTGCAGCGATAACCCATGAGAGAAAGTGGGGTAAATAAGAAATTGTTTGAACCGTTCTCTTAAAAAATACATTTTTAATCTCATTTAGCAATAATGCCAAGATAATAGCTGTTGTGAATCCCAAAATTAAATTCAACGTACTCATTGCAAGGGTATTTCTCAATACCCGCAGAAAACGATCATCTAAAAAAAGTAACTTGAAATGTTTAAGTCCTGAAAATGTTTGTTCTGAAAAAGATTTTCCTAGTTTATAATCTTGAAATGCCATCGACCATCCCCAAAGCGGAACATAGGCAAATAGCAGTATATATAAAACAAAAGGTATGGAAATAAACACCAATTCTTTTTGTTTTTTTATCCTTGACCATGTGATTTGCTTCATCATATCTTTTCACACTAGATAGATTGTGACTATCTAATGCTCTCCTTTCATTGTTCAATTAAATGAATCCGATTATTGAAACAGCGGGACTTATAGCCCCGCTGGTAGGATTAATTTTTACTTTATTACCACTCGTTACGTCGTTTTTCCAGGCCTTCATTAACCACATCAAGATAGGCTTGAACATTTACATCATCATATTGCTTAATATATTCTTCCCAACTTGCATCAAATGCGCTTTCATCGCCAAGAATCAATGTCGGCAAGTTTTTGAGTTGTAATTCGCTGATCTTCGTGTCAGCCATTGCAGCTTCGGTTCCATCACCTAATGCTACCTGCCATGCGGGATAATCTTTTCTATTTTCCGGTGCATCGCCTACAAATTCAGAATAGTAATCTACACCATATGCATCAAGAATTTTTTTGTCTACTTCCTTTAATGTTGCTTGAAATTCTATTGGTTGTGCATTAGGATCAGCTGCGTTACCATCATCAAATAAGCCTTGCATCTTTGGCAAACTTGCGTATAACGCTTCAGCCTTATTCGCTAATTTCCAGTTTACATCTTCTGCATTATCACGTTGCTCTTGAGTTCTGTAAAACATTCCATCATCATCAACGAGGTAATCTTCACCTTCAATACCCCAAGTCAATATCTTTTGCCACTTGTCTGAAAGCAACTCTTCTGCCACTTCAATATATTTTTCAGGATTATCAGCATCTACAGAAACACCAAAACCTCTGTTATAGTTTGGAATTGGTCGCTCACGATACCATGGTTTAATACTTTCATCATATGTGATTCCAAAAGGAACCCAAGTATACTGATCAAGACCTTGTGAAATAAGTGCATCTATCGCTGTCTGAGCTTGCCATCCTTGATCAAACATACCAAGAACACGTCCCGTTGAAAGTCTTGCGATATACTCGTCATAATTTTGCACAAAAGTATCTGCTTCAATTAATCCGTCATGATAAGCTTCATTAAGTTTTTTATAATAGGGTTTTGCTTCTTCTGAACTATTTGCATACAAATGGGCTATTCCTGTATCAGGATCAACAATAACGCCACCATCATTGGGATTACCCATTAATTGTGCAGGTGCATTTTTTATAGTAAATGCTCTCCAATCAAATGTAAGGATTTCAAATCCAACGGTTGGTTGTCCGTTAATTTCAGGCTTCATTGCCTTGTATTCGGCTATAACATCGAAGTAATCATCCAGCGTTTTGATTTCCGGATAATTCATGTCGACCAACAATTGCTTCTGTAACCAGAATGCCGGACCATTATATGTTGTTTGAACATAATCATTATAATACATACCATAATTTGGCAAGATATATACGTTACCGTCTTCTGCCTTCATCATATTCATATAGTCCGCATATTGACGCCATAGATTCGGTGTTTTTTCTTCAGATATAAAGTCTTGTAAAGGTACAAGAGCACCTGCATTTATTGTTTTTTCTGAACTGTTTGCACTATCAATCAGATCAGGAAACTCATCTCCAGCAATCATTACACCCAACTTTTGGTCAAGGTCTCCAACCAAAAACTCAAATTCAAACTTTACATTTAACTCTTCTTCGATCATCTTATAAATCTTATTATCTTTAGTCGGTTGCTGTCTTGGTTCACCAATGAAAACTGAAAACACATAAGGTTCATTGCTTTCTTCGCCGTCTTGTGCTGCACTTTGGCTTGAGCCATCAGAATCAGAATTCTTATCTGAATCACTTGAGTTACAACCACTGAGAATCAAACTCAGCATTAAAATCACAGCCAACAATAATGATGTTATCTTTTTTACTTTCATGTTTCCCTCCTAAATTATAAATATATAATAGCTACGAAATCATTGTAACCTTTTAAGAGCTTTCATACATGCATCGAATTAAAGGCTTATCCGTAAAAAGTTTAGTTCTTATTCTTTTCTATATATTCCCTTGGGATTGTTCCATAGAATAGTTTAAAATATTTAAGAAATGTTATATAGTTCTTATATCCTACTCTGTAGGCACTTTCCTCAATGGCTAAATTCCACTCTTCATTGCTAAGTAACTCTATAGCTTTTTCTATTCTCATTCTATTTAGCCGACGTTGAAAGCTTTCTCCCCAATAATCAAATAGTTTTTGACCTAAATATGCAGGATGAAGATGTACTTTTTTTGACAAATCCTTTAAAGTAATATTTTCTTGTAAATTTTCAATCATCATTTGTTCAACTTGGCAAATCAAATTTTTCTTACATTTTTTTCGACCTTTTTTTGAAATATGCATCATTTCTATGATTCGACTTTCAAAAAAATTGATTAAAGTTTCTGCGGTTCCATCGCTTAAGTTGTCTGGCAAAACCCTATATTTCTCCAAATTCTTTTCTTTTTCAAGAAGAAACTGTAAATCCATTACCAGTTGATAATAGAAATCAATAATATGTTTCTTAATGTCATCTAAATGCATACATCGAGCGGACAGTATAAAGAAAAGGTTCTCTGAATACATTAATAAGAGCTTTCCTTCATTTTCGACAATGTCTGTTTTAACTTTTTTATAAAGTTCCGTCTGGTTATCGATGAATCCTTCTTTTTTTTCAATATGCCGGTCTAAGATATGCTCACCTTTTAAGTAATGACACAATTTAGGTAAGATTGTTTTAAATGTTGTGAATTTACACTTTAAATCCTCTAAAGTATTTATAATTTCCGTTCGCTCCCAGGCCACGTGTTCTTCTGTCTTTGCTAAGATATCGACCCATTGTCTACTTATGCTTTCTTTCATCAGACAAATCACACCAAAATGGTCCGAATATAAAATCACACCTTTATCTTCAACGTTTTCATAAGCAATGATTTCTTTTACCAATGTTTTACAAAAGCCTTCTTTCTGGTTCCAGCAGGTTAAGAGAAAAAAATCATTTGTTTTAAGATAGCTTACTACCCGCATGTTTTGATCATCTAATGGACACGGATTGACTAAATTTCGTTTAATGATGAATAAGGTAGACGTCTCAGAATAGGATCTTATCGCAATTGTTTTATTCATTTCTTCAATAAGCGGCTTAACTGCTTCATATACTTCTTCCTCAAAGACAGGTTTTACGATATAACCATCCACACCTAAAGTCATGGCTTTCTTGACATATTCGAAGTCTCTATAACCACTCATAACAAGTATTTTGATATCTTTAAATCGTGCCTTTACCGATTGCGCCAAGTCCAACCCATTTTCTCCCGGCAAGCGAATGTCTGTTATAAGTACATCGATATGATGTGTCTTCATCACAATATGGGCCTCTTCTGATGATTCACAATAATAGATTTGACCACATTGAAGTTGATCCCAATCAACCATCATCTTCATCCCTTCAAGGACATGGGGTTCATCATCAACAATTAAAACAGTGTATTGTTTTATACTTTGCTTCATCTTCATCACCCTTCGTAATCAATTTTTATATTGGAAGCCTCATGATGACCTCGGTACCAAGACCTTCACTACTAAGAATGTTAAACTGATAATTCTCATAATTTAAGGCTAATCTCCGACGTACATTGGTAACTCCAATGTGGCTGTCCGAATCACTATTTAAGATTTCGTTTAGGGATTGCTTAGAAATCCCGATACCATTATCCTTAACGGAAATAATCATATCCCCTTTTTCTTGATACACGTAAATCCTTAACAAACCATTATTGCGCGATGCTTGAATCCCATGCTTGCAGGCATTCTCGACAAAAGGTTGTATGGAAAGTTTCATGACGGGTTTTTGCAGTAGTTCTTCATCAACGTCGATCTCGTAGTTGAATTTATCCCGAAAACGGAACTTTTCAATTTCTAGATACATACGAATAAAGGTCATCTCTTTCTCAAGCGGAACCATGCTATCATCCCACTCAATAAGATACCTTAATGTCCGGGATAATGATCTGATAATGTCTGTAATCTCCTCATATCCTTTTCGATTGCTAACAACCAATATAGCATTAAGGGTGTTAAAGAGAAAATGAGGGTCCATTTGACTATGGAGAAATTGAAGCTCCGCTTTTACTGACTGTAACTGTAAATCCTTCTCTTTGATCTTAAACTTCAGGACTTGATTCACTAAATCATTAATCCGATCTGTCATTCTATTAAATACTCCAATCAAGCTTCCGATTTCATCTTTACCATAGTCACCTTCAATCAAACGAAAGTTTCCTTTTTCAACTTTTTTCATATGGTGACTTAATATTTGAATTCTCTGATTGTAGGATCTAGAAAACACACTAATAACGACTACCGATATTAAAAGACTTCCGCCGATAGATAAAAAGAACAAGCCACTATATCTATTCATCACATCATTCAGTCCGGCTTTAGGAACTATGGCGTTCAAATACCATACCGTCCCATCTTGCAATGGATAGTCATACCTATAAATTGTGTTATCTAATGTATAGTCCTGGGAATTAAACATGGGTCGACCTTGTGCTGTTAGCAACTGATTGGGTGACTCATCAAAGAGAATCTTGCCCGACTCATCCGTAACCACAAAATAAATACCATAAGCAGGTTTTAATAGCTGACTCAATTTATCAACTTCGATATCTATGCGCGTATACATCTCAGTGTCTAACTGACTAAATTCATCCATTTTTCTTACTATACTGATTCTATTGTAATAGGTATCCATCATGTGAGGATGCTTTTCCAACCAAGTCAATACTGCTGTTTTCTTGCCGGAAGCTAAGTAGTCTTTCATCCATGCCGATTCTAATATTTTTTCATTAAGCCCATAAATATTTCCGCCATAAAGCAAATTATTGTTGTCCGCATACATGGATACGCGTATAACATTATTATATCCTGTCGCATACATAAATGTCTTATCCTTCAAGTCGTCTGTATACGTTTTGAAGTATTCACTTGGATTTGCATACTCTTTAGACAAGGCTTCATTTAAGGCTTGATCTACAGAAATATCAACAGCAATACTAAAGCAGCTATTTATCATATAACCCATATCCGACATCACTTTATCAATTGTTTGCATCTGAATACTTGATTCCTGTGCTGCTATTTCACGTCTAAGTTGAATTGTAATTCCAAGGATAATAATTAGCATGGGTATAAGAAAAAGGACAATATATATCCAAATAAATTTTTGCCGAATGGGAATATCATTGATTCTATAAAACATCTTTTTCATTTTATTATTCATCTCTATACTCCGAAGGAAGAGCACCGGAAAATTCTTTGAATTTCTTCACAAAGTAATCCCGATCTCTAAAACCAATCTCTCTTGCAATCTGACTAACTGTTGCATTTGTGTGCAGTAGCAACTCTTTTGCCTTGTCCATCCTTAACTCCAAAACATAATCTCGAAACTTTTTTCCAGTCTCTCTATTGAAGTATTGGCCCATATATACAGAATTATATCCAAAAAAATTGGCTACAGTCTTAAGCTTTAGGTCACCGCTTATGTGTTTTTTAATATATATTTTAACGTCTTCAATAACCAAGCCCTCCTGCTTATTGTCTTTTACAAGAAAATAGTGTTGAATAAGCACACAACATTCCTTTTTAAACTGCGAAAAATTTTTTATATCTGTTTTAACAATATCATCTTCTAACTTAACCGCCATTTTTTCTAAAAACAACTGATAACGCAAGCGCACCAGATCAGGATCGATTTTAAGCGAATAAATTTCATGAAAAAGCTTATTTAATTGAAATATGGCACTAGCTTCATCTGTTAAATTATATTTTCCAAATATTGGGTCTTTCTCAAAAACTGTGAGTTCACTGGAAAAATTTATTTTTTCCTTGGAATCAATTTCCAAAAATGTATATGTATCATAAAATCTATTCTTCTCAAACATCTGCAACTTTCTATGTATTTCACTTAAGTGCGTAAGTGAATTAGCTTCCTTTGCCACATATAAATAGTCTTCGCTCTTCTTCTCATATTCATGAAACTTACGACTGACTTCTCGTTTCCATTTCAATAGTTTTTCTTTTCTTGCCCATACAATCAGACTTTCTTGTGATCCATTTTCATCAATGGAAATGCTTTTAACCTGTGTATCTTCACGGTCAATATTTTCAAGAAATTTTCTTATTCTATGGCTACATCGTAGATATATATACCAACTTCCTTGGTCTATTTTTAGCAAAAACCGTCCTCTTTGAATCAAAGATTCCTTACGATGATCTTCCAATAAACGATTTAGAGTCATCCTTGTAACATTTTCAATATCTTGTTCAAGTTTTTGCTGTATATCTATTCTTTTGGCATGTTCTTCACGGATATGGTCAAGAATCCGGTGAACATCTTCAGGTTCAATAGGTTTTAAAATATAATCGACAACATTCAGATCCATTGCTTGTTTTATATAATCAAATTCACTAAATCCTGTTATAATTACAAAAAACACCGGATTATGATGGCCCTCAACATACTTTTTCACAAGCGAAAGCCCATCCATACCCGGCATTCGAACATCAGTAAATACAACGTCCGGTTGTAATTTTTCTATGGTTTCAAGTCCCTTTTCGCCATCTTCAGCCACCCCACAAATTCTAAAGCCATGTCCCTGCCAATCAACCATAGCGCTAAGTCCTTCAATAACTAATGGTTCATCATCTATTATAACTGTTCTTAGCATTTTTCCACCTCAATATCAATATACTATTCTTTCATTATAAAGCTTTCAACGACACCATTCTTCTAACATCTTGCTCAACAATGCTCAAATATTGCGGTTAAACTTTACATAGCTTAAGCCAATCGATATAATGTATATAAGCCAACCCATGAAAGGAGGCTGATCAGTTATGATTGAAATTCTCAACGGCATACGTGAAACCATTCATTACGGCGACTCCTCGCATTTTCGTTTATATCGCAATATTTATAATGAAAACTATCCTCCACATTGGCATGTCGGTATCGAAATCATTGTTCCCCTTCAAAACTGGTACAAGGTTCATATAGGTAAAGACCATTATACACTTGAAGAAAACGATATTCTTTTTATCAATTCAGGTGTCATCCATAGCTTAGAATCACCTGATAAAGGCGAGCGAATTATTCTACAGTTTGACCTTTCCCTTTTTTATAATCTGAAAGAATTTGATACGACCCTTTTTATGCTGCCATCCGCTGTAAAGATTACAAAAAAAGACTTCCCCCAAATATATCCGACAATTCATACCTGCTTATTTAATATTATTCAAGAATATAATATAGATGCCCCCTTAAAGGAAGCATCTATTTATGGTAATTTAATACAGATTTATGTTGCTTTATGCCGAAAAATTATTTATGATCAAAACTTTTTTAAAGATACTGCACATTCAAAGAGGCATGAATATATTGAAAAACTGATGAAAACATGTAATTACATAAACCAACATTATAATGAAGAATTATCCTTAGACACTATTGCCGATATAGCCGGCTTTAGCAAATATCATTTCACACGCTTATTTAAAGAATTTACAAACATGACCTTCCATCAGTATCTAACAAAACAACGCCTCCAAAAATCCGAAATTCTCCTCATGGATACAAATCTCTCCGTTATGGAAGTGGCCTTATCTAGTGGATTCAACAGTATCAGCACCTTTAATCGAAGCTTCAAACAATCAAAAGGCTGTTCTGCTAACGAGTTCAGGAAAAAAAGAGTCGCTCATGGACTGGGTTAAGGCTAATAGATTTTATACACCCCAGCTAAAATCATCAAGCTAAAGAGGTAGAGACAGTTATCATAATAACGTCGTTCACCCTTGCGTAAAGGCCGTTCCCAAAATGCTTTTAACCATTTTTCTAATTCTTTGTGCTTTGCCGCTGTAGAACCTGCGGCTGTTGTCACAAGTAATGCATCCGGATGCATGGCCGGTTCATCAACTTTCGTTCCGTCTAGCATATAGGTGTGATTAATTCCTTCCTGGGGATCTAAAAAGTTTTGTAATGATTCGATAATGGATTGGTAACCTTCCTGCTCACCAAACCACAAGCTATCAAGTCCAATATTCATGGCAACTCTATACGCATCCGAATAGAAATCAAAATCTTTTCCATGGATATGTTTCGGCCTACCGTCATACTCGGCATATTCTGCTGACATTCCGGTTGATGGATGACAAGATTTACGAATATAGTCTCGACTGGCTTGAGCTGCTTTTGCCCAAAAATCTCTGTCCTGTTCATCGGCTCTCTCGGCAAATATCTCATAGAAATGGGGCAAGTGGTAGGATGGGTCACTAAAATCAACCGACGGAACAAACTTAATATAATAATTGGTCAAATCCCACATGGTGTGTCCACCCTCAACCAATTCATCTTGGTGGAGACAGTGTCTTAAAATCTTTCGCGCTTGATGACTATAGTCAAAGGGTGCTTGCCGATCTCCCCATCGACTAGATGCAAAAAAGAGTGCCAGCGCAAAATACTCCTCGCCATCCGGTGCTGGCCCTTCAGAAAATTTCTTGCCTTCTGGGGATACAGACCATGCAAAATACCCTTCGTTGTCTCCATCGTGTTGTTGCATAAATGTATGAGAAAACAACCAAAGTTTATCAAACACATCTTGCTGATCTAATTGAACCGCCATCATCATGCCATAGCTCATTCCTTCAGTTCTGGCATCATTATTGCCTGTATCTCTAAGAAAGCCTTTATCTTCCCCTATTTCATGATAAAATTTTTCCTGATCGTCAAAAAAAATGCTTTCATACGTCGCCCATATTTTTTGATGAACGTCTTCATCTGTAAGCCCAATTCGGGCAAAAAAATTCTCATATTCACGCTTCAACGGTTTAATCATCATCTTCTCCTCTTGTATAATATATTTGTTTTTCAACTCTTTATTGACATATGGAACGTTTACTTTTATCATAATCATCAGTAGATGAAAGGAATGACTTATGATTAATATAGAATATATTGAATGTGATGCCACCCACAATGCTGATTTTGTCTTCGATATTCCTCAAGGCCACGAACATTGGCTTCTCTTATTTATAAAAACGTCAGCAAAGTTTGAAGTCGACGGGATTATCAATGTTTATCCTGCCAACAGCGCTATCCTTTATAAACCCCGTCAGAAAATTTTATACGAGGCAAATGAGAATACCTATGTCAATAATTGGATACGCTTTTCTGCAGATGACGACTTCATTAAAACCCCTCATCTTCCTCATGGCCTCCCTTTTTCAATCACTGATCCTATAACGATTCACAAAGTATTTGAATTGATACAACTCGAGAACATCTTTGATAATGAGTATAAAGACATCACTATAGAAAATCTGATGCGAATACTCTTTACCAAGCTTATAGAATCTTATAATCAAAGAATAAGTAGCCCTCTCCA
Organism: Clostridiales bacterium UBA2432; assembly: GCA_002342805.1. Taxonomy (GTDB): domain Bacteria; phylum Bacillota; class Clostridia; order Lachnospirales; family Vallitaleaceae; genus UBA1351. The sequence continues at coordinate 6,324 of DDQW01000021.1, read as the reverse complement.
TAATGCCTTGAATGCATTAAAACGAGATATCCATAGGCATCCCAATAAAAACTGGTCATTACAAATGATTTCTGACCAGCTTAATATCAGTGTCGGATATTTGGAGCTTGTCTATAAGGAGACTTTTGGACTGAGTTGCATCGAAGACGTCATAAACAGTCGGATTCATCTTGCCAAACGGCTCTTGATCTACAACCACTACAGTGTTGCCAAAATTTCAGAAAAATGCGGCTATAATAGTGTCGAACATTTTTATCGTCAGTTCAAACAGATGACCGGCACTACTCCAAGTCAATTCCGCAAAAAACACCTATAGTAAAGTAAATGAACCAAAGCTTGCACTCCCTTGACCGACATATGTAAAATATAATGCTCCCTGGCCATCTTCAATATTTACTTTGGATTCGTATGTCTTCCATACATTTGAGTATCCAACTTCAATCCGGCCAAGGACTTCACCTAGTCTAGTCCCATCCGGATAAGAGACATATCCATAAAATCGATATCTTCCTGCCGGAACATCGCATACTGCAACCGAGACATAGGGGCTCTTACTATCGACATAATAAAGATAATATCGACCATCATAGCCTTGTACTAGATCCGGCGCAAATAGACGATCTCCAAATACATAGGGTTCACCATCTGGAATATACTCCCAAGATGGTAAGTATGGATTTAATCCCTGTAACTTCATAAGTCCCTTCTCCTTCGCATATAAATCTATCTTCTACTACAGTCCCATAAAAATTATATAAAGATTGAAGATGCAATGCAATGATGGATAGACACATATATATGATAGATTTGCCTATTCTATATCGAAACAAAAAAAGCACTTCATTTAAGAAGTACTTTTCTAACGTTCTTGGCGGGATTCGAACCCACGGCCTACCGCTTAGGAGGCGGTCGCTCTATCCTACTGAGCTACAAGAACAAA
>DDQW01000021.1:0-5254 GCA_002342805.1 Clostridiales bacterium UBA2432 | reverse complement strand
AGTTCAAAATCGATTTGACCATGTACCCAACAAGTCCCTTTAAATCGCATACCTTTCATGGGTTTTCCAATCAAATCTTCGGAGTTGATATAGGTATCAACCATAATATTCATGCAACGTATTCGGATTCGCCATACCTCTTCTTTGGTGATGCGATTGACCAACTTTTTAGCATCTTCAATGGTTCCCAGTACCGAATAAACATCTTCAGAATCACCTAAAGGTATGAAAAATCCTTCAAGAATGGTCAATAAATCTTCATTCTTAAGACGTTCTCTTAATATGCGCGTGGCTTCCATGGCCTCTTCTTCAAGGGCATCGAGTGCATCTTCATTGCCTTCTCTCGCTTGATTAAGGAGTTCTTCACGAATAAGCTGTTCGGCAACTTCCATATCTTCATCATCTTCATCTTTTTCAATCGGTAAAATAACGGTTCCTTCCACCGCAAATAAGGATAATCGAACACCGTCAATGTATACGTGGTCATCATCCTGAATTTCAATATAATCAATCAGATTTTGTAGGAAAAATGATACCGGTGTTCCGGATTTGTTTTCTTCGCAAAAACCACTATAGCTCATTGTATCATCATTGGCTGTAACATCAATCTCATGGGTATCCATCAGATTACGGCCTTTGGCATAAGGAAGTACCGTATGGATGATTAACTCTTCCTTATCATCAAGTTCTCCACGAACAACGAGTCCGAAATCTTTTCCATACGATTTATAATATTCGACCTTAATGGTATCCTCTTTATAATTCGAAATATAACGTGTCGTCGGTTTGTCTATCACTTGCTGAACAAGTTTTTCTGCTTTTTCTCTTGTATCATATTCACTAAATCCAAGCGCTTTGATATAGAGCATCATAATATTACCTCGCTTAATCAAAAAATAATCGCTTCCCATTTTGATACGTTATATCTTCCACATCTTCAGGGGACCTTCCTTTTATTTTTCCGATTTCTTCTATAATGTACTTTAAATATCTTGAGTCATTACGTTTTCCCCGATAGGGTTCCGGCGCTAGATACGGTGCGTCTGTTTCGACGACAATACTTTCTAGTGGAATCGCTTCAACAACCTCACGTAATTTTTTACCATTTTTAAAGGTTATTACACCACCAATACCAATCATAAAGCCTTCCTTCACATAGTCTAAGGCCATCTCAGCATGGCCGGAATAGCAATGGATAACACCCTTTGGTCGATCAAGGTTATGCTCATTATGTAGTTTGGCTTCCATAAGGATATCGTAAGTATCCTGGGATGCTTCTCGACTATGAATCACAACCGGTAAAGCGAGTTCATTGGCAAGCTTCAGTTGTTCTCTAAACCATAGCTTTTGAATGCTTCGTGGTGCATGGTCATAGTAATAATCGAGGCCGATTTCTCCAATGGCTACGACTTTTTCATAAGCAGCCAAATGAATCAAACGTTCTAAATCTTCCTCTTTCATATCACCCACGTCATGAGGATGAACACCAACGGTTGCAAATAAAAAAGGATACCGTTTGGCCAATTCAATGGATAATCGAGACGAACGCATATCCGCCCCGACATTAATTACATACTGAATATTATTTTCCGGAAACTCTTTAAAGAGAGCTTCTCTATCTTTATAAAATTGTGGATTATCATAATGTGCATGACTTTCAAAAATCATTTAATCACCTTCTATCCAAATCTATCGAACTTCTGCTCCATTATTAACGGCTTGATCCACCGTAACAATACTTACTTTTCCATCTTCTTTTGTTGCTGCCAAAATCATACCCTCCGATAATTCGCCTCGAAGTTTTACCGGCTTTAGATTTTTGACAACAATGACTTGCTTGCCAACAAGTTCATCTGGCGAATAGGAATCTGCAATACCGGATACAATTTGTCGAACTTCGCTTCCTAGCTCTACCTTAGACACAAGCAATCGGTCTGCCTTGGGATGTTTTTTACATTCAATGATTTCACCTACGGCAAACTTCACTTTTGCAAAATCATCAATGGTAATTTCCGGTACTTCTTCAACTTCTTCTGCATCCTTTGTTTGCTCCGGTTCTTGACTTTGCTTGGCCTGCATTTTTTCTTCAATCATCTCAAGTGTTTTTTCTTCATCTAAACGTGCAAACAAGGCAACACCTTCACCGACTTTATCTCCTGGCTTCATACCTGCAAACTCACGTAAGGATTCCCAATCCGTGACCTGTGTATTTAATTGCTCAAATATTTTATCGGCTGTCTCCGGCATAAATGGCTGTAGCATTACTGCAGACATACGAATCGATTCGAGTAAATTATATAAAACTGTACCTAGACGTGGCATTGACGCTTGATCTTTTGCTAAGATCCATGGTGTTGTTTCATCAATATATTTGTTTGAACGACGTAATAATGTCCAAATGGCATCAATAGCATCAGAAACACGAAGGTCATCCATTTTTTCTAACACTTTATTGGGTGTTGAAATGGCGAGCTCACGCAAGGATGCATCAATCGGCTCGCTCACGTTTGGCTCTTGAATCACACCGTCAAAATATTTGTTAACCATAGCCACCGTACGATTTACTAAGTTTCCTAATATATTGGCTAGATCAGAGTTAATCCGTTGAATCAAGAGCTCATAGGTTAATGTTCCATCTTGTGCAAACGGCATTTCGTGAAGTAAATAGTAGCGAACTGCATCTACTCCAAAATATTCGACTAAATCGTGAGTATAGATCACATTTCCACGAGATTTACTCATCTTATCCATACCAATCATTAACCATGGATGACCGAAAACTTGCTTGGGAAGTTCAACATCCAATGCCATAAGCATAATCGGCCAATATATTGTATGGAATCTTAAAATATCTTTTCCGATGATATGTGCATCTGCCGGCCAATATTTCTGAAAGAGTTCGCCATGGTGTCCATCCGGGTCATAGCCTAATCCGGTGATATAGTTTGATAATGCATCCACCCAAACATAGACAACATGTCCTTCATCAAAGGTTACAGGTACGCCCCAATTAAAGCTTGTTCTCGACACACACAAGTCTTGAAGTCCTGGTTTTAAGAAGTTATTGACCATCTCGTTTTTACGTGATTCCGGTTGGATAAATTCCGGATGTTGGTTAATATGGTCCATCAATCGGTCTGCATATTTACTTAGCTTTAGAAAATACGCTTCTTCACTTGTTTTTTGAACTTCACGTCCGCAGTCCGGACATTTTCCGTCAACAAGCTGACTCTCCGTGAAAAAAGATTCACATGGTGTGCAATACAGGCCTTCGTAACTGCCTTTATAAATATCACCTTGATCATAGAGTCTTTTAAAAATCTTTTGAACGATTTTTATGTGTTCATCATCTGTCGTTCGAATGAATTTATCATAGCTGGTATTCATTAAATCCCAGATTTCTTTTACTTCGCCTGCAATCGTATCCACATGTTGCTGTGGCGTTATTCCTTCTTCTTGAGCTTGGAGTTGAATCTTTTGTCCATGCTCATCTGTTCCTGTTTGAAAAAAAACATCGTATCCCAACAAACGCTTAAAACGTGCGATACTATCTGTGATAACCGCTTCGTAAGTGTTTCCGATATGTGGGGTCCGTGATGTATATACGATTGCTGTCGTAATATAATATGGTTTCTTAGCCATAATAATCCTCCTTATGATTGTTAGTACGATTATACACTACTGAAAAAATGAAATCAATGAATATGCCCCTTTTCATAGCTAAGTTTGGCCATTTTCATATATTCTACCGCTTTTTCATGATGATCTAAATTCGCATAACATTTACTTAACTCTTCAAAAATCATTACTGTCAAACTATTGTACATTTTTTCCTGATAATATGTAATGGACATTTCTAAATACTTAATCGCCTTATGGTAGTCTTTTAGATTAAAATAGGCACTACCGATTACCATATTATATCTAGCTTTACTATAGTCATCTAACATATCAAAATCAATGTTTTTTGCTGCCTTAATCGCTTCTTCATTATCATTTTGTGAAAAGAGCAGATAAACATCTTGAACTTCTTTACTTGCAATGAGTCGACGTATTAACTCTTTGGCTTTTTTGTTAAATATTGCGGCTTTTTTATGATCCCCTGTCATTGTATATGCATCCACCAGCTTTACATAAAGTTCATATGCAATAAGCTCATGATTCAATAATAAATTGCTTTCAACCTCAAGCAACTTTTCATAATAAAAAAGTGCTTTTTCATATTCACCATTCTTTATATGCATATTGGACTTCTTAAAATGGCAATTTATATATATATCTTCAATAAAATTCGAATTAAAAATAGATGGGGATTCAATACGCAAGGCCTCTAGACGTTCAAGAACCTCGAGACAATTATCTTCTTTATAATCGGCCATTAACTCTTTAGCTAACTTGGCAATTTGTTCAGATTTTGTTTCCTCACTCATAAAATAATCAATCGTCTTGTTCAAACGATTTGCTAAATAAGCCATCGTTGTAATCGATGGCTTTGCCTGATTATTTTCGATTTGACTTAACATATTTCGAGTTATAAAATTGCCCGCCAACTCTCTTTGTGTCAGTTTATTCTTTTTTCGCTCATCCCTTATTTTTTGTCCTAAGGTTCTCTCCATATGACTGACTCCTTAAGTTCTTATCGGCTAACTAGCCTAACTTAAAATATTGTATCATTAAACCTTCATAAAAACAAGATTTGTGAGCAAAGGTCTAAATATTTTATAGCCCTAGCTTGCCTTTTTCATTTCCAAAAAAATCATCCACTTTTCCCAATGCCTTTATAAGAACATCAAGCTCATCGCTTTCTAATTGTCCCATAATTTCTTTAACCATCCTGTCATGGAATTCAATATGGTGTCGAAAGGCTTTTTTCCCTTTTAATGTCAATGAAACCAATACAACGCGTCGGTCCTTTGAGCTACGAATTCGTTGAACAAACCCTTTTTTGACAAGATGATTGATGGCAATGGTTAATGTACCAACCGTAATGGATAAATCTTTTGCTATAGACGACATATTTCGGGATGTATTAAATCCAATCGCTTCTATGGTATGCATATCCGTGATGGTCAGTTCCTTAAAAGGCCCTTGGGCCAAGGCCTTCTCTTCAACCTTCATAATATCATTAAATAAATGAACTAATATGTGATTAAGTACTTCATATTTTTGTTCCATAACTTCACCTCGTCTTAAACCAACACATAAACATAATTAATATTTTAATTTTACACTACACGGTCTAAAATGGCAAATA
>DDQW01000023.1:3779-44843 GCA_002342805.1 Clostridiales bacterium UBA2432 | reverse complement strand
TATTGGCACCGGCCACGTCGCTGTTTTTTATACCTGTGTGTAGGACTTCTTTGATCTGATTCATGGTGTTACTAGCTAACATATTAAGCCTCCTAAAAAGTTATTATGGTATAATAGTGTCATCAAAGATTAATGAGGTGATTGAAATGAGTATAAAAGTAACAGTGATTATACAAAAAGAAGAAAATTGGTATGTTGCTAAATGTGTTGAGAACAATATTGCTTCTCAAGGTAAAACCATAGAAGAAGCTATAGACAATTTAACCGAAGCTCTTCAACTATATTACGAGGATGACAATACACCTATTGTGTTTTCCATAGTGCCATTGGATGATTTATAATACGTTGCAAAATTTTCTCATCTTCAAATAGAAGTTCCGGAATGTAATCACCACATTCAAATCTACTTAGAAATTCCTTCTCTTCCTTTGTCAAAATCATTAACTCGGAAATAAACTCTTTAACAAGTATTTTCGCCGACTCCAACTCAAAATCATCATTAGTCTTAATTCAATAGCTATAGTATCAAAATCCTTATTGATTTTCTTTGCTGATATGGCCGCATAAAAAATAACGCATTTTTTCAGCATTTCTTCTTCAGATTTATCAAATATACCAAATTCAATCATGTTTCTTGTGTCATATAAATCCCTAGCTGCTGCTCTACTAAGCAGTGCATTTATTTTACTACCATATATTTCAACTGGTGCAAGAGACTTCACTTTATATTCACCGGAAAAATTTTCTGTGATTATCGGTCTTTCTTCAGCTTCAAGCACATGAGACCGCAATGAGTAATTTATTTCGATTTTTATATTATCTCTATTTCCACTTGCTCCCATATAGTCATAAACCCAGGAATCTAAGCTATGAAGATTTTTTGTTTTCGGATTCATTGTATATCCTTGGGATAACATAAAAGTTAGTAATCAAATAATCCATATCGATATCAACAGAAAGTCTCGGCAGGTTAAAAATTGTCAGATTGATTGCTGTTCCACCTTTTCTAATGTATCTCTCACAAATCCTAATTCCTCAGCTTTCTTTGCTAAATATACAATATCATAATTAAACAAGTATATCTCCTTCCTTGTCTACTATTCCGAATAAATCTTCGGGCACCATTAATCCCCATTCATTATTATAATAGTTATCTTCTTTTACTTCGTTTACAAGATACCGCCTACTCTTACCTATGTTGTTTTTACAGTACTTTATAAATTCGTTTGAAAGTTGCATCTCTTTTCGATAATAATCAAGAAAATATCCTACTCGTTGATACAAGCCCTGGATATCATATACATCAAGATATCGCTTAAGTTTCTTTTCATTTAAATACTGAATTCCTTCTAAGCAGTTAAGAAGCTCTTCAAGGCCACCTATTTTGTTAAAGTCTCGGATGCTATCTATAACAGTTCTTTCTAAATCCGTTATTTTGATTCCGGTAGTGTTTTTTGCCTCTAAAATACCTTCATTCATTTTGGATGCAATGAAATTGTATGTTATATGGTTATACTCAAAATGATTGAACTTTGTTTCCGAGGAAACATATATTTCATTAAAAACTTGGTTCGTCAATCCATAATATTCAAACGCACTATGATGAGATATATAAGCGGTATCCGTTATTGCACAGGCAATTTGATAACGTGTCGCTAGCAATTGACCTGTTGCCGGATTAACAACGGAGTATATATTTTTTCGTATCTTTTTAACTAATTCTTTTTTCATAAAACGATTCAACTGCGAATAAGCCGTTTTTTCATTACCGGTAAATTTTTTTACCTCATCAATTGTAAAAACCGGATACTTTGCTAGCTCGGTATAAACACTCACTTTTCTCACCTCTTTTTAAATTTGTCATGATTTTCTGCGTAATTGAAGAATAACGTTCTTTTATTAAAACTTTTTGACTATTAAAGTTGTTATAATGCATCTTTTTTTAATTTTATCACGTTATTCTTCAAAAGCAAAGAAAATCGTTCTGTTATTAAAACAAACTATATGAATACCTGCCTATAAAATATACTCTTTTTCACGAGCCGTAGTGTTTCTTCGTAAATGAAAAAAATCATGCAAAGTTGGATTCCTCTGTCTGAGCGACAGCGAGTTTGGAATCCCTTGCATGATTTTTATTATATCAGGTATTTTTCACTACAAGCGTTCCATAACCCTCAAGTTCCACATCACCTTGAAGGGTTTCACCTGTGTAGAGATTAACGACAGCTTGCTTGAATGTCACCCTTGCATTTTCTTTTTTAAAATTAAGGATAAAGATGTAGGGTGTTTCATCTTTTTTACGTACAGCGATTTCGCAAGTTGGAGGCGCTGTCACAAGGTCAGCTAAGGGGCTTAGGACACCCAGTTTTTTCATGAAGCTTTCTGCGGATTTTCTTGTAAAAGCTGTTCCGTAGTAGTAGGCCTTTCCTTGCCCAAAATCTTTCGATACGAGGGCGCCTGCACCTGGATAATCCCCTGTCACTATGGTCCCTTCTTGTTTTGCCGAATCATCCATGGGTTCTACAAGGTCAAGGAAGACATTGGCTTCAAGCATGTCGCCATCCCATTCAATGGTTACTGTTTCTGAATCCGGCGCAATGAATGTGTACTCGTACACATCGGCGCCAGTCATCTTGCGAGCCAATCCAGGAAGTTTTTCCATGACACACTGGCCGGTCATGTCCTTATATCCTGTTCGACATCCAAAAACGAGCTTGCCACCTTGTTCAACGTATGCTTCAAGCAAGGCAATACGTTCCCGTGTTAGGATTGTCGCATGGGGATAAAAGAGGACTTTATAGGGTACTAAATCATCAAGGGTCGTATCCTCTTGAAGATAAAGGTAGTCCATGGGTGTATGGCTTAATTGTGTAGCTTCAAAGAGAGCTTGCTGACTGGCTTTTTCCACGCGTTTATGCCAGGCGTCTAGTTCGCCGTCCCATACATTATCATAATCTTTAATGACACCAACCTGAGCTTGATATTTTGCTCCGGCAATCTCTGTTATGTGATCCAGTTTTTCTCGTAAATCTTTCACTTCACTAAGTCGGCGATTATCTCGATCGGAATAATCTAAGATCCCGTGCCAATAGATTTCCGTTCCCATTGTACATGTACGCCATCGAAAATAACTGATAAAGTCGGCTCCGTGGGCAATAGATTGCATAGTCCAAAGGGTCAGTTGTCCCGGTCGTGGTGCCGGTGCTTCCATTCGCGTGTTCCAACCGTTGGGACCGGATTGTTGCTCCATAATTCCAAATCGACTCGATATGGACCGGGTTTCGGCAAGGTTATGACTCCACCATCGATCACGAAGGGCTTGGGGCGATGGGTCGTACATATCTAATGAGTACCCAAAGTTTGGATAGGAGTCATAGGTGTAAAAGTCCAAGCTTTCTTTGGTCATTTGATGATTATCTAAGTGTCCAAACATGCCGTTTGTCGTTACGAAATCCTCCGCTTTGATGTATTTGCGTATAATATCCGCTTGCAACTTGGCATATTTTCGTGCACTATGGGATATGAATCGATAATAGTCTAAAACACGATGGGGATTGGTCGAATCACTAACGGTTTTTTGAGGAACATAAACCTCTTCCCAGTCGGTATACATTTGATTCCAAAAATCAGTTCCCCAAGCCTTATTCAGGCCTTCAAGATCTTTATATTTTTCCCGCAAAAATTCTCTAAAGGCAATAGTATCACTTTCTGAGTAAAAATTATTCAATTCACAATTTAATTCGTTATCAATCTGCCAACCGATTATATTTGGATGGGAGGCGTAATGAGATGCGAATTTTTCCACGATAATCTGTGTCAGTTCTATGTATTTTGGTGAATTGTAGTTATAATGTCGTCTAGCTCCATGGCGATATTTGACCCCTTCCATGCTTGCATTAAGTACTTCCGGATATTTATGAGTTAACCAGGCCGGCGGTGTCGCAGTCGGCGTACAGAAGATAACTTTCATATCCATCTCTTCGACTAGCTCTAAGAATTCGTCGAAAAAAGCAAAGGTAAACTCTCCCTCTCTCGGCTCGACTTTGCTCCAAGCAAACTCTGCGATTCGAACGACTTCAATCCCATTTTCTTTCATACGTTCTAAGTCACTGCGCCAAAGATCTTGTGGCCAGTGCTCCGGATAGTAACAGGTTCCTAATGTTAATGCGTCACCTTGTAATATGTTTTCCATCGTGTTTCCTCCTCAAATTTTCAGATTATTTGTTCACGGGTCCTGACACCTAGCCTTTGACGGCTCCTGCTGTTAATCCGTCCATAAAATACTTGGATGCGAATAAGAAACAGATCAGTAGTGGCAATACGGCACAGGTACTGGCTAACATCATGGCTCCATAGTCGGTTCCACGGTCAGAGACCATGCTTTTAAGTAATAATGACAAGGTATAGTATTCTTCTTTTCGTAAAATAAGTAAAGCTTGCATAAATTCGTTCCATATATTGACAAATTGCATGATACCCAGAGATGCATAGGCCGGTTTTAATATGGGTGCGATGACGTGAAAAAAGATGGTCCATTCGCTACATCCGTCAATCCGCGCCGCTTCCATAAGGGAACGGGGAACATTGTTTTGACAATACTGACGCATCCAAAATATTCCGAAGGCGTTAGCACTTCCCGGTATGATTAAGGCTGCAAAATTATTAATCCAACCGAATTTACTCATCATGATGAACCAAGGGATAATACCTGCTGTAAAAGGCACCATCATGGTTCCTAAAAGAACAAGAAAGAGTTGTTTTTTCCCCGGAAAATCATAAACGGAAAATGCATAACCACCGATCGAGCTAAAAAACAGAACTAAAACCGCATTTAAACTTGTTACAATAAGACTGTTAAGAAAGGCTCTCGGAAGGTTTACGGCTGCAATCATATTTTTAAAGTTTGTAATCAGGTTTCCACCAATACTCATAATCGGTGGAAATGAATAAATCTCATTGGTGGATAAGGTTGACATAACGAACATCATGTAAAAAGGTAATAGCATGACGAGGGCTACACTGATTAATATGAGGTATAATGTTGTTTTCTTTAATACATGCATGCTACATACCTCCTTTTACTTCGTTGCGATTCATCACTTTATTGAGAATAAATGCAACACAGACAATCATAAATGTCATTACATAGGCAATCGCTGATGCATAACCATAAGCATTACCACCTTGGGGCGCTTTGTTCAACAGATACATCATAAGTGTTAAACCGCCACCATTGGTTCCTCCACCCCAGTTATTGCCCGTCAGTACAAAGGGTTCTGTAAAGAGGTTGAACATTCCGATGGTTGACTGAATAAGGGTGAAGAGAATAATCGGTTTTAATAATGGAATGACGATATTAAAGACGACACGGGTATGGGACGCACCGTCGATTTTTGCCGCTTCATAAATCTCTTGAGGAATCCCTTGCATACCGGCCAAATAGATGACCATATTCCATCCAATCCATTTCCATGCAAACATAACAATAACTGCAACCTTGATAAATGAGCCATCTCCGCCTAACCAGTTCACCGGATCTTTACCGAAAAGACCGAAGATATAGTTGATGAGCCCATAATTATTACCAAATAGATTTTGAAAAATAATGGTGATGGCAACAGCACTTGTCACCATGGGCATAAAATAAATGGTTTTAAAAAGGTTTTGACCTCGAATCAAATCTGAGTTGAGAATATAGGCTAATACCAATCCGCCTAACAAAATAGGAATATGTGCGATAATTCCTATAAATAATGTATTATATAAGGCCTTCCAAAATAGGGAATCCTTAAATAAATTAATATAGTTGCCTAATCCCAAAAAATTCATAGACCCAAGTCCATCCCAGCGGAAGAAACTTAAGGCAAATCCGGATACCATGGGAAACAGGCCAAAAATAATAAATAAAATGTAAAAAGGTGCAATATAGGCATAGGCAACTTTATTCTTTTTGATTGTATGCATAACTCCTGCAACTTTCAACGCAATCACTTCCTCTCTTGTGGAAAAAGGTGACCAGATTCCTCCGGCCACCTTTTATTCAGTTATCTATTCCCATGCACCTGCATCTTTTAATGTTTGAATTTGTTGTTCTTTAAGTTCTGCTGTGGCTGATTCTATATCTGTTCTCAAGCGCTCACGGATTTGTTCCGGTGTCTCTCCGGCTTCTGCTCCGGCATTAAATGAACTGTATAGATAGCCTTCTGCTGTTACGTCCATGATTGTGTTATAAACAACGGGTACATCTGATGCAATCTCTGTTGCGATAGCATTTGGCGATTGTCCGCCAAAGTAGTCGTCCGGTGATACATAAAGTTCTGGTTCAGCTGTCCAAGCCGGTTCATAAGCTGGGAAGTAATCCACGGCTCTAAACATATCGTTTTGTCCTTCTGGCGTTGCAAGCATATACTTGACAAAAGCCCACGCTGCTTCTTTGTTATCGGCTTGCTCCGGAATAACTAAGAATGAGCCACCCCAGTTTGTTGCCGGCATATCTCCCGGTAACTCTGTTGCTCCCCAGTTGCCTGCGCCTTCAGGATCAATGTCTGTTTTTAAGAATCCTGAAAACCATGAACCGGCTGCAACCGTGACACATGTGCCTGCTGAATATGCTGCATAGGCTTCACCACTCCACATATCCACGTTCATATCCCATCCATTTTCACGAATGGTAAGTGCCGCCTCTAAGGCTTCAAGGTCGCCTTCCCGCTCAATAATAAGGTTAAGATCTTCATCATAGTAATCTCTGTTGATAAACATCCATTGATATAGATAGGCTGCTGATGGTATAAACCATCGTTCACCCGGTATGGATACTTTTTCTGCAACTTCTAAAACGCCGTCCCAAGTACTCATTAAGTCAGCTACTTCATAAGGATCGGTAGGTAAGCCAACTTCTTCAAATACATCTGTACGATAATAATAAAGTGTTGGGCCTAAATCCCATGGAATCGCCACTAAGCGTTCGCCATCGGAAGATATTGCTTGCTCCCATTTAAAATCGACAAAATCATCGGCTAATTCATCGGCTCCTAATAAGCGAAGATCTGTTAATGCTGTACTATCTCTGTATTGTGAAATATATGCGCCTTCTACCATAGCAACATCGGTTGCTCCACTTCCTGCAACAAGGGCACTTTGTAAGGCTTGGTGATGTGAGGTTGTATCTGTAAAAACTAGTTCAACTTCAACGTTTGGATATTTTTCGTTAAATCCTGCCATGGCAGCTTCAAAAGCATCATCCCCTGATGGCCATCCACTGACCTCAATTGTACCGGAGATTTCTGTCGGTTTTTCGTCAACGGCCGCCGCGATGTCTTGTGCTTCTTCTTCGGTAATTGGTGTTCCTGAGCTGGCCCCTGAATCGCCACCACATCCTGCAAGCGTTGTCATGGCGAGGACGAATGCAAGAATAATCCCCATTAATTTTTTCCAAAATGTTTTGTTCATAAAAGTACCTCCTCTTTTATTATTTATAATAACCTGCAAATTTTTTGCAGCTGTTACCTTGAAATATCTCTGACGCTGTCTTTTTCAACTATCTGTGTAGGTACATGAATGATACATTTTTCTTTACATCCGTTTAGAATTGATAGAAGCTCTTGAACACATTTTTTTCCCATCTCTCTTGCTTGAATCTCAAGTGTGGTTAATCTTGGTTCATTGTATTCACCTGCCGGAATACCATCGATGCCCATAAGAGACAAATCCTTGGGAATATCGTATCCCAGTTGTTTGATCCGTTTACAAAAGCCAAGTGTCATCTCATCATTAAATCCAATGACCGCTGTCGCATCAATCTGTCGTTCATGGAAAATATCTGCTGCAAGCATTCCTTTTTCATAATAACTTTCCCAAATATTTGTCGTATCTGTTGTCCGTTCTTCTAAAAACTGCATCACTCGTTCATCATTATGCAATCCTTCCTTATTAATTCCAAAGTGATAATCTTCTATTGTGGACTCGAGTTCATATTGCATAAAATCAATCCATGCAAGGGTACGAGCATGATAGGATCCAATATCATATAATGAAATCATGGCTATTTTTTTGTGGCCTTTACTCCGTAAATATTCAAGAGATTTTCTCATCCCTTCGTACAAATCGGTTTCAATTTTTGGTACTGCTTTGGAAAAATAGACATCTTCGCCATAAGACGCTGTAACTACCGGCAAATGGTAGTTTTTACCGATGGCATCAAGATATTGACCGGTTATATGGTCATTGGGTAGGATAATCCCATCAATCATCAGACTCGGTATAATGTCAAAATTAAACCGTCCGTTGATCAAAACAACATATCCATTTTTATCTGCCTCTTCTAGCATGCCTTCATATAGTTCAATATTATAAAAGTTATTCAGGTCTTTGCTATAGTATAAAATCTGCTTGGTCCGTTTTTGTTGTAAGGACATGGCAACGGGATTCGGATGATAGCCCAATGCCTCTGCAACGCGAAGTATTTCTTTTCGCTTTTCTTGTTTGACATATCCACTATTATTCAGCGCTCTTGATACAACCGATACAGAGACGCCCACTTTATTAGCAATATCCTTGCGTGTAACCATCAAATTCTCCTTATTGATTAGTCAATATTCTTGTTTTCATGTTATTATTGTATATACCTTTGCTCTTTTCATCAAGTATAGAAAATATGGTCGCGTATTCATATGTCGATATAGCCAAAAGTATATTTGCGGTAGGTGAAAATATTCTCCACTTCATTTCATCAACAGGTTCTAAGGCTGAGGGAACTTTCTTGACGAAACGGATTCCAAACTCACTTCGTTCAAACAGTGGAATCCTTGTCTTTCGTCAAGTGGCTCCCCAGCCTAAGAACCTGTATGATTTATGAAAAGTTCATATTTTCACCTACCGCAAATGCGAGTATACTGCTACTTCTGATATCAGAACTGTAGCTTTATTATTGGATGCTTGCGTATAAAATATGAGTTTTTTAATGAGCTTAGTGTTTAAGTACAAATAAAAAAGAGTTTGCAAGGTAATGATTCCTCTGTCTGAGCGACAGCGAGTTTGGAATCCGTTGCAAACTCTTTTTTTGAGTACATATAAACACTTGGCGAAATTAATCCACGAATGTTTTATAGGCAGGCATCAATTTATCTTAAATGCCTTGACTTCATTTTGTAATTCTGTGGCTATATCGGCGAGTTGTTCTGTTGCCGTTTGAATTTGTTCGATGATTGCGGTTTGTTCCTGAGTTGCTGCTGATACATTTTGCGTGTTCATATCATTGAGGCTAGCACTATCTGCGATCCGTGAAATCGAATCTCGAATATGTTCTATTTCTTCAAGAATTTCATCCCCTGACTTAACTGCACCGCTTGTATTTAGAGACACTTCATTCATGGATTCTGAAATAGTTTTAAATGCTTTGCCTGTTTTTTCTATGACCTGTATTCCATTAGTTGATGCTGTTTGGCTAGCTTCCATGACCTCTGCCGACGCTTTAATGTCTTTTTGAATCTCATGAATAAGTTGACTAATATTTGCCGATGATTTTGCCGATGCTTCTGCCAATTTTCCAACTTCGCCAGCGACAACCGCAAATCCTCTGCCTTGTTCTCCGGCTCTTGCGGCTTCAATCGAGGCATTTAATGCCAATAAATTGGTCTGTTCCGATATGCTTGAGATAATATCGATAATTTCTTCAATCTGCTTTGATTTTTCGTTTAAGGCAAAAATCGTTTGTGATGACTTCATCACTTGATGATTAATCTCTTCAATTTGACTAATTGCATCTTGGACATAGTTTTCACCTTTGCTTACATACTTTTGAGTTTCTTCCACCGATTTTTTTGTTGTTCCTAATCGAGAGGATACTCCATCCATTTTCGTATATATGTTTTCCATCGAGTCTTTCATTGTGCTAATGACTTGATTTTGTTCATGACTGCTACCGGCTAATTCTTGAATGCTAGATGCAACTTCCACAATCGATTTGCTTGTCTCTTCTGTACTCACCGCCAACTCTTCGGCTGTTGCTGCAACATTATCACTACTATCCATTATTTTCTGAATAATATTTTTTAGACTTGATAATATGTTATTGTAGCCTCGTCCCATATCACCAATCTCATCCTTGCTCTTCACTTGGTGCTCATGGGTAAAGTCGCCATGAGCCAAATATTCGATGCTTTTTTGAAAAAGCTTAATGCTATCCGCTATTTTCTTACTTATAATATAACTGATACCAATAGCAATCAAAATAACGATAAGAGCAACCCCAACGGAACGATAGCTCATGCTATAAATGGATGCATAAAGTTCATTGATTGGTGCCATGGTCACTAACTTCCAACCGGTTCTCGGCAAGGTGGTATAGTTTGCAACATAATCTTTCCCTTCTCGAGTGACGCGCGCGTCACCTTGTTCTTGTGCCGTCATTTTTTCAAGTAATGCTTCATATTCCGGTCCATCTTGAATATTCATATTCATCCGGATTGCCGGATCTTTATGGGCAATAATCATTCCTGTGTTATCCAGCAAAAAAGCAAATCCACTTTTTTCAATTTGCACGTTTTCTATAAGTTCTTGTATTGTCGACAAGTCATAATCCGCCGATACGACACCGATGATTTTATCCTGTTCGATAATAGGCACTGCCGTTGTAATCATTGTAATACCGGACGTTTCATCATAATAGGGGTCTGTCCAACCGGATTGTCCATCCGCGTTTTTCCCTAATAGATACCAATCCGTGCTTGGATAGTCATACGTCGGATCTTCATAATCGAGTGTATAGACCAATTCGCTACCGTCTTTATATACATAGGGACCAAAGTAGGCTTCATTTTCATATGTATTTGCTTCTAGCCATATTCCTGCTCCTAGCGTTGCTTGGTTCATCCTTAATAAATTTTCCAGAATATCTCTATAGTCTTCTTTTGATAGTTTTTCCCCCATAGCAACATATGCCGCTGCTGCAGAACGCGCTACATTTTCATGGGATGTAAATTGATGCTCCGTGTCCTCTACGAGTAATTCCAATTCTTTATTTACCCGTTCTTCAATCAAAGTTTGAATTGCGCTTCGCGCGGATAAGAGATTGATTGTCGCAACCGATACCGTTGCAAGCATGACTACACTCAAAAAAGCGATAACTAATTTTTTACCTAATGTCATTGATCTTCCTCCAAAAAACTTCTTTCACATGTGGTCGCTGTTAATCCCTCATCTATACTATGAATTATAGCATATTCATAATAATAAAACTGTTAATTTTCATTGATATGTTCACTATTTGTTCATAGTTTGCGACATCGGAAAGCTTATTAGTCGAATATCTTTCTCTTTTGCATAATCTTTTGCTTGTTTTGTATATGAAGATTTTGAGAAGAAAATCAAATGTTTATTGCTTCTCGGAATCAAGTTACTTCGCATGACTAATTTTTCTAATTCTTTTATTCCCGTTTTTTCATTTCGCCATTTACACTCTGCGATTAAGGCCTCTTCATTATTGTTCCAAGCTACAATATCAATCTCTTCTTGTTGTTTTTTTGTCGGATTATTTCCCCACCATTTTCCGATTTCCGTAAAAACAAAAGGAATTTCAGGCCTTCCATTAAGGCTCATCAGGTATTCTATACAATATATTTCGAAGCGATATCCAAGAAACTTCTGAATATCCGGCTCAATGAGTTCTGAATAGAGAAGTTCTTGTTTTTCCATTTCCACCAGGGAATATCCACGACTAACATAGCGAAACCAAAATGCAAAAAACGGATCCGTCACTTCGTAAATCGACTTCCGCGAACTTGGTTTATCACCAATTGGTGTTATTTTTTTTACGATTCCAAGTTCAATTAATGTATTCAGATAATATCCGGCTTCCGTCCCAATGAAAGTGGATATCTCATTATATTTACTTTTTCCCGAACTGATGGCTTCGATAATTGAAAAATATAAGGCAGGCTCTTTTAATTCTTGTTTTAGGGCGAACAAGGGCTCGTTATGAAGGAGCGTTCCTTTATCCAAAATTTTATTAATGATATTCTCCTTAAGTGATTGTCTAGCATTATATTGATTAAGATACATGGGCATTCCGCCGAGTACTGCCCATGCTTGAAATGCTTCTAAGTCTGAATCTGCCTTTAACAATTCTTTTGCTTCCATATATGTAAAGGGCTCAATTTTAAAGGATGCTGTTCTTCGACCAAAAATAGGACTTTTATGGCCTAAGACTTCACTTTCCATAAAACTCATATAGGAACCACATAAAACAAGCTTTAATTTTGTTGATAACAAATGATGATCAATAATGTTTTGTAGCATTGATAAAAAACTCGGGTCCTGTTGCGCTAAAAACTGGACTTCATCAAACACAAGAATCATGGGTTCATCTATTGCTGCTTCTGCTATATAGCGGATTGCCTGCTCAAAATCTTCAAATTGATGAATATATCCTGACGGTATCTGGCTAAGTATTCGTGCAGAAAACTTATTCAATAACACTCGAAAATTCTGTTGCTCCGCAGCAAAATAAATACTACGTTTGTTTTGCATCCACTCTTGTAGTAGATATGTTTTTCCAACTCTTCTTCGTCCATACATAATAATACAATGGAACTTTTGATCATTATAGTATTTTTCAAGTTTTTCCAGTTCTTTTTTTCGTCCAACAAACATAGTTTAACCTCCACTTCTAATTACTTAGCCTTCACTAACTTAGTCTGAACTAAGTTAGTTTCATTATAGCTGAAACATTAAAAAAAAGCAATAATATTGCAGTAGGTGAAAATATTCTCTAATTCATTGCATTAACAGGTTCTAAGGCTGAAGAAACTTTCTTGACGAAACGGATTCCAAACTCACTTCGTTCAAACAGTGGAATCCTTGTCTTTCGTCAAGTTGTTCCTCAACCTAAGAACCTGTATGATTTATGAAAAGTTCATATTTTCACCTACCGCAAACACGAAACTCGGACGTTCCTTTCGTCTTTTCGATGTAGGAATCTGTACCTTTGTTATTGATGCCTGCCTATAAAATATGAGTTTTTTAATGAGCCTTAGTGTATATGTACAAATAAAAAAGAGTTTGCAAGGTAAGGATTCCTCTGTCTGAGCGACAGCGAGTTTGGAATCCCTTGCAAACTCTTTTTTTGAGTACATATAAACACTTGGCGAAATTAATCTATGAATATTTTATAGGCAAGCATCCTATTAACATCGATGCAGTTCCTGACACCGGAATGCTCTCTCCATGACTTTCATCACTTCTAGTGCTTGTGCAGAAGTAATCGTGAGTGGTGCTTTGCCTTCAATGGCATCGATAAGATTGTCGTATACGACCGTAATACTATCAACAACATCCATAGGTTCAGTCAGCGTCAGTTCTTCGATTGATTCGCTTCGTCGCGGAGCCATGGTTTTTGTCGGACCGGCTTTGGTATAGACGATCTCATCTTCCCACACGTTTTCTTTATCAATACATCGCACGATTTTTCCGTTACAATCCCAATTATCGATTTGTAAGGTTCCGTCTTTTCCTAAAACATACCATCGCGGATGGGTGATATAGTTGTTGGTCGATACTTCGATTTGAGCCGTGAGCCCACTTTCAAAAGTCATAACGAGTCGGAAGTTATCATCGACTTCGGGGTATTCGATGCTATACATTTTACAGTAAACATCCACAACTTTTTCAGGAATCATGTACATGAGCTGATCGATAAGGTGAACCCCCCAGTCAAGCATCATTCCACCACCAAGCGATTTAATAGTACGCCACCCTTTTGGCATGCCTCGTGAGCCTTCAACTCGAGATTCAATGACATAAGGTTCGCCTATTAAGCCTTGTTCAACACTGCGTCGCATAAGAACAAAGTCTTTATTGGTACGACGATTTTGGTTAATGGTAAAAAAGTTACCTGTTTCTTTTTCCACAGCCATAATCTCTAAGAGTTCTTCTGAATTCATGGTTACCGGTTTTTCACAAATAACATGCTTACCGGCGCGAAGGGCTTCAATGGCCAATTCCTTATGTACTTCATTGGTTGTTGCGATTAAGACAATATCAATCTCATGATCTTCTAAAAGAGCTTCCTTGGAGGGATACACAACGAGTCCACTCTCAGCCGCAATCACTTCGCGTTCCGGATTGAGGTCGTAAATACCTTTGACGGTAAGGCGTTCATATTTTCTAAGTTCTTTAACATGGTAGCCGGCCATGCCACCATATCCAATTATTCCAAGTTTATGCATGATCTAATCTCCTGTTCTATACCTATGCCCACCACATGTCTGTTGGTGTTTCATGAATGAGCACTTCTTTTAATAGATTCACAGCTTTACTTAAGCCTTCATCAATGGACATGAGCGCATCTTCATGTTCAATACTGACAACGCCATCGTAGCCGACCGCACGAAGGGCACTAATCATGGCATTCCATTCGAGTTGTCCATGTCCATATCCAACGGTTCTAAATACCCATGAGCGATTAAGGATATCTCCATAATGGCGATTGTCCAAGACTCCATTCACTTCTGTATTGTGGGTATCAATCTTAGTATCCTTGGCATGGAAATGATAGATAGCGCCTTTTAAGGCTTTGATAGATTCAACCGGATTCATTCCTTGCCAATATAGGTGGGACGGATCAAAGTTGGCACCAATTGTATCGCCGACAGCTTCACGTAAACGTAGTAGTGTTGCGGGATTATAGACACAAAATCCCGGATGCATCTCAAGTGCAATTTTGGTCACTCCATGAGCATTGGCGAATTTTACCGTGTCCTTCCAATAAGGAATTAAGACATCATTCCATTGATATTCTAAGATTTCACTAAAATCTTCGGGCCATGGGCAAGTCACCCAGTTAGGTTTTTGGGATGTTTCGCTGTCACCCGGGCATCCGGAAAAACCAACAATAGTATCAATACCTAGTTTTTCAGCTAATAAAATCGCATTGACAAATTGGTCATGAAACTCTTTGGCAATAGCTTTGTCCGGATGAACCGGATTCCCGTGACAGGCTAAGGCTGCGATTTCCATGTCGTGTTTTTTAAGCAGATCTTTTACCG
This sequence comes from Clostridiales bacterium UBA2432, assembly GCA_002342805.1. GTDB lineage: Bacteria > Bacillota > Clostridia > Lachnospirales > Vallitaleaceae > UBA1351. The sequence goes on along the minus strand of DDQW01000023.1, from coordinate 29,802 downwards.
CCTCGACTTTTGCGTCATCGGCTAATAGTGCTTTTGTATTTAAGTGGGTGTCTCCCGGATAACCGCCGGCCCCGACTTCAAGGGCTTCTACACCCATTTCTTTGAGTTTGATAATTGCATCTTCAAGACTTAGTCCATATAATGGAACTGTTAATACCGATAATTTCATTCTTACACCTCTTTCAAATAGTTGACAGATTGCTTCATCGCCTCTAAGGGGTCTATATCCATTGTCTCTTGTTCATAGACAAAGGCACTGTCTTTTACGATTTCAGCCGCTTTTTTAAAATCAATAAATCCGGCATCTGCTGTTACATTTTTCTTGGTCTCCATATTTTCCATCTGTTTTAGATGAACAATTGGGGATCGGTCCTTCACTTTTTCTAAGTATGCTAAGGGATCGACTCCTGCATAAGCCACCCAATAAAGGTCTGGCTCTTGATAGAGATTTCCCGCTTCCACTTCATCAAAGAGGCGGTCCAAAAGATAAGCATCCCCATCCTTAACAAATTCATGGGCATGGTTATGATAGAGCACTTTCATCTTGTAGCTTTTGGCTACTTCCCCGATTGTATTAAGTTTCTCTGCTAATACTTTCACATCTTCCATTGTCTTCAAATCGTAATATGGGCATACGATAAATTCACTGCCAAGTTCTCTTAAAAACTCCAGTTCTCCCTTTGGATTGGCCTCCATTTTTTCTAGAGGAACATGGGATGAGATGCAGGTTATATTCAGGGCTTCAAGGGATTTACGTAATTCTTTAGCACTAAATCCCCCATATCCGGCAAATTCCACACCGGTATAGCCCATAAGGGCAATCTCACGAAGAGTTTGCATATATGCATTTTCCATGGCATCTTTGACTGAATACAGTTGTGCATAAATAGGTTTCATAGTAACCTCCTCTTATTCGAACTCAATTGTTTTTCCGGTACGTGCTGATTCATATATGGCTTCTAAAATCTCAGTAACAACTAGAGCTTGCTCTGGCTTAACAACAAGTTCACTACCGTTCATCACTGCATCATAGAAAGTTTTTGCTTCGATGACTTCCGGTTTATCATCGCCACCTTCGTAAAAATCAACACCATCTGCCCCAAGTGCCGGCTTTTTCTCTGCCAGTTTACCTAGATCAGCCATGTTAAAACGTAGGCCGTCGCGCATATCTGCACCGGCTTTTGTTCCGCAAAGCGTTGTCTTTGCTTCACCAACATCTAAGGTGTTCAATGCCCAGCTAGATTCTAAGATAATAGTTGCACCGTTTTCCATTGTAATAAAACCAAAAGCAGAATCTTCCACCTTGAATTCTTCAGGATCCCAGTCGCCAAAGGCATTGCCAGTTTCTGTTTGGTCACCAAGTTTTTTGTAAACACTTCCTTTAACACTTTTTACTTTATAATTGTCCATTAACCATAAGGTTAAGTCAAGTGCATGGGTTCCGATATCGATTAAAGGTCCCCCACCTTGTTCTTCTTCATTTAAGAATACGCCCCACGTCGGCACGGCACGTCGACGAACAGCATGGGCTTTTGCAAAATAGATCTCACCCAAGTCGCCCCGTTGGCATGCCTTTTTTAGATAGCGGCTATCTTCACGATAACGATTTTGGTATCCGACAGACAGAAGATTCCCAGTCTCTTTTGCCGCTTGAAGCATTGCCTTGGCATCGGCTGCTGTTTTTGCCATGGGCTTCTCACACAAGACATGCTTATTGGCATGGAGTGCATCGATACTAATATCTTTATGGGATTTATTTGGCGTACAGACATGAATGGTCTGAATCTCAGAATCCTTTAACAAGTCCTTATAATCTGTATATACTTTTGCACCTTCTACTCCAAATTCCTTTGCTGCTTTTTTGGCACGTTCTTCAACAAGGTCGCAAAATGCAACGACTTCAACATAGTCTAAGGCCGAAAGGGCCGGTAAATGTTTTTGGGTTCCAATTCCACCACATCCTACAATACCTACTTTTACTTTTTCCATGATAAAACCTCCTAATATTTAAAATAGTTCACTATTGATGAATCATATACTAAGTATAGCCAACTTCTCCTTTTTATACTATAATGAATCTATAGAAAAATATCACAAATTTGTCATTGTCATTTTGTTTTTTAGAAAGGATTATCCTATGATTGGTTTTTATGAAGATGAAAAATTCGTTGAAAACGGTATTGCCTACCCTTTCAAATCACACATACAAGAGTCTGAAGGTCAATCCACCATGGTCGGAGCCCACTATCACACCCATATTGAGATTCTCTACTGCCTATCCGGGCAATTTCGCGTTATTTTAGACGGCGTCGATTTTTTAATCGATCGGGGCGATATGATGATTATTAATTCCATGGAGGTGCATCATGTTTTCGCCCTCTCCGAAGAAAAAAACCAATATATCGTCATCCGCTTCAAACCGGAACTGCTCTACACAACCCCGGAAAGTATTTTTGAGTCCAAATACGTCTTGCCCTTTACCTTAAAATCCGCAACTCATCAAAAGCGGTTTCCTGCACGGGAGATAAGAAATACCTTCATTCCGGATTTACTCAATCAGATTCTTCAAGAAGATGGCGAAAAAAAATATGGCTTCGAACTGGCTATTCGAAATCATATCGGTCGGATTTTTTTATGGATTTTACGGAGTTGGAATGAAAAAAGCGTTCATTTAAACCTAGACCATGGATTAAACGCCCAAAATATTCAACGCTTACAAAAGGTATTTGATTATGTGGATGCTAATTTTAATCGCACCATCGATGTCCAAGAAGTGGCTGAATTATGTAACATGAGTTATAGCTATTTTTCCCGCTTTTTCAAGGCCAAGATGCATCAAAACTTTAGTGACTATGTGAACTTTATGCGTGTGACCAAAGCGGCAAATATGCTGACCACCACAGATGAAAGTGTTACCGACATCGGTTTGACGGTCGGTTTTTCAACAACAAGCTACTTTATTGAACAGTTTAAGTCCTTTAAAGAGCTCACCCCACTTCAATATCGCAAAAATTTTAAAGAAATGGTCAACGCAAGCCTTTCTTCTGCTCACGAAGTTCTTTAAAAAAATCTTGAAGTATGGCTTTACACGCGTCATGACACATATCATATTCAACCTGGACTTGATGATTGAACTTTGGCTCATTTAGGAGATTGACCACGGAACCTGCACTTCCGGCTTTGGGATTCATGGCCCCGAGAACAACACGAGGGATTCGGGCTTGAACAATGGCCCCCGCGCACATGGGGCAAGGTTCTAAGGTGATATACATAGTTGTCTCTTCTAATCGCCAGTCACCGATAAAGGCCATGGCTTCTTCCATGGCAAGAATCTCGGCATGTGCCAAGGTAGACTTATCGGTGTTGCGTCGATTATAGCCTCGACCGATGATTTGATCCCTATAGACAATCACCGCCCCAATGGGTACCTCATTGATTGCATAGGCTTTCCTCGCTTCTTCTAATGCAATTTCCATATAATTTCTATCTTTTTCAGCGTCCATCAAAGACCTCATTTCTTGGATTTATTATCATTCTAATATATAATGGTTTTTTTCACAATTGTCAAGACAATTTCCTTGAAATCGCGTTCATAACATGCTAAAATATATCTAGTTATGTTGAGGATGACTGATTATTTTTTGTGAATTTATAACAAGGGAGTTTATTCATTTGCTATGGTCATCAGACCATGCATCATGTTGAGAGGAGATTGTACATTGGAGAAGTTTAATATTGTAAAGCGCGGATATGACCCGGAGGAAGTTGACAATTATATTTTCTTGCTGAATGAGGAAATCAAAAAGCATAAGAAAAATGCAGAGGCCGTTACTAATGCCATGGTACACGCAGAAATGGCTGCACGCAATATAATTACGGAAGCTGAAGAAAAGGCAGCCGCTATTGAAGGCGATGCTTATCAACAACTCATGTCTCTTGAACGTAAGATCAAGCATATTCGAATGAAGCTAGACGCATTCCAATCTCAATATAATCAAATGATTCATCGTTATGTTATTTCTATGAATAATGACGATTTTAGCAATCTATATGCATCTCTTGATAAGATTAATAAGTCCATTCATGCAAAACGTTCAGAATCAGACCACTCCATTATTGAAATGAATTACGAATCAAGCGCCAATGATCGCTAGCATATATATCAAAATAAAGAACTTGGAGTAATTATGTTTATAAGCGCAATGACAAAAACAACATTATTAGATTATCCCAACCATCTTGCGTCCACCCTTTTTTTACAAGGGTGTAATTTTTTGTGTCCTTTTTGCCACAACAAAGACTTGATACCACCCGCGGGCACAATATCTGCTGATGACAATATCCTTGACACCGTCTTACCTACACTCAAAAAACGGCGTCATCTTATTGAAGGAGTCTGCATAACCGGGGGCGAACCCACGCTTCAAAAAGATCTACCTCAGCTTATCCGCTCAATTAAAGAGCTTGGTCTTAAAGTAAAGCTCGATACCAATGGTTCTAATCCTTCCATGCTAGCCGACCTACTGGATGAAGGTCTCCTCGACTATCTTGCTATGGATATTAAAAATAGCGCAAGGGATTATGAGACAACCTGTGGAAAAAGGGTTCCTATCCAATCCATAGAGGCTAGTCTTTACCACCTTATTAACCATTCGGATCCAAACTTTTCTTTTGAACTTCGAACCACCATTCTTCAAGAGCTTCATACATTATCGACCCTCACTCAAACTGCTGAGTGGTTAGTTAATCTTGGACTCCCGCCGTCAACAGCGTGGTATCTTCAAGAGTATGTCTATAGTCCCATGCAGTTGCTTGCAACACCCTTTACCGCTATTAAAAAAGAGACTCTCACCGACTGGATTGAGTCCCTTTTGCATATACATCCCAGCATTTTTCTTCGCGGATACAACTAACTCATATCTATTTTTTCAGCTTTATAATGCTTTCGATTATATATTCATAATTGCGATACGCCAGCGTATCGCTTATTTTTTTGCCGATTAGCTGCTGTTTAAACTCATTTAACATCTCGTCGGATTCGCCGTCGATAAGGACTTCAAAAATCTCTTCCGTTCCTTTGTCTAAAAGACGAACTTTGTCTCCATACCAGCAAACGGCTTCTTCGGTCTTCCCGACCAAATGATATTTTGTTGTTTGTTGGCTTCCCTTGGTTACAGACTCCGGCAACTCTGACTTTTGATCCAGGTGCTTTTTAATCTGGTCCAAAACGCCCTGACGGTCTTTCCACCAATCATAGGTCCATACCCGCAAAACATCCCAGTCTCGAACTTGATAGAAACGCTGACGATATACGTCTCGTTCTAATAAGCTTTGTCCACTCGTATATACCGCTGAATCTGTCTCTATTCCTAGGATATAGGCTTGTCGATTTTCATCCCAGATGGCTGCATCAATCTGATAACGTCCCCGTCCAACATGATTATCCACACGAAATCCGTCTTGACGCAAGGCGACACTGAGTTCTTCCACAAACGTATCTGTTTCTTGGGCTTCTAGGCTTTCCTGAGAGGACAGTCGCTGAAGAAGCAAATCTTGACGCTCTTGGGCTTGATCCGAGACTTCTTTGGCATAATGCAGGTATTGTTTAAATAGTTTTGCACCTCGATTTTTCGTTTGAGATACCATCAAGACTTCCGGTTCAATAGAGGTGACCACATAGCTTTTTTTCTTTGCACGGCTAATGGCAACATTCAAGCGGTTTTCTCCACCGTCCTGGGACAAAGAACCAAAGTTGACAGATATTTTTCCCGCTTCGTTGGGTGCATAGCCGACTGAGAAAATAATAATATCTCGTTCATCCCCTTGCACGTTTTCAATATTTTTGACAAAAATAGATACATCTTCTTCTTTATGACGTCGCTGCTGTTCTTCTAAATATAAGGTTTTAAAAGTTTCATCAATCTGACACCTTGTTTCTAGAAGGTCTTCAATTAGGTCCTTTTGATTGATATTAAAAGTAATAATTCCGATACTTTCCTTATTATTGCGTGTGCGTAACAACTGATCAACCAAGTCTACGATACGATTGGCTTCCACATTATTTCGACGGTCTTCCCAACGTCCGTCTACTTTAATCCGCTCAATAGGGGCTGTTTTATCATAGTTGCATTTGACACGGTTGGGTGAGACATTTAGCCGGCCATTGTAAAAGGCATGATTGGAAAATTGAATCAATTCTTCAAATTCTGAACGGTAATGATAGTTCAAATGCACGGGTGTATAGGTTACTTTGGCAAGATCTAAAAGGCTCTCTTCTTCAAGGGCTGCTGCGATTTTAATATCAATAACTTCGTCGTCATCCTCCTCTACACGTGCTAAAAAAGCGGATGTCGGTCGAAGCTGCTGATCATCTCCGGCAATAACAATCTTGGCTCCACGATAGATGGTCGGAATGGCATTTTCAACAAACATCTGAGATGCTTCATCAAAAATAATCAAATCAAAAATATCGTTTTTCAAAGGAAGTACTTCCGAGACCGTCTCCGGACTCATGAGCCAACACGGATACATGGTAAAGAGTAGATTGGTAAACTCAAAAATCAGGTTACGAATGGGCCACAAACGCCGTTTTTTCTCTGCTTGACGCTTCATTTCTTTATAATTAGCATCGCCTAAGAAGATTTGCATCTGGTCATTCCAATAGCTATGAATAATCTTGGAGGTCTGAGATTCATTGTTTTGCATCAATGCCTGAATCTCGTCGGTAATCTGATTGAACCGATTATAGTAAAGATAAAATTCATTAAACTCTTCGGTTTTCTCAATCGCCTGAATTTGCTCTAAAATAATAAACTCAAGCAAGTTATCCAACATGACTTCCATATATTTGACATCTTTACCATGGGTAAAGGCATATTCTAATAACATTAAATCGATGGTATCCAATCCATAGATACTGACCATAAGTTCTTGATAGTAATCATAACTTTTAATACTCGCTTCAATGTTTTTAATCTGTGCAAAGATATTTTTAGGGTCTACGAGCGCTTTTAAAATCTTAACTTTTCCTTCATTCGATAGTACATCCATCAAGCTAAAAACTTCTGTCATCATGACATTAATAGCTTGCGCATTTTCAGTGAAGGTCCTTATATATTTAGCTTCTTCCTCTTCATACAGTTGACGTTTGTCTCGACGTTCCTTGCTTTTAACTGCATGCTTGACCCACCCGGGGAGATTCCACCAGCCAATCTTTGCTTCTTCAACTAAGTCTCCATTTTTTTCCTGATTATAATTTTTAGCTAAGATAGTCAGTAAATCCGCATCAATCCTTTGTTTGTCTAGGGTGTATTGGCGTGTAATTGCTTGATAAATCTCAGGATCCATGCTTTGAATTTTTTCCTCAAAGGCTAGTATTTGTTCACAATCTTTGACAAGACGATCTTTTTCCATGAAATTCAGATTTTCTCGAATAAGGGGAAGATAATGATAGTTATCCACTAAAGTTCCATATTTATGATAAGTATCCACAATGTAGGGCTGTTTATTCAACTTTTCAAAGGATTGATTCAATTCCGGATAGGTATAAGTCATAAACGGATTATCGTCCCGAAAGGCTTTAAAATAAGGATATCTGGGATCTTCTTGACTAAATATCCCTTCGGATTTTGTGTACATTTCTTGGAGGGTAATTCCAAAGGTTCGCGTTTTTGTTAGTTCCCGTTCAACACATTGCAAATGGTCAATCAAGTCATTGATTTTTACTGAATTTTCTTCAAAGCTTTGGCGATTTTCAAGACCTTGAATATCAAAGCCTTGTTCCAATTGCTGACGTAATTTTTCATAAAAGTTTTTCTTATCTTTATTGGCATCATGAATAAGCATCAGTTTAGACTGAATCAAGGCAAGCCGATTATATAGAACATCCAAGGCGGCTCTTTTTTGCGAGACCACAAGCACACGCTTGCCTTTTGCTAAGGCATCGGAGACCATATTGCTGATGGTCTGGGATTTACCCGTTCCCGGAGGACCGTAGATAACCATCTGATCTGTTTTTTCCAAAGTCTCAAGTGCAGTTTCTTGGCTATAGTCCACCGGCATCATCGTATAGAGACTCTGTCGATAATGGGTCTTCATCCCATCATCAATCTCTTCAGCATCACTTTCGTTTGCCAAGAGTTTTGATAAGCTTTGGTTAAATGCATCCGGCTCATCAAGAGCTTCTAAGGCTTCATAATCTGAATAGATTGCATTTGAGATTGGAAATTGCCCCATGACAATATAAGATTTTACAAACAATTCTCCCGATACATACTGGGGCAAGGTCGCGTTGGTATACCCGCCAAGCTGTTCATACTGAACATGATCATCGACAGTCACCATGCCCATTGTTTCAAGTTCACGGCTAACAATCGCCTCAATCTCGTTCGGAACAAGTGTTGAAAATTCAAAGTCGTCATAGTCTTTAATCCTTGATTGATGACATTTATTGGCTGCAAATAGGAAGACCTTGTTGACCATAGGTTCCCTAGAATCACTGTTTTTGATATACCATCTATTGCCACGAACTTCAAGCTCAATGGGAAAAAGGAAAAAAGGGGCCCGTACAAAGTTGCCATCCCGAAACCGTCCTTCTACAAAGGGAAAGCCAATCGACAGCTCGTATTTACCGGTTTCTTTCTCAATGGCCAGGGTCTCACGATGCAAGTAGTTTAAATGGTTCGATAGCATTAAGGCGGTTTCATAATTTTTCTCTATCTTGGCCCTGGCTTCTTCTTTACGTGTCAAATATTTTTCTTCGATCTCGCTGCGACGCTTTTTAAGCACCTCTTGTTCGTCCACGGTTAGACCTTCTTGCTTTTTCATCATATTTGACAAGGCCGCAATCTCTTGTTCTTCCTCTTGTCGAATGATTTCATCAAACTCCTGCAACTTGGTCTTTCGCGTTTTATAGGGGTCATCTAATATCAACAGAGACTTGGACATATCACCAAGAATATACTCGATCAATATGGACACATCAATCTTTTGCTCGATAAAGCTTCGATACAGGTCGAAACTTCTTTTTTTATGCACTTTTCTTAGAATTAGACTTCGATTACGACCGCTAATATTCACTAACCGGTCCTTATAGGTTTTTAATACCTCTCGCATTTTTACGCCTCCCATATATCCACCTTCGTTTTGACGCTCATACACTAAGTATACCCATAAGCACCTCATTCTACAAGAAAAATCAAGGAAAATCTGTCATTTGTAAAAACACATCTTGTCATCGCCTCATAAAATGATATACTAAAAAGTATAAATGCTATGCACCCTTACAAGGAGACCTTATGCGTAAAATACAATTGGAATCAAAACGCCTTATAATAAAAACAATATCTCCTTCTCAGGCTTCCAAAGTTTTGGATTTTTACATCGAAAACAAATGTTTTTTTGAACCCTATGAGCCACTGAGACAAAGTTATTTTTATACAAAGCAGCATCAGCGCCAACTCCTTCGATGGGACCAACAAGGCTTAGCTGAATCTAGCATGGTTCGCTTTTGGTTATATCTAAAAGACGATCCTTCAAAACCCATCGGAAGTATTTCTCTTTCAAATATCATTCGCGGTGTTTTTCAGTCCTGTAATTTAGGATATAAAATAGATCAGCAGTATCTACGTCAGGGCTATATGGAAGAAGCACTCATTCAAGTGATTGAATACGCTTTCTTAACACTCGACCTACACCGCATTGAGGCAAATATTATGCCACGTAACAAACCTTCACTCAGCCTTGTAAAAAAGCTAGGGTTTCACGAAGAAGGCTTAGCAAAAAAATATCTAAAAATCTGCGGTCAATGGGAAGATCATATTCACATGGTCCTCTTAAACGAAACTTAAACATTTCTTTGCATAATTAACAAATTGTTCATAAAGTATACATTTTCTAGCCATAACTCTACTGTACTATATAAGTGTAAGAATTAGTTACCTCTTACATATTAAATACTCTCCCCCTCATCCTTTACAATAGCACCTGGCTTCGAGCTTAGGTGCTCTTTTTTTGTTTCCGGTTGTTTTTATGAGAAATATGATGCCTGCATACAAAATATTCTCCAACGCATTTCGCCAAGTGATTCTATAGTTTATTAAAAGCGGATGCAACGGATTCCAAACTCGCTTACGCTCAAACAGAGGAATCCTTCTCTTGCAACCACTTTTACTTTCACCTTGAATCACTATGCTTATGCGAAAGTTCATATTTTGTATGCAGGCATCTTTTTCTATATCATCAATCGTAAACAAATTCAAGTGCTGAGTATAATGATTCTACTTTGCATCCTTCATATACACATCTTTTGTATCAATAATCAAGCCTTCAAAAGCCAAGGACTTTCCGCTAGCTCCACCATTGACGATTTGCTGTTCTTTAAGTTTTCGTTCTTCAAAACTGTAGATAATCATATGTTTCATATCTGTGTCAACGACCCAGTATTCTTTTATGCCACTTTCCATATATAGCTGTGACTTTTTCATGATATCCTTTGACTTTGTTGATGGTGATAAGACCTCAACCACTAATGTAGGAATTCCGTCATAGCTTCCGTCTTCCTTAATCTTATCTTGATCACAGATGACTAAAATATCCGGTTGAACTACATTCGGATTATCTTCAAACTTATCTGCTTCTCCAAAAAGCTTTACATCAAATGGGGCTGTTAAGGGAATGCAAGACTTACCTTTAAACCAATTATACAATTGAACAAAAATCTCATTAAGAGCCACTTGATGAGGAAATCTAGGCGACGCTAACATATATATTTGTCCGTCAATGAGCTCATACTGTTTCACATTATCTTCATCATTACTCATCTCCAAGAACTCTTCATAAGTATATCGCTTGGGACTTTCATATTTTGCGGCTTCTTCACGTATATAAAAGCGTTCCTCTTCTCCAATACCTTTCAATACTGCAACCGGTTTTTGATTTTTTTCAATAAAGATCATTTTGCCTTCACTTGCCATCTTTAGATATTTTCCAAAAGAATTTTGCAAGGTTGTTGTAGCTATTCTCATTATATAAGCCTCCTTTTTTTAGCTAATATATTATATATTGTACATCTTATTATAGCTATTTTCTATAGATAATTCATACTATAATAGCTATAATCCCAACTTTTATTTTCCGGGTATTTATTTACAATTCATTCACACTTATTGCATATCACGGACATATTTCTACTGTATTATAATAAGTGTAAGAAATAGTTACCTCTTACATATTAAATACTCTCCCCCTCATCCTTTACAATAGCATCTGGCCTCGAGCTTAGGTGCTATTTTTTTGTTTCCGGTTAATTTTATACGAAAATGTGATGCCTGAATACAAAATATTCTCCAACGCATTTCGCCAAGTGGTTCAATGGTTTATTAAAAGTGGATGCAACGGATTCCAAACTCGCTGACGCTCAAACAGAGGAATCCTTCTCTTGCAATCACTTTTACTTTCACCTTGAACCACTATGCTTATGCGAAAGTTCATATTTTGTATGCAGGCATCTTTTTCTATATTATAATCCGAAAACAAATCTTAGTTACTAATTCCAAAACATCTTCCTATAAGCTGTCGCTTGAGTATGTTGAAAGGTTGACGCATAAAATAGGTGTTTTTTCATAAGCTTAATGGTTCTTCGTGAAATGAAAAGCGTGTGCAAGTTAAGGATTCCTCTGTCTGAACGTCAGTGAGTTTGGAATCCGTTGCACACGCTTTTTATAAACGTTAGAACCATTTAGCGAAATGAATCGACAACTATTTTATGCGTCAATCTTTTTTATACACTAAAGTACCCTACCTTCTCATCTAATCGATTGGCACTTTGTTGATTTTCTGTTGTACGGGTGAGGACATCATCTGATTTTAAGGCGATGTCGGTTAATTTTTCAGCAATGAGGTTGGTCCCTTCGGCGCCTTCTGCTGAGGCTCTTGAAATCTCGTCAATGGTTAAACGAATCTGTTGAATAGTCGCGAACAATTGTGCAGCAACTTTATTGATGTCTGTAACGACGTCTTGAACTTGATCCGAATCTTGATTATACTGGTCGCTGGTTTTTACAAAGAGCTGATAGTCTTTAAGCACTTGTGTATCTACAAATCCCAATAATTCTTCTGAGTCTTGAACCATGCTGATAACAGCATCCGATACATTTTCCGTTATATCATTAATTCTTGAGACTGCTTGTTTTGAATCTTCAGCCAGTTTTCGTATTTCGTCTGCAACGACTGCGAATCCTTTTCCGGCTTCGCCTGCACGTGCAGCTTCGATTGCAGCATTTAAAGCTAATAGATTTGTCTGAGACGTAATTGCCATAATGGTTTGTGACAATTCTTTAATTTCTTCAATTGCATTCGTTTTTTCTATTGATTCTCTCAGTTGTTGATTTGTTTTTTCATAAATACCTGTGGCATTGTTATAAGAAGCCATGGTTTCTTCTTTTAATTTTCCGGCTCTATTTTTTATTTCTTTTGCAAGTGTCTCGCCAGAGTGCGTTTTATCTTTCATGTTTTCCACTTCAACTTCAATCTCCGTGGCTGATGCATTCATTTCTTCTGTTGATGCTGATGTTTGTTCCATACCTGCTGAGAGTTGTTGTGTTGCCGCCGAAATATCTTCAATGCTTCCGTGAACAAGTTCCATATCACTAAATGCTTCTGTTGCTGAAAGTTTGAGCTTTTCAGACTCATTTTTTATGCCTTCAAGAACCTCCGTAATCTGTTCTTTCATTATTTTTGCTGAATTTGCGATTTGCCCGATTTCATCTTTTCGAGATAGCAATATTTCCGGAAACTCAATGTTAAATTGGCCTTGTTCCATGGATTTCATACGTTCTTGGACCATATATAGTTTTTTTGCAAGCAAGCTCCCGAAAACAAAGGTTAAGGAACTACTTATAATGAGTAAAATAACTGCCAAGACAATAACAAGAAGCATAGCACTATTGATGCTGTCAGAAACCTCATCCATATAGACTCCGACAAACCACATACCTATGATGTCTCCTGCATTGTCCTTAATGGGAACATATACTGTTTGTGATGTCCTGCCTAAAATATCCGCTGTACCGGAATAGACTTGGCCTTGCCTTAATACTTGTTCAATAACTGCATCAGAGGCTTGTGTTCCTACTTGTCGTTGGCCATTGGCATCCGATACATTGGTTGTCACACGTGTATCTCCTTGAAAAACAGTCACCAAAATATCGATACCGGCTGTGATTTCATCAATGATCTCTGTATTATCATTTATCATGACATCACCTTTAAACAAGTTTCCCTCTTGAATACTCCATTCTCCTGGATAACTTTTGTTAATTAACTGTAAACCTAAATTAGAATAATTTTGTAATTCGTGATTTGTTTCATTCATAACTAAATTGCTGGTTTCAAAATGCATAAAAACAACAATGGTTAGTGTCAACGCAATGATGATACCTGTGGTGATTAAGCTAATCTTCCACTTAATTTTCATACGAGCACGTCCTTTCTAGACATCTTTGATGTTAACCATTGTTCCTCTAAATCGCTTGGACTCAATGGCTTAGAAAATAAATACCCCTGTATCTCATCACATTGCAATTCTTTTAAGCACTCCCATTGCTCTTTTGTCTCTACCCCTTCAGCAATTACTTTTATCCCCTTTACTTTTGCTACATTGACGACCATTTGAACGATTGACCTTGAGTAAATATCCTCTGAAATATAATCAATCAGTTCTTTGGCCATTTTTATACGTCCAACTGGCAATTCCTTCAAGTAATGCAAGGATGAATACCCTGTCCCAAAATCATCAATAGCGATAGAAATTCCCATTTCCCGAATTTTTTGAAGCATGTTTTTAATCATTGCATTATTCTCTAACTGAACATTTTCTGTGATTTCTATTTCAAAATATTCTGCCGGAATAGCATATTCCATAAGTGTTTCTGTTAATTCTTGAAGAAAACTTTCTTCCATTAACTGCTTACTTGATATATTAATGGCCATCCGCATATTGATTCCATACATATCTCTCCAAAACCTCAGCTGCTTAGCCGCTTCATTTAATACCCAACGACCTACAGCAAAGATCATTCCGTTTTCTTCAGTTAAGGGTATAAAAATATTGGGCGGAATGTACTCTCCACTTGGGGTATACCATCGTAATAGGGCCTCTACGCCAATAATCTTTCCATCAATACTCGACACCTGTGGTTGATATTGCAAGGAAAACTCTTTATCAAAATACACTTTTTTTAGCATCATTTCTATATGCGCTCTTTGATTTAAATATGCACCGATATGATGATCATATTCACGAATTATATTCACGCCCACCTGTTTTGCCTGTACCATAGCCGTATCTGCATTTCGAATTAATGTATCAATATCCGTGGTGTCTAGCGGATAGGAAGATACTCCTATATTCAAGGTAATCCCAATATCATGACCTTCAATACTGTATCGATCACTACATATACTGACGATTTTCTCTGCTATGTCCATTATATATGTATTCAGGTCCTGCGTTTTGAATGTCACAACAAAATTATTTTCACCGTAGGACGTTAAAATTCCATCGTATTGTTGGACGATTTTTTGCATACGTCTACCCAATTCTTCTAATGCCTTTTCAGCGACTGTTTTCCCATAAATAGATTGAACTGTTTTATACTTGTTTTGCTCAATATATAGCAAATAAATTGTTTCACCATCTTTTAGTGAATTTGTCATCATCTCTAAATACTCTTCAAGAAATCTTCGGTTCTTCAGTCCTGTCACAACATCTGTATTCATTATTTTCACAATTTCTTCCGTTCGCTCTTGAACCTCTTTTTCTAAGCGTAAAACGTAGTTTTTTTCTTTGGCTAATAATTCATCCCGATAGATATTATTTTGCGTATAGTTTGTAAAGAGAAAATAGAACATTGTCATCCCTAAGGTGAAGATTGAAATCTCTGTCTGATAGCCTTCAAAAATAAGCATCAGCAAGGGAACTAGCAAGAAAATGAGTTCTTTTTTAAAGTGCATCAGTTCCAACTGACCCTTTTCATCTTGATTGGATTGTGTTCTGTCGTAACCTTTTGCCTTAATATAACCGCCAATCCCCATTAAGGCAAAGGCAATGACATATCCGCCGTCCAACAAAGAATTGGGCTCATACTCCAAATAATAGTAATAATAGTAAAAGCTTACATCGGTTAAGGCGAAGATAACACCACCTGCTGCAGCAAATCCAAGAAAACTAGGTGATTCATTGTTTCGGACAGAAAAAAACCATATATTCGTCCAGGTATATATCAAAATGCTACTGATTATCGACCACATACCGATTGGATCCGATGCAATAATTTCTAATCGTTCGAAGCTTTTTTCCAATACAAATACCCAGAAAATAAGGCTTATACTCATCAATACCATGAGCGTATCAAGTAGCATTTGCATTTTATTCCATTTTTTAATTTGAAATGTTCCTGAACACACTAATGAAAAAACGATAAAAAGATTGGTAAATGAATACCCATTAACAATAAACATATTTTCTTCAGGATCCAGGTGAAGAATCACGGACGAAAAACCCCACATGAGATCAAAGACAAACCAAGCGAAAATCGAAAGGGATAGAAATAGTCCTGCGAGTTTCAATAAGCGATTTGTTTCTTTGAGAAAAAAACCTGAAAAGGTAGGTATGAAAACAATCAATGTTACAATTGGTGATAAGATGTCACCGAGTATTTGATTTTGATACACTAATCCAATAAAATACAAAAAGTATAGTACCAAAAAAAGAAGTAAGTAATATAACTTCATGATTTTGCCCTCCTTGGCACTTATTTAATTCCTTCCGAGTATTATATCGGCCGTATAAGGCAGAAAATTAATAGGGGTGATGCTTAGCTGTAAAATATTCTCAGACGCATTGCATCTTGTGCTTCTAGCATTGCTTCCGGTACGAAAAAAAAGGATTCTAAACTCGCTGTCGCTCAGACAGTAGAATCCTTTTCTTTTTTTCGTCCCATCACCAATGAAGAATCACTACGATTTATGCGAAAGTTCATATTTTGCACCTAAGCATCTTCTTTAGCTTTTCTCGGTAGAATGCCTGCATGTATGAAATACGCGCTTTTGCATCAGCTTAGTGGGTCTTGGCGAAATAAAAAGAGGCTGCAAGTTAAGGATTCCTCTGTCTGAGCGACAGCGAGTTTGGAATCCGTTGCAAACTCTTTTTATAAGCCCTAGAGCCACTTGGTGCAATGCATGAGCAAGTCATTTCATATATGCTGGCTAACCTTTTACTGCTCCTGCCATCAAGCTTTGTTGTACTTGATTACTTAGTAGAAAATAGATGAGGATTGTTGGTAGGGTTGCGATAACCATACCGGCTCCGATGAGGCCCCAATCAGTTGTATATTGTCCGGCAAAGGACATGATTCCGACGGGAAGGGTACGGTAGGCTGAGCTATCGATAAGTGTATTGGCAAAGATGAGCTCGTTCCATGTTCCGAGGAATGTAAAGATTGAAGCTGTTGCAAGTGCCGGTCGCATAATAGGAAGAATAATCGTTACAAAGCTTCGAAAAATTCCACAGCCGTCAATATAGGCTGCTTCTTCCATTTCTCTGGGAATTGCTTTATAAAAACCGGTGAGTATCATGATACTCATGGGTATTCCGAAGGCAATATAGGGAACGAGCAGGCCCAAATATCCACCTTTTAGCCCCATCCAGTCCATCATTTGAAATAAAGGTAAGAGCGTTGCTTGAATCGGAATCATAATTCCTATGGTGAATATAGAAAAAACGAGTGCTTTGTTTTTCCAATGCATTCTTGCGATGGCATAGGCCGCCATGGCTGTTAGGATACCAACCACTAGAACGGTTAATCCTGAATAGATGACGGAGTTCATAAAGTAGAGAAGGATTCCTCCATCATTTAATGCCGTCGTGTAATTGACCCAGCGCCATGTTTCCGGTAATCCTAAGACATTATCGCCAAATATTTCATTGTTGGTTTTTAGAGAAAAGGTAATCAACCAATAAAGAGGAAATATCTGAGTGAGCGCGATGAAAATAAGAATCAAAAATTGAAGTTCTTTTTTTATTTTTTTCATGATTTCCTCCTTATAGTATTGACGCGTTTTCTTCAGAACGCTTAAAAATTCGGGCTATGATTAAGCTAAACAACAAGCACTCAATAACGATGAAGAAGGCTTGGGCGCTTCCGTATCCATATAAACCTTTTCTGAAAAGATTGGTATACATCAATGTCGAAGGCACCTCACTGGCATGATTGGGACCTCCACCTGTCATAACATAGATTAGGTCAAAGGAACGCAAGGCGCCTGTTAGGGCAAATATAGTACAGGTCTTAATTACCGGTGAGAGCAAGGGGATTGTTATTTTGATTGTTGTCTTAAACTTGGACGCACCATCAATCTGTGCTGCTTCATAATAATCTGTTGGTATTGATTTTATCCCTGCATAGAAGATGAGCATATGATAGCCAATAAATTGCCATACTGCCGGAACAACTGTTGCATAAAAGGCTGTTTTAGGTTGAGCTAACCAAGCGTATTCAAAATCACTCCCACTGATTGTGCGAATGAGAATATTCAATAGTCCATAATCACTTTTAAAAATTCGCATCCATAACTGACCGATAACCATGCTGGAAATAACAACAGGTACAAAATAGATTGTTCTGAAAATTTTTTCTCCTCGTACACCACGAGATAATATGAGCGCTAGCGTAAAAGAAATCGGTAATTGGATGAATAAAGATGCCGCTACGAGAATAAATGAGTTCTTAACTGAATCCGGAAAATAACGATCCTCTGTAAATAGTTCAATATAATTTGTAAAGCCTAAAAATGTTTTTTCACCAATGCCACTATAGTCATACAGACTATACACTCCCGTTGTTATAATCGGTATGATAACAAAGGCAAGGAAAATAAGTAATGCCGGTAAGACGAATATGGCAACATACCACTTGTTACTAAGAATTCTATCCATTGTGTAACCTCCATTATTCATAAATGGGGATTATCACTGAAAAGCGATAACCCCCGCAGTTAACTTATTGATTAATTGCACTTTCATGTTCTTCAATAAAGGCATCGATATCAAATCCATCGGCAAATAATGTTTGTACTAACTCATTGTGAATCGTTGCCGGTTCTGAGTCAAGTGACGTATCCCATGCAAGAACACCTGTCTCACCTTCACTTAATAATTCTTTGATTTGAATAAATAATGGATTCAAAGCACTTTCATCAAAATCGCCTGTCCAACCGGAAAAACCAGTTCCTGTTTCATAAGCGGCTTGACCCATTTTTTCATTGATATAGATTGCAAATTCTGCTGCTTCTGCAGGATAACTTGTTCCTTTGTTTACCCAGAAAGATTCAATAAATCCACCGGCATAGTCAGAAGGATTTCCTTTGCCTTCGACAACTGGTATATTTACTGCAACGACTTGGTCCGGATCAATAGTTGCTGTTGTATCTGTGTATACTTGGTTTGCAAACCAGCTACCCATAAGTCGCATCGCTGCTTTTCCTGTGATAAATGCACTGTTGGCATCATCGTTACCGGATTCTAATGGGTTTCTACCAAATGTACCCATTTCATATAATGCTGAGACTTTTTCTGCCGCTTGGCGATAACCTTCTTCTGAAAATGGTACATCTCCACGAAGCATTGCGTTGACGTCTTCTCCGCCAACTTCGCGAAGTGCTAATGCTTGATAGATAAAGGCTGCGTTCCAACCATCTTTTGCTCCTGCTGCGAATGGTGTCACGTCCTCAAGTGCTGATAATTTTTCTGAAGCGGTTACAAGTTCTTCATATGTTGTTGGAATTTCTGCGCCTGCTTGGTCAAACAATGCTTTATTTGCAAATAATGTCATATACCAGGAGAACATGGGTACGGAATAAGTTTGACCGTTAAATTCAAAAGCACCTGTTGAACCCGGTAAAATACGTTCACTGACTTCATCTGTTATATATTCATCAAGTGGCAAAAGTGAATCTGCATTGATAAGTTTTCTAGCCATTCCGGCACCCCAGTAATAGAATACATCGATTCCACTAGCGCTTCCGGCAAATTCTGCTGCGATTTTTGTTTTGTATGCTTCTGTATCAAGTGTTTCTGTATTTATAACTACATTCGGATGATCAGCTTCATACTCTGCTACCGCTTCATCATATAGTCGCTTAAGTTCGTTTGTATCATTAGACCATTGATGCCATACATTTAATACGACTTCTTCGCCTTCTGATGTTTCTGAATCGTTTGTTGCTGAACCTTCACTGGATGACGTATTATCGGATGTATCTGTGTCATTTGATGTTCCTGCATCATTTTGTCCACATCCTATTACACTAACCATCATAACTAAAACTAATAATAAGGTAATTATTTTCTTAAGTTTCATGTAAATCTCCTCTTCTTTATAATTGATAGTTTATTTGTTTGATGTCTTTATTATAGGATAGAGGGGATTTTAACTCAATTTAGAATTTTGCGGTAAAAGGTCATTATTTTTACTCTCTTGATTCTTTATACTGTTTTATGGTCATTCCCATCTGCTTTTTGAAGCAAATACTAAAATAATGGGCATTGCTAATCCCTATGTGTTCGGCAATTTCATAGACTTTTAAATTCGTCGTATTGAGCAAACGAATACTTTCATCAATACGCTTTTTCATCACATAAGCCGTTAAGGCCTGCCCTGTCTCCTGTTTGAACACGCGACTTAAATAGGAATCATTGACAAAGATTTTTGATGCCACGAAGGATAAGCTCATCTCCGGATCAAAAATATGGGCATCAATAACCTCAAGCGCTTGTTCAATAACATGTTTTCCTTTTTTTGGTGTTCGATTTTTGTTGAATTCCATAATAATCTGAAGAGTTTGACGAATAACTCCTTCCATTTCATCAATGGATGCAATTTCATCAACATCTTCATCAAATCGCTTCAGTTCTTTGAGGCTGGATAAAGATTTTCCTTGCTTATGAAGCACGGATTCTGCCTTTGTCAATATATTAATGGTCATAAATTTTAGCCATTGCAAATCCATGTTACCGGAGTTTCGAATTTCCGTAATATAAGTGTCTACAAAAGTATCCACCTGTTGTTCCAATCCGTTTTGTACCGAAAAAATGAAATCTTCCCAATCCATATCAGCCAAGTTCACGGTCTGCTTGCAGTCTAAGTAATCTTTATAAAGCACGCACCGATCTTCATCTAGCATCATCCGCGCATTCAAGGCTTTTTCCGCTTCCTGATATGCTTGATGGATGCCTTCATAATCTGTGCATACTTGGCTAATTCCAATACTGACATTCATTGACAAGAGATGACTTACTTTATCTTTCACCATATTCATAGCTTGAATGATTGCATCATAATTGACGCTCGAAAAATAGACGATTGTATTGCCTAGATAGTGAATAAAGGCAACGTCAAAGCCGATTTGCATTGCATCTAGGATATCAAGAACCTTAAGGTTATACTCTTTTCTTACATTTTCATCCATACCTTGATCCAATTGAATATTGCAGCAGACACTTTGCTTTTGAAGTTCTTCATATCCATATGTTTGCAATTTACTGATGGCCTCCGGTTTAGATATATGATTTTCCACTAGGCGTTGTAAAAAACTTTCCCTTAATATGAGTTTATTCTTATCTGCTGATTCTTTGAGTTGATGAATTTTCTGTATTTCTAGGGCATCGGATTCCATTTTTTCTTTTAGTTTCAACATCACTTCGTTGATATTTTGAATGTTAATTGGCTTGAGCAAAAAATCTTCAACTCCTAACCGGAGAGCTTTTTGGGCATATTCAAAATCCCGATATCCCGTGATAATCACATATTTCGTCTGATAGTGACCAAATTCGTCTTTTGCCTTCTCAATAAACTCCAATCCATCGATATTGGGCATGTTAATATCAGTCAACACAATATCCGGACGATTGCTCGTCATAAAAGCAAGCGCTTCTGCTCCGGACTGGGCTTCACCAATGACTTCAAACCCATGCTCTTCCCATGCAAACCCTTTTTTTATCAAAACACGTTCCAGTTTTTCATCATCAACAATCAATACCTTAATTGACATGGCGATCAACTCCTTCTATCCGTTTGATGCGTATTGTAATCTCAGTCCCTTGTCCGATTTCGCTATTGACAGTAACCGGAGATTCAATACCATAGTAAATCGAAATCCGTTGAATTAAACTATATAAGCCAAAGCCGGATTTATCCACTCGGGTCTTTCCTTCAAGCACCTCAACAATCCGACCTTCACTCATTCCGGCCCCATCATCATTGACAATAAAGATCATCTCATCTTCATCAATATATCCTTTGATGTATATATTTCCTTGGCCTTCCCGCTTTTTTATACCATGATAGACAGCGTTTTCAATGACCGGTTGCAAAATGAGTTTCAACATCTTTAGCTGAGCCATTTCTTCTTCTATATCATAGTGCATCTTGATTCGATTATCGTATCGAATATTTAAAATGGTCATATAATTTTTGACACTCATGATTTCATCGTCAACGGTGACAAGGTCTTTTCCGCTATTTAAGCTATTTCGATAAAAATCACCTAAGGCTTGAATCAGCTTAAAGCAATTTTTATTGTCCTCAATGAGCGCTAGAGCGGATGCTGCATCTAAGGTGTTATATAAAAAATGGGGATTAATCTGAGCAAAAATTAGATCCAACTCATTTTTTGCGATGATTTTTTCTTCAACTTTAATTCTTTCAATGAATTTTTGTATGGAATGAATCATATGATTATTAACGCGTTTTAATGAAACAATCTCATTATCATATCCGGCTTCAATTGCCATAGGCACAAATTCTCCGCGTTCTACTCCTTGCATATGTGTCTGTATCTTCGTTAATGGTTTAAAAATCAGTCGTGTCAGCGCAATGGCACTAATGGCAATAATAACAGAATTAAAGGCTAGAAAAGCTATAATTGTTGATTGATAGGTGTTTTGCATAATATTTTTACTATTCATGGTCATAACACTAATAATTTTCCAATCATTAATGCCTAAATCTTTTTGAATAAACATAGCATCATTTCCCATAAATTGGATAGGTTCATAGGAGGCATCTCCCTCTAATCTCTCCTGTATGGCCTCATACAGTGCTTCCCGATTCTGTCTTGGCGAAATAATAAAGTCACCTTCTGAATTCACAATACAAAAGCTCGAATTAGCATCTTCCGAAACTTCTTCAAAGTATTTTTGAATAACGGATTCATCAATAAGAATCAACAATGTCGCTAGATAATCGTAGGTATTCATGTCGCCAACTTCACGTATGTAAGTAATATAATTCACGTTTGGACGACTTGTGTACTGAACTATATTCTCACTTCTATGCACAAAAAATCCATCCCCGTTGGCCTCTTGCATCTGTTTAAACCACCGCGTTTTTTTATAGTCCTCTGTATTGACTGCTATAGGACCGACTTTATAGGATTTATAATGACTATTATAAGAATCTATGAGAATAACACTGGAAATATATTCTCCCGATAAAATCATGTTTGACAAACTACTTTGGACCGTCTGTAATGTGGATGACGAAATATTACTGCCTTCAATAGACTTTAAACTTTGCTGAATATCTTTATCAAAATAGATCATGTTGGAAAACTGAGTAATATTCTCAAAAATCAAATCTAGATTTCCTTTGAGTACATTCACAGTTTGTAACCCTGCTTCTCCAACTTCTCGTTCTGTGTTTCGATCAAAAATCGCGTAGATAATCGTAATGCCAATAATAAAAGTTACCATTAAAAGCGTTATATAAAGTGCAATAATTTTTGTACGTATTTTCATCTGTTTCATTCGAGTCATTAATGTTTTCATTCTATCACCACTATCTAATATAATACTTCTATTATACTATAAATGGATATGGGTTTGTGAAAAGTAGGGTTACTATTTTTACTGTAAAGGTTAAAATTTTTACTATTGTAATAGGGGGAAGCGTGCCTGAGCACAAAATATTCTCCGTCGCTTTTCATCTTGTGGTTCTAGTGTTGGCGCTGGCGCAAAAAAAACGGATTCCAAACTCGCTATGCTCAAACAGAGGAATCCTCTTCTTTTTTTCGCCCCATTGCCAACTAAGAACCACTAAGATTTATGCGAAAGTTCATATTTTGTGCTCAGGCACGCTTCTCTATATATCACAATCGCAAATAAATTTAAGAGCTAAGGGTGAATCGATGGGATTCTTCCTTGCTGATGGGAGCGAAATATAATGGCTACATATAAAATATTCTCCGTCGCTTTTCGCTAAGTGGTTCTATGGTTTATTAAAAGCGGTTGCAACGGATTCCAAACTCGCTGACGCTCAAACAGAGGAATCCTTGTTTTGCAGCCACTTTTTCTTTCACCTTGAACCACTAGGCTTATGCGAAAGTTCATATTTTGTGCTCAGGCACGCTTCTTCTATTTCATAATCGTAAGTAAATTTAAGAGCTAAGAATGAGCATGGTTAGAATACCACGATGAAATACGTCGGCGAATATTTTATACTCAGACATAAATTAACAATTCCTTCATACTTCTTGCATATTGTGGACATATTTTTACTGTATTATAATAACTGTAAGAAATAGTTACCTCTTACATATTAAATACTCTCCCCCTCATCCTTTACAATAGCACCTGGCTCCGAGCTTAGGTGCTCTTTTTTTTACTCTTTTTTACTATGCGTGTGGGTCAACAATTTGTTAAGGTATTGCGTATTGAGTTTCTATTCGTTTAAGAAAGGCGTATGCAACGGATTCCAAACTCGCTTGCGCTCAAACAGAGGAATCCTTAACTTGCATACGCCTTTCTTTTCACGAAGAAACTCTAATACTTATACCAAAAACTCATTGTTG
Source organism: Clostridiales bacterium UBA2432 (assembly GCA_002342805.1). Taxonomy (GTDB): domain Bacteria; phylum Bacillota; class Clostridia; order Lachnospirales; family Vallitaleaceae; genus UBA1351. The sequence goes on along the minus strand of DDQW01000023.1, from coordinate 5,895 downwards.
ACCCACACGCATTCAAAAAATATAAAATAAGATATATCTAATGTGATGCCTGAGTGTAAAATATGCGCTTTTGTATGAATCGATGGGATTCTTCCTTGCTGAGGGAAGGGAAAAAAGAAAAGGATTCCTCTGTCTGAGCGACAGCGAGTTTGGAATCCGTTTTTTCCCTTTCAGAAGCAAGGCTAGAATCCCACGATGAAATACGTTGGCAAATATTTTATACTTTGGCATAAATTAACACTTATCTTATCTCAATGTCTGAGAATTGCTTAGAATTAAGCTACTATACATGAATAATACGTCTTCCTCGCCAGTGAATTCAACGTAATCTCCAATATACTCTTTTGGTAAATAACGCGTATCAATGAGTGTGATTTTTCCATATTGAGGAATGAGCAAAGGCACTAGGCTACTACTAAAGCTATCGCCAAAGATAACCAGCTCTTTGTCTTTTTCAGGATTATGAATTTGAATCAAGGGTGAGCCTCCTGACAAAAACACTTCATATCCATCCCATCCAAATAGTTTTTCTTCATCATATACCTGTCCCATAAGTTCTTGTTCTTGATAGTTAATTATCCTTATATTATCAAAGCATTCATGTGACATATATTTTAACATCTCCGGTTCAACCGGCAACGCCCATTGCCCACCATAGACACCAGTATAATTGTCAAATTCTTTTTCTATCCATTTTTCTTTGTTAATGGTTTCCATTGTGTCCAACTGTGTTGCCAAGTAATTGACAAGTTTAAATAAATTTTCTTGTTTCCAATGCGTATCTGTAAAATAGTAGTCTGACAATTCAAGAATGGAGTGTATGTCGATATATGCTATCTCTGTAAGTTGTTCTTGTATCCACTGTTTAATTTGTGTCTCTGTTTTTGCCCAATATTTGTCCGAACTATAATAACTTTTATCCGGGATCATCGTTATGTAGGTTGCGTTTTCCGAAAAATATTGCTCGCGAATTCCTTCTATATATTTTACAAATGCAACTATCTCTTGTTCCGTTGGCGCATCATATGTTTTTAATAAATAGTCGTCTTCAATCCATAAACCATTAACTAACTTTTTAAGAAAAATTCGCCTCTCTGTCCATGCCTTAAGACCTCGAAACATATCACGAAATGGCATTTGATCCAAAGCATATTTTTCAAATTCCTTCATATATATACCATCTACTAGCTCCTCCAATGAAAATTTCGGGAGTTGTTGTAATGGCCTTCTTTCAGATTGTGATATGCTTGCAACTGGCGTCACTAACTGAGCAACTAAAATGAATGCAAGCAATACATTAAAACCTATTGCATATATTTTTTTCATCATTAAAACCTAAAATACAAGAATGGATTAAATGACCCATCCACCAAGTATCCTGTCGTCATCAGCATTAGTATTAAAAGTGAAATTGCCGTCATTGGACGATACACTTTTTGTATTACATGATTGTTTTGCAACTTTACAAACCTAGTTTTTGGCCACGAAGTTGCTCCAATTGCCGCAATAATAAACGTCACTATATATTGTTCTAAATCGATTAAGCTTTCACGACTCACTATAGGTATATCTAATCGGCCAAACATACCCTTAAAAATTTCCATCATGGCCTGCATCGATTCATATTTAAATATTACAAAACTGAATAGAACAATGCACAGCACATAAACATGTTGGAAAAACACCGGTATTTTTTTTAGCCAGGTCAACCCACCGTACTTTTCTAGAATCAGCAAACTTCCAAATAGAATGCCCCACAGGACGTAATTCCAGCTCGCACCATGCCAAAGTCCTGTTAAAAACCACACGATAAAAATATTCAAAAACCATCTTGTCTTACCGACTCGGTTTCCTCCAAGGGGAATATATACGTAGTCTCGAAACCACTGTCCCAAGGACATATGCCATCGCCGCCAAAAGTCTGTAATACTTTTGGCCATATATGGATAATTAAAATTTTCAGGAAAATGAAACCCAAACATTTTTCCTAATCCAATAGCCATATCACTATATCCGGAAAAATCAAAATATATTTGAAAGGTGAAAGCTACCGCTCCAAGCCAATAGTGTAAAACTGAAGGCTGGCTTGCCGTCAAGGTCTTTTCAGCTAAAACAG
>DDQW01000023.1:0-3759 GCA_002342805.1 Clostridiales bacterium UBA2432 | reverse complement strand
GCCAAAGTATTGGCTAGAAGTACTTTTTTCCCTAAACCAATGATAAAACGTGCTACCCCAGCGCCAAAAAGCTCCAACGAGTGCACGCGTTCTGTCAACTCTTTTTCCACGGATTTATAGCGAACAATCGGACCTGCAATGAGTTGAGGGAATAAAGCCACAAAAGTCCCTACACCCAAAAAACTTTTTTGTGCTCGCGCCTGCCCACGATAGACATCAATCGTATAGCTCATTGTTTGAAATGTGAAAAAGCTAATACCGATTGGAAGCGGTATCGTCGGAATCACAATGTCTGTTGAAAACAAAACATTAATATTATCAACAATAAAGTTCCCATACTTAAAAACAATCAACAGTCCTAAATTCAGTATTAAAGAACGCACCAATACTCTTTTAGCCTTTCCCGTACCCCGGTGACGCTCTATCGTCCGACTGTGTGTATAATCGATAAGCGATGAAAAAATCAATAACATAAAAAAAATAGGTTCACCTGCAAAATAAAAGATCAAACTACTCGCAAATAGGGTTATGTTTTTATATCGATATGGTGTTACTGCATATAGCAATAACACCATTGGTAAAAAATAGTATAGGAAACTAATACTTGAAAAAACCATTATTCCATAATCTCTTTAAAGGCACTCATTAAGTCCCGGCTATTATTATCCATAATTAGCACAACATAATTGCCTACATGATCAACCAAAATATTTTCATCAGCAACTTCAACGCAAATCCACTTACGTCCATCAACATTCGCCTTAATATCTGCTTTTATTGTTTCAATGTCAGCGGATTCATTCACAGTAAATAAAACAATAGAATGCGCTTGACTTGTCATCATTGGTTCTGATACAACACCTTCAATAAACTCGAAGTTGGTAACTCCTAGCATATACTCCATATTTTCTTCTGTTAATGGTTGTTTAACAAATTTTGGCCATTCGACGTCTAACTGTGCATACATTGCATCAAGGATCTCTTCCATCGTCATCTCACTGTTATTTTCTTCTATTACATCTTCTGCTACATCTTCCACTACATCTTCTGTTTGATTTTCTTGATTTTGTTCACTATCTTTTTCAACGGTACACCCCGCTAAAACAAAGATCATCACTAAACTTAACATTAATAGTGTTTTTTTCAATTTTTCATTCCTCTTTCTTTTTCTTTTTATCTAACAACTTCTGTTGTCATGCATATGACGTAATATAAAAGAAAAAGTTCCAAAAAAATTATTTAAATTCCACAAGATTCTTTCGATACTTTTTAGGCACAAAATTCTGTTGTAGTTTTGGATTGTAGCGTCCTTGGATGGCTATGTGTTTGAAGTAACCTTTCCATAGTTCTTGGAACATTTTTTCTTCGTCGCTAACGGGAAGGTTTTCTAACATGTGCTCCTGTTGATTTTTGGGAATGTCTTGGATAATCCATTTGCCTTGATGTGCGAGTATGGCTTTATTTCTAGATGTATCATGAATAATTATTTGTTCTTCTTTTAATCGATCTGTAAAGTGGCCTGCGATTAAGGGCAATATATCATGGTCTGGTTGAAATTGTGCATATAAATAAGGCCCACGTTGCTCAAATCGTAGAAGGCCTAGAAAGCGATGGGATTCGAAGCCGACTTTTTTGCTTAGTTTGCGAATATTAATAACATAAGGCTCGCTGTAAAGATAATCAATCTTTTTTCCTAGCTTGAATCCATGGATTAAATAGTCAAGTATATAGCAGTCTTTATGATCATCATTGGATAAAAACGTTCGATATAATGCCATGTAACCATCGTCCGAAAATTTTTCACGAATAGCCTTTTCAACACGTTTGGCTTTTTCTTGGTCTGTTTCTACAAAGCGATAGTTGTCAATAATTGAACCTTTAAATCGTTCTTTTGAATATATTTCTTCCACTGGTTCTACATAATAATGCTCAAAAACACAAGTGAGTAATCCATAAAAGCTATCATCATATAGTAAAATCATGAAATCGCCCCCAGTTCAAAGAGGGATACTTGATGATGGGTCTCTGCCGGCACTAGTTGTTGTCGTATATGTGCCTCGGATATAGTGGAATCTCCATAATACTTGCCCTGACATGTTAAGAAAAATCGGGCGCGTTTGAGAACAATGCCCATTTTTTTGAGAGCATCGTAACTGATTGATTGTACTCGTCGTTGAGCCATAATGCGCCGAGCCGAATTCACGCCGATACCTGGTATACGAAGCAATTCTTTATAGGTCGCCTTATTAATTTCAATCGGAAACTGGTCTAAATGGCGTAATGCCCACATCATCTTCGGGTCAACATCCATGTCTAAATTTGGTTGTTGTATACTTAAGAGTTCTTCTGCCGAAAAATGGTAAAATCGTAATAGCCAATCCGCCTGATATAATCGATGTTCACGTAATAATGGCGGTTCTGTCTGCAGCGAAGGAAGTAACTTCCCTTCATTCACCGGCATATAGGCAGAGTAATATACCCGTTTAAGATTAAAGTGATTGTATAGCTTTTCACTTTGAAAGAGAATAGACTGATCCGTGTCTCTTGTTGCACCGATAATCATTTGTGTGGATTGGCCGGCAGGTACAAAGGATGGTGCATGTCGATAAATTCCTTGTTCTTCTTTGGCATGGCTAATTCCTTCTTTAATCTCTTGCATGGGCAGATATAATTTTTTTATAGATTTCTGAGGCGCCAAAAGTTTAAGACTTTCTTCTGTTGCCAGTTCAATATTGACACTCATTCTGTCTGCTAAATACCCAGCTTCTTTGATTAATAAGGGATCTGCACCTGGAATTGCTTTAACATGGATATAGCCGCCAAAGTGATGTTGATTGCGAAGAATCTTTAATGCTTTGACGATTCGTTCCATTGTAGCATTAGGATTAATTTCGACTGCCGAACTCAAGAAAAGTCCTTCTATGTAGTTCCTTCTATAAAATTCAATCGTCAGCTCAGCAATTTCTTCCGGTGTAAAGCTTGCACGTTTAACATCGTTAGAGACACGGTTGACACAATAGGCGCAATCATATGCGCAGACGTTGGTCATTAATATCTTCAACAAACTTATGCATCGTCCATCGGCAGCCCATGAATGACATATTCCAAAACTTTGAGAATTGCCAATACCGCCACTGTTCTTCCGCCCAACTCCACTCGACGAACATGAGACATCATATTTTGCCGCGTCGGCTAAAACCGTTAGTTTTTCCATTGTTTCATCGCTCAACATCTTCATCACTCCTAAGTATACTTATACCGCATATTTTTTCTAAGTCTATTATAGCAAAAAGAACATACGTTTGCAAACATATGTTCTTTTTGTGTAAATCTTATTTATCCATTAAATGAAATTATGTCTAGCGATAGGTCTGACTAGCCCGTCGGCTTGAACTGTAAATGAACACATCTCCTAAGCGATATGTCTCTAAATCTTGGTTTGTCACAAATCCTTCTTCCGTCCATCCGTTTTTATATCCGAGATACTGTCGTATTCCTTTTTTGTAGACATGTATTTCAAAACCGACAATAATGTATCCGTCGTGTAAAAACGGGTCGGCGTCAAGATCAATATGACCTAGCTTCCTTATATCCGTTCCCTCCGGTAAAAAATAGGTCATATTGGGCAAATGAAAACGCCCCTTCCACTCTTGCACCGACCGTTTTTTTACGTCTTCCTCAATCGAGGCCGGACGCAAGTGGCTTTCACCAATAAAGGTGCGTTTATTCGAGTCCAACGTTAAGGTCCCGTCAAAGGGC
>DDQW01000024.1:67009-112021 GCA_002342805.1 Clostridiales bacterium UBA2432 | reverse complement strand
TTTTCATAAATTTCACTCATTGACTCTGTGACAACTAGCTTCTTCCCCGTCGTCAAAGTAATTACTGTATCCGGTGTTTCTTCTACTTGTTCAATCAAATCATTATTTAACAAAACTTTTTGATGATTAAATTTTGTGATATAAATCATTTTAACACCTTCAATCTATGGTTAATTGTGGTGCCAATCATCGTCTGACACCACAATCACCTTATTTTATCATTATCTCTTCAAGTTTACAAGCTCTTGTAACATTTCATCTGAGGATGTAATAATCCTTGAATTTGCTTGGAATCCACGTTGTGTTGTAATCATCTCCGTAAACTCTGTTGACAAGTCTACATTCGACATTTCCAAAACTCCAGAATTAATCGCTCCACCATTGGATGATATATCAATACCAATTCCATCAAATTCACCAGAGTTACTTGTTGCAGTAAACAAATTATTTCCTTCTTTACGAAGTCCTGCCGGATTGTCAAAATCTGCAATAGCAATCTGACCCAATAGCTTCGTTGAACCATTGGTATATTGGCCTAAGATTTTTCCGTCACTACTAATTTCATAACCGGAAATCGTCCCCGCCGGATTACCGGAATCAAGTCCGTCTATATCTCCAGCTCTAGCTTCTATGGTTGTATTCCCTGAGAACATGGTCAAGCTTCCAAAATCAACTTCGATTGTGGAAAAATCTGAGTTTGCTGTATCAAGTCCTGTAATATCAAAAGTAGCCGGTGTGTTTGTAATTTTTCCAGTTGCACCATCAAAGGTTATCGTTACGGCCCCTGTTGCAGCTCCAATAATTGAAACTCCATTTTGATCAGTAACATCCGTCATCGTAATATCATATTCATTTGCTGTTCCAGTTTCTTGAACATTCATCTCAGCTGTATATGGATATCCTAATGAATCATAAATTGTCATGGTAAAGGGAACGCCACCTTCTGCAATAGCTAATTGTGGATCATTCATATTAATATTCCCACCAATAATTGCTTTTGATGTCATTTCCGGCTCGGAAAAAACATTTTCCGAACTTAAAATTCGTAATGGCTGAACTTTATTTTTTTGGATTTCTCCATCATTACCGACACCCCATCCCATAAGGTTTAGGCCGCTTGCACTAACCAAGTTACCTACAGAGTCGATGTTAAAGGCACCGGCACGTGTAAATTTGTTTCCGGTTATATCTGAAACAACGAAGAAACCTTCACCTTCAATTTTTAAATCTAAGGGATTGTCTGTACGCTGTGAAGCTCCTTCTGTCATATTGACATCAATTGAGCCCAGAGTAGCACCTAACCCGATTTGTATGGGGTTTGTACCACCTTTATTTTGATTGGCACCTGAAGCACCTTGTACCGTTTGAGAAAAAATTTCACTAAATGTTGCACGACTGGATTTAAATCCAACCGTATTGACGTTGGCAATATTATTACCGATAACGTCCATTTTTGTCTGATGTATCCGAAGACCTGATACACCAGAATACATTGATCGCATCATAATTTGTTGACCTCCTATGTGACAGTCTTTATTGTACGTTTTATCTATCAGTCAAAAACGTTTAGCTTCCTCTAAAAGGTCCGGCTTATACCAATAAAGCTCCATCAATATTTGTAAAAACATGTTCTTTGCTCTCTTCTTTATTCAAAGCCGTAACGACAGTTGCATTTTCCACATTGACAATCAATGCTACATCATCCACAAGCATTAAGGATTCTTTTACACCTTTATCTCGAGCACTGGACAAACCGTTTTGTAAGCGTTCGAGTTGATTGGCACTAAAGTCAATCTGTCGCGATTCTAAACGCATACTTGCATGCTTTGAAAATTTTAATTCTTGCTCTTGATTCAACTGCTGATGAAGTATTTTTTGAAACTCACCTTGACGACTCTGACGCCCTGTCTGATTCGTCGTATTGGGTTTCGTAACTTGACCTAACTGTTGAATCGATTTTGCCATTTGATTATTAATTATCATAGGATCAGCTCCTATTCTTCACTATTTTGTTCTTCAGTTGCATCTTCTACCGTTGTATCTTCTCCCGCCACTTCTTCTCCAAGCAATTGCTTTAAAAGTGTTTCAATGGCTTCGATTTTACTTCCATTACCTTCAATAGCTTCAATCATTGCAACAGTTTCAGTCCCAAAATCACTAATAACAGTTGTTACACTACTTAATGCCATTTCTTGTTCATTGACAAGCAAATATGGAACTCCATTTTTTAAATTTACTGCATCTACAATGCCGATAACTTCTGTCTTATTTCCAGAAACTTCATTCGTTACCGTTCCTTGAACATATTTATCAATCAAGTTATTTGCTTGGGATAATTGAAAGGATGTATTTAAGTTTTGCATCTGTTCAAGGGATGAAAACTGAGCCATTTGGGCTAAAAAATCCTCATTTGTTGTTGGTTCTAATGGATCTTGATATTTCATTTGTGTAACCAATAGATTTAAAAATGCATCTTTTCCTAAAAATTCATCTGAACTCGTTTGTGATGTATCTTTTAATCCATACTTATCTAAAATACCTTGTACTGCATCTACTGACGCCATACATTCACCTCCTAGGCTTGAAACTCAATAGAACTCATCTCTGAATCCATGTGATTGGCTCTCTCAACATGTGTCTCGTCTTCAAGTTGCTCATTGATCATCTGTTGAACACGATCAATTCCTGAATGTCGTTTTTTATTCTGCCCCATTGTTTGTTGATATTTTTCTGATTCACGTTCACTATCTTTTCCGGCAAAAAAAGCTTTTGAATCGCCTACAGTTATTTTTATGTCACGAAGATCAATTCCTTGAGCTTCGAGCTGTTGCTTCAAAGCAGGAATGTTCTTTTCAATTAAACTTTTTACTGCTTCAGATTCAGCTACAAATTGACCTGTCATGATGCCATTTTCTCTGGAAATATTTACAGCTATTTTTCCTAAATGTTCAGGTTGTAATTGAAGCATGATATCTTGTTTTCCTTGTGTTACTTCTACTTTAAGTCCTGTAACAATTTGATCAAATACATTTTTTGCAGTGATTTCTGTATGAACAGTTCTTATCTCTCCATTCATAACAATTGTTTCCACTTTTTCAGTAACCACTTGATTGAGCGTCGATTCAAACCCTGTAGGAATCTGATTTTTTTCTTCGCTATTTGTGGTTAGTAGAGACTTATCTAAGTCGGCAGGTTCAAAGGCCTCTGATGACTCCTGTTTTGAAAAATTCATCTCAGCTTGTTCTTGACTCTGATTGGTGGCACCAATTATTTCTGTGCTAAGAGTAACTTGTTCATCTGCTTTGCCCTGGGTTGTTGCGCTTTGTTCCGTGACCCATTGCTTGCGTTCATTAAATGCTGTAGAAAACTCTTCTAAAAGAGCGGCTACTTGTTTGTATTGTTCAACAGCACCTTCTGTCATCAATAATTCAGTCGACGACTCAAGCCCCATCTGCACAGTAACAAATTCCATAAGCTTCTCTACATCAAACAAATCTTCAATGTCCATCTCAAGCTCTTGTAACGTTGCTTGTACTTCATCAATGGATACATTCATTAAATCCGCAATCGCTTGAATGATTTCTAATGAAAACGTCTCCATGTGCTGGTTAGCTTCTAAAGAAATGTTTTTTTCATCCTTGGTGACGACATTCTTCTCTCCTGTTTCAACTTCTACAGGAACTTCTTCTTTTGAAATCTTCTCTTGAGATTTTATATCATTTTTTTCTGATGACTGTTCAACACGTTTATTGGGACGTTCAAAGCGTTGTGGTTGTGATTTACTTTCCACATTACGATTAAGGCCCTCTTCAGAATTATTTGATACATCTCGAGTCTTTTGAATAACTTCTTTGAAGCTTGAAGAATCCGAGCCTTGTCCTGAACGATTTACATGATTCACATCTTTAAATGTAGTGTTCATCAAATTTGCTACGAAGTTCATAGCAATACTATTCATTGACTACCTCCTTTGCTTCATTCTTCAGGATAAAGATATGTTGTAATTCTCGCTGCGACACTTGTATCCATTGCAGCTAATATCTTACCTGCTTGTTGCGCATCCAGATTTTTGATGATTGTAGCAACCATCTCTAATCGCGTCGTACTCATTTCTGATAGGATTGCTGCAGCATTTGCCGGTTTCATCTCGTCATATGTTGTAATGAGCTGTTCAAGTTCCTCGCTATTAGCTTCTTCTCTTACAACTTCTTCATAGATTCTTGCCGCATTATCCGGATTCATTGTTTCATACCACGTTGGATAGCTTTCCGAATCAAATTGTTCAACAATAAAACGATCAAACTCGGCCTTTTCTTCATCGAATTCTAAATATCGATCTTCAAAGGTTTGTAAGCGAGCATTTTCATTTTGAAGCTGATTAATCTGTTCAATAAGTGTTTCGGCTTCTTCCTCCTTTTCCTTAAGTAAATTTTCGGTAACTTTTAATATTTCTACAACTTCTTCTAATGATTGATAGCCTTCCTCCGACAAAGAATCGTCAGCTGTTTCAGGCATCGATGGAAGAATGAACGTAGCACCGGGGATATTTTGAATTTCAGGTCCAACAATTTCGGTTCCAAGTGAACCAACATCGAATTTAAGAAGGGCAACAAAAATACCAAATAGTATTAGAATAGCTACTAATGCGATAATAACTATCGTTCGTATTTTTCCACCACGTTTTTTTTGTGATATTTCTTCTGCCATGACCTGCCTCCTAATTACGAATTTCTATATTTGTAACTCACAATTTCATCGAGTCGTTTAGCTTCTTCTAATTTTTCATTTTCTATATAGCTTTCAAAAGCTTTTTCTTTCAAACTTTCAAATATTTTTCGATCTTGCAAGGCCGTTTTTAATGCTTCTTTTGCTTGTTCAACCTTGAGTTTATCTTGTCGAATCAACTTTTTTTGTTCAGTCATTGCTTGATGAAAATAACGAATACGTTCATGTGCGCTTTTCATTTCCGAAGAGTTGACACGACCGGTAGATAGATTTATTTGAAAACGCTGGTTTGCTTCATGTAGTTGACCTTCAATTTCCAATAAACGCTCCTGACTTTTACTTAAAGTTTGCATTGCTTTCCCCAACTCTAATTGCTTTTGCTTTTCCAGTTTTTTCTTTACTTGAAATACTTGTTCCATGGGAAAATCAAACTTTGCCATGATTCTTCACCTATCATTCATTTGTGCTACTTGAATAGATACTCTCTAGTTCTCGTGTAACTTCATCAATATCGAAACGTTCATCGACTTCTTGTCGCAAAAAATTGTTAACGGCTTTAATCTTATCAATAGCCTCATCAATATCAGGATTGCTCCCTTTCGAGTAAGCGCCTATATTAATCAGGTCTTCTGAATCTCTATAGGTAGCAACAATTGCTGTTAAATAATTTGCATATTTCTTATGTTCTTTTGATACAACTTCATTCATAACCCTTGACACACTCTGTAATATATCGATTGCAGGATAATGGTTTTTATTCGCTATACGTCGTGACAAAACAATATGCCCATCCAAAATACCACGTGCGGCATCGGTAATCGGTTCATTCATATCGTCCCCATCAACTAAAACAGTATATAATGCAGTGATTGAACCGCAATCAGAATTTCCTGTTCGCTCTAACAATTTTGGCATAACACTAAATACAGATGGAGTATAACCTCGACTTACCGGTGGTTCTCCAATAGCAAGACCAATCTCACGTTGTGCCATAGAAAATCGTGTTAAGGAGTCCATCATAAGTAAAACGCTTTTGCCTTGATCACGAAAATATTCAGCAATAGCTGTTGCTGTTTTTGCAGCTTTTTGTCGTTCCATGGCTGGTTTATCCGAAGTTGCTACCACGACGACCGAACGTTTTAGACCCTCTTTGCCCAGATCTCTTTCAATAAATTCCCGAACTTCACGACCTCGCTCACCAATTAAGGCAATAACATTTACATCCGCTTTTGTGTTTTTTGCAATCATTCCTAGTAAGGTACTTTTTCCAACACCACTTCCGGCAAAAATACCGACTCTTTGACCTTCACCAACAGTCAACATACCATCAATCGCTTTGACACCTAATGGCAAAATTTTCTTGATACGATCGCGTTTCAAAGGATCCGGTGCATCACTATCTATATTATATTGCTTTTCTGTATATAAAGGGCCTTTATCATCAATCGGTTTACCTAGTCCGTCCAGTATACGTCCCAATAATTGGTCAGATACGGATACTTGTAATGGATGTCCTATGGATTCCACATAACTTCCGGGTCCGATTCCTTCCATGTCATCAAGAGGCATCAACAATATTCGATTATCTTTAAATCCAACAACTTCTGCTAAAACTTTTTTGTGATGATTTCCTGACGTAATCATACATGCATCGCCTACTGAAACTTGAGGACCTAGCGACTCAATCGTTAACCCGACAATTTTTACCACTCTTCCCATTTGTTTGATATATGATTTAGCCATGAGTTTATCGTATTTTTTAAAGTCTATATCAGGCATTAAAACCATCACCTTCCAAGCTTTCTCTTATGAGTCTAAGTTCCTGTAATAAGGCTTCCATTTGGGTACCTAACGAGCAATCGATACTTCCCATATTGGTTTCGATGATACATTCATTTTTTTCCAACTGTTGATCGACAAGAATCTCCACATCAATCTTTTCACTCAGTCCCTCAACGATACCTTGTTTATGTTCTAATACTTCGTCGACGTCAAAGGAAGAAACTTTAATAACAAGATCTCCGTGTAAATCCAACTCATTCATACCACTTTTTATTAAGTACATGATTGTATCCTGACTTACGCTTTGAATACCTATGAGCTTTGTAACAAGAGCTTCAATAATGTATAACATTTTGGGCTCAAGGGCTTTTTTTTGAGCTTCGAATTGTTCATTGTTCTCAGCACGTAAGTGTTCAATTTCTTGGTATAGAGCATCACGTTCTGTTTCTAATAAACGTCGCCCCTCATCCTGACCTGTTGCCTTGCCTTCTTCATATCCTTTTTTATAGCCTTCTTCATATCCTTTTTGTTGTCCTAATTCTAATCCCTTATCATAGGCTTCTTCAGTAATTTTTTCTTTAAGCGCATCCAAATCTTCATGTAAATCAGGCATCTCATCTGTATGAAGGTCCTCTATATGTTCTACAGCTTTAATTGAACTTTTTAATACTTTCGGATCATTGTTAGCAATAATCTTGATTTCTTTTTTTTGTTCTGTAAATGAGACAAAATTGGACTTCACAATTCTAGACAATGATTTCGTCACCTCCACCACGGCTGATAACAATCTCTCCACTGTCTTCAAGTTTACGTATAATATTTACAATCTTTTGTTGTGCTTCTTCAACGTCTTTTAACCGTACAGGTCCCATATATTCCATTTCTTCTCGAATCATTGTTGCCAATCGTTTAGATAAGTTATTAAAAATAACATTTTGAACTTCTTCAACCGCACCTTTTAAGGCAATACCCAAATCGTTATTATCCACTTCACGAAGTACCCGTTGAATGGATCGATCATCAAGCGATAGAATATCTTCAAATACAAACATTTTCTTGCGAATCTCTTCCGCTAAATCAGCATCTTCTATTTCTAAGGTTTCCATAATATGTTTTTCTGTACTTCGATCAACAGAGTTTAATATTTGAACAATAGCATCAACACCACCAACAATTGTATAGTCTTGTGTGACTAAAGATGAAAGCTTTCGCTCCAAAATATCTTCGACATCTTTGATGACATCTGGAGAGGTTCGATCCATCGATGCAATACGTCTAGCTACATCCGCTTGTTTTTCCTGAGGTAATGCAGCTAAAATCATCGATGCTTGTGCTGCACTTAAATAGGATAGTATTAAGGCAATGGTTTGATTGTGTTCGTCCTGTATAAAGTTCAATAATTGACTCGGTTCTGTTTTTCGAATGAATTCAAAAGGTCGCACTTGTAAAGAGGATGTCAAACGTCCAATGACTTCCATGGCTTTGTCAGATCCTAAGGCCTTTTCCAATAAATCTTTTGCATAACCTATACCACCTTCAGCAATATATTGCTGCGCTATACAAATTTCATAGAATTCTTTAATAATATTTTCTTTTACTTCAGGACTGACACTTCGTGTATTTGCAATTTCTAAAGTCAACTGTTCAATCTCTTCTTCTTTTAAATGCTTAAAAATTTGTGAAGATTTTTCAGGACCTAATGCAATTAATAAAATTGCTGCTTTCTGTATTCCTTTATAATCAGCCATCGTATCACTCCCAATCTTCATTTAACCAGTTTCTTAATAATAAAGCCACTGCATCCGGATTATCTTCTACAAAGTTTTCAATTTGTACTCTTGCATCACTTTTCCCATCAAATTCAATCGAATCCAAATCTGATACCTGACGTGTTGATGCCAACATTTCTTCAACGGATAATTCCGGTTCAATCTCTCTAATTTCTACTGGTTCAGTACCTTTATACACTGCATATCCAAGTAATAAGATCATCAAAACAATGATACCGATTAATAGATAATCGCTCATATTTGATTCTTCTGCTTCACGATCAATAAATCTTGGGACTTCATATGCAAGAACCATCACATTATCGACATTGCTCGCCATTCGAATCATCTCTACGATATCCTCATCAATATCTTCGATTTTTGTTCGTCCTTCTTGCATGATGTCATATTTAAACTGTTCCCAAGTTCTTCCTGCTAAAATACCGTCTTCTTGGCTTTCTAATATTCCTTGGTCGTAAGTTCGGTATTTTGTCAGTGAGACAGAAACCGTTGAATCATCATAAATTACGCCACCAATAGCTTTTACTGCGGTAGCTACTTCGGTGTCATATGTATAAACAACGTTACGTTCTTCTATCGTTACTGTCGATTCATTACCATCGGCAATCATTGTGTCTGTAACACCATTAGCATCTGTTCCCGGGACCCCACCTGTCGTGGCATTTTCGGACTCTTCAAGGTAAGTGTTATCTTCGACGATAATACCCGTATTCGTTCCATCTTGTGTACTATGCCGTTCAGTCACCTGTTCTAATTCATCAAAATCAATGATTAAATCAACCGTAACCATTGCATCATCATACTCACCTGCAGACAGCAAAATAGAACGTACATTACTTTTAACCATCAATTCTTTTTGCATCTCATACTCAGTTCTTGATGAAATATTCCCTATACTATCTGTCACTGTTTGCCCATCAAACAATAACCTTCCTGTAGAATCAATAACTGTTACATTATTTAAAGAAAGATTATCAACACCTGTTGCAACCAGCTTTGCAATACTCTCAACACTGCCACTTGCTAATTTTTCATTTGTCGTAATAAGTATACTTGCTTTGGATTCTTTTGCTTCATCTAAGATCGTTCGATCTGATTCAGGCATGACTAATTCTACTTCTGCTTGTTCTACACCTTCAATCAGTTCAATTGTATTTGCAAGACTTGTTTTTAAAAATTCTTTTCGTTTTAAGGCTCTTTCTGATTCTGTTGTCATAATTGAGCTCTCAAACAAATCATCATAGGTAAGATCGTCACCAGATAAGATACCTATCTCCGCCAAGGCTAAGGTCGCATCTCGTGTGCTACCTTGTTCAACATAAATACTTCTGGCATCGTCACCAACTTGATTATTAATGCCTGCCGTATTTAATGTCTCTACGATGACATTCACTTGAGAGGGCTCTAAATCACCTTGTAAAAGTTCGTATTGTGGGCGATTTAAGAACATCACAAGAGCAACCAAAGCTATAATTCCTATAGCAATCGTTGCCACCATTTGTATCTTTTGTTTCGTTGAATATTTATCCCAAAACTCCGTTAATTGATTTGATATCCGATTCAAAAACTCGGGCATTTCCTACACCTCATTGAATTTATTTATATTTGCATTCGCATGATTTCATTATATGCTTCCAAGACTTTATCCCTAATTTGAACCGTATATTGAAGAGCAACTGTCGCCTTTTCTTGCGCAATCATTACTTCATGAATATTATCAATATCACCAATGGCAAAACTCATCGCTGATTGTTCAGCTTGTTTTTGTAGGGTATTCGTTTGATCCAACATATTAATTGCCGACTTATACATGTCTGAAAAAACTGTTGTATTTGTTTCTTTTTGTTGCATTCCCACTTTGGGAAGCTCACTGATCAAATTATTAATACTTCTAATGTCCATCATTTCACCTCAGATTATCTTCCGATTTCTAATGCTTTTGCTGCCATTGCTTTCGTTGCATTAAACGCGGTGATATTTGCCTCATATGAACGGTTTGCAGATATAAGATTGGTCATCTCTTCAACGACATTCACGTTTGGCATCTCGACATATCCTTGTTCATTCGCATCTGGATGAGAAGGATCATATACTTGGGTCAACGGTGAATTATCTTCGATAATTTGACGCACCTTTACTCCACCACTCGTTGGTTGGTTACCTTTTTGCATATATCGATTTAAATGTGATCGAAAATTCTTGCCGTCATTAATCTCTTGAAATACAACCGTTTTTCTTCGATACGCTTGTCCATCATCACCTTTTGTTGTGTTTACATTTGCAATATTTTGCGATATTGTATCCATGCGTAATCGCTGTGCTGTCATTCCCGTTGCACTAACATTCATCGAATCAAAAAAAGACATCCCCATACTCCTTTCAGTTTAATCTATCATACATTGTATCAGTTTATTGTTAAGAACACAACCGCTATTTTGAAAAAAGTAAATTATATTGACCTTTTAAAAATAAGAAGAGACAATGCATCTCTTCTTATATCTCATCACTTTATATTTTATCAATTTCATCTTTTAAAATACTATTTAAAATCTTAATATACGTTCCCTTCATCCCCAATGATCTGGATTCAATCACCCCTGCACTTTCAAACTTACGTAGCGCATTAACGATAACGCTTCGTGTAATACCTACACGATCCGCCACTTTTGAAGCAACAAGAATGCCTTCATTCCCATCCAATTCGTCGAAAATATGCTTAATAGCTTCCTGTTCAGAAAAAGAGAGTGTTCCTACTGCTGATTTCACAATACTACTCTTTCTGAGCTCTTCTGAATTTTCTTCATTAATCGAACGCATGATTTCCAATCCCACAACCGTCGAACCATATTCAGCCAATATAATATCTTCGATATCATAAAACGAATGCAATCGATACATCACTAATGTACCTAAACGTTCTCCTGCAATATCGATAGGAGAAACCATACCAATATATCCCTCTTCTGTGTATATTTTTTTGATTCCTAAAGTGAGAAAATTAATATTTTCTTTGGTGGACAAAATGTTTAATAATCGTTCGTTTAACTGTAAATCAATAATCTCTTTATTCTCAGAGGTTAATAATTCTGTAATCGGTTCAATGGTTTGTTTAGAATATTGTGCCAGTAACTTTCCCTTTTTACTAAGCACTAATACCGTTGAATCTAAAATGTCACTCATTACTTCACAAATGTCTTGAAAAACCACTCGCTCTGTTCCTGTTTTTTGTAAAAGCTTATTGATTTTTCTGGTGCGGTCTAATAGTTCAACACTCACTACCTTTTTCCTCCTACTAACATTTTCAGCTATACGCCTAAATTCTATTATATCTTAATCCATAATAGAAGACAAGGAAATTGTAGACAAATTTCACGCATCTTCATCTTCTTCTTGGTTTTTTTCTTGAATGTTCTTACAAGTTTCATTAATACATAACAATTTTTTACCTTTTTCCACCATCATACTACCACATAGCTCACATTTTTCTGTTGATGGTTTGTTCCAAGTCATGAAGTCACATTCCGGATTATTTTCACAACCAAAATATCGTCGTCCTTTTTTTGTTTTCTTAACAAGAACATCTCCTTCACACTTTGGACATTGAACATCATCCACCTTTTCAAGAAGAGGTTTTGTATTTCTACATTCCGGGAAGCCAGGACAAGCTAAAAACTTTCCATATCGTCCCATTTTTATAACTAAGTTTCGTCCGCACAGTTCACAAGGAATATCGGTTTCTTCATCTTTTATTTCAATTTTACTCACTTCTTCTTCCGCTGTTTCAACAAGAATCTCAAAGCCGGGATAAAATTTTCGCAGAACATCTTTCCATGGAATATCTCCTTCTTCCACTTGATCGAGCTCTTTTTCTAAATTAGCCGTAAAATCTACATTGATAATGTCATCGAAGTAACCTTTTAATATTTCGTATACTATTTCTCCAAGCTCCGTCGGAAACAATTTCTTTTGCTCCTTGCCTACATAACCACGGGCAAGAATGGTAGAGATTGTTGGAGCATAAGTACTTGGTCTCCCCACACCGTTTTCTTCAAGAGTTTTAACTAAAGCCGCTTCCGTATATCTAGCTGGTGGTTGGGTAAAATGTTGAATACCTTCTACGGATTTCATTGCAAGTTTTGTATCCGTTTTTATGGCAAGTTGTTTTTTGACAACGGCATCACGATCATCATCATCATGATTATAGACCTTTAAAAATCCATCGAATTTTAAAGTTTGAACATTTGTTCTAAATTGATACTTTGCAATGTACATGGTAATTCGCTGTCGATTATATATTGCCGGCTTCATTCGTGAAGCAACAAATCGGGTCCAAATCAATTGATATAGGCGATATTGTTCTCTCGACAAAGATGCTTTAATTGATAGGGGTTCTAATTCTGTGTAAGTAGGTCGGATGGCCTCATGAGCATCTTGAGCCGAATCACTTTTTTGAACTGCAATTGGTTTGCTATTTATATATTCGCTTCCATAATTTTCATTAATAAAATCAATCACTTCATTATGTGCTTGATTAGCAATTCGTGTAGAATCTGTACGCAGATAGGTAATTAATCCTGTCGTACCTCGTCCGGGAATATCTACACCTTCGTATAATTGTTGGGCAATGCGCATGGTCTTAGATGTAGTGAAATTCAATTTTTTTGAAGCTTCTTGTTGCAATGTACTTGTTGTAAATGGCAAATTGGGTTTTCTAATCCGGTCAGAGTTCTTAATATCTTCAATCGATACCGGTTGATTTTCTATCGTCGACAATATCTCATTAACTTCTGATTTTTTCGAAAGTTGAATTTTCCCATCTTTATTTCCATAAAAATTAGCTGTAAATGGATCTTTTAATCCATTCGCCTTAATTGTTGCGTCAATAGTCCAATATTCTTCCGGAATAAATTGTTCAATTATCTTTTCCCGTTGACAAATTAACTTCAATGCAACCGATTGAACACGTCCTGCACTTAATCCTTTTTTTACTTTCTTCCATAATAAGGGGCTGATTTTATATCCTACAATTCTATCTAAAATTCGACGCGCCTGCTGAGCATCGACAAGGTCCATATCAATTTTACGTGCTGCTTTTATAGATCCTTTAACCGCTTCTTTTGTAATCTCGTTAAAGGTAATCCGATAAATATTATCATTTAATGGCGCCAGTGCATTATATAAGTGCCAAGAAATCGCTTCACCTTCACGGTCCGGGTCAGTCGCTAAGAAGACTTTCGTTGATTTTTTTGCTTCTTTTTTCAATTTTGCAAGGAGTTCACCTTTTCCACGAATTGTTATATATTTTGGTTCAAAGTCGTTTTCCGGATCAACACCTAATTGACTTTTTGGCAGATCGCGTACGTGTCCCATAGACGCTTCAATTTTATAATTTGAACCTAAAAATTTCTTGATTGTTTTTGCTTTAGCCGGGGACTCAACGATAACTAAGTTTTTTGCCATTCTAAACCTCCAAACGTGTATAATAACACCCTGATTTTTTCTCAATGAATCCTTTTAACTCTAAACTTAAAAGAATAATCATGATTTCATCATGTTCCAAAATACACTTGTCTTGTTTTTGTCCATAAATCTGATGAACAATTTGATCCACATGAACAGGGTCGTAACTTATACAAGAATATACTATATTTTCTTTTTCTTCAAGTTTTTTTTCAAATTCATCTACATTCTTCCCTTTATCATTCATGATTATTCCAAGCTCATCAAGGATATCATCAACGTCAAAGATAGGTTTTGCGCCTTGTTTAATCAAATGATTGGACCCTTGACAAGATTTGTCAAATAATCGTCCAGGAACAGCCAATACATCTCGACCTTGTTCCAAAGCATAATCCGAAGTGATAAGGGACCCACTTTTTTTTGCCGCTTCAATAACGATTATTCCATCACTCATACCACTGATAATTCGATTTCGTTTCGGAAACATATATGGCTGGACATTTCGTCCATAAGGTTCTTCTGACAAAATACATCCACACTTTTGTATTTCTTGAAAAAACTTTTCGTGGCGTTTCGGATAACACTCGTGTAATCCGCCTCCTAGAACTGCAGTTGTATATCGTTCGTCTTCAATGCAACCCATATGCGCATGCACGTCAATACCATATGCCAAACCACTAACGACATTTATACCAAGGCGTGCTAACTCTTTTGCAAAATATTTTGCCATTGCTTTTCCATAATCACTGGCTCTACGAGAACCTACAATACCTATAGAAAATTGTGGTAAATGAACATTACCTTTTGCATATAGCGCAATCGGACAATCATCAATTTCTAATAAACGTTTAGGAAAATTTTCTTGTTCCGGCAACAAGACTTTTACATTTTTTTGGCGAATTTTATTGTAATATGTTTCAATTTCAACGATTTTTTCTTTATATCGTTCCCACGCATCTTCCTCATGATTGGTTATAAATCCTGACCCTAGTCGTCCTTCAATACTTTGAAAATACTCTATGATTTCTTGACGCGGACATTGGTATATTTTTTCAACATTTTGAAATTCTTTATATAAATACCAAGCACCTCTAGGTGTAATCCCGGGTGCTTGACTTAACCAAATATGGTATACCTCTTTTTTCATAACTCTCCCTTATCTTAATTTTACCATTTTACCTTGCGAATGATTTTCTTTATAAATGGTACTCCATGTTCAAATAACTTGTAGCTTAATGGTCGAATGATTAAATCAAACTCGCCAATATATTCAACAAATTCACCTGTGAATCCTTTTTTGAAGCGATAGAGCCCATGCAATGGATTATCCGGACTCAAATCACCTGATATGCCTCTGAAATCATACATTGTACATCCCATTTCATAGGCATCTTGAATCATTTGCCATTGTATAAGATAGTTTGGCATAATATTACGAAATGCGTTATCGCTTGCTCCATAGAGGTACCAAGCCGTTTTTCCATTCACTAGCATAATCGTTCCTGACACAACAAGCCCATTTGGATGTTCCTGGCACAAATCATTTAACTCTTTTTCCTCTTTCCTCAATTTGTCTATGCGTTTTTCATCTTTTTTCTCTTTTGACTCTTCTTGTTCCAACTGCTTACCCACAATTTCCAGAGCTTTTTTTACGTTATATTTTGCAAGATAAAACTTCAATTTACCTGCAGGATATAAAACGTCATACATACTTTGAAAATAGTCAAGCGATCTTGGAATAAAGCCGTCCCGCTCTCCGGTAACGCGCATAATTTTTTCAAATAATTTAAGTTCATCACGAGAACCTTCATATATCTCAACACCTTTTTTTTCTGCTAGACGGATATTGTAACGCGTTTTATGATGAAATTTTTTCATCAATGCATCTAGACTTCGATCCAGTGGCAATCGATAGACAAATCGTGGTTGTATCCCATCAAAATCGAGGGTAATGCCTTTATGCTGATATCCCAAATCACAAAGCATATGTATGATATCAGCATGATTAAAACCGCCCTCAACAAGGTGTCCTTCTGCATCGTGCTCACGATACATAACACAGGGGTCTATTTTCACCATAATTCCTTTATGTGCTTTTGCATATTCACTTATGTGTTTCGTAAATTCTTCGACAACTTTTCGGTTTGTATAATCCAAAACAAATCCCCGAGGTGCATAAAACATATATCTATTAAGCAATGGGAGCTTTCTTTTTAACAACATGCATGCCCCAACAAGCTTACCTTGATCTTTTAACCCAATCAGTTCATAATTCCATGCACCTTTACTTTTAAACATCCCCCACTCTTCGGATTGAAGAATTTGTCCATATTGATGTGTCTCATTCCAATCTTTATAAATATGACGATCAAGATTCGTTACTAATTCCATGATTACCCTCCAAAATATGTCGGCGTTCGACGTTTTCTTTAATATATAATGGTGATTTAATAAGCTCGACAAAGTCACCAACTTCAATGTTCACATCACTTACATCGACCATCGTAAATTGCATATTTACCATACCTATAATTGGTAATTTTACATTTTTATAATTCACATAGTCTTTTCGAAGCATCACTTTGATAAGGCTCTTCATATAAAAGATAATTCGATATTTTATCGACTGCCCTAATGGACTTTTTTCCAAGCCAATGCCCTCATAAAAACCAGATTCAATAACCCCCATCTTCCCATTTTTTTTAAAACGGTAACGAAGCCCATAACCAATACGGTCTCCTTTTTTGCGTTCATGTACACTTACAACCGGTAACATTAATCTTGCAACTCGCTTTAATACAATTTTTTTCTTACTATTAACCGGTCCGAATAAAGCATTGCCTATGCGAATCATATCATAATGCATACTTGGATAATCAATTGCAATCTCCGAATTTGCAAGATGAAAAATCACATGTTTGGATTTTACAAAATCCGCAAACAGCATTTTATATTGTATAAACCGTTCATTTTGTTTTTGAACATATAAGTCATCTCCACTTTTTGTCGTTGCTATATGTGAATAAAAGCCTCGAATCATAATATATTCTTCATACTTTTTATATTGTTCTAAAAACAGTTTTAAGTCCTTTTCGTGAAACCCAAATCGTCCAAATCCCGTATCAACTTTTATATGAATACTTATTTTCTTACTTGTATTCATTAGATTTTTTTCCACAAAATCAAATAATTGAAGACCTTGACCAATGCTTTCTACTGTAATTGTAATCTTATTTTCAATAGCTACAGCAAAGTCATACGAAGGTCCTAAAACCAATATATCTTGTATAATCCCTTGTTCTCTCAAGGCGAGCGCTTCATTAAAAAAACCCACTCCAAAACAGTCAACCTGAAATGACAGTGCTTTTGCAATCTCTAGAATACCATGTCCGTATGCATTACTTTTGATTATGGCCATTATTTTTACATTATCTCTTGTAATTCCTTGAATTGTTGCTAAATTCTCAGAAAGTTTATTCTGATCGATTTCGATAATTGGATTCAATGCCGTTCCTCCATTCATTCATTACTTACCTATGTCATTATAACGATTATGAATGGAATTATCAAGCATCTTGCTTAAACAAAATAGCTTCTGCCACATGGTTTTCATTAATAACACTACTATTTGTCATGTCTGCAATTGTTCTTGCAACTTTCAGTAATCGGTGATAACAACGAGAGCTGAGATTAAATTGAAGATAGACTCTCTTGAGCAAGTTATCCGCTTTTGCTGTAAGCTGACAATAATGTTGAATCTTTTCAACGGGAATATTGGCATTATAAGAAAACGGTTCATTAATATATCGCTCTTTTTGAACAGCATGTACCTGTTCAACGCGTCGTAATATCTCTTGTGAAGATTCACCACTTTGGTGTTCTTTTAACTGTTTATAATCTATAGGCATCATTTCAACATGTAAATCAATACGATCGAGGATAGCACCACTTATTTTGTTATGATATTTCTCAATTTGAGATGGCAAACATTGACATTTTTCCGAATTTGGAAAGTAACCACATGGACATGGATTCATTGCGGCGATTAAAATAAAATCCGCCGGAAAAGAAAAAACATGATGATTTCTAGATAAAAGAATATAACCTTGCTCTAGAGGTTCTCGTAGCGATTCAATAACGTCTTTACGAAATTCCGGGAATTCATCTAACATTAAAACGCCTTTGTGTGACATACTAATCTCTCCCGGTTTAGCTAAAGAACCTCCGCCAATAAAACTTGCACGTGTAATTGAATGGTGGGGATATCTAAAGGGGCGTTCTGTAATAATGCGATTCGTATTTAATAATTTTTCAGCAGCCGAATAAATTTTAGTTAAATCTATAATCTCATCATCGGATAGGGGCGGCAAAATCGTTTTAACACGTTTCGCTAACATTGTTTTTCCAATGCCTGGCGGCCCCTTTAACATGGCATGATGCATACCACTCACTGCAATTTCTAAACCACGCTTTGCATGTGTCTGACCAATGACTTGAGAAAAATCCTCCTGAATATACTCTGGATTCTTCATTGCATGATACTGGTCTCTGTTAAACCCATAATCATAGCCATGATATTCAGAATTAATATAATGAACCACCTCACGTAGATTAGTAACTCCAATAATGTCTAAATCTTTGATTAATTGCGCTTCATTCAGATTTTCTTTTGGTATTATACATCGATGCATGCCTTGCTTTTGAGCTTCATCTAATAATGAGACTATACCTTTTATTGGACGAATATGACCATCAAGAGCCAACTCACCCAATACAATTGTATCCTTTAAGTTATCTATTGATATAACACGCTCACAAGACAAAATGCCGATTGCAATAGCTAAGTCAAATCCTACCCCTTCTTTGCGAATATGGGCAGGCGCTAGATTGATTGTGATCCGTTTATAGGGAAATGTATATCCTGAATTTTTAATCCCAGTTCTTACCCGCTCCTTTGCTTCCTTGATAATACTCCCCGGCATACCTACAATGTCTAACTTTGGAAATCCTTCTGAAATATCGACTTCAACATCAATTAACATCCCTTGTATCCCTAATAATGTTCCACAAATAATTTTACAATACATAGATAACCTCCTGATTTGATTATACCTACACATATCCAAATCTACAATCAAACTTTTTCCCTAGCATTGCAAAAAAAATGTGCATCAACTTTCGATGCACATTTTGTATTATGAGCTTAGTTAATCAAATAACCCTGTTGATAAGTACCTCTCACCTGTATCGCAAATAATGGTGACAATATTTTTGTCTCTAAATTCTTCACGTTTTGCCAATTGAATCGCTGCATATACATTCGCTCCAGCAGATATTCCAACAAGTATTCCTTCAACACGAGCTATTTCTCTTGCCGTTTCAATGGCATCTTCATTGCTCACTTGAATAATCTCATCAAGAATATTTACATCCATTACTTTTGGAATAAATCCTGCACCAATTCCTTGTATTTTATGCGGACCTGGATTTCCACCGGAAAGAACTGGTGAATCACTCGGTTCAACTGCTACAATATAAGCATCCGGAACCTCCGACTTTAACACATTACCGACACCTGTTATCGTTCCGCCGGTACCAACTCCAGCTACAAAAGCATCTACCTTTTTATCCATATCATGTACAATTTCAACAGCCGTTGTTTTTTTATGCATCTCCGGATTTGCCGGGTTATCAAATTGACTTGGTATAAATACTTTTTTGTAATTTTTCGCCAACTCATTCGCTTTGTCAATCGCGCCTCGCATTCCTTTTGCGCTCTCAGTCAAGACAATTTCCGCTCCAAAACTTCCCAACAATCGACGACGTTCAATACTCATTGATTCCGGCATGGTAAGAATAATTTTATATCCTCTTGCAGCTGCAATTGAAGCTAATCCAATACCTGTATTACCACTCGTTGGTTCAATAATGATTGTATCAGCATCTAAATTTCCTTCTTTTTCTGCTTTTTCGATCATATTAAGCGCAATACGATCTTTGACACTTCCTCCCGGATTAGAAAATTCAAGCTTTCCAATGACATTTCCCAATACACCATGCGCTTTACCGATACGATCTAAACGAAGCATGGGTGTTTTTCCAATTAACTCTGTCATATGATTATGGACATTCATAGTTTACCTCAACTTTCTAACGCTTGCGTCAAATCATTAATCAAATCTTCAGCATCTTCTATTCCAACAGACAATCGAATAAGATCTTGTGTTACACCAGCTGCTTGCTTTGCCTCATCAGATAATTGTTGATGGGTCGTTGATGCCGGATGAATAACTAAGGATTTTGCATCCGCAACATTTGCTAAAAGACTAAATAATTCGAGTCGATTTATAAAACTCTTTGCTGCCTCATATCCACCTTCAATGCCGAAAGTAAAAATAGCACCGGCGCCTTTCGGAAGATATTTTTCTTTTAATTCATAATATGGACTTGATTTTAATCCCGGATAATTGACCCATTTTACTTTTGGATGGTTTTCTAAAAATTCTGCGATTTTTAGTGCATTATCAACATGCCTTTGAACACGTAATGATAGGGTCTCTAGTCCTTGTAAAAACAGAAACGCATTAAAAGGACTTAGGGCTGCCCCTGTGTCACGTAATAAGCTTACACGCATTTTTATGATATATGCTGGGGCTCCGATATCCTTTGAATAAACAACACCATGATAACTTGGATCCGGTTCAGTAAGTTTAGGAAACTTATCTGTTGCCGCCCAATCGAACTTTCCTGAATCAATAACAACACCACCAATTGATGTACCATGTCCACCAATATATTTGGTTGCTGAGTGAACAACAATATCTGCCCCAAATTCAAAGGGACGAATCAGATATGGCGTTCCAAATGTGTTGTCAACAATTAAAGGAATCTGATGCTCATGGGCTATTTTAGCGACTGCTTCAATGTCAATGATATTCGCTCTTGGATTACCAATGGATTCAATAAAAATCGCTTTTGTTTTATCTGTAATCGCATCTGCAAAATTTTCTGCTGAATCCGGTTCAACAAAATTTGTTTTTATTCCATACTGAGGTAAAGTGTTTGCAAATAGATTATAAGTTCCGCCATAGAGAGTATTTGCAGCAACAATTTCATCACCTACACCCGTAATATTCAAGATAGAATATGTAATCGCTGCTGAACCTGAAGCAACAGCCAATGCTCCGACTCCACCTTCTAATAAGGTCATACGTTCTTCAAATACAGCTGTTGTAGGGTTCATTATTCGTGTATAAATATTACCCGGTTCCTTTAAGGCAAAAAGATTTTCCCCATGGTCAAAATCTCGAAAATTAAATGAAGTTGTTTGATAAATTGGAACAGCACGTGATCCGGTTGTTGGATCAGGTTCTTGCCCTCCATGTAATTGTAGTGTATCAAATTTGTAGTTTTTTTCCATATTGCATCCTCCTATGTAGCTCAATACTCATCAACAAGTTCTTGTAACGTCATATCCTTTAATTGCTCCTTTTCACCCTAAACACTACTTTCATGAATCAGTGATTAAGAAGGATTAAAATCATAGTACCAAGTAGATACTCCTTTGTCAACACTTTTTTCCTACTAAACATATAAGTTTTATATTTAACGTTTTCTTTTTATATAATAAAAGATATATATTAGAAAATATATATCTTTTATACGAACGATTATTCTTCCGTAATCATCTTATTTAGTTCGTCCATAAATGTATTAATATCTTTAAATTCTCGGTAAATCGATGCAAACCGCACATATGCGACTTGATCTAGTTGCTTAAGTTGTTCCATTACGAGTTCGCCGATATAGGCACTATCGACTTCTTTTTTCATTGTATTATATAAATTATTCTCAATAGTATCAATGATTGCATCAATTTGCGACATAGATATAGGTCGCTTATGGCATGACCGAATTAATCCGGACAAGATTTTATCCCTTGAATATGGTTCTCGGGAGCGATCTTTTTTAATAACAATAAGTGGAGCACTTTCAATGGTTTCGTAGGTAGTAAACCTTCGATCACATTCCTCACAATGTCGACGTCGTCGTATCGCATTTTGTTCATCAGACGGTCTTGAGTCAATTACGCGTATTGCATCACTATTGCAATATGGACATCTCATAAATACCTCCTAGAGCTTTTTACGTTTTTGCAAGAACTCAGGTATTTCAATTCGATCATATGAATTCGTTACAGTAGGTTTCGACGGTTGTACCGTTTCATCAGATTCTTTTGTGGTCACAGTATCTACCTCTTCACTTTTTTCTGCTTCTGCCACTTTTTCTTCTATTGTTGTTTCTTTTGCTTGTTCAGGAACAACGGCGATAGACTCTTCATCTGTTTCTTCAAATCCTGTTGCAATAACGGTAACAATAATTTGATCTTCTAGTGTATCATCAATACTTTGTCCATAAATAACATTGGCATTATTACCTGCTGCTTCTTGAATGAGTTGAATAGCGTCATTTGCATCAAACATAGACATGTTTGAATCACCGCTAATATTAATGAGCATATGACGCGCACCGGCCATTGTTGTTTCAAGAAGTGGACTTGAAATCGCTAATTTTGCTGCATCTTCCGCTTTATTTTCTCCATGGGCATGACCCACACCAATATGAGCAACACCTTTATTACTCATAACCGTTGCAACGTCAGCAAAATCCAAGTTAATGATTCCCGGCGTGTATATAAGATCAGAAATCCCTTGAACACCTTGTTGTAACACTTCATCCGCTTTTTTAAAGGCATCCCGCATTGTTGTTCGACGATCAATAACACTGAGGAGTTTTTGATTCGGAATAACAATAAGTGTATCTACGAACCGCTTAAGCTCATCAATACCTATCATCGCATTTGCCATTCGTGCCTTACCCTCAAAAATAAAAGGCTTTGTCACAACACCAACGGTTAAAATGTCTAATTCTCTAGCTATCGATGCTACAACTGGGGCTGCACCAGTACCGGTTCCACCGCCCATTCCTGCTGTTATAAAAACCATATCTGCATCTTTTATCATGTCTGCCAACTCATCACGGCTCTCTTCTGCTGCTTTAAGTCCAATCTCTGGCTTTGCACCTGCGCCTAATCCTCGAGTCAGCTTTTCACCGATTTGAATTTTTATGGGTGCCTTTGAAGCTTGTAATGCTTGTGAATCTGTATTAATGGCTACAAAGTCTACACCTTCTAGATTTCCTTCAATCATGCGATTGACAGCGTTATTACCGCCACCACCTATACCTACGACTATAATCTTTGCTGCTGTATTTGTTTCATTCGCTTTAATTTCCAACAATTTATATCCTCCTCACGTTCTAAAATACGTGTTTTTTTATTCACCTAATCTACTCTACCTTTGTATCTAGTATAAGTATTTTATTCACTTTTTGCAAGTAATAAATATACAATATATGCTATAAATCAATTTTATTTTCAAGATATGGTGTTGCTACTTTTAAAAATTATGTTTTGATCTACATTTTCAATGGATAATATACCTTGTTCACCTTCAGGTAATGTGTTAATAATCTCGCGCATCAACTGAAATTTTTCTTCAATTCTTGATACATCACCTATATATATTGCTAAATTCTCACATTGAAGTGTAATTTCTGTATCTTTCCCATAAGAAAAATCAACACTAGTAATTGGTATGTCAAATGCTTCCATGTTGCGATAAATTGTATATACAGCATCAACAATTGATTTATTCACATCTAATGGTTCATAAACTGTAAACTCTGAAACATCAATTCCTTTGACAATCGGTTGTTCCTTAGGCTTATTCGTATAATCCACAATATATCCATTGTTATCAATACAAAGATATTTACCAAGGTACTCAACATAGCCAATAATCTCTTTTTCATAAATATGTATATTGATATTTGTCAGATCCGGATACCTAATCTCCATTCGAGAAATATATCCTTGGTCTTCAATGAGTTCCACACGATTTAGCATTACATCAAATACAGACGAATCCTCATTATATGGTAATAATCGGATAATTTCCTCACGCGTATAATAGGTATTTCCTTGAACTGATATTGAGGAGATTGGTGTCTTTATTGCAACACCCAATAATATACCAATTAAAACTATAAACAAGACAATAATTCGTATCATGATTTTTCTTTTTACCCGCATCCTGTCACTCTCCAATCATCGCTTCAATGTGATTATGTCTTGCAATATTTAATACCAAACCTATTTCAACTAACAACATGATTAATGAAGAACCACCATAACTAATAAACGGCAATGGCATCCCTGTCGTAGGTATCAAATTTGTTGCTACCCCAATATTTATAAAGGCTTGAATCCCAATATGGGTCATAACACCTATTCCGACCAGATAATGTTCCATGGATTTTGCCGAAATAGAAATTTGAGCAATCCTATAAATAAGGACTATATATAATCCAATAATGGCAACACCACCTAATAAACCTAACTCTTCACAAATAATCGCAAAAATAATATCATTGTGGGCTTCTGATATATATCCCATTTTTTGCATACTCTGCCCAAGTCCTATTCCGGTTAACCCGCCTGAACCAATCGCATATAAAGATTGAATGATTTGTCTTCCTGCACCTTCAGGATCTGACCAGGGTCCATCTAAATATGTTTTTATACGATCCATTCGATACGATGACAATAGTACAAAGCCACTTCCCATAGCCATGAGTATAATTGCAAAGACAAACAACTTAATTATGTGTCGATATGCCACAAAAAGCATAGCTCCACAAATCACTAAAAAAACAACTCCAGCACTAAGGTCTTCTTTTGCAATGAGCGCCAATGGAATAACTACCGTTATCCCTAACACAAGGAGAACTTTAGGTTCACTCAAGTGTTTTTTAAAAAGCGTTAGAAGCAATGCCAAGGTCAAAATAACTGCAAATTTTGCAATCTCTGAAGGCTGCAAATTAAAGCCTCCAACCGGTATCCAACGTTTTGCTCCTTTTACATCATCTGCAATTAGTAAAACAAACACTAATAAGAACAAGGTTAACAAGTATCCAAGCGCAATAAATTTATTCAAAAACGTAATTTGAATTCTTGAAATAATCATCATCATAACTAATCCAATAAAAGCAAAAAGAGATTGTTTTACGTACGGTTCTAAAGACTGTCTTGATACAGATGCATAAAAACTTGACGAATATACCATGATAATTCCAAACACAACTAAGAAAAGCACAACAAAAATAACACTATATTCTGTTGGTGTATTCATAAACACACGATTATATTTTTTATTTCTTTTCTTTTTTATCTTTCCCATGATGTTTCCTCATAATCTATGCAGCAACTACATCGCTAATATTGCAATCAATGACATAATCACTGTAATAATAGTGAAATAAGTCACGACTTGAGTTTCCGCCATTCCACTTAATTCAAAATGATGATGAATAGGTGCCATTTTAAAGATTCGTTTCTTCGTTTTTTTATAGTAACCCACTTGAAGAATGACAGATAAAGCTTCAATAAGATAAATAATGCCAAATAAAAGAATAAATAAGGGAAGTTCTAAGCTAATTGCCATTGAAGCAACAAATCCTCCTAGTGCAAGAGAACCTGTATCCCCCATAAATACCTTGGCCGGATATGTATTGTACAATAAAAAGGACAATAATCCGCCTAAGACAATAGCAGGCATTATCTCTTGATCTACTTTAAGTAATATTGCCGCCAGAACAAAGAAAATGCTAACCATGCATGTTACCGATGTCGCCAAACCATCTAAACCGTCTGTTAAATTCACACCATTGACTGTTCCTAGGATGACAATCAACATAATCGGAATAAATGACAAGCCAAGATCAACTTTATACCCATAAGTGAAGGGAATGATTATTTGTGTGGATAACATCTGTGTCCATAAACCTATCACCAAGTAAATAATAGCAACAAATGCCTGTAAACTAAATTTTTGCCCTGACGTCAAACCTTCTGATTGGCGTTTTTTTATTTTCAACCAATCATCTAAAAACCCAATCATTCCGAAAGAAAACATTACTAAAAAAATGGGAATAATATTTTTATACTCTCTTGCCCAGAAAAGAGAAGCAATTAAAATTCCCATAAGAAAAATCATGCCTCCCATCGTTGGTGTTCCTTGTTTTTTTAGATGGGATTCGGGTCCATCATCCCGAACATGTTGTCCAAATTTTAGTCGTTTTAATAGTGGCAACATTCTAGGGGCAATAAGGGAGGTTACGATAAATGTAAGAATGAGTGGTAGTATCCATTTAATCGACATTTTCATTCTCCTTGATATAGTTTTTAATCTCTTCTGCATCATCAAAATGAATTTTGTCCTTACCGATTATTTGATAATCTTCATGGCCCTTGCCTGCAACCAAAACCAAGTCTTCTTTTTCTGCTATTTCTAAAGCTTTATGAATAGCTTGTCTACGGTCTAAAATTCTCAAGTAAGGACACTTTGTTTTTTGTATGCCGTTTTCAACACCATCAAGAATCTGTTCAGGATCTTCCGTTCTAGGATTATCTGATGTTATAATGCAAAAATCTGAATATCGTCCACCAATTTCACCCATAATGGGTCGCTTCGACTTATCTCGATCACCACCACAACCAAAAACCGTAATGATACGTTTCGGAGCAAATCCTTTCATTGATTGCAATACATTTTCAAGTCCATCCGGAGCATGTGCATAATCAACAATTGCAATATAGCCTTTTATTGATTCAATTGTTTCAAATCTTCCTTTTATACGACTATTGTTTTCCAATGCTGAAATAATATCTTGAATTTCAACATTTAGGGAAAGACATGCGCCTATCGCTGCCAATCCATTATACACACTAAATTCACCCGGTGTTTGAAGTTTAATCTGATATTTTTGTGACTGATAACTTAATTCGAATGATGCTCCTGATAAATGATTGACAATATTTGAAGCAAACAAAGTAGCACTCGCATCCTTAATACTATATGTCAGATGGTTTTTGCATGATGAATGCTCTAATATATACCTTCCTGCTTCATCATCAATATTAATAACTCCAATTTCTGCCATCTCAAATAATTTCATTTTTGCATTTCGATAATTTTCCATTGTCTTATGGTAGTCAAGATGATCGAGTGTTAGATTGGTAAAAACTGCAACATCAAACTGAGTATATGCAACACGGTATAAATCTAGTGCATGGGATGAAACTTCCATAATAACATCCTGAACATTGGCATCAGCCATTTGTTTAAAGAGTTTTTTGACTTCTATAGATTCTGGCGTTGTCCGTTCTGTCTCAAACGTTTCATCACCTATTTTATTTAGAATGGTTCCGATTAGTCCCGTTTTTCTCTCAACATATTCTAGAACATTATTAATGAGAAAAACAGTCGATGTTTTACCATTCGTTCCTGTCACACCGCATAATTTAAATTGAGAGGAGGGATGGTTATAAAAATGTGTTGCCATTGACGACAAAACTTTTCTTCCATTTTCTACTTGAACAACAACGACATCCTCGGGAATAATCCCTTCATAAAGCTTCGGATCCTCTAAAACAATCGCTGTGGCTCCATTATTAATACTCTGACCAATATAGACATGCCCATCTTGTTCAAAGCCTTTGATTGCAACAAATACAAAATCCTCTTCAATTTTTCTTGAATCATTATGTATCCCTTTAATATTACATTTTATATCCCCTTGTACTACCGTGTATTCTTGTCCATCTAATAATCCTTTAAGTTGCATACTTCCTCCTATTCCGACAGGTCTATTTCTTCATCAACGTCTTTGAAAATATGTAAATACGGCATGACATCTTCCATCACATCTACAAATATACTTGCTGCAAAACGAGAGTCAATCACGCTTGCTTGAGGTTCATCGACGACAACAAGTGTTATAACTTCGGGATTTTCAATCGGTGCAAATCCAATAAATGAGACAATGTAATGCTTGTCATCTCTTCCTAAAGTTTCAGCCGTTCCCGTTTTTCCTCCGATTTCATAACCAGCAATTGATGCTTTTTTCCCGGTTCCTTCATTAACAACACCTGCCAAAGCTTGTTTTGTGATTTCCGCAACTTCTTCACTTACGACTTGGCGTACAAGTTTGGGTTGATGGGTTTCAACGATTTGACTCTCATTAAAAACACTTTTCATTAAATGGGGTTCATATAACCTCCCACCATTGATCAATGAGGAAAATCCTGTAATTAATTGTATTGGTGTGATTCCGAATGTTTGTCCAAAGGCACTTGTAGCTAACTCAACCTGATTCAAATTTTCAACTTTATGAATTAAATTACGTGCCGATGTTTCTCCATTTAAATCAATATTTGTAATTGATCCAAAGCCAAACATGTGTTGATATTTGTAAAACAAATCTCGGCCTAACTGCTCACCTAAAAGCATAAATGCAACATTACATGAATTTTCCAATCCTTCTGCAATTGTTTGTATGCCATGACCTTCCGGTTTCCAGCAACTAATTCTTCGGTCAGCCACCTTTAAATGTCCCTTACATTCATAAGTTTGTTCAAGTGTTGTTTTTTGTTCCTCTAACCCTGCTGCAAAAACAAAGGGTTTAAAAGTACTTCCAGGTTCATAGGCATTGGTAATTGCTTCATTTTTCCACAAATTATTTAAGGCGGCCGATTTTTCTTCTTGGGTCATTTCTTCTAAGACTTCAGAATCATAAAACGCCGTTAAATCATAGGGTTCTTCTAAACTAAAATCCGGATCATTAACCATTCCATATATTTCTCCGGTATTGGGATTCATGACAATAACTTGAATAAATGTTGCATCCATATCTTCTCTAAAATTTTTGATCGCGTCCTTAATATGCTTTTGTATTGTATAATCAATCGTAAGCATTACATCGTCACCATTGACCGCTGGAACTTCATTGACTTCAACCATATTATCATCGCCAACAGAACCATAGACACGTCCTGGATCACCTTTTAAATACTCATCATATATAAGTTCAATTCCATATGCTCCTGAAAAATCATTATTCACAAACCCAACAATATCTGAAGCAATCGTTGGATATGGGTAATTGCGTTCATAATGCTCTCTATAAAAGATACCTATAACTTGATAGGTATCTATATCTTCTTTAATCTGTTTGAATTCAGTATAACTATACCCTTTGCCAATAATATCATAACTATTATTACTGTTATTAATCAATTTTTGTTTTAACTCATTTTTAGAGAAAGCTAAGTGACTGTTTAGGTACTGAATTGTTTTTTCAACCGTTTCTTCCTCTTGAGTACTTAATAGTCTAGCATCAAAAATCAAATCATATGTTGCAACCGACTCAGCAAAAACGATGCCATTTCGATCAATAATTTTACCCCGTTTATCGTTTAATGTAACACTCCCTTCCCTTTGTGCTACATTTTGTAAAACTGCAAGATTATAATTCTTACCTTCAACAAAAACAATATAGGTCAGTTGTCCGATTAAGGCTAAAAATCCTAAAACAAAAGCAATGAAAAGAAATGTTCCTTTTCTTTTCATTCCTATTTCACTTTTTTCTAACACATTATTCACCAACTTTGAAAATATGACCCAGCACTTGTCCCATTGTCACATTTTCTGATTTTTTTTCGATTTGTTTATATTTTGTTGTATAACTGACCGGCTCATAACTTACATAGAATACTTCGCTCGGCCCGGGTAAACGCATGCCTAATCGCGTTGTTGCTTCATCATATATTTGATCCAAATCGATCATACTATCTAGATCTTGTTCCAATTGATTATTCTCATTGCTGACTTTAGATATTTCTGTTTTCAATCGATCAATTTCAGAATTTAAACGGTTAATATTTAGTTGTGTTTCTAAATATGTAACACAAATTCCTAACGTTGCAATTATAACAAAAGCAACCACAAAAGTACAGAGACGATTAACTGAATCTGCTGAGATTTGACGTTTTGGTTCTTCTAAATACATAGCATCCGGTCCATTTTGTATTTTTCTCTTTTTGACCGGAACTTCCATAACTTCATCTTCACGAACAATTTTTACAGCATTGTTACCAATTGTACGATGTGCATATGAATATTTTTTTTTCTTTTCCCCCACATTATTCACCTACTCTTTCAAATATTCTTAGCTTTGCACTTTTTGAACGAGAATTGTTTTCCATTTCTTCGGATGAAGGCAGTATCGGCTTTCTTGGCTTCATTTTACCTTTTGGCTTCAATCCACAAACACATATCGGAAAATCTTTTGGACAGGTACAAGGGTCTTCATTTTCCTTAAAAATATGTTTAACAATCCGATCTTCTAAGGAATGAAAAGTAATGACACACAATCGACCTTTTGGCTTTAATAAATCAATCATATCGGATAGTGTATTTTCTAAGACTTCTAATTCTCGATTAACTTCAATACGCAAAGCCTGGAATGTTCTCTTCGCAGGATGCCCAAATTTAATCTTAAATTTTGTTGGGATACATTCATCAATAATATGAACTAATTCTAATGTTGTTTCAATCGGTTTGCTTTGCCGTTGTGCAATAATCTTTCTTGCTATTTTAGGTGCAAACCTTTCTTCACCATATACCTTTAATATTCGAATCAATTGATTTTCATCGTATGTATTCACAATATCTTTTGCCGTCCGATCTATCGTCTGGTTCATGCGCATGTCTAACGGCGCATCCTGCATATATGAAAACCCTCGCTCGGCTGTATCTAATTGATATGAAGATACCCCTAGGTCCAGTAATATCCCATCCACGCCGGTAATATCCAGTTTTTCTAGCTCGAAACGTATGGCTTCATAATTCGAATGCACTAACTCAACTCTACACTTAACTGAATCAAATTTATCTGCTGATGATTGAATCGCCTCTAAATCTTGGTCAAATCCAATAAACATTCCTTTTTCGGAAAGACGGCTCGCTATTTCTTTACCATGTCCGGCACCACCAAGTGTACCATCGACATATATACCTTCTTCTTTAATATTTAACCCTTCTATGCATTCATCTAACAAAACCGATACATGTTTGAATTCCATTAAATACCCCCGTCCTTGGATCTGTTTCCATTTAATATGCCTTCTGCCAATGCGGATAATTCATCATCGCTAATATCATTAAATTCTTCCCAAGTTTCTTTATCCCAAAGTTCGATTTTGGGACCAACGCCAACAATCATCACTTCTTTTGTCAAGTTTCCTCTCGTTCGAAGTTCATTACTTATAAGAATTCTTCCCTGTTTATCATATGAACAAGTGACTGCTGTGGCTAATATCGCACGACGCATTAATCGAATTTCTTTTTGAAACTCTGAAGCTCCCATTAAAAAATCAGTTAATTTCTGCCATTCTTCCATGGAATAGACACTTAGACATCCTTCAAACCCTCGAGCGACAACACATTCCTCACCCAGTTCTTCTCGAAACTTGGCCGGCATAGTAATACGCCCTTTACTATCAATTGAATGGCTATATTCACCGTTAAACATGTTGTCACCCCCTATTCATAATTCCCCACTTTTTGACATTATTTGTCACCTTTTGACACCTTATATCTATTTTAGACCATCTTTGTGATGAAATCAAGTCATCTAAGCAAAAAAATATACCAATTTGTCAATTTAATTTACTTTTACTCTACGACAAATAAAAAAAAGCTATATATAGATGAAAAACTGCTACTTTCATCTATATATAGCTTCCTATCCGAGAATATTTATATGCCATTCAAAAAAATAAGACTAAAGTCCTATACTCCATTATTTTTTACTTGCTTACGTTTGTATACTATAAACATCCCACTCACAATAACTAAAGCAATCGACAATACTTGTGATATAGCAATTGTTGTACTTCCAATGAGTAGCTGATCTGTTCGAAGTCCTTCAATCCAACTACGACCTAAACCGTAAAGCAAAAAATACATAGCTAAGATTTCACCTTGAAACTTTTTATGCTTTGTATAAATCATTAAAATAATAACAACACCTAGATTCCATAGGGATTCATAAGCAAAGGTCGGTTGTACTTGCAAATAATTTCCTTCATAACCTGCTAATGGCCCAATATGCTCTACCATTGATGCCGGAATCTTGGCTTTGCCTGCTTTTAATGCCATTGCAAACACTGAATCTGTGTAACCGCCAAACGCTTCCATATTGATAAAATTACCTATTCGACCAATCATTTGTCCTAAAGCCAGTCCCGGAACAGCTGTATCTGCCATTTGAGTAAAGCTTAATTTTTTTACTTTTGTATAGACAATTAAGGCGATTAAAGAACCAATAACGCCACCATATATAGCTAATCCACCTTCTCGCGTCGCAAAAATATCGAGTAGATTATCTTTATAATCATCCCATGCAAAAGCAACATAGTATAGCCTAGCACCTATAATTGCACTAATTAATGCATATAGTAAAAAGTCACTATATATCTCAGGATCTTCTCCGTTTTTCTTTGCCCGATATCTAGCTAATAACAAACCACTGATCACTCCGGTAATAATAATAATACCATACCAATAAACATCTATACTAAAAATCGAAAAGGCAATTGGATTCATATGTTGGATCTCTATTCCTAGATTCGGAAATACGATATCCGGACTATTTGTATTCATATGTTATTTCTCCTACTTGTCAGCAATGAATATATTACGTATATCATAATAATCTATATAGTAATAAATTGCAATATTTTCGTTTGTTTACTTTTTATAAACTTATGTTATAATGTGAGATGATTATAGATTCTAGTAGAACGAAAGGAAAT
This sequence comes from Clostridiales bacterium UBA2432, assembly GCA_002342805.1. Lineage (GTDB taxonomy): Bacteria > Bacillota > Clostridia > Lachnospirales > Vallitaleaceae > UBA1351. Next base: position 79,486 of record DDQW01000024.1, on the reverse strand, counting down.
CATTATGAAACTTGGAATAGTTGGTCTACCCAATGTGGGCAAAAGTACATTATTTAATTCTCTTACAAAAGCGGGGGCTGAATCTGCAAACTACCCTTTTTGTACGATTGATCCTAATATCGGAATCGTTTATGTACCGGATAAACGACTTGACGTATTAACACAATTATATACTTCTAAAAAAACCATACCTGCAGTCATTGAATTTGTTGATATCGCCGGTCTTGTAAAAGGCGCTAGCAAAGGCGAAGGTTTAGGCAATAAATTTTTAAGCAATATCCGTGAAGTCGATGCAATCGTACATGTTGTTCGTTGTTTTGATGATCCAAATGTTGTGCATGTCGATGGTGAAATCGGACCCTTACGGGACATCGAAACCATAAATTTAGAACTTATTTTTTCAGATTTAGATATTGTGGAACGTCGTCTCGCAAAATCTATTAAAGCAGTCAAAGGCGATAAGTCCTTACAAAAAGAGATCAGCCTTCTTGGACGCGTCAAAGAAGTATTAGAAAACGGTCAATCGGCTCGAACACTTGAATTAAATGACGACGAAGAAGAGAGTTTGCTTGAAAGCTTCAATCTCTTAACAACCAAACCGGTAATCTACGCTGCGAATGTAACCGAAGATGATTTAGCCGATGATGGTGCTTCAAATGAATATGTTTCTACTGTTCGCGAGTTTGCAAAAGAAGAAGGTTCAGAAGTTTTTGTCATTTGTGCAAAGATTGAAGAAGAAATCTCAACTCTTGACGATGAAGATAAAAAGGAATTCCTAGAAGCATTAGGTATTACAGATACCGGTTTAGACAAACTCATTGCCGCTTCTTATCGCTTACTCGGACTTATTAGTTATCTAACCGCCGGAGAAAAAGAAACACGTGCTTGGACAATTACTCAAGGAACGAAAGCTCCTCAAGCAGCCGGTAAAATACATACAGATTTTGAACGTGGCTTTATCCGTGCAGAGATTGTTGCCTATGATGATTTGATATCATCCGGAAATTATACAACGGCTAAAGAAAAAGGCCTCGTTCGTATTGAAGGCAAAGAATATGTTGTCAAAGATGGGGACGTCGTATTATTCCGATTCAATGTATAAAACAAAAAGTTGGAGCAATGCTCCAACTTTTTTATGCCTATATCTTTATTAATCAATTTGTCCATAGTAAATCACAACACCCAATCGCGCCTTTTTACTTCCGATATTATGATAGACATGCTCAACATCTCCAAAAAATCTAGTCGCATCTCCTTCATTTAAGACAAACTCTTCCTCTTCAACACGTATGGCCACCTGTCCTTCATGGACAACAATAATCTCAATACTACCTTTTGGATGGGGTTCAGCATGTATATATCCTTTTGGTGCCATATCGACTTTATAGACTTCATATGGTCTGCCATCTTCATATGTGAAATATGGAAAAACCTGACACTTGCCCATATCTTCTTCAAAATATGAAACTTCATTTTTACGAATAATAACATATTCACTTTGTTTTTCTTTGATTAATTCTGTCAATCCTATATGAAGACCATTTGCAATTTTCCACACCGTTCCAAGTGTAGGATTCGATTCACCACGCTCAATCTGTCCTAACATTGACTTGCTGACTTTCGTCATTGAAGCAAGCTTATCTAAACTCAAACCACGTCGTTCACGTATATTTTTCAGATTTTTTGCTAATGCCTTTTGTAGATGATCCATTATATAAATCTGACAGCAGTACCATAAGCAATAACTTCTGCTGCTCCTTGCATGATAGCACTTGATGCATATCGAATATTAACAATCCCATCAGCGCCTAATGATTCAGCTTCTTCAACCATCCGCTTTGTTGCTAATGCTCTCGCTTCGTTCATCATCTCATTATAAGATCCCAATTCACCGCCAACCAATGTTTTTAAACCACTCATAAAATCTTTTCCTACATGTCGTGATTGGATTGTCGACCCTTTTACAATACTAATGGTTTCAATATCTTTTCCAGTAATAAATGCTGTATTTACTAGTATCATAAGTATCTCCTCTTATATAGTCGAAGGTTTTTTTTCTTTATCCTGGGCTTTAAATCGGTCCATAATATCTGGAACTAAGTCAATTAATTTTGTAAGGCTATCTTGTTTTTTAATATTAACAAGTCGTGTCTGTCCGTTGGTAATAACCAACACAGCACTTGGACTAATCTTTGCACCTAATCCTCCAGCTCCCATTGTTTTAGGATCATCTGCTTTTTTTCCTTCAGAAGCACCGGTTCCAAGGCCAAAACTTACATCAATCAATGGTAAAATAATTGTATCATCAATATGTATCGGTTCTCCAACGACCGTTTTAGAATTAATAAATCCCTCCATACCTGTCATAAGAGAATCTACATTGTTTTTAAAGTTTGAATCCATTATTTCTCCTCCTTTTTATTTACGTTTTTTTAAAAATTTCAACATTCTTCTTACACGCTTATCGATTATTATTCTTATTATATAATAAACCGGCTGATAAAGATAGAGTCTACCTCTAATTTTAAGAGAGCCTTTAATGACTTCTTCATGAAAATTAGGGATTACTTGAAAATTTCCTCGCGTTTTTACATAGACTATTGATGTTAAGCCGGTAATATATCCTGTCGTTGCAGGATCATCTAGTCCAAATTCAATATTTGCATATGCTCTTCTTGGAAATATCCATTTAATAAGCCTCCCTATATATTTTAAAACATGCCTTAATAAACCTTCATTCTCATCCTCTTGAAGAAAATTCCATATCGCTTTAAACTGCTCAATTGCTGATGATTTATTTTCACTTTTCTTTGCCGGCTTTTTTTGGGGCTTTTTTTGGGGCTTATTATTTGCCTTCTTTACTGGCTTCTTCTCTTGTTTTTGCTTTTTAGGGGTCTCATCTTTCGAATCAATCGAAGGTTTAACTGATGGTTCAATTGATGGTTCAATTGATGGTTCTTTTTTTGATTTTGAAACGGGTTTTGCTTTAGCTTTTGATTTCCTTTTAGGAATTATTTGGAAAAGAGCAATTCGTACGCGCACATCAGATTCTTTATTATGTTGAGTAGCTGAACCATTGATAAGATGCAATAACCAGGAAAATTTAACACGAATACGTAGTTCTTCATCGAAACTTCCTTCTGCACTGTACCTAAAGGGAACAAATAGAATAATAAGAATAGTAAGTAAAATAAGACCGAGGATACACAATAAGGCAATTCCTATAATTTTTAAAATTAAAACCACAAGTGTCCCTATAGTTGCTAGCATCATGCCCTCCAGTTCTTGACCATTTGACTCATTAATAGTTTGCGTATAATCATAACCCCTAGGACCATTATGACAAATAATGCAACAATTAACATTGTCGTTTGAAAGAAAAAGATTTCAGGCACCATATTAATCAGAATATCCGTTTTGGGATCTAAAATCCACAAATCATTATCGAAAAATATCTTATGGAAAACAATAAAATATTTACTGAAATTGAAATAAAACAAAGCGCCTAATAATCCAATAAGAAGAAACGAAGTAATAAAAAACACTTTTAAACTTTGAATCCACCTAAAAAACAATTTAGGTTTCAAGAAAAAACTCGTCGTAATGAAGATAAATAAAATAATCGCAGAAATATTCCGTATAACCCTGCCCCCCACAAACAGACTTTTTACATCAATCATATGGGCTTTTTCTCGTTCCCCAAAAACTTCCTCAATCTCACCGTCAATCTCAGCTTTCATATCCAATGAAGCTCTTCGCCCTATTAAATAATCCATCATTTTATGGGTAACTTCCATAAAATGTTCTTCATTCATCTTCGTAGTTTCTTCAATACTATGCGCTTCATAATGCCACCTATAATAGGCATCCCAAGTTGAAATTATTTGAACAGCTGAAAATAGTAATACAAAAAACAAACCAATATTTAATATTGTTATTCCGCTATACCTTAATATCTTCATTGTTACTCTCCCTGTAATAATTTATGAGACCTTTTTTTGTAACCGTTTTTGTTTTTCCAATTAATAATTCCATTATCTGCAGTGTAAACGTTTGAAACTCTTCATTTGTTTTGACAACTGCTAAAACATCAAAGTCTTTATTCATCTTACAGTGATGTTCAAATTCTTTGATTGAAATTTTTTCAAAAAGCGTTTCTTTGTCTTGGTATAACACAACAATATACCATTCGTTAGCTTTAGAAAATTCGCGTTTTTCAATTTGTTGACGAATCGTATCATGTTTTTTCTTTGGAATCGACTCTCCATAATATAACGGATAGATTACTCTCATATGGCCTCCCCAACGTTTACGCTCAACTAATCTTCATAAGGTCCATCAATAAAATCATTAAGATAACTATAAATATTTTGCATACTCATCACCTTTTCACCAACTTCATGGCATGAAGAAATCGAATTGTATATGTGGTCATAAATTGATTGACCATTTTCATGTACGATTTGTAATGTCCCCATCATGAGACTCATTCTTGAACGGCGTAACATTCTATGGTCATGATTCAAACGATCTTCCATTGTATTAATGACATCATTTTTTATTATCATTAATTCTTTATATGAAGGTACTAACCTATCTTTTTTATAAGGCCATTCAATGAAATAGCCATCTTTTGAAAGGTTGAAGGCATATTGAAGTTGATTAAATAGATGCGACAAGTCTTCATTCTCATCGAAATAATCATGGTCACTCAGCCGATCGATAACCATTCCGATTTGTAACATTGCTTCACCTAAGGGTTCATACTTTTCTTCAACGAGTTTAAAAGCCTCAGCAAGCTCCGATTCCGTTGTCTCTAAGGATAAGAGTCCATCTAGTTTTTCATAAAGGTTAATATCCATGAGCTCTTCATCAAATGTCAATGCGATTCCCATCAAATGATTAATAATTTCAGTAATATCAAGAGCCTTTTCTAAACAGATATTTTTATCTTCAGTTAGATGATACATGTGATGGTAAGCACTATCTTTCTCACCCTCATCCCCTTCGATTAAGGTTCTTTCTATTTTTTCCAAATCACTTGCTATACTTGAAGCAACAATACCATATCCTTCAACTGCCTTAGGATTGAAACTTTCTTTAAGAACTTTAATATGATTTTGTAGGTCTTCATAGGGAATTCCTTTTAACTTTTCAAAGTATTCATCAATCAATCCTAAGAATTTATTCTTGTGGATACGCATTGGTAATTCGGGGTATATGTATTTTAAATGTTCACGGATGTCTACAGCCTGTTCAAACGACATCAGCATTTCTGTGACACGTCTCGCAAAAACTTCATCAGACTCCATTGTAACCATCGTTTCATTTTTATATCGATTTTTATAATATAAATTTTCTAGCAAGGAAATTTGATCTCCATATGCCGTTAATACAAACACTTGATTTTCCAAACTTTTTCTTAGAGAACTAAGATCATCAAGGCTTGGAATTGTTTTCGTTTCTTGAAACTCTAGAATAATCTCTTGTACTCGTTGTTGAACCTCTATTATTTCAGGACATAGTTTCTTCTCAACCACCATTTCTTCCTTACTTGAAATCGGAAAATCCATATCATGATCATGATGGTAGTCGTGATGATGCTTATGATCACAAACATGGGTATCTTCTTCTTGATACATATCATCTTCACGCTCTAAAAAGCTATAATATTTTAAGCCCAGTGAATATAAATGGAAGGCATTGATTTTTATTTTACTTACTTCAATAATCTCATCAAACAAATCAAGATCAAATTCATTATTATCTATTTTTTTTAAAAATTGCTTCATAGCGTGATTAAATCGTTTCATAATTACTCCTCGACTCCTCTATTTTTGTTTTAATAAGATATAAAAACAATATTCACTTAACATCATAACAAATATCTTCATGCTTGTCATCCAAAACAATATATTTTGATATAAGGATAAGGTGATTGCAAAATTGCAATCACCTTATCCCTTGGGTCACTATAAAATATACCTTTAAATAATCCTAATTATTTAATATCTTTTAAAATATCTGCAAAGACATTTTTTAAGCTTGTAGTTGCTTGCTCATCTGTTTGATATTCTTTTACATCAACGTATTCTTCTCGAACAGTTTCTCCAGCATCTGTTTTCATTGAAAGACGTAGTTTTCGTTCTTTATTATCGATGCCTAGAACTTTAACAGTTACTGTCTCGCCTTCTTTAACAACATCTGATGGATGATTAATATGTTCGTTACTGATTTGAGAAATATGAACAAGACCTTCAATACCCGGTAAGATTTCTACAAATGCACCAAAATCTAATACACGTTTTACTTTTCCTTCATAGGATTGGCCTACTTTTAGACTCTCATTTGATACATTCCATGGATCGTCTTCTGCATTTTTCATGGATAATCCAATTTTCTTTTTGTCATAATCCACATTAACAACAGTCACATTAACAATATCGCCTTCTTTAACAACATCTGACGGATGAGAAATGTTTTTCCAGCTCATTTCATTAATATGAACTAATCCATCAACACATCCAATGTTTACAAAAGAACCGTAATTCATGTTTTTCTTAACCGTTCCTTTAAATGTATCACCTTTTTTAATTGTTGCAAACAATTCTTCTTGTTGCTTTTGTACTTCAACTTTTTCGATTTCTTTACGTGATAAAATAATACGGTTCTTTTGACGATCAAGTTCCATTATTTTGACATTAAACGTTTTATCACTATATTCATTTAAGTCTTGAACATACGATGTGGAAATCATTGATCCCGGCATAAAACCTCTTGTTTGTAATACTTTACAGACAAGTCCGCCCTTAACCACTTCAACGACTGTTGCCTCAACTTCTTGATCAGCATCCATAATTTCTTGTAGTTGATCCCAGATAATCTCTTGTTGGGCTTTTTTCAATGATAATAATACATTACCATCTCCATCATCTTTTCGGATAACTTCTGCTTTGATTTTATCTCCAACTTGGTATTGACTTGATAATGGATTTTCAATATCAGCAAAGGTTTCATTAACCGGAATAACTCCGTCAGCAATATATCCAAAATTCATAAGAATTTCGTCATCAGTAACACCAATAACTTCTCCTTCTACAATATCACCGGTTGAGAATTTGAGCATTGATGAATCAATCATATCTTTGTAATCATCCATTGTCTCTTCAACAACATTGTTCGTTTCATTTGTTTCGTTTGTTTCGTTTGTTTCAAGTTCCGTTTCGATTTTATTTTCTTCCATTTTAAACATCCCTTCGTTAATTTCTACATCTAATCATAACGCATTTTAGCCTATTTGTGAAGTCATAATTTATTTTCCGTGAATATTTCTAGCGTTCTTCTCTAAAATACGGGCTTCCTAAGGCCTTTGGTGGTGCATTTTCTTTTGACTGTTTGAACGAACTAATGACTAAAACAAGAATTGTCACTAAATAGGGTAGTGCATCCAATAAATTCTGAGACACATTTAATTGCTGTAATCGAAAACCTACAATACTCAATCCTCCAAATAATAATGCACCCAAGATTGCCTTATATGGATTCCATGATACAAAGATAACGAGTGCTATTGCTATCCAGCCTCTTCCTGCAGTGATTTGCTCTTGCCATTGTGGCACATCAACTGTAGCCAAATATGCACCACCAAGCCCACAAAGGGCACCTCCAAACACAACATGTATATATTTATACAACTCAACATGAATACCTGAGGCATCTGCCGCACCGGGGTTTTCACCAACTGCAATAAGATTAACGCCGTATCGCGTGCGATACAAATAAATCCCTAACAAGACCGCTAAGAGCAAGGCTAAATAGACAAAAAAATCTTGATTAAAGAGCATAGGTCCAAGTACAGGTATTTTACTCAATACAGGAATTGCAACCGGGTTAAAAAACTCGATAAATTCTGCACTCATTTTTTTACCAATGAAGGTCGTTCCTGCAAAACTTGAAACACCCGTTCCAAATATAGTTAATGTCAACCCTGACACCGTATGATTGGCTCTTAATGTAATTGTCAAAAATCCAAAAATCAATCCACCTAATCCACCTGCCGCCCCTGCACCAATAATGGCCAATAATGGATCATTTGTATAGTATCCAGCTGCAAATCCTGCAACGGCGCCTAGAAGCATCATACCTTCAACACCTAAATTCAAATGTCCGGCTTTTTCAGTCAATAATTCACCAAGAGTTGCCAGCAAAAGAGGTGTTGACGCAATAACTGCCGCTACTAAAAAACTTGTATTCATATTATAGCTCCTCCTTTGATGTGCTTGGAACGAGTCGATATTGAACAAAAAATTCGCTACCAATAATAAAAAAGAGAATCAATGCTTGTAAAACATCTGAGGCAGACTGCGGAATACCATATGCTGTTTGAATAAAGCTTCCGCCTTTTATTAATCCTGCAAATAAAATCGATACCGGAATAATAATAGATGCTTTTAATCCTGATAGCCAAGTTGTAATAATCGCTGTAAATCCATATCCTGAAGAGACATTGCTTGATAGCGTTCTATTGACACCTGAAGCTTCCATCATACCGACAATTCCACATATTCCTCCACTTAAAATAATAGCTGCAACAATAACGTGTTTAACATTCATTCCCGCATATCTTGCCGTATCAATACTTTCTCCGATAACACTGATTTCAAATCCTTTTTTTGTTTTCGCTAATAAAAAAGAGATTGCCAATACAATAAAAATCGCAATGATCCATCCGATATGTACACCAAAAACCTTAGGTAATATGGCATTGGGCTCAAACGTTGCAATCTGAGGAAATCCCATTCCGTTGGGGTCTTTCCATGGTCCATATTGCAAATAAGTAACCCATTTTATTGCAACATAATTAAGCATTAAGGTAATAATCGTTTCGTTTGTTCCCAAATGTACTTTTAGCAGAGCTGGTATTAGCGCCCACATACCTCCACCTAAAAAGCCTGCAAAAAACATTAGTGTTAATAATAGGGGTTTAGGTAATTCACTATAATTTAGGGCAATATAACTCGCGGCAAAAGCCCCCATAAGAATCTGGCCTTCTCCACCAATGTTCCAAAATTTCATTTTAAAGGCAATCATAATTCCTATTGATGTAACTACTAACGGAATTGATGTTGTCAATGTTTCTCTTAGCCGATATGCAGAACCAAAAGCACCAATTGCTAATGACGCAAATACTTCAAGCGGATGATGTCCCATAAATTGCAAAAATAAAGAAGCTGTCATTAATGATAGTAAAACAGAAATGAGACGAATCAGAATAATTTTTTGCTTGGATATGTTTGTCCTTTGAATCATTCTCATGAGGCTTCACCACCTTCGATTTTTATTTTTTCTCCGGCCATCATGAGTCCAAGCTCTTCTTTTGTAACTTCCTCAGAATTTACAATACCGGTAATCTCGCCTTCACACAAGACCATAATTCGATCGCATAATTCCATAAGCACATCAAGGTCTTCTCCAATGAATAATATTCCGACCCCTTTTCGTTTTTGTTCATTGATCAGATCATATATGTTATGAGAAGCTCCAATGTCAAGGCCTCGGACTGCATATGCTGTAATTAGAACATGAGGGTTTGTATCAATCTCTCTTCCAATCAAAACCTTTTGGATATTACCACCTGAAAGTTGTTTTACCGGATGATGAATTCCCGGCGTTCGAATGTCAAGTCGCCGAATCATTTCTTCACAATGAGGAACCATTGTGTTTCTTCGAATGAAAGGACCTTTTTGATTATGATACTCTTTAAGTAAAAAGTTATCAACCATATCCATTGAAGCCACGAGTCCCATTCCTAAACGATCTTCCGGAATAAAGCTCATACTAATTCCTCTACGTATTATGTCTCTGGGTGACATTCCAATTAAATTTTCTTTTTCATAGAGGATCTCACCATTTTTAACCGGATATAGTCCTGCAATAGCTTCGCAGAGCTCTTTTTGTCCACTTCCTGAAACACCTGCGACACCAAGAATTTCTCCTTCAAAAAGATCAAATGAAAGATTCTTGAGAACAGGTACATGGTCAGTGTCTTCAGCAACTAAGTCCTTAATTTCTAAAACCGCTTTTCCTCGATGAACCTTAGGACGCTTTATCGATAAATCCGTCACTGCTCCAACCATAAGGTCCGTCATTTCTTTAGGTGTAGTATGCTTTGTTTCTAGGGTGCCTACTGTACTTCCATGACGCAATACCGTTACTCGATCTGAGATTTCCATAACTTCATTAAGTTTATGCGTAATAATAATAATTGCACATCCGTCTTCTGCCATTTTTCGCATGATTACAAATAGTTCTTTTGTTTCTTGTGGTGTTAAAACCGCTGTAGGTTCGTCCATAATCAAAATATCTGCGCCTCGATACAAAACTTTAAGAATTTCTACACTTTGTTTTTCTCCGATGGACATATTGTAAATTTTTTTATCCGGATCAACGGCCAAGCCAAAATGTCGCGCTTTTGCTCTAAGCTCTTCAGAAATTTTTTTCTTTTTCACAAAAAAAGAGTTTTTCAACCCCATAATTATATTATCTCTCGCTGTTTGTACTTCGACGAGTTTTACATGTTGATGAATCATTCCGATTCCCATTTGAATCGATTCTTTTGGGCTCTGGAAAGTTACTTTTTGTCCATGGATATAAATAAAACCGCTGTCAGGCTTATAAATACCTGACAGCATGTTCATTAATGTGCTCTTTCCAGCACCGTTTTCACCAAGCAATGCATGAATTTCTCCTTTACGAACTTCAAAACTTACAGCATCATTTGCCCGTACAGTTCCAAAGTTCTTACTGATATTTTCCATTTTAACGAATATATCTTTATGCATATTGGCTCCAATCTAATATATAAATCAACAAACCACTTTTATTGAATTTTGCCGATAACGCCTTCAACAAACCACAACATATTTAATAATTCATCATCAGTTAATGTTTCGCCGTCAGCGACTTTTACATTACCTTCTTGATCTTTGATTTCACCCGTAAACACATGCATACCCTCTGCAATAGCTGCATCTAAAGCTTCTTGCGTTCCATCCGCCGCGAAATCTGCGACATCAGTAAGTCCAACCATACCGGTTTCCATTCCACCCCAATGTGATTCTGACTCAAATTCACCATCAATAACAGACTTTACTTGGTCAACATAATAGTCATTCCAATTCCAAACAACAGATGTTAATACCGCGTTAGGGGCTATCGCTGACATATCTGTATGATAACCAATTGAATATAAACCACGTTCTTCAGCTGCTTGTTGTGGTCCACCTGTGTCTTGATGTTGTGCAATGATGTCTGCCCCATTATCTAATAGTGCTATAGCCGCCTCTTTTTCGATTGCAGGGTCATACCATGTAGATGTCCAAACAACTTCAACTTCTACATCTGGGTTTACTGAACGCGCACCTAGCGTAAAGGCATTAATTCCACGAACAACTTCCGGGATTGGGAAAGCGCCGACATATCCGATATGATTTGTCTCCGTCTTTAATCCAGCGACAATACCTGATAAATATCTTGCTTCATAAATACGTCCAAAATAGTTGGACATATTGTCTGTCTGTTTATATCCTGAACAATGGAAGAATTTTACGTCTGGAAATTCTTTTGAAAGTTCTTCTACATAGTTCATATATCCGTAACTTGTTGCAAAGATTATGCTTGCACCTTGGTCAATCATGTTGCGTATCTCGCCTTCAACTTCTTGACTTTCAGGTACAGATTCTTTATAGAGTGTTTTTACACCAAGCTCATTTTCAAGAGCTAATCTACCTTCATTGTGGGAAAAAGACCATCCGCCATCACCAACAGGTCCAACAAAAATAAAACCAACTGTGACATCACTTGCACTCGTGACTTCAGCTTCTCCAGATCCACTTTCTGTTCCGTTTTCAGATACATAGGTGTCTGATGACGCATCTTTTCCACATGCTGTCATCGCAAGTACCATTGTTAAAATCAATAAAAATGCTGTAATTTTTTTCATAATTCCTCCTAGTATTTATCCAAAGATATGTTTTGGTTGGGCAAAATAATACCCATCTATAAAAAATGGATTTCTCCATCCTTCATACGATCAATAATGGCTAGCGATTCAACGCGAATGCCTTTTTCACGAAGCTCTTTTCCTCCAGGCTGAAAGCCCTTTTCAATAACTATACCCACTCCGGCAACTTCAGCACCAGCCTGTTGAACAAGTTGAATTAAGCCTTCAACCGCTTGTCCATTTGCCAGAAAATCATCCAGAATAAGAATGCGGTCGCTTGGGAGTAAATATTTTTTTGAAATATGAATATCGTAAGTTTGCTGCTTTGTAAACGAATATACTGGATAGGTATATACTTGTGTGTCTAGATTTCGACTATGCGTTTTTTTTGCAAAAACCACTGGGATTTCAAATGATAAAGCGGCTACAGCTGCAATCGCAATGCCAGAAGCTTCAATGGTTACAATCTTTGTAAT
>DDQW01000024.1:32225-66909 GCA_002342805.1 Clostridiales bacterium UBA2432 | reverse complement strand
GAATCGACTTTTAGTATTTCTTCCGAGAGAACAGAGCCATCTTGTTTAATACGTTCATGCAATAATTTCATACAATTCTCCTTAAAATATAGAGAAGGCTCTACTAAATATAGTAGAGCCTTCTTCTGAATGCGTAAAAAAGTATACACGTTAAGAATAAAACTCGTAGCCTATAACTATTTACGGTAGTTTGTAGAAACGTTTGGCCCATATTGCCAAATTTATACGAGAAAATATTAAATTACAATAAATTGCATTATAAAGTATCTGACGACAAAAATCAACCTAAATCATCTAAAAGATCTGCTTTGTTTGAAATCAGTTCATATCCTCCATCTAGAGCTTCTCTTGTTGCTTCCTTAAACGGCTTGTCTAACCAAGCCTTACTTGTAAATCCGAATTCAATCTCAACATTATCCTTATAATATACACGTAATGCTGTAACGTCTTCATATACCTCATCCGTTTGACTCATAACAGGACCAAATCGTTTTACCCATTGTGGCTCATCAATCCATTCGTCGATATCATCCACAATAAAAACAAAATCAATGTCTGAGTCTTCTCTTTGCTCACCTCTTGCATAAGAACCAATTAATAAGGCACCTAAAATACGGTCCTCTTTTTCCAGCCACTGTTTAACTAACTCTACTCTCTCTAACCCTAATTCGATTGGATCCAATTCAGACATCGGATCATAGTCATCATATCCGCCAAAACTTTTCATCGTGTGTTTAGGTTTCTCAAATTCCGGCACAAAATGATTTTTATTACTCTTTAACATAACAACCTCCAAATGCATGTTTACAAGTTTATATAAATCAAGAGAAACTCTATGATTTATATGCCAATTATAATATAGGTTTTTTAATTTAGCAACAAAATTTTCATTTGTCTGCTATCAGCTGACCAAATACATTTTTACATGTTGTATAATACATTCATAGCAAAAACAAAACAAGACGAACAGGAGGACAATATGGCACGTCGAACAAGCTATTATTCATCAAATAAATACTATCATGTATTACTTAAAGCACCTGAAAATCAGCCACTTTTTCGATATGATTCTGATTATCACACTTTTTTAAAGATATTATCCGGAAAACAAAATCAATATGCTTTTCACTTATATGCTTATTGCTTAATCGAAGATCATATTCATCTTCTTATCGAAGAGACAACGAAAAACTCATTACCGCTTATATTGCGAACAACTTCATCTTTATATGCCAAGTATTATCAAAAAAAATACCAAGCACATGGCTTAGTGTTTTCAGGTAGATATCAAAGTGAAGTGATTAACCTTCGAAAAGAACTCATTTGCCGCCTACGTTTTATCCATCAAAAACCTAAGCGTCTGGGTATTGCTTCCGGACTAAGCTACAAATATTCAAGCTATGATGACTATCTAACTCCTTTTAGCACGTCAATAATTGACAAAAATTTTATTTATGACTTTTTTGATAAAAAAGATTATAAAAAAGCCAGTCGCTTGTTAAGCAGTATTCACCATGAAATGGATCATACTGTTAACTTTGATGTTAAAGACCATCTCTATCACCGCGTCAACAAGGCTAAGGAAATTCTAAAAGAAGAACTAGAGGCATATCATTTATCATATGATAGACTTCAGGAGCCAAATCCTATACGTAACCAACTGATTCGAAGAATCTATCACGAATCCGAATTAACGCAAAAAGAAATAGGCGACCTATTGAACCTAAGCCGCCATATCGTCGGACGCGTCATCCGAACAGAAGATTTATAATTGTGATGTATCCGTATAAAAAGTGTACCGATATCTTATTCTATTCTACATATTTCAAAACAAAAAATCCAATTCTATTCCATCTAACATTTATACCCTATACCCTAATGATTGAATAAATATCACGTCTATCAAAAGTCTAAGTCGGTGCACTTTTTATACGGATACACACTGGCTCTTCCTTATATTTTTACTGTCCAGCCAAATTTATCCTCAATTTTCCCCATTTGAATGCTTGTCAACTCATCATAAATACGTTGGGACAATTCCCCAATAATTCCATCATGAACGACAATAACTTGATCCTTGTATCTAAATTCACCCACTGGAGAGATTACTGCTGCCGTTCCCGTACCAAAAGCTTCTTCAAGCAAACCTTGTCGGCTATATTCAATGAGTTCATCTATCGATATACGTTCTTCCGACACAGATATTCCCCATGTTTTTAATAATTCTATAACCGTATTTCGAGTGACGCCCTCAAGAATACTTCCTGTTAAACTCGGCGTAATTACACGCCCGTCAATCTTAAAGAAAACGTTCATAGTCCCGACTTCTTCAATATATTTACGTTCAATACCATCTAACCATAACACTTGGGCATACCCTCTACTTTTGGCATTGGCTTGGGCTTTAATGCTTGCCGCATAATTACCACCGGTTTTTGCAAATCCAATTCCACCTGGAACAGCACGTACATACTCTTGTTCCACCCAAATCTTAACCGGATTAATTCCCTCTTTATAATAAGGACCAACCGGCGACAAAATAATCATAAATTTATAAGTAAGTGATGGCCGAACACCTAAAAAAGGATCTGTCGCAATAATAAAGGGACGTATATATAGTGCATTACCAACCCCTTCAGGAATCCAGTCTTTATCAATATCAACAATGGCTTTAACTGCATCAATAAAATCTTCAACAGGTAATTCTGGCATACAGATTCGATTATTCGTAATATTTAAACGTTCCGCATTTTTTTCCGGACGAAATAATAAAATATCTCCTTGAGGGTTCTTATATGCTTTTAATCCTTCAAACATTTCTTGTCCATAATGAAACACCATTGTAGCAGGATCTAAAGATAAAGGCTGATAGGGAATGATACGTGCATCATGCCATCCGTTTCCTTCTGTATAATCCATAATAAACATATGATCAGTAAAAATATTACCGAATCCAAGGTGATCCATCGATGGTTTTTCTTTTAAATTTTCTGTCCTTTTCACTTGAATATTCACTGTATACCTCCTTATAATCGTTCATTGCAGATATTATAACAGAAATAAAATGAAGTTACAATAATAAAAGTCATTTTTTTGCATTTATAGTGCGTTATAACGCACAGCAAGATTCACTTTCATTTTGTTCACAATTATGATATAATATGTTCATAGAATGTTTTTATTTTAAAGGAGGGTTTGCCATGACCATGATGGATAGCCATAGATCGAATTTTTACGAAAAACGCATTGGCCCCGATTTTCTTGTCTATTGGATTCGAGTGTCAAGTTTTGTTGTCTGGCTCTTATTAGGTACTTTTTTCCTTATTACCGATATGGCCCGTCCTGAACAAACCACTTTTTTTGATCGACTTTTTGATGTATCAAGGCGAACCGTATGGGATGAACAAATGATGGTAATTTCCTTTATCGTTGCTGTTGTACTCTTTTTCTTCTCTTTGTTATCATTAATCATAAATACACGGCGACTAAAGCGAAAAACAGACCATATAAGTGTATCTCTTGTTATTTCACTTATTGTTTCTACTTTAAGCATTTTATTATATATCGCATATGCATTAAATAACATGAACTCTATCTATTAAAGCAAAGAGGCTATTGAATCAATATAGATTATCGATTCAATAGCCTCTTTTTATTTGTTCTCCAGCTTCTTATTTAATATTGCATTTTCTTTTTCCAACGCAAGAATTTTTTGATTTAACGAATCGATAAGTTCTCTTTTATGCATTGCATCTATTAATTGTTCCGCATGAATGAGAATATCTTTCTTCGAAAAAGGGTAGGTACAAATATGATCCAATCCTAATTCTAAATACAAATCCATGGTTTCTAAGGGTTCATCTCTAAATAAGCCTAATATGGGAAGTCCAAAATACCTCTCTTGTCCTCTGAGTTTTAAAAAGACTTCTTTTTTCTTATGGACTTCACCATAAAAATTAATAACTAATAAATCCGTCTTTTCTTCTTCTAAGCAAAATAAGACTTGTTCTAAATTGGTTGCTATGTTGACTTCATAATTTTCCTCTTCAAACAATTGAGATAACCACACAAGTTCTTCTTCTTGCTTATCTAAAATAACAATTGTTTCTTTTTCTCCATTCCCCACAAATAATCCTCCTTTTTTCTATTACAAATAAGGAAGCAATTAATCCTCGATTTGCCAATCAATACATTTTTGATTATTATCATCCAATATCTTGTTGATCTTTGAAAACGGACAACTTCCAAAAAAACCTCTTGATGCAGATAGCGGACTCGGATGTGCTGACTCAATAATATAATGTTGATTATTGGTAATTAATTTTTTCTTTGACCTAGCAAAGTTTCCCCACAAAAGGAAAATAACCGGCTCCTTTCGTTCATTCAATCTAGAAATCACATGGTCCGTGAACTTTTCCCATCCAATTTTTGAATGTGACGCAGCTTCATGCGCTCGCACTGTTAGTACTGCATTGATGAGTAAAACCCCCTGTTTTGCCCATTTTTCAAGGTTGCCGTGTTTAGGAATATAACATCCACAGTCCCTTTCCAATTCCTTATAAATATTACGTAAACTTGGTGGGATAGGGACCTCTTTTTTTACAGAAAAGCAGAGTCCATGAGCCTGATTATCGTCATGATACGGATCTTGTCCAATAATCACTACTTTCACATCATTATATGGTGTTAAATGAAATGCATTAAATATATCCTTTGCTTTTGGAAAGATTTGCTTTGTTTTATATTCTTGTATTAAGAATTCGCGCATTGTCACATAATACTCTTGCGTTAGCTCGTCTTGAAGAATATCCTTCCAATCATTTGTAAAAACTTCGCTCATTTCTTACTCCATTTCATCTTCTAGCTTCTTAATACCTGCTTGTATACGTTTTATAGATTCTTCTTTTCCTAGAATATCCATAATATCAAACGCCCCTCCCGGAGTCGATTCTTTGCCGGATAGTGCTGTTCTTAATGGCCATAAAACTTGACCATTTTTTAAATCCGTAGTTTTTATAAAAGCCATCACAGACTCATGAAGGGCATCTACCGTCCAAACATCTTGTTCTTCAAGTACAGGCAATACTTGTTGCATGAATCCACGTGAATTTTCCGGATTCGTTTTCATTTTTTTATGCGTATAAATAGCTTTGTCATATTCCGGAACTTCTTGAAAAAAATCAATAATTTCATCAATCTCCGTTAACGTTTCAAGTCGAGTTTGTGCCAATGCAGCTATTTTTTTATGGTCAATTGCTTCATTTGGCACCACTTTTTTAATACGTTCTTCAACAAGTTTATAAAAAGCTTCCGGATCTAAGCGCTTAATATATTCGCTATTCATCCATCTAAATTTTTTCATATCAAAAACTGCAGGTGCTTTGTTAATATTATGATAATCAAATCGTTCGATTAGTTCATTCATAGAAAAGATTTCTTCATTTGATGAAGGACTCCATCCTAATAGAGCCACAAAATTTACAATAGCTTCACTTAAGAAACCAAGCTCAATAAGATCTTCATAAGAAGCATGCCCAAGTCGTTTGCTTAACTTTTTGTGATTTTCATCTGTAATAAGCGGGCAATGCACATAAACAGGGACTTCCCAACCAAATGCATTGTAGAGACGATTATATTTGGGCGAAGAAGATAAGTATTCATTTCCTCTAACTACGTGTGTAATGCCCATTAAATGATCATCCACAACATTGGCAAAATTATATGTTGGATATCCATCTGTTTTTATAAGAACCATATCTTCAAGCTCTTTGTTATCAACCGTTATATCTCCGTAAAGTACATCTGAAAAAACAGTTGTTCCTTCGATCGGATTATTTTGACGAATCACATAGGCTTCATTTTTCGCAAGTTTTTCATCGACGTCTTCTTTAGACAAATGCAAACAATGCTTATCATAACGGTAAGTTTCCTTTTTATTCTCAGCTTCTTGCCGTAGACCTTCTAGTCGTTCTTTATCACAAAAGCAGTAATAGGCTTCACCTTTTTCAATCAATTTTTCAGCATATTCCAAGTAAACACCTTGTTTCTGTCGTTCACTTTGAACATAAGGACCTACCCCACCATCTTTATCCGGGCCTTCGTCATGAATCAGTCCTGCATCTGATAATGTATTATATATAATATCTGTTGCACCTTCAACAAATCGCTCTTGATCCGTGTCTTCAATTCGCAACAAAAAATCTCCATTTTCATGCTTTGCTATTAAATATGCATATAATGCAGTTCTTAAGTTTCCTACATGCATTTTTCCTGTTGGACTTGGTGCATAACGCGTTCTTATTTTATTACTCATATTGAAACTCCTTTAATTATGAATTTTCGTAAATATAAATCACAAATTATTATATCATGAAATATGTAACAATTCTAATTTTTTAACTTATTTGCTTTATTATATTTTAAAATCTGCTATAATATGTATATTTCAATTATCAACAATGTTATGAGGATTATGGAGGATTATGTATGTACCCTTTTTTTAATAAACGATTGAAGCTAGGTAAACAAATTACGCTCTTGGCACTTATGCTCATGAGTTTTTCAATACTTGTATCTGCTTGCCAATTATTCACAGAGAAAAATATGACTAGTCCCCTAACAACAAGGTCCCAAAAATCTTATTTGTTTTATGAACTCTATGATCACAGTGGTTCTTTATGCGACACAATTGTTGCTGCAAATGCAAGTGATGCATCAAAAAGCGTTGCGCTCGAAAAAATTCTTCATTCTTTTTCAGAAAGTAGTCTTCCGATTATCGAAACTTCAAGCAAACTCAATGAAGAAGCTGACGTTTTTTCATTGCAAATGAATGCATTTACCAATGATAGTAATTATGACACCTATAAAGTTGATATTGATTTTAATCGCGAACTATTTCAGATTACTAAGGGTGAATCCGTTCTCTTATATTCAACAAATTCATTTAATGAATTATTTAAATCCGGACTACTGGAATATTTTTTCCCAAAAAATAAATTACCCGATGTACAGTTGACTTACAATAACCAAACATTAGCTACTCAAACCAAAGCAACATGGAATCATCATATATATAAGTCTTATTATGCTACAGATATCATAAACAACGATTTTATTGCAACTCCCGATTTTAATTCCCACTTAATCGCTACAGATAATGCAACACTTAATTTAGTTCTCGAAGATTTCAACGATAATTTCAGTATTCCAACAGCAAGCTATTTGTTATACGATGCTTCTCAAAATCTAATGGATGAAAATCCAATTACTTTTGAGAACCAAAAAGCAACCATTCCTCTACCGCAAATAAACGGAGAATATCAACTTGTTATCAATTATGACTGGCCGAAAGTAACTGATTATGATTATGGAAGCATGACACAAACTGCACTTCTCAACGTTCAGCTACCTGCATCCTATGAACTCAATAATTTGGAATACGAACCTGGTGACCTTGTTGTCATAAAAGGCAATCATATCAACCAAGATTCGGTATATACTTTTGAAACAGATATTTATCACGAAGCTTTACAATGGATTCATCAAGAAGACGCAAGTTATTTATTCCTTCCATTAATGAGTCGATTGTCCCCTAGCCAATATTCTTTCACCATTCACGAAGAAAATAATGAAGGTGACCGTGTATCTACGGAGTTACTTGTGACTGTCATTAATAAAGAATTTCCTACTCAGCAATTAAAAACCTCCTCAAGTACAGCCAGTATCCGATCTGATGATAATCAAATCGCTCTAGTTGAAGCATTCAAGAGAGGTCGAGAAATTAGTCATAATCAGCCCCTCTGGACAGGACCATTTCTTCAACCGGTTGGAGGACGAATTTCAACAGAGTATGGGGTTATACGTTATACAAATGATGCTGTAGAAAGCTCACGACATAATGGCATTGATTTTGCCATTGAATCCGGTACTCCTGTTGTAGCCACTGAGACAGGTTATGTTCGTTTATCCGAACATATTGCTATAACTGGAAATACGATTTTTATTGACCATGGTGTTGGTATCTTCAGTCAATATTATCATCTCAATTCAATGGATGTTAACGTTGGCGATTTTGTTGAAAAAGGTGACATCATAGGAACTGTTGGTTCAACCGGTTTTTCAACCGGACCACATTTACATTTTTCCATGTACAATAATAATATTTATGTCAATCCTTGGAAATTTTTTGACGCTCCACCCTTTTAATAGCTTTTATTTGTCACTAACTTGTTCAAGAAGACAAACTGCATGACATGAAATACCTTCAAGACGTCCGGTAAACCCTAAATTTTCTTCAGTTGTCGCTTTAACATTCACTTGCCTTATATCAATTTCAAGATATGAAGCAAGTGTTTTTTTTATCTGGGAAATATATGGTGCCATTTTGGGTTTTTGGGCAATTATGGTAATATCCACATTACCTATTTTATAATTTGCGTTTTTCATCATTTGAACAACTTTTTCCAATAGTATTTTACTATCAATATCTTTAAATGCTTGATCTTGGTCCGAAAAATGTGTTCCGATATCACCGAGTGCCAAAGCTCCTAATATTGCATCCATTAAGGCATGAAGAGCTACATCTGCATCTGAATGACCTAAAAGTCCATACGCGTATTCTATTTTAACTCCTCCGATAAATAAGGGTCGATTTTCAACTAATTGATGTACATCATATCCATGTCCTATTCTCATTTTTTCTTAATCTCCTTGTATATTGATAAAATATATACAATGCAAGTTTTTCACATCGTTTCTGCCTATATTTTAGCATTGTTCCAAGTGGAAAACAACAAATTTATATCGCCTAATCATTGACAATGACTTGTGAATACGATAAACTAAAGTGGGCTTAGAAATATTTAATTTCTGAGCAAAGGTAACAATTGACAGTTTTTTAACAAATCAAATATTTTATACGAGGTGACTTTATGGTTAAAGTAGGAATTAACGGATTTGGACGTATTGGACGTCTAGTATTCAGAGCTGCAATGAAAAATGACAACATTGAAGTAGTTGGTATCAATGACCCATTTATTGATCTTGAGTACATGGCTTACATGCTTAAGTATGACTCAACTCATGGTCGCTATGACGGCGAAGTAGCCATTGAAGATGGCAAATTAGTTGTTGACGGTTTAGCTGTTACAGCTTTTGCAGAAATGAACCCTGAAAACATTGATTGGGCAGCATGTGGTGCTGAATATATCGTTGAATCAACAGGTGTATTCACAACAACTGAAAAAGCTTCTGCTCACTTAAAAGGTGGCGCTAAAAAAGTTGTTATCTCAGCTCCATCAGCTGATGCTCCTATGTTTGTTATGGGCGTAAACAACGAAAAATATACAAAAGATATGGTTGTTGTATCTAATGCTTCATGTACAACAAACTGTTTATCACCAATCGCAAAAGTTCTTAATGACAAGTTTGGTATCATTGAAGGACTTATGACAACAGTACATGCAACAACTGCAACTCAAAAAACTGTTGACGGACCTTCAAACAAAGACTGGAGAGGTGGACGTACAGCTTCTGCTAACATCATCCCTTCATCAACTGGAGCTGCAAAGGCAGTTGGAAAAGTTATCCCTGAACTTAATGGTAAGTTAACTGGTATGGCTTTCCGTGTACCTACAACAAACGTTTCTGTTGTTGACTTAACTGTACGTCTTGATAAAGGTGCTTCATACGAAGAAATCTGTAAAGCAATGAAAGACGCATCAGAAAATGAATTAGCTGGTGTACTTGGATATACTGAAGATGCTGTTGTTTCTACAGACTTCATGACAGATCCTAGAACGTCAATCTTTGACGCTGGCGCAGGTATTGGCTTAAACGATAATTTCGTTAAAGTTGTTGCTTGGTATGATAATGAGTGGGGTTACTCAAACAAAGTTGTTGACCTTATTTCTTACATGGCTGATATTGACACTAAGTAATTTAAAGAATAACTTAAAGGGAAGTTCATTTATATGAACTTCCCTTTTTGGTGAATTTTTCTGATTTTCTTTATATTGGCTTTATATCCTCGGACAAACACCGGAACAAAATGAACACTCTCTTCTCTTCCCGTAAATATTACTTCTCCTGCTACTGTCCAAGCATGTGCAAGAATTTGATCATTTACTTTTTGTACCCCAAAGTATATATTCATATTTACTTTTAATACTTTTGCTATGATTAATGCAACAATGGCTTGTTCAAAACAATAAACCCGCCACGGAACTTTTTCACGAACATGCTCCAATAGCTCTTCTGCTCTGTATAAGCGTTTTTGTTCATTATTTGTAAGACATAATTCTTCAGTTGAAATCGCCTCACTGTTTGTGATCCATCGAATAAGCGATTTAAATGGAATAAATTTAATCGTGATGTTCGCAAACAAGGACAAGACCACTACTCCGACATACCATAAGAATAATTTTATTCTTGACATAACTACCTCCTTCAGCTTTCATATTGACGACTGACAAAAGTTCACATACAATAGGTTTATAGATATTAAACACGGATAAAAAGGAGAGCTCTATGCAAAAGATAGAAAAACTAAAAAAGTTAATCGACATAAATATATATCGAACCTTATACAAATATAGCAATGGTTATCGTTCAAAGATTTTGCTTATTACTACACTTAGCATCTTACAGGCCTTACTAAATGTCCTTGTTGCCTTTATTACAAAATTAATGATTGATTTTGCAATCGATGGTGATTATCGTTCCGCACTTCACTATGGTATTTTTTTCGCTCTACTCTTAATTATCGATCTATCTCTTTACAGTTTTTTGTCACATAATAATGTAAAGTTAGAGAATACAATGGTTAATAACTTACAGTTACATTTACTCACAAGAATTTATCACAAAAAATGGGCCTCAATCAGCCAACACAATACCGGAGATCTACTCACGCGATTATATGAAGATGTTCGTCATGTTGTTCAAACATTGACAAATATCATTCCAACGATGATTGCCCTCTTTTTGCAATTCATTGCTGCTTTTGCAATGCTTGCATATTTTGATTGGATGTTAGCAATGCTTACTTTCTTAATCACACCTTTTACTGTCCTTATCAGTATGATTATTGGGCGTACTCTAAGAGAAATTCAATACAAAATACAAAACGCTGATGGAATTCAACGTTCTAAAATAAATGAATCACTACAGAATCTTATTTTACTAAAAACCTTTAATTATCTCAACGAAAATATTTCTCAGATTTCCAGTTTACAAAATAATCGATTTGCGCTCATTAAGAACAAAAATTTAAAGAGTATTAAAGCAAACGTTATTCTAGAAAGTGGTTATAACGTTGGTTTTTTCTTTGCCTTAACTCTCGGCGCATATCGTTTAGCACAATCTGCAATAACATTTGGTACTTTTACGGCTTTTTTACAGCTTGTTGGTGAAATACAAGGCCCAATTCATGAAATGACGCGTTCAATTCCTCGTTTAATTTCATCTCTATCATCACTCGAGCGAATCGAAGAAATTTATGCCCTCCCTGACGAATCACATCAAGATAATTATATCACAGAAAACAGTGAAAAATTATTGGGACTTCAAATTCAAAATCTTTCTTTTGCTTATGACCCATCTATTCCCGTCCTTAAAAACGTTTCTTTAGAAATAGTAAGCGGAAAACGTATCGGAATCATTGGACCTTCAGGTAGCGGAAAAACAACCTTAATTCATTTAATTTTATCACTGATTGAGCCGAATTCAGGAAACTTATTTCTTGCCTTTGATTCCGGAAAGAAAATACCGGCTTCATCACTAACTCGTCATTACTTTACCTATGTTTCACAATCAAATCCACTCTTTTCAGGTAGTCTTCGTGAAAACTTATTCTTAAATGAACATATCTCAAAAGAACAACTTCAGACTGCTTTAACTGCTGCTTGTTGTGATGAATTTATCGATCAATTAGAGCAAGGTATTGATTCTTTAATCCACGAACGCGGTGTTGGCATTTCACAAGGACAAGCTCAACGTATAAATATTGCTCGTGCACTGGTTCACAATAAACCCTTTTTAATCTTGGATGAGGCCACATCATCGTTAGATCGTTCTACAGAACAAGAACTCATAAAAAATATAGCGCATTATTATCCAAATACGACCTTAATAGCGATTACTCATGGTACTGAATTATTGAAAATTTGTGATGAAATATATGAAATTAAAGATAAGAAACTCGTTTTAACAACTGATTATGCATACTAAGACTTCACACTGAAAAAAAGAGTATCTGGAATCCAGATACTCTTTTAATATATTATGTATTAGAAAAATTTACCCCATTTACTTTTGGTACGTCCATAACCATGACCTTTTCCTTTGCCTGGTCGTTCTGTTTCTCGAATGTCTAATTTTTTCACTTGTGGAGCTTCCCATTTTTTCATAATATTACCTCCTATAAACTGTTGATCTGTTAACTATAAACTCACCTTTACTATAAACATCTAGTTTTGTTTATGTGTCTATTATAACACTCTAATGAAGATTATACAAGTAAATATTCACAGTTTGTTCATATTTCGTTCATTTTTATATTGATGACTTGTTCTGATCTTTAAAAAAAGAGTATCTGAAATCAGATACTCTTACAATATATTAAACTTTTTTAGCTGCGAACCTTCCAATTACATTGGGTACGTCCTCTTCTTTGATTTAACCATTCAGTCTCTTTAATGTCTAACTTTTTCATTTGTGGAGCTTCCCATTTCTTCATAGTATTACCTCCTATAAACTGTTTTGACTGTTACTCACCTTTACCTCAAACAAATATTTGTTTACGAGCATATTATATCACTCACTTGATAAAATTACAAGAGATAATTCACAGTTTGTTCATAGTTTGTTCTCAATTTGCTCAAAAAGTTTTTCTTTTATAATGCACACTTGCTCTTTTACCGTAAATTGATTATTGGGTCGCTCCAAATGATAGACATCCACATGACTTAGCACATGACTGAGAAGTATAAACTGTTGGGTTTTTAGTCCTAGTTTTTCAACCATATCCTCAATAAAGGCATGTATTAACAAAACTTCTAATGCTTGATTTTTTTCAAGTTTTGTTAATGTCACCTCTTCAACCTCAGATTCTTCCAACCAAATAATTCCACCCAATTGCTTACTGGACTCTTCAAAATGGTCTTGAGCATCTACATAGAATTTATCTACATCATGAAAAATTTTCTTGCTTGGATCTGGGGAAGATTCATATGCATCCATGGTATTTTTCCACATTTTTTGCGTCGGAAAACTAGGAATCACATATAACTGGTTCTTTGTCGATATTGCTGATAAATCATCGCTCAATAACTTATATCCGGATTGAATAAATTCACGTGCTATGGATGATTTTCCTGCTCCCGCTTCTCCCACAATAATAAAGGCTTGATTATTTGCACAAATAGCACTTCCATGAATTGAAAAAACATCTCTTTGCAGTAATAATGTTGCAAAGGCCACACCAACAATATATGTAACGATTTCATTCTTCCAATAATCTTCACTATGAGGAACGATATTCATGTAATTCCCATTTTTAATAGTAAACTTAGCCATATCATGGATATCTACTATAATATTGTTTAATCCATCAATTTCAAATTCAACCGAATCATCATCGACACGTGCAGGTTTCCATTCATCAACTTCAATAATGACATCTGGTTGACATGGTTGAATTTGAGTAATACTAAGATGAATATTTGACTCAACGCATAAATCAAACAACTTATAGTATTCTTTTGGCATCATCGTTGAACCTCGGAAATTACTTTTGCTTCTTCTAATTCCTTTAGAAAAACACTAACATCTTTTTCTATTGCTTCACTATCCGCGTCATATATTTTGATAAGTTCTTCAATGACCTGCTGAATATTTTTTTTGCCATCTATCTGTTCCCAGACATCTTTCCCAACTTCATTAATAACAAAATACTCACCTGAATCAACATTTAACATTGCTAGCTCATCACCAAGTTGTGCCGGTTGAATACCTTCTTTTTTCATAAATACTCTTTCTTTTTTCATCTTATTCCTCCTTTAAAAATGATATTGTTTCTTTATGTGTAATAATAATACGATGGTCAATATCACGCCGAATCCACTTTGTTAAATTTTGACGTGACTTGAAAATCACACGAATCACTCGCACTCCCCAAAAAAAAGGTAGTAACCAAGGTAATGTATTTAGCTGTGGATACCTTCGCTTCATTTGATCTAATGGTAAAAAAACAAATGCAAATCGGTGCATTTTTTTCTTTACTTTTTTTTGCCGGCTTTTAACAAGATCTTCATAACGCTGTTCAATAAGATATTCTTCCCGCATGCCTGTGTCACCAGAACGCGTAATAATGCCAAAAAGGTTTTTACATATATCCTCATCAATAGGAAAGTCAATCATAAAATTACTTTGTAAATATCGCTCCGCACAAGCTAAAATATATACGCCTGATTTTAACATATGAAGCCCTTCTAAATACTCAATGAGTTTATCTTTTTTTATATTATTTTTTTGCGCATTCACGTAAATTGCCAAGTCATACAGTCCTTTTAATCCAATGCCTGTACCATATAAGTGCTTGACCATATGACTGATCATGTATGCGGTTGACACCGTCGGTTCAAGCACATGAACTCCTAGTTTATTAGAGAAAACTGCAGATTCCAAAGCAATTTGACTAAATTTTTCCGTGTAAGCCGATACTTTCTTTTTGAATAATGCGTAATGGACTTCAAAAAAATAACCGTCTTTATTAGGATAATATATTCTCTCTTTATCTGTGTCGTCTTCAACGGCATGAACATAGTCAAAGTCTTTAAATATTGAATCTGCTTGATCAATATCATCGGGATGAATAAGTATATCCATATCACTCATTGTTCTGTTTTCCGGCTTGTCATAATAGGTAGCCAAATCGATACCTTTTAAAACCACAACAAAAATGTCTTGGGCAATAAGTTTATTAATCATCTTTAAGGCTTGCACTTCAGATGTTCTCCCCCAAAATATTCGATGAACAACTAAATTCTGCCATTCCTTATAAATCTTCGTAGCTTTGAATATCTGGGAAAAAAAACGATTATAATAGTCAAAGAAAACACATTCTAACCCATGTTCTGATGCAAACTTTAAACACTGATCCCATTGTTCATTTGACAAATCTAACTTTGGATCTTTTACTTTGTTTAATGCTTGTAATAAAATAGTCACTCTAAAATCCATAATCTCACCCTTTTTATGTATTTATTGCTAACATTGTTCCGTTCCAAGACCCTATATAAATTGTGCCCTCTTCATCCACAACTGGCACCGAAAGTGCTTTTCCAACATTCATAGAAGCCTTTTCTTTTCCATCTTTGTCCAAAATTAACATTCGTCCAGTTGTATTACTATCTTTCGTCGTTAATAGTATATGTCCATCTGGATCAATGCTTGGTGTCGTCCATAGTCCTCGTTTAGCTGTCGTTAGCAGGTGATTAAAAACTAATGAACCATCAACTTTATTCAAAGCTATAAGTTGGCCACCTAATGTACCACAGACAACATATTCTTCGTGCGAGATACTTGCTGTTCCTCGGATGGCACCTTGTATTTTTCTTTTCCATTTTAAACGGCCATCATATCCAAGGCAAAGAATAATGCCTTGATCTTCGCCAATTCCTCCTGTAAAAAAAACACTTTGGTTTTCGACATCTACTGATGGATTTCCCCAAAAAGAATACTTTTCTTTTAAATTAAATGACCAAATTAATCGCCCATCCAAACTTAATTTATATATTCGATGGCGATTCGCAGCAACATATATATTGCTACCTTCGTCAAGAGCTATTCCACTCAAAGGATATCGAGGTTTTCCTAAATCAAATGTCCACTTACTACGTCCGCTTTGTAACTCTATACAATGTAGACCAATCCCATACCCCGTAATAAAAACCTGCTCGCCATATATTAAAGGTGATGACCAGCATTTATTTAAACGAAATTTTTTGGTGTACCAATCATAGGTTGACCAATCCGTCATTGTCTTACTTATTTTTCTCAAGTAGCGGTTTGAAATATTGTCGAAATACTGACCGAGCCAATACGTCCATAATAAATGACCTTTTTTACTAAAACAATGTACATTTCCTTCTCCTGATGTAAAAACAACATAGTCATCTTTAATTGCAGGACTACCATAATTTTTAGTTCTACCTGAATTGTACATCCACCTTAAATCGCCCTTATAATCAATCGAATAAAAACATCCATCATGTGATGCAAAGTACAAATTTCCCTCTTCGTCAAATACCGGTGAGGATTCAGGTCCTTTTAGCGGATATGAACGTAATTCAAACGAAAATTTAGGTACAAGTTCATAAGAGCGAATCCCATATTTTAACTGACCCGATCTTTGCTCATCAAACAAAAATGAGGACGATGGTACATTTCTCATTATATTCTCCTCCCTACAAGGTCATATTTACTGTTTAGTCAACTCACTGATTCCTGATATAAAGTTCGCTATTCCTGCATATCTCATTTCAAACTCACCACTTAAAAGCTCATTATTATAAACATAATATTTAAAAATCATATCTGTTCCATCTTCATGCGTAATTGCAAACTCTAACTGATCACCAAAAAGCTCTGCCTTTACATTATACTCATAAATTTCATCCGTTTCAACTTCAACAAGTGCATCATAAACTTGCCCCTGTTTATTCGACAAAATCAATTTAATCTGCATTGGATCAGTAAGCTCATCATTAACTTCAATACTTTCTCTAGCAATTTCATCCACTTCTTCATCCGTTAACTCTTGACCAAAAATTCCGGCTAATCCTTTAACAATAAGTCTTGAAATTTGCATTCCTATCTTTTCAGCAAAATCCATTGCCTTTTCATAATTTTGTATCTGAAATTCACCTTTCCATGTTCCGCTAAGATCAAGCTCACCAAAAAGTACATCTGTTCGATAATAATCAATGGCTCGTAAAGACTTCCATGTTTGATTATTTTCGATATACGTAAATTCTTTCGAAAAGTATGCCCCTATATTGGTACGTCCATTTTCTATAGGAATATATGCCAGCATTCCTGTCTGGGGTATGCCTATATCATATATGGCTGTCTTACTATTATTCAAATATATTTCAAGCGCTCCATGATCTGTTCCGGGAGCCATTATGGCTACTAGATATTGCTTCCGCGCCCAATCATCCGGTCGCTTGCTCCATGATTGCAACCAATTTTTTTGCTCCATATATTCTTGGATTTTCCTTTTATATTTGGCACTATCTTCTGGTGACATTTGAACAAGTTCAACATTTTCAACTTCAATGATTTCGTCATCTTCTAGAATTAAGGGCCTGAATATCGGGTTCGGGAATAGAGCATCACCAATAGTTGACTCATAGAATTCTTTTTTGATCTCTTTAAATAATTCTTCCATTTTTTCTGTTGGATACAGGGATGATGTACCCAAAACGGAAAAAGAATTATACTGTCTAGAAGGTCCATCTGCAACCGAGGCCGTATCATAAATGCCAAAATGCTCTCCGTCAAATGGTATTTTTAAACTCATAGCCTCCGGATAGTTTGGGTCACAGACATAAATCCCGGTAGAATCCATTGCATAGGCAACAATGGCGTGTCCGGCAGTAATTTGCGCTTTATTATCTTCAAGTGAACGCACAAATAATGAAACCCCTTGTGGATCACCGTCGGACAATAAAAATGTGTAGGCAAAATGATAAAAGATAGTTTTATCACTTAACAATTCAGTATGATGCGCATATTTTGCTGTCCAATCGTCATACCCATCCCAATTACATCCATTTTGTACAACACTGGTTAAACGAATCCCCATGGAATCATCTTTCCACCAATCGGGTGTTGAAAGATAATGATTATTATCCATATAAGAATGTAAAGGAACTTCACCATTTTTGGCATGGTTTTTATAGTAATAAATTGAAGATAAAGTCATTCCTGCACACATTCCACCATCGGATGCCGCTGAACCATAGTTGGTAAAACTCCAATTATCCACACCAGGTCTATAGCCAGAGTCATGAATTGGATCCATGATATATTCTTCGAGTAAAGCTTTTCTTAAAGATGTAATCACGATATCTGAAAAGTGACTAAGACCTAGAACTATTTCATCATTAGATAGTGATATCATGGGAATAGGCTCTAAGCTTCCATCCGCGTTATAATAACAGGCCATAGCAAATTCATCATCTGTAATAGATATTGGGATCCTCATCGTCATAAATTCCGAAGCCATATCACCACCGTTATCAACATGAATAACCGGTAAAATCGGATTGAAACTTTCTCCAAATTCATGGCCTTTAACTTCCTTTGTGGATATTTCAAAGGCAAGGTCTACATCATAAGCTCCATCGGGAACAATAATCTCTAAACCATGAAGTTCTGACTCCATATCATCAACAATAAGTGTGCCACCGTTTTGGGCAATGGTTTCTTTCAAAACACTTTTTCCACGGCTTAACTGAATCGAATGGTCTTGGCTTAATGATGAGATTACAATAAAACCGACAATTAAAATTCCTATTATTATTAAACTTAACAAAACCGGTCTTTTCTTCCGTCTCTTCTGTGCAATGCTTTGAACTGATTTAGTAAAAACAAACTCTTGAATCGACTGTGCTTCAACCCATTTTCCAATCTGATCATGATAAACAAATGTTTCTGCTAATATATGACCTGATTGAGACATATCCAACATTTGTTGCCAATCATAAGGTCCATAGGTCTGTCCATTAACATATATGTACCAGTTTGTAAGCATCATACACCCATCACACTCCATTCATTTCTTATCGAATT
This sequence comes from Clostridiales bacterium UBA2432, assembly GCA_002342805.1. GTDB lineage: Bacteria > Bacillota > Clostridia > Lachnospirales > Vallitaleaceae > UBA1351. The sequence goes on along the minus strand of DDQW01000024.1, from coordinate 48,051 downwards.
GATTTAGGTAAGAGTTTAATGATAATAATAGCTAGTGCACCTCCAATAAGTGCCGTCCATAATTGAGGTAACGAAAACGTTGCAATAATTGGTGGTTTCACTTCCGGTATAAATAGTGGTAACAATGTTCGAACTGCCATGTATAAAAACAAAAACTTCCCAATAGAACTCACCACCAACCCAAGCACTTGCTGAGGAACTTCTTCTTTCTTCTGAATAATCAGCCCAAAGACAATAATATATACTGCATTACCAAGTGCAATCATAGGTACCAATGGGAATACTCCCATTATGCCTGCTAAGAAAGCAATGATTGGTGTTAAACATCCAATGATGATTGCCATAGGAATACCAACAATCATTGTCGATAATAAGAGCATCATGTTAACCAAGGGACCAACCAAGGGCTGCGCAAATTGTCTGAAACCAATTTGAAAAACGAGTGTTAGCGCTAATAACATAGCACTTCGTGTCAACTTATTTGTTTTCATATTCTACTCCTTTTTTGTGCGATTATTTTTTCCACTATATCGAATGACATAATGAACGCCTTTTGAATATAACTCAATACCCATTATATACCGAACGATCGGTAATAGTCTAGCTGAGATTGTCGTGCGATATACCTTTTTGGGATTTTTTATCAAACAAGCTTTGACAATATCATTGACTGTTGAAAAAGTACTTGGAGCATTTTTATACATTTTTTCCAAGAATACCTGGTAGTCTTGTAGCAGCTCCTTGTAATCCTCAATAGAATTCTGATGATTAAGTGATTGAATCGCCACATGTTCAAACTCAGTTTTTACCGGCCCAGGTTCAATCTGGATAACATCAATTCCAAAGCTTTGAACTTCCATACGTAAAGCTTCTGTCAATCCATTTACTGCATGTTTAGACGCGCCATACCATCCTGATCCTAATGTCGATACGTGGCTTGCAGACGAAGCAACAATGATAATACGGCCGCTACCTTGCCTTCGCAAATAAGGTAAAACAACTTGATTGACGCGTGCAAGTCCAAATAGATTGACTTCAAATTGATTCTTGGCTTTTTCGATATCGACTTCTTCAATTATACCATATTCTCCATATCCTGCATTATTTATGACACAATCAATACGACCCTGTTCCTGTATAATTTTATGGACAACACTTTTTATGGATGCCAAATCCGTAACATCCATATATGTAGTATGAACCTTAAACTTTTTTAAACCTTCCAATCGTTTTGTACGTCTAGCACCTGCATATACTGTGACACCTAATGTTGCTAAACGTCGAGACACACTTTTTCCTATCCCTGATGATGCTCCGACAACAAGTACTACTTTTTCATTTCCCATTAAATCCCTCTTCCCACATATCTCTTTTAATAATACGTGTATTTCTCTTTAATTTTATATCATCAGTAGAAAAAAAACAATCCACTGTTACTGTTGAATTTATCATTTCAAAAGAAAAGCTTCAATTCGATACAGCAACAATGGATTGTCCATCTTACTAAACTAATAATTTGCGTATATTACTCTTATCGATACGTCGGTAACCAATCACCATGTGCTTCGATTAAGTCATCCACAAGATGACGAATCTCATCGATTGTAAGTTCTGATGATGTATGTGGGTCAAGCATAGCCGCATGATATATATGTTCACGTTTACCTGTTAGTGCAGCTTCTATCGTTAGGAGTTGCACATTTATATTGGTACGATTAAGGGCCGCTAATTGCTCAGGTAATTTTCCCACATATGTTGGCTTAATTCCTGATGCATCAACCATACATGGCACTTCAACAACAGCATCACTTGGCAAATTCGTTATCAAACCTGTATTTAAGACATTACCGCCAATTTTATAGGGTATATTGGTCTCCATAGCTTCAATAATATAGGAACCATATTCATGGGTTCGCTCATGAGTAATCTGAACATCGCCTAGCAATTCTTCCCGCGTCTTATTCCAAGCATTAATTTGTTCCACACAACGACGTGGATACTCATCCAATGGAATATGATAACGTTCGATTAACTCGGGATACTTGCTCTTGATAAAATAGGGTAAATATTCCGCATTATGTTCACTTGACTCTGTGACATAATAACCGAACTGTTGCATCATCTCAAAACGGACAGCATCTTTTTCCGGTAGCCCCTTCTTAAACACCTCTTCTTTAATTTTCGGATATAAATCAACACCATTTTTTTTGATTTCTAAAAGCCACGCCATATGGTTAATCCCTGCAATGAATGTCTGAACCTCTTTGTCTTCTTCCCATTCTAATCCTTCGTAAAGGTTTTTCGCACACACTTGAACACTATGACACAGTCCAATCGTTTTAATTGATGTCGCTCTTAACATAGCTCCTGTTAACATAGCCATTGGATTGGTATAATTTAAGAACCAGGCATCTGGGCATACTTCTTCCATGTCTTTTGCAAAATCAAGCATGACAGGTATTGTTCTTAGGGCTCTAAAGATTCCACCTATACCTAATGTATCTGAAATAGTTTGACGCAAACCATATTTTTTAGGTATTTCAAAGTCTGTAATCGTACATGGGTCATATCCGCCAACCTGGATTGCATTAACGACATATTGCGCTCCTCTAAGTGCTTCTTTACGATTGGAATAAGCAATAATCTCAGCACGATTTGCATTGGAATTTTTATTAATATTTTTAAGAATCATCTCCGATTCTTGCAATCGTTTTTCATCAATATCATATAATGCAATTTCTGAGTCTCTTAAACTTTCTGTAACCATACAGTCTCCTAAAACATTTTTTGCAAAAACTGTACTTCCTGCTCCCATAAATGTAATTTTTGGCATAATTGGCCTCCTCTAATATCATTTAATATATATACATCTATTGTTATTTTAAACAAAAACAGGTAAAATGAACATTGAAGAATGTGACATCTATTTGTCTTTATGTGATTTTTAGGAGGGACTTATGCCATTTGAGCAATTAGAATTATTTAATAAAGGGTCACAAATATGTTCTCCAAAGCATAGCTTTGGTCCTTTTATTCGAGACCATGTTCTCATACATTTTATCAAGGAAGGTTGTGGAACCTTTCAAGTGAATGAACAAACATTTTTTGTGGAAAAAGACCAAGCGTTTATTATTTTTCCTGATGTGATTACTTATTATGAAGCAGACACTATGAATCCTTGGCATTATTATTGGGTTGGATTTCGAAGTTCTGATGTCGTTTGGCAACTTGAAAATATAGGAATCGATGTTAATCATCCGATTTTAAATTTTAATGAAACAGACATCTTATGGAAGCATATTGTTCAATTAACGCAGTTATCGACACGTGCTTTAAGTTCATATTATAAGAGCACCGGATTACTCTATCTTATTATCGATGAACTTTTTCAGCAATTAAAGGGGACTTCAAACTTTGTTGCCTTGAATCAAAGTATTCATGGCGATTCATATGTTGATTCAGCCTGTTATTTTATTGCAAAAAACTATACGCAAGATATCCGCATTGAAGATATTACATCCTATGTGGATCTTGAGCGAAGTTATTTCTCCCGACTTTTTAAGAAACACACCGGTTATTCTCCTAAGGACTATCTCATTCGCTATCGAATGCAACAGGCCATGCACCTATTACTCACAACCGACTTACCTATTGGAACGATTGGGAACTCCATTGGATATGAAAATCCCTATCATTTTTCAAAGATATTCAAAAAAAACGTCGGTGCATCACCCACCGACTATCGAAAAAACGAAATATAAAATCCAACTATTTTGTGAAACTCTCCGCCATCTGAAGCACCTTTTCCGGCTCTATATTCGCTATAATGTCAAATACAGCCTCGTGGTTGGCCCAGTGAAGTATCACGCGTTCTTCTTTTAAAATAAGTAACCCTTCATTCCCTTGGATATCAAGGTGAATAACTTCTGCATCTTCAGTGTCTAATTGTGTATCTCCATTGAGTGATGATTGCATCATTCGTATTTGTTCATTTCCCTTTTCGTATACTGTGACAATCATATCGCCATAACTTTCTTCTTTACTTAAAACAAACCCTTCCGGCACATAAGTCGGATAATAGCCTTCTCGCTTCATTGAAGCTCCACTGTCGCCATTTGGCGCCTCTTCATAGCTAATAGACGTATAGCGCTCATTCGTCTCTAATATCAAGTTATACACTTGCACACGTACGGCTTCTACTGTAAATGTAATGATAGCTAAGCTAGCAATAAGAAAAAGTACGACCAAGGAAGCTCTTGATGTAATTCGCCGATAAAAGTCCTTTCGTCGTTTTTTATTTCCTTGCTTTTTAACCCACACGTTCAGCGACTGGGGAATCTCTATACGATTGATTTCGTCACGCTTTTCATCAAGTTCAGCAAGAATATTTTCAATATGAGCCTGCCCGATTTGTTTATAGTATGTCGTCATCAATTCATCAAACTGATGCATATTTTTTTCATTACTCATCAATGTCACCTTCCATCACATCATGAAGCGCTCTTCTTGCGCGCATCAAACGAACACGAGCATTCCCTTCTTCAATGTCGAGCATTTTTGAAATTTCTTCATTTGTATACTCATATTCATATCTTAAGGCCAATATATCGGCATATTCAGGTTTGATTTCATTTAACTTTTTAGATACATAGTGTATTTGATCCAATCTTAATACATGCACCTCCGGTATGACGTCGTCATCCGAAGATAAGTCATATGCAAGACTATCAAAATCGACCGTTCTATAAGCTTTACGTTGTCGATAAATATTTATTGCTATGTTTCTAACTATAATAACAATTAATGCTTTGATTTTGTTACACTTAACATCAACTTTTTTTTCTAAATAACGCGCCATTTTAAGTAGTGCTGTTTGAACAACATCTTCGGCCTCATATTCATCATTTAAAATATCATATGCAACATACCATAACTCTTTTCGATACAAATAATAAATTTCTTCTAATTGCGTGCGCAAGACTTCATCATCGACGCTCATCAAAAAAACGAACATATTTCCCCCCAAATTTATACAAGACAAGACTTGTTGCCGCCCCGATAGAATCAATTAACACATCACGGACTTGACCCGATCTACCTTCTATGAATAATTGATGCGTCTCGTCGCTCATTGCATACAAAACCGAAATAATAAAAGCCATTAATATCGGTTTATTTACATCTTGACGTTTTAAGGGTTTTATCAATAAACCACTTAAAACAAAATATATGAAAAAGTGCGCATTCTTTCTTATAAATCCATGCCACCAATCAATCTCATCTGAAGCATTTGGCACAATATGTTCAATAATTTGCAAAACTTTTTCTGTAACTGAAGAACTTATTTTACTAGACTGTGCTGCCGGTTGATGAGAAAACATAAAAATAACGCCCATCCAAGCAATCGGCAAAATCCAATGCCGTAATTTTCGAACATTTATTAACATCCCTTCACCCTTTCAACACTACACTTATAAAAAATAATTTTCTATAGCTAGAGCGACACCATCATCTTCAACGCTTTTGATAATCATATCTGCCGCATCTTTTAATGCTTGTGTTCCATTTTCAACAGCAAATCCTCTTTTTGCTTTTTGAATCATGGACAAATCATTCATACTATCCCCAAAACATATAGTATCTTCCCATGTCAAGTGATAATGACCAAACAGAATTTCAATTCCTTCAGCTTTTGACCACTGAAGGTCCATTAAATCGGCACCAAAGTTTCCATTAAACAAAAAGTAGTGAATTTGCGGAAGCATTTTTGCCAAGGTAAGAATATCTTCTTTATCTGCCACAATATGTAATGAATGTACTTTACGGTTCAACAACTGATATGGATCATGATAAATTTTATTACAAAACCCATACATTTTCATTTCAAACTCACGAATGATTTCATAGTGCGTATAATATTCGCCACCTTCAATAGAGGCGCCCACACACAAATTATGTTCAACCCCATAATCTAAAACCTGTTTCATCAAGTCCTGATTAAAATAATGTTCATAGAGTAATTGCTGATTAATTGTAACTTTCAAACCATTTGCATGAACTACGGCATCTGGATTCACCATCTCTATGAACGGCTGGCTATTTGGAGTATCAAAATCTCGTCCTGAAGCAAGAACAATGATATGTCCCGCTTTTTTTAATGCATCTAGTGCATGAATAATACGTTCAGATATTTCATATTTTTTATGATTGAGTAGTGTATTATCCAAATCAAAACAAAACATTTTCCGTTCCATAAATGGTCTCCTAACTCGACTTAATCCCGAGCAAATAAGTCTCTCGTGTAAACTTTTTCTTGAACATCATACAAATCTTCGGATAGTCGATTTGCAACAATAACATCAGATATTTTTTTGAATTCATCAAAATCTTTGATTACACGGGATTTATAAAATTCAGCCTCTTCTAAAGCAGGCTCAAAGACAACCACTTCGATTCCTTTTGCCTTTATACGTTTCATAACGCCTTGTATTGCCGACTGTCTAAAATTATCTGAATCCATTTTCATTGTTAATCGGTAAATTCCAACAATCTCAGGGTTTTGTTTAATAATCATATCTGCAATGTGATCTTTACGTGTGCGGTTTGCATCGACAATAGCTGACATTATATTCTGAGGAATATCCGAATAATTCGCTAATAATTGTTTTGTATCTTTAGGAAGGCAATAACCACCATAACCAAATGACGGATTATTATAATGTGTACCGATTCTTGGATCTAATCCAACACCTTCAATAATTTGTTTAGTATTTAATCCACGAACTTCTGCGTATGAATCCAATTCGTTAAAAAACGCAACACGAAGTGCTAGGTAAGTGTTGGCAAATAGTTTAATAGCTTCTGCTTCTGTAGGATCTGTATACAAAACAGGTATTTCTTCTTTAATAGCACCTTCTCGTAATAATTCTGCAAAAATTTCTGCTCGCTTCGATTTCTCACCGACTACAATTCGTGAAGGATGCAAATTATCATATAAAGCCCTTCCTTCACGTAAAAATTCCGGTGAAAAAAGTATATTCTCAGTATCAAATTTTTCTTTAATTGACTCTGTATATCCAACAGGAACTGTCGACTTAATAATCATGACAGCATCCGGATTGATGGATAATACATTCGCAATAACCGCTTCTACAGTACGCGTATTAAAATAATTTTTCTCAGGATCATAGTTCGTTGGTGTTGAAACAATGACATAATCTGCATCCTTATATGCCATGTAATTATCTGTTGTTGCCAATAGATTTAGTTTTTTATTTTTTAGATATTCTTCTATCTCCGTATCAATAATTGGTGACTGCTTATTATTAATCATATCTACTTTTTCTTGGATAATATCTAATGCAATAACTTCATTATGTTGTGCAAGTAATATTGCATTCGATAAGCCTACATATCCTGTTCCTGCAATTGTAATTTTCATCGTTTTTCTCCCTCTAATCCTTAATTTCTATTTGCATTTGTGTAATGGGTTGTGGATTTGTTTGTTTATAAAAACCTTCTACATCAATAATATAATCACCGGCTTTTTTAGGAATAAAAACAGCCATTCGATCAGCCTCTATCTTCCTGCCGTCAAACAACTCAAGTAATTCTGCTTCTGAATAATGTTCAATTAATTCCTCTCCATAAATCATGGCATACCTTGTTCCATCTTCTACTGAATCAGCTACCCACATAACTCTATAAATATCATTGAGTTCTTCCGGAACATCTAGCACAAAAGCTATGGGTTCGTCCAAACGGTGAGTAGTTGTTATTACAGTCACTTCACCAGATAAGTCTGTATGATCACATGCTGAAAACACCAATATTAGAGACATTACTCCCAAAATGCCAAGAAATTTTTTCATAATTGACTCCTTATATAATTTTAATCGAATAATAGCAATAAAAATATTATAACGTAATTCTAAGGACAAATCAATCTCTTGACAAAAGCTAAGAAAAAGCTTACGATAGCTTGTAAATAAGGATTTATATGCGAGGTGCACAATGACAACACTATTTTTACTCTTAATTATTTATTTAGCCTTCATCAGCCTTGGACTTCCTGATTCTCTATTAGGTGTCGCTTGGCCGTTAATTCGAGAACACTGGAATCTTCCCCTGGATTATGCAGGAATGATTTCTATTGTTACCATTGGTTCAACGATTCTCTCAAGTCTTTTTAGTGGACGTATTATCGCCCGATTTGGAACGGGCAAAGTCACATTTATTAGTTGCCTTATGACTGGAAGTGCATTACTTGGTTTTTCTATTGCACCTTCTTTTGTTTGGCTATTCCTATTTGCTATACCGTTAGGCTTTGGGGCAGGTAGTGTTGACACTGCTCTTAACAACTATGTGTCGCTTCATTTTAAATCCCATCATATGAATTGGTTACATTCTTTTTGGGGAGTTGGGGCAACTATAGGCCCTTTGATTATGGGACAGTTCCTTATAAACAGTACTTGGCAATCCGGATATCGCTTTATTGGTTCTATTCAAATGGTTCTCGCTTTTATACTGTTAATTAGCCTTCCTCTATGGAAATTACATCATGCGCATACTACAGCTACTCAGGAGCATATTGAGCCTAATCGTACGCTAACGTTTATCCAAAAAATTCAAATAAAAGGTGTTCCCTTTGCACTGCTTGCCTTCCTTTTTTATGTAACCGCCGAAGCAGCTGTAGGATTATGGGGAAGTAGTTATTTAGTTCAAATCAAAAACATCTCTGCCGGCCTTGCTGCAACATGGATTGCAATGTACTATGGTGGCATTACAATAGGTCGTCTTATATCCGGTTTTGTTTCATTTAAATTATCCAATCAACAACTTGTTTTTTATGGCATTCTAATCAGCTTAATAGGTGTACTACTTATGCTTTTACCTTTACCCCACTGGATTATTCCAATGGCATTAATTTTAATAGGTCTTGGTTTTGCGCCAATCTTTCCTAGTCTTATACATGAAACGCCTGAGCGCTTTGGAAAAGACTTATCCCAAGATATTATTGGCTATCAAATCGCTGCCGCATATTTAGGCGGAGCTACTTTGCCACCACTTTTCGGAGTTGTTGCAAAACATACAAGTATGGCACTTTTCCCACCCTTTATTCTCCTTTGTTTGATTTTCATTTTAATAAGTACAACAAAATTAAATCATACCCAACGAAAGATTTAGATTACTTTTTATATTTTGACAAATACTTCTTCATTTTTCTTGCATCTTCAATTTCTAAATCTTTTTCACCCGCTAAGGATTCAAGGTGATGGGTAAATTCATGTTTAATGGTATGCTCTATTTTTTTTCTGATTTTTTTATTCTTCAGATTTCCATATAAACGCATAAAAGAACCATAATAGATTGCTATATATCTTCCCATCACTCCACCCGAATGATATTCTCCAAGAATAAACAAATCATTATTCTTGCTATTCTTATTTTCTTTTTCCTCCGGCAAAAGTATAACCCCTCCATTTAATCTATCAAATAGCTCTTCAGGCAGTGATTCAACAATCTCTTCTATCATTGTTTCCATTTCATCAATTGTAATCATAAAAGCCTCACTTTCTCGAATACTTTTCCTCATTAGCATACCATCTTAAGAATAAAAAATAAAGATGTGATTATTGAATATATCTCTAGGTTGTGCTATAATTATATTACGATATTCGTATTATTCACTTTTCGAAAAGGGGGTGTTTTATGACTGATTTTGATAGCAATCACTGGATAGATGAAATCACTCGATTTGTTTTTATGACGAACTCATTCTATAAAACACATATCGAAACAGAATTTCCTACATCTGGGCGCAAAAAATTAGGTACTCTCGAAACAGATGTTCTTGAATTATTTTCATATTATACCGAACTTTCTGTAAAAGAAATCAATCAGCTTCTTAATCTTCCAAACAGCACTTTAACAAGTGTACTTAATCGTTTAGAATCTCAAGAATATCTCGAGAGAAAAATATCACTTCATGACAAACGAACATATTTAGTTATTCCGACATCAAAGGGACATGATTTTATTAATCTTCGTCATCTTGAAAAGCGTAAACTCTACCAGTACTTAATCGACTCCATTGCTACTGATACTCATCCGCAAGAAATCATGAACTTAATCAAAAAAATGAGCGCTGCAATTGAAAATGTAAATTATGAACGATTAAGGAGGATTCATATGGATATTATTAAAAAAGAATATAATGAGTTTGGACCTTGGATTGCAATGATTAATGACTCTACTGAGTTGCCGCCACAATTTGAGCATGAATCTGATCTTATTTTAAATGCTGACTATGCATTTAAAATACCACGTCAGATTGAACGCCGAAATGCAAAACCCGGCATGCCTTTATACGACCAAGTTGTTGCCTACTATAGTGATCAACTTATTCTATTTGATCGAAATGAGACTAACACTATTAAGAAAACACATATTCAACTCTCAGATATTTTAATGATTCAATCATTACAAGAATTACTATTTGGTGAACTTATTATTACAACTCAAGAAGATTCACATTCTATTGTTTACAACCCCGTTTCTCATGAAATAATCGAAAAACTTGTGACCGATATTCGAAAAACTTATTATGATAAACCTGAAAAATTTAATATTGAAGCACTTGACGAACATGTCAAAATACACTCCCCTATCTTTAAAACCATTTTACTTACTGAGTTGACTACAGATGATGTTAAACTCATTGAATACCAGCCGTTTATTGAACTTGTCCGTCAAAAAACAAATGCATTTACTTTTTTCACAGACTTAATTAGCAAACCCGTTCTACAAGATTCTATGTTTTTAACCAATGGAAAAGAGCTCATCATTCTTAGTCGTGTCCAAGAAGTAAAATCTGAAAAAGATGCCGATTACGGATATCGAAAAACCTTTATCCCATTAGACTATATAAAAGACTTTTCTACTCAACCTGATGTAACCATGGAAAATCTATACACACTTGACATAAAGCTCCAAAATGCTTATTTTCAAACAAAAATAAGTAATGATGTAGATGTTTCAAGATTATCAGCACTGATTAATACACATTAGTACACATAACAGGGGGTATTATTTTGAAAAATTATGTAATTACAATTGCAAGGCAATATGGATCTGGCGGACGTCTTATCGGCAAAAAAATTGCTGATCATTTAAATATTCCGTTCTACGACAAAGAGCTTATCAGCTTAGCTGCAGAAGAAACCGGATACGCTGAAAGTTTTGTCACTAAAATGGAACAAAAGAAAAGCATTAGTTTCTTTACTAACCTCTATATGACACAACAAGAACTTCCTGCAACCGATCAAATCTATTTGGCTCAGTCAAAAACAATACATGACCTAGCCAACAAAAGTTCTTGCGTTATCGTAGGTCGTTGCGCAGACTACGTGCTAAAAGATTATCCTAATTGTATTCGAATTTTTATCCATGCACCTATTGAATCACGGATTGAACGTTTAGAACATGAATATAAGGAAACACACAAAAATTGGGAAGACTATCTTCATAAGCAAGATAAGAACCGGTCTTCCTATTACAACTATTTCACCCAAGAAACTTGGGGGAAATCCCTCAATTATCACATGACATTGGATAGTAGTATTGGTATTGATGAAAGTGTAGAAATTCTACTTCATCTCGTAAAAAACTATCAATCAAAATTCAAATAAACTCTACTCAAAAAAGAGATGGAAGTCAATGACTTCCATCTCTTTTAAATACAACAATTATAGTTTTAAATAAAATTTTAATATCTAACCATACGCACCATTCAGATATATATTCAGAATCTAACCGCACGATTTCTTCAAAATCTTCAATATTTGAACGACCGGATACTTGCCATTTTCCTGTAATTCCCGGTACAATACTAATGCGACGACGATGACGTTTCTCATAAGCTTTAACTTCTGCAACCGTGGGTGGACGTGTGCCCACTAAGCTCATATCACCTTTTAAAACATTATAAAATTGAGGCAATTCATCAATGCTTGTTTTGCGTATAAAGGCTCCAATTTTTGTTACTCTTGGATCATCAGTCATTTTAAACATATGTCCCTGCATCTCATTCGATGCCATTAATGCACTTTTTTCTTTTTCGGCATTAACGCCCATTGAACGAAACTTCCATACTTTGAAGACTCGACCATTTTGTCCTACACGATCTTGTTTGAAAATAATCGGTCCGGGAGTTTCTAGTTTTATCAAAGGGCCTACAATAATAAAGGCAAGACCAAAGAAAGCCATCCCAATTAAGCCACCAAAAATATCTATAATTCGCTTCATAAACAACTGATTTTCATTTAAACTTACAACATGAAATTTCAAGACAGGTAAATCACCCACCATAGCAACTTGCGCCTTTGAAGTATGGGTATCTTGAATATCTAATAACATGGTAATCGTAATTCCCATATCCTGACACATGTGTAAGGCATCTCTTAATCGTTCGTCATAACTTAATGGTCGCGCCACTGCAATCTCATCAATGACGTATCGATCTACAATATGGTCTAATTCTTCTAATGTCGCAATATGCTTCAGATCATCATACTCTCTAGGTTCATTTATACTAATATATCCAACTAAATTAAAGTTCAAATAATTATGTTTTTTGATTTCATTAATGTATGTCTGACCTCTTTCAGACCAGCCAATGACCAATATATTCTTACTGTGCTTATAATCTTTGACATCAATATAGGAAAACTTTTTGAGAATCAATCGATTAATGAAAATTAGAGCAATTAAAGCAATCATAAAATCTAACAAAAATAGTCTAGATATATTCGCCTTAAAATAAAACATAACTGCTCCAAGCAAAATATTTGTTGTCAAAAGTGAAATCATCATGCGCATGACTGTCATAATATTCATATTTCCATAATTTTTTATTGTTATTGTATAAATATCAAAAATTAGGAAAAATGCAATTAGAAAAAATGTAACAAGCATTACAAACGATATTTTTTCAAGTCCGGATAAAGTCAAAACTCCTAATTGATAATCCAAGTATGCAATTTCTGCAAAAATATAAGCTACTAAAATACAAATCAAATCTGTCAATAGATAAGTTAGCTTACGAATTCTTATCTTCCATCTTAACATGTTACCACCTCACTACCTTTACACTCTAGTTAAATAATTCTCCAACGATAGTATCTCTATATAGTATTATCATAATCCCAAACAAAGAATTTGTCAATTCGCAACTATGTTATTAAATTGTCAGATATTTTTTATTTTTTATAAAATTCTTTATACCAGTCAATAAAACTTTTTATTCCTTCTTCGATTGACGTTTGAGGTTTGAATCCAATCGCTTCTTCTAAGTCATTGACATCCGCATACGTTTTAGGTACATCGCCTGGTTGCATATCCATGTATTGCTTCTCCGCCTCTATGCCGAGAGTATCTTCAATGACTCGAATAAAATGATCTAATTTAACAGGTTGATTATTTCCAATATTATAGATTTTGTATGGTGCAGAACTTTCACTCATCTTTCCTTCTTGGTCAGTCCATTGTGAATTTTCGACGGGTGGTTTTTCAAGCAACTTTGATATTCCTTCTACAATATCATCGACATATGTAAAGTCTCTTTCCATTTTCCCTTGATTAAATACCTTAATTGGCTCCTTGTTAACAATCGCCTTTGTAAATAGGAAATAGGCCATGTCCGGTCTTCCCCAAGGACCATAAACTGTGAAAAATCGTAATCCTGTTGTTGGAATATGATACAAATGACTATATGCATGTGCCATTAACTCATTTGATTTTTTTGTAGCTGCATACAAACTCACCGGATGATCTACAGAGTCTTCAGTTGAAAAAGGTATTTTTTTATTTCCTCCGTATACCGAGCTTGATGATGCATATAGTAGATGTTTTACAGGGTTATGACGACATGCTTCAAGTATATTCATAAAGCCTACAATATTTGACTCTATATATGCATTGGGGTTTTCAATACTATATCTTACACCTGCCTGTGCTGCCAAATGAATAACATAATCAAACTGCTCTTTATTAAATAAATCATTAATCGAGTTTGTTTCTGTAAGGTCCATTTTAATAAATCTAAATCCATCAATTTCTAACAATAAATCCAATCGTCCTTGTTTTAATGTCACCTCATAATAATCGTTCATATTATCAATACCTACAACTTCATATCCTTGATTACACAAATGACTTGATAAATGAAAACCGATAAATCCCACAGCACCTGTAACTAAAATTTTTCCCATCCTTTTAACATCCTCTCTATTTATTTCTTTTTTTATTTTTTTTCATAAAACCATGTCAATGTTTCATTTAGTTTAGTTTCATCTAACTTCCAATAATAGATACCATCAATCTTGATTGAGCTTCCTTGTAATGTTGCAAACTCAATATCTTCAATGACTGATAGTGCTTCTGTCACTTCGGCTAATTCACTTACATGTATGTTTGTATTACTATACTCGCTATTGCTTAAAAAGAATTTGGTAAGATCCGTCCCCTTATATTCTTCCGATAATTTTTTTAACAAAGCTATAGCAAATTGCTGTTGACGTCGTATTCTACCAATATCTCCATCTCCAGAATATCTCCAATGAATATAATCAAAGGCTTCCTCGCCATTAAGTTTTTGATATCCCTTGGATAGTTGTGCTCCATGTGTGTTCATGTCAATCTCAACATCCACCCATACCCCGCCAATTTGATTGACAATTGCTGCAATCGGCTCCATTTCAAGGGTAAAATATTTACGCATTTCCTCTTCTTCTAATAATAAATTTACGGCTTCAAGCATACTTGCTTCTGCACGTCCTTTTAATGTTCCAAACGCGTAGGCATGATTTATTTTATCCTTTTTATCTGTAATTGGTAAATAGGTATATGTATCTCTAGGAATAGACAAGACTTTTGCCCATGAATTTTCTAAATCAATACGTAAAATCGATATACTGTCTGCTCGATAAATACTATATTGTGAATCTCGTTCTTCCGTTCGGTCTATTCCCAAAAAAAGAAACATCCGAACATCTTCAGTATCTTCATCTACATCTACATCTTCATTCTTACCTACACTATTGTTTATATTCTTTTCTGTTTCAGACATATTATCATTATGCATCTCTTCTTCTTGATTCTTCGGACTTGATATTTCTTGAACATAACCATCCTGATCCATGGCATCTATTTCCTCTATATTATTTGCCATAGATAGTATCCAAAATATCGTCATGATAAGAATAATAACTCCAGTAATACTTAAAATCGCAGTTAATATTGCTTTTCGTCTATCCATCCTTGTTCCTCATTTCTCAATGTATCTTTATTATTATTTAAGATTATCACATCCGATAAACAAAGTAAAGAAAAAGCCTACCCTTGTATTGGTAAGCCCTTTCTTATGATAAAAGTCCTTTTATTTTATAGACACTTCTACTTTTTCAACAAAAATACTTTCGCCATCTTGACCATCAGCGATTATAAATTCAAGATATTTGTCTGAATCTCTCAAATCACTTACATTGATTGTAAAATCAAATGTTTTTGTTTTTATTCCATGTCCGATTTGCCATAATCCTAATCCATCTCTAAGCCCAACATTATTTAAATATAATTCACTTGTTGTACGATCTGTGCTACTGATGGTTATTTGGACAACTACTGTATCACCCGGATTAGCTGCAGTTAAGTCAATTGTTCTTAGTGAATTGTTTCCACCTTGTACAAATTCAATATTACGAGCACTAAAACTATTAATAACTGGCTCTTCTTCGACAACGGGTTCTTCAACAACTGGCTCTTCTTC
>DDQW01000024.1:0-32145 GCA_002342805.1 Clostridiales bacterium UBA2432 | reverse complement strand
ACAACTGGCTCTTCAACAACTGGCTCTTCGATTATCACTCGATCAAAGTTAATACTTAGCTTGTCAATAACAATATAGTCGCCTGCTTGCCCGTCTGCTATAATAAACTCTAAATACTGATCGCTATTACTAAATTCTTCTGTCACTGTAAATTCTATGTGTTTTGATTTTACGCCATTACCGATTATCCATTCTGATTTATCACTTCTTAGTCCCGTATTCGTTAACACGAGGTTACCGTTTGACGTCTTTGCTTCAATTATATCCATGTCTATGATTACTGTATCTCCAACATTCACTGCTTCAAAATCGTCATATATATATGATTCATCTGAGCCTTGTGTAAACACAAGTGTTCCTGCTTCAACTACCGGTTCTTCAACAACTGGTTCTTCGACAACTGGTTCTTCAACAACCGGCTCTTCTATAACTGGCTCTTCGACAACTGGTTCTTCGACAACTGGCTCTTCGATTATCACTCGATCAAAGTTAATACTTAGCTTGTCAATAACAATATAGTCGCCTGCTTGCCCGCCTGCTATAATAAATTCTAAATACTGATCGCTATTACTAAATTCTTCTGTCACTGTAAATTCTATGTGTTTTGATTTTACACCATTACCGATTATCCATTCTGATTTATCACTTCTTAGTCCCGTATTCGTTAACACGAGGTTACCGTTTGACGTCTTTGCTTCAATTATATCCATGTCTATGATTACTGTATCTCCAACATTCAATGCTTCAAAATCGTCATATATATATGATTCATCTGAGCCTTGTGTAAACACAAGTGTTCCTGCTTCAACTACCGGTTCTTCAACAACCGGCTCTTCTATAACTGGTTCTTCAACTACTGGCTCTTCTTCAACGGGTTCTTCAACTACTGGCTCTTCTATAACCGGCTCTTCTTCAAATACTTGTTTTTCGCCATTTACATAGATTTCAATATATCCTACATCAATTGATTCGCCGTTTTGACCACCATCAATTTTGAAAGCTAAGTATTTATCCAAGTCTGCATAGTCTGCATTTACATCAAAACTTAATGTTCGAGTTTTGATACCGTAACCTATTTGCCATTCTGAGTTTTCAGAACGCAAACCTTCATTATTCAAAACTAATATACTTGATGTTCTGTCAGTATTTGTTATTTCTAATTCTATTGTAACTCGATCACCTTTATTAACTGAATTAAGAATTGGTGATTGGATAGTATCTTCACCACTTTCTATAAAGTGAAAACCATTTCCATCAATATAACTGTTTCCTCTTGCTATCCACTCACCTTGATTAAAAAAATAATCGTCATTACCCTCTTCTTCAACTACCGGTTCTTCAACTACCGGTTCTTCAACTACTGGCTCTTCTATACTTGGATTAAGTGTAACAAGCTCTCTCGTATAATCATCTAGAGAAGCTGCGTAGTATATTGTTTTTCCCCAAGTTCCAGCCCAACCATAACCTAATATTCGTTCCAAACTAATATCATGAATATCATAGGATACTGATCCATCTCTATCTCCAAAAATTCCTCTATTTGTTCCGATTTCATAAAATCGATACCAGGTTCTTGTTCCCGGTGAAGATATAAAATATTCTCCGTTAACTCCGTCTCTTACATATTTTACATCTTCTAAAACAGTCTCATGAAACCAAATTTTTGCTGAAAGGATGCTTTCTCTTATTCTCGAATCTGAACTATTTAGTGATTCTAAAAACTCAACAATTTTTGCTGACTCTTGACTAATTAAGGAAACCGGTTCAAAAGAGCGTCCTTTTGTTGTTTCATACGTATAAGGATTATGTTGCCCTCCCCATACTGTTTTGACGCCATTAACTTCTACTTGAGCCTTCAATATAAAATCCACACCACGATCAAATGAATCTTGAATCTTATTATATAATGTAGAACTAATTAATCCGTTATTATATTGACTCTCTTTATCTAATACACTTTTGTAAAGCGTAAGAACATTCACAGTTGCATTATCATTAAATGTTGCATCATTTTCATATACAGATCCTGCAGCCTGTTGCTCTGGGTATACTTGTGGAAAACCACCTGACGAATATTGCATTTTCAATAAAAATTCAAATCCTTTAATAATTGAAGCTTTAACTTCCGAATCACGTGTATCGTTATATACAGCCGCTAAATACTCAAGTTGTGATACTGTTGCATTATTATCAATGGTTCCAAGCGGTGTCACACCATCGCGCTGATAATACTTGGCTTTATTTTCTGTTCCATTCCAATATCTCGTAAATATCTCAGGTTTATCCTTAGACCAACCACCATTGTCTAATTGCCAAGACATAATATATTTTGCCACTTGCAGGCTTTCAGTTCCTGCTTCTACTGGTACACTCACAAGATTCACTGCCATAAATAAAACTAAAATCGCTACTATAAACCGTTTCATAAAAGACCTCCTAAGTCCTAATCGAATAATCGAAAACAAAACATTCTCTTTGGAAACTGGCTACCACCCTAATGGGAGACCCTATAGCTTTGCGTCCTTACTTTTCAGTAAGTTTGCCTTTATCAGTTGAAGTTCGTTGAACTCTCTTGATCCTTTATGAAAGAGTGTTGTTTTGTTTCTAAACATTAATACGTGTATTTGACAACAAAAAAACTCCATTTGGCAACTGGCTACCATCCATCGGAAGGTCCTATAGTTTTGCGTCCTTACTTTTCAATAAGTTTGCCTTTATCAGTTGAAGTTGTTAAATACGAAGTACTTGACTACATGCATATTATAGCATGAGTGGCGGTCCTCGTAAATAGGCCAGCCACTCTTTTAACGCTTTGTTCACGCTTTGTTCAAAGGGTTCATATGTTGGCAGTTTTCTACCCCTTAGTCCTAATTTTTCTTTTTTTCTTTAAGGCTTTTTTCCTAAGTATTACTAGTACCAAAGTCCCACTTAACAAGCCAATGAAAATATTTATGTATAAGTTATGTCTTTTCTCTCTTGTGGTCACATCAAAATCATCTATTTCTTCATAATAAATATCTTTTCCCCAAGACCCACCCCATCCATATCC
Source organism: Clostridiales bacterium UBA2432 (assembly GCA_002342805.1). Classification (GTDB taxonomy): domain Bacteria; phylum Bacillota; class Clostridia; order Lachnospirales; family Vallitaleaceae; genus UBA1351. The sequence continues at coordinate 29,096 of DDQW01000024.1, read as the reverse complement.
ATGTCTTCGTTCTAAACTAAGTTCTAAAATATCATGTGTGATTGTTCCGTCAGTATCCGCAAACAAAGGTTTGTTTGTCCCAATTTCATAAAAGCGATACCAGGTAAGATGCCCAGGACTATGAATAAAGTATTCACCATCAATTCCATATCTCTCATATCGGGTATTTTCAACTACAACATGCTTTACCCAGTTCTTTGCTGCATAAATACTCTCTTCAATTGAAGATGTCTTAGGCTCTGTTGTTTCCAAAAAATTTATTATCTCAATGGATTCTTTACTAATTAATGATTCAGGCTCAAATATACGCCCTTGAACAGTTTCGTAGGTATTCGGATCATGTTGCCCTCCCCATACTGTCAGTTGACCATCAACTCGAATTTGAGAAGCTAATATGTATTCAACCCCTCTATAGTATGCATCTTCTACTCGAATACGTAGATATTCATCAATCAGTTCATCTCCGTAATATACCTCCTGGTACATAATTTTACGAAACAAATACATGACATTAATCATCGCCTGATCATTGAAAGTAACCATATTCTCATATAAAGAAACTTCTGTGTCTTGTCTTGGATATACCTGCGGAAATCCTCCTGATTCATATTGCATTGTGAGAAGAAATTCAACACCCCTTAAAAAACTTTCTTTAATGATAGGATTACGCGTTTGATCATAGGTCTTAGCAAGAATTTCTAATTCATAAACCGTTGCACCGTTGTCAATTGTCCCAAGTGGTGTTACACCATCTTGTTGATAGTATCTCGCCTTATCTTCTGTTCCATTCCATAATCGGGTGTAAATCTCAGGTTTATCTTTTGTCCATCCACCGTTATCAAGTTGCCATGACATGATATATGTCGCCGTTTCTATTAGTTCTTCTGTTTTACTCCCCATAATGACACTTTGACTCGAAAACATTGTATTCACAATGTATAGAAGTAGTAGTATTATTTTTATTCTGGATCGATTCATTAAAAATATCACCTACTCACTAGAATTCTACCCCAATCACCTGCGTATCCATAATTTTGACGCCTTTCTAAGCTAAGCTCTTCAATAGAGTAGTAAATACTTCCATCTGAGTCTCCAAAAAGGGCTCTATTCGTTCCTATTTCATAGAATCGATACCACATTAACTTTCCCGGTGTCTTAACAAAGTGCTTGCCATCAACTGGATAGCGATAATACTTGACATCTTCTACCGCAACTTTTTCTAACCAATTCACAAATCCATCAATAGAATCTTGAATCCGTTGTGTTCTTGGCCAAACAGTTTGTAAAAATTTAGCAATTAAAACAGATTCTTGACCAGATATCGACATTGGCTCAAAAGGACGACCTGCAACGGGCTCATAATTAAACGGGTCGTGTTGCGCACACCAACCGGTCAACTCACCATCAACAACAATCTGGGACTCTAGGATATAATCAATTCCTTTTAAATAAGCTCCTTGAATCCGTTGTCGAATTTCTTCTTCAACTAAATTCGTATCAAATGGCGGTAACTGATAATATACTTTTTGAAAAAGTGATAGCACCCTAACTGTTGCATCATCATTAAACGTACCCATATTTTCATATAAGGAATGTGTAGAATCTTGTTTTGGATATACCTGTGGAAACGCACCGGATTCATATTGCATTTCTAATAAAAACTCAAGCCCATTAAGAACAGATGTTTTTATGTTATTTTTTGTTACATCTTTATAAATCTGAGAAAGTACATATATTTCTTGTACTGTTGCGTCATTATCAATTGTCCCTAAAGGTGTTTTTTTGTCCATTTGATAATATTTCGCCTTATCTTCTCGTTTATTCCATTCTCGTTCGTAAATTTCAGGCATGTCTTTTGACCATCCCCCATTATCTAACTGCCAAGACATGATTCGACGTGCTAATACTTGCTTTTCTTCTGGTGTTTGATTTGATAGTAATAGATTATTAATATTTGCATCATTTATCGTCGCTTGTTCTAGCGCAAAATCCCATTTTTCTTTTATTTTTGACATATTGATATTAAACAATGTCATTATTCCAACCGCAATCATAAATACTACTTTCATGACTAATCGACTCCTAAATTAGATCAGTGTTGATAAAAAGCATATAACTTTTTAATAGAATTTGGCAAACTATATTTATTCTCTATACTTAGTCTAGCGCGTTTACTCATTTTTGGCAAATCATACCCATTATTCATAATATTCTTTAAAATAGTGTATAATTTTTCTTGATCTTTTGCTTGCATTAAAAACCCGTTTTTTTCATGGTCAATAACTTCCGGTATCCCACCTACATATGTTGATATGGGAATGCACCCATATGACATCGCTTCAAGCAATGCCATCGGTAAGCCTTCATTGCTCGACGGTAATGCAAATATAGCGCAATCTCTTAACAACGCTTCTTTTTTCTCTCCCCCAATCCATCCCACATAATGGACATTATGGAGTTTATGTGCTTGGATATAAGTATTCATTCGCTCAATATCTCCATCGCCTCCAATAAATACTTCATAATCCTGATACTCCATATTTAGTCGTTGAATAACTTCTAACAAATCAAAAACTCCTTTTCGTTCGCCAATCCGTCCTAAAAAGCATATATTCTTATTTTTTTTAGGTTGAACACTTCTTGGAAGTCGCACCGCATTATAAATCACCTGAATGGGTGTATCTGTAAACGTTTGAATGTTTGTTTTCCACTGTTCTGATAATGCAATAATGCCATGTGCACCATCAAAAACTTCACGAATTTGTTTCTGCTTTGTCGGTTTGGAAAATTGATAGAACTGCATAAACTCAGCCCCATGTAAATGAATAACCACTTTTTTATTATACACCTTTGCAAGCATGTAAAGGTATCGCTTTCGGTTAAAACTGTTATTTGATGCCATATGTAGATGAATCAAATCATAAAAAGGCATTATAAAAACAGCCTTTACCATTGCTAAAAAAAACACAAAAGTTTTCTTTATCTTCCTTCCATCTTCCATTGTCGATATATATTTCATCGGAAAACCTTCAAAGTCCCAATCCGAAAAATACAGATTAACCACAGTTGATATTCCGCCTTTAACTTTTCTTCCCGGACCAAACATGAGTATTTTCATAGGATCACCGCGCCTTTTGTTCGAAGTAATATTCATATCCTGCGATGAGTGCCTTACTCGTATGTTCCCAACTCAACTCATTTTGAATGCGACGATATCCAATTTCACCCATTGTCTTTCGCTGTTCTTCATGGTCTAATAGGTCGATGATTTTATCTCCTAAATCAATCGCATCATTGGGTTTAGCATATAGTGATGCTTCTTTTGCTGAATATCTTCCTTCTGTTAAGTCAAATTGTACAATCGGCTTTGCTAGTGCCATGTATTCAAGCACTTTATTCATTGTAGAACGATCATTCATTTCATTATACTCATCCGGATTAACACAAATATCAGCCGTATTAAGATATTCAAGTAGTTGTTCATCTGATACTCGACCTGTAAATTCAATATAATCCGATAATCCTAATTCGAGGGAGCGTTTTTTTATTGTATCTAGATACGGACCACCACCACATATTCCAAAGAAGATGTCCATACGCTTTCGCGTATTCACAATATAGTCAACAGCGTCTAAAAGGTAATCCATTCCTTCTTGTTTACCAATGACACCTACATAGCCTACCATATATTGTTTTCCTCGCTTAATTTCTGGATTTGCCGGTATTATTTTCAGACGTTGTGTTTTGGGTCCGCTACGTAATACAAAAACATCCTTGGGTTGCATGTGATTTCGTTCTATTGCTATCTTTTTGTAAGATTCATTGGTCACAAAAGCCATGGCTGCATATTTATAGGTCATACGTTCAAAAAAGATTTGTGACCAATATAATAGTCCTTTTTTGCCAAATTTTGCAACATATAATTCTGGACAAATATCGTGATGATCAAAAATATACTGTACACCGTGTCTTTTAAATTTTTTGGCAACTAAAAATATATTATCTGGAGGATTGCATCCATGAATGACATCAAATCCTCTTTCGTTAAATATGCGTTTTGCAAGTTTTTTTTCTTCGCGAAGTGCCACATAATATTCTTTCAAATATCCGATAAAGCCTTTTCCTTCTTCCGGTAAATGATGTCGATATATATGCACGCCTTCTTTTTCTTCATATAAGTCCATAAAACCTTTTCCTGTCGGACATATTACAGAAACTTGGTAGCCTTCTTTTACAAGCGTTGTCGCTTCTTGCCATACACGTGTATCAAAAGGTACCGGTAAATTTTCTACTATAATTAAGATCTTTCTACTCATATACTCTGCCTCCTCATGCCTATGAAGTTCTATTGATTGTTTTTAATATAGCTTTTGTATTATCAATAGATGGTTGTCGCGAATAAAGTTCTATATACCTCTGACGAACTTTCTCTTTGATCTTATTCTTTTCCACAGGTGATTTTTCTATTTTTTCCAGTAAATTTATTAAGTCCTTTTTTATATCTTGAACAACATATCCACTATCTTGATCGATAATATATTCTTTCATGATTGAATTATCATTTATAATGATTACTTTACCTCTTGCCATTGCATTGAGGGTTACCATTTGCCCTGAAGCTCCTAAATTGTTTTTTAAAGGAATAATGACACCGCATGAATGATCCATGTATTTGTGAAAGGTTGTTTTGTCAACATCTCGTAAAATTTGCACATTTTCTGGAATTTGAATGGTCTCCAATTCTACATTTAACTTTGAAGCTATGATGACAAGTTTGTATGGTGAATCTCGAAAAGCTTCGATTAAAGGGATATAGTCTCGATTGCTATAGCCACCTGAAAAATAGTAGTCTTCTTCATCTGTCGGTATAACGATTTCTTCATTCCAAATACCATAGGGTAAAATCAATGTTGATGTTCTCTTTCCAAACACCTTTTCATATAAGGATTCTTCAAAATATGAAAACAAGACATACACCGCATGCTTTGATTCAAAAAACACTCGTAGCACTTTGTACATATTAATGGAAAACTTGCTATGTAAATAGAACCCCCACCAAACAACCTTAGGATTTTTTAAGATTCTTAACTTTCGCAATAAAAACGTTGCAAGAGCAACATTATTTCCTGTTACGATTATACTTTGATACTGATTGATCATTTTTCTATGCATTATCAAGTATTTTATAAATTGACATGCCCCTAAAAAATTATCGAATTTCCCAATAAGTGAAGATTTACGTTTTCCCCACTTCACTTGTTGGAAGTCTATTTCTCCTGTATTTCTAAAATGTTTTATCCAATCTGCATCTGAGCGAGATACAACAATACTTTTATTTTTCATTCACATCCCCCCAACATAAACCTTCATACTCACCATCATATTGAACTTCTTTCCACATTCTGACTAAATCGACGATGATTTTATCGGGGTATTCTTCAAGTAAATGCTCAAAATCTTTTTCTTTATTCGCAATAACTATAACTTCTGATTCATTCATGACTTGATTTAGATCATTACTTATAAAGCGTTGGAGATGAGGTATCTTAGCCTCAATATATTCTTTATTCGTTCCGGTTAACTCTGACAGCTTAACATGTTTATCATATATCGCTAAAGCAAATCCTTTACCTAAGAGGCGTTCAACAACGTCAACAATCGGACTGTTCCTAAGGTCATCCGTTCCGGCCTTAAAACTTAACCCTAAAATGCCGATTTTATGTTTTTTCTTGCTCATGATAATTTCAAGGGCGTTTTCCTTTTGTATCTCGTTGCTTTGATGAATATTATTGATTACCGGCGTTGAAACAAACAGTTCTGATGCCAAGGTTTTTAAAGCTTTTGAATCTTTAGGAAGACAAGACCCTCCATATGCAAATCCGGGTTTAAAATAATATGGAGATATGTTCAGCTGTTTATCCATACAAAAAATTTCCATTACTTTATGACTATCAATATTCAAGGCTTTACAAATATTTCCTACTTCATTACCAAATACAATTTTCAAGGCATGATAGGTATTATTGACATATTTCATGATTTCTGCAACTTTAATATCCGTAAAAACTTTCTCACCCGGTATTTTTTTATAGAGTTCATTCATTTTTTCTTTTCCCAGCAAATGATCTGTTCCTATTAAGGTCAATGGAGGATTATAATAATCATAAACCGCTGTACCTTCTCGTAAAAACTCGGGATTTGAAACCACCGTGAAAGCTTCATCTCTTTGCTTTCCTGATTCATCCTCAATGATTTCACCAACTTTTTGATTTGTTCCCGGCAAAACTGTACTACGAATTGTTACAATATGAAACTCATCTTTTTTCTTTATGGCTTGTCCGATTTCACGAGCCACATTGTAAATATAGTCTAAATTCAAATGACCATTTTTCGTACTCGGTGTTCCTACAGAAATAATACTTATTTCTGAATTTAAAACTGCCTCCTCAACATTTTTAGTTGCTGATAATCGTTTGTTCTCATGCGCTTGTTGTATAAGTTGTTCTATATCTTTTTCAATTATCGTCGGCTTTCCTTCATTGATTTGTCTAACTTTGGTTTCATTGGGGTCCACACCTATTATTGAATGACCCATTCCCGCTAAACACCCTGCACTTACACATCCTACATATCCTAATCCAAAAATACTTATTCTCATACTTTCACAACCTCTCTCTAATCTTATGAACCTATTTCTATAACTGTTACAATTTGAGTTTCATCTCTGTTTTCTTTTCCCCGCAATTTAACACATAAAGTTTCTTCAATGACACCATACTTTTCCGAAAAATACATAGGTTCAATCTCAATTGGATGATTACCCGTATAAAATCTTACTACTATTTTATCAGATTGTATCATTATGTTGTTCTTTTCTTTTTGTATAATATGACAATTTTTTCCTAAAACATAGGTAGCTTCATATTCGTATTCATTGATTTGACTATTGGCTATGCAATAAATACAATCTTGAATAATAATTTTTTTGGGTTTTTGGTATTCGACAACACGTTGATGCATTAGTGGTTTATAGCCATCATGTTCTGCAATAATAAGGTCCTTATCTCTATCTAGTTCTGACTTAATCAGTCTAGATGTTGCCCTGCGTCCCCATAAAAAGGCACCTTTCATCTCCGATTGGTTCTGACTATTTATGGCAATGGTATTATGATTTTGCGTCTCCCGAAAATAATTACGCCACTGGATATCATTGTGATAACAATAAGTTCCCGGGTCAATGAAGATTTTTTCTCCATCAACCGTTAATGTAATGTGTAAAGCATCAGCATGGCCGTGAGCCGCAATGCTATTAAATCCCAACTCGGCATGATCAAAGGTTAATGTTACCTCCTTGTCTCCATATAGAGACTTTAGAATTGAGTGCCCCCCTTGATCATAAGTCATTGAGTTGTTTCGCTTAAAATCAATGAACTTCTGATTTAAGCGTTCCTCTGCTAACAAACACTTTAATTGATCATAGGTTTGATTTAATGGGCTATAATTTTTATGAATAATATGACTGCAAAGTTGAAGAACATAATCTTCATAATTAAATGCATCTCCATATAAATCCAATAACTTCCCTTCGTCATGATCACCAAGATGAGGAATCTGACCATATTTGTCCACTAAACGGGCACTATATTCACACATTAAAAACAAGTGGTCTTCCCATTTTTTGGGAAAAGGTAACCCTTGCGCTTCAAGTCTTAGAATAAATAATGCCACCGCTTCCATAATAAAAAACTGATAATGAATTGACTGCTCTTTATTAATCCCATCAACATGATTTTGTTGATCTAATGCATCTGTTAGTGTATCCACACTTTTTTCAACCCAGTCTTCTTGCTGAAAAGATACGCCAATGATTCCTAAAACGACCATTTCAATAATTAAATGATTGTTAGCTGAAGAATATTTGGAATGATATATTGCAACATGATTCATTAAATTCATTATACCTTGAGATATGTCTTTTCTTAACTGATAATATTTTCGGTCGTTTGGTATTAATTCTAAGGTTATATACCAAGAAAAAGCTCGTATAGCTAGTTCCATTTCACTTGTATAGCTTATTCCTATTAAAAATGGATTTGAATCAACCCATGTGTAAAATTCCGATTTTAATTCATCAATATATTTTTCATCTTTGGTAATCCAGTAGTTTTTCATAAAAATAGGGTAATGATGATGACGATTATATTCCCAGTTAATACGGGCATCCCCCATTTCTTTATTCCCTTTATATTTAAGTTTTCTTGAAGGAAGTAAAGGCCATTTATGGTCATGATAAAATGTAGCATGACTCGATTGATTTTCTGTTGAAATATACTGAAAAATTTGATGGGTTTTCCCTTGTTTTGAATTCTTAAAATCATGTCTTAAATTCCAAGGTTGAATACAATCACCATTTTTTTTATAAAGTGTTGAATCAAGAATTGATTTATTCTGTCGTTTAAGACTATCGATTCGTATAAATATGACAACTTGAATTCTCCATAAAACTTCTCTTGTTGTCATTGCTTTTAGGCGATGAAAATACCAACGTATTTTTTTCATCATCACACCTCCAAATTAAGCCACTGAATTGCAATTGTGTCAATTAAAAAGTCCTTTCCACGTCGTAGCGCCTGTTGCTCATAATGTAAATATAATTCAGGTTCCTTCAATAATTTCTGAATTGACCGACCAATTTCAAGATCTCCGGGTGTAATTTCATCTGTAAATTCATCTTGGTCGTACTGAGGAATTATAATACCGTGCTCTCCATCATTTAATATTTCTGAAGGACCAGACAGACAATTTACACTAACAATTGGCTTTCCTAAAATCATCGCTTCTGTCATACCATTGGGAAACCCTTCATATAAAGAAGATAATACATATATATTAGCTCTTGATATGTATGCATAAGGATTTGATTTAAATCCTAATAAGTGCACTTGCTCATGAAGTTTATACTTATCAATTAAATATTGGAGTTTTTGGGTCATTTCCTGACCGTTCAACTCTTTTCCTAATATAAGTAGGGTTATTTCCGGATCTTCTTCTTTTAAAGACGCAATAGCTTTAATCATGCGCCAAAAAGCTTTTTGTCGTGAAATTCTACCCACTGCAATAATCGTTTTATTTTTTCGGTAATAACTACTATCCGGGCCAATCGAAGCCTCTTGTGCTTTTTGAATTTTAGCAATTTGATATGGATTATAAATCACTTGGATTTTATTGGCATCTAAATAAAATTCCTTAATCAAATCTTCTTTACACGCTTGTGATACCGCGACAATTTTATCTGCTTTTTTATACAGTTTCCTTACATGTTTTTTTTGTTTTTCATTCAAATTTAAAGACAGATAATTTCTTACTGAAACAATGGTATCTTCATTATAATATGTTTGTATATTTAGCTTATTTGCTAATGTAGCAAAGCTAATCACTTGATCGTAATTATGTTTCTTTTTTATCTGCAATAACTTCCATCTATATCCAATGATATGATAAAAAATCTTCTTAACCATATTTTTATCACTATAATTTTTATTAATAATATGTTTAGGACCGTGATAAATATAGTCACCCGTATTATTTAAAACAATTAAATCACACGTAACTTCACTAAGATACTGTTCATTGAAAAATTCACACAGATTGATGGCAACACGTTCTGCCCCCCCACCTGTTAATGAACTAATGACAAAGGCTATTTTTTTCATATAATCGCCTCCACAATCGTTTTATATTGACTACATACATGAGAAATACTATGATTTTCTTCAACATATTGATGACTAGCCTTTCCCATTTCTTGTATTTTTTCTTGAGTTAGTGAACGAATAAATGCATTTGCCATTGATAAATCCTCTTCACAGTATTGACCTAATGTATAACGGTCAAATATATGATCCGGATTGATACCAATAGATAAAACCGGTGTATAACCTAATCCAGATTGAATAAAGGTATTAGGAAACCCTTCAGCTGAGGATGTATTAACAAATAAAATTGCTTGGTCAAAGTAGCTCTGAATCTCACTCGATTCAACATAGGGTATATATTTTAGATTAGGCAGATCACGTATTTTATCTAAAATTTGATCTCTTAAATTTATGCTTTCCGACTGATTATTGGTTGGCATAATCATCAAAAACGAATAATTCGGATTTGCTTGCGCCAACTCAACAAATAGTTCTGGTCGCTTCATCGGTTGTGCACGTGCAACCCATAAAATAAAAGCATCATCAACGTTTTTTATAGCTTGTTTATCCTTCTCAATCTCAAAGCCATTTTTGATAATTGTTGCCTGTCTTCCTAATTGGAGCAAAGCATCCTTTTGATCATTTGTTTGTGCAACTAATGCACTGGCATTAAATAGGCCATACTTATAAAGCTTATAAAATCTTCTTCCTCTATCTTTATAATGTTCAACGTCATAATTATAGTCATGAGCCAATCGAAAGATAACATGTTTTCTTTTTATTTTCTGATGAAGAAGTACGAGCAATCCCAAATGATCACTTGCCGTTGTTGTAATAATCACATCTTCATTAAATAACATAATTTGAATAATAAGATATATTTGACGAAAGATCTTTTGAAGGCTTCCTTGCTTCCTATTTAAATATTTGATTTTTTTAACGTGAACTCCGTGAACATCCATATCCTCTTGGCCTTCGTCCATAACTCTAAATGAAACATTGTACTTAGGATCTTTGGCCATCTCAATTGCTAGATTATAGCAATTGAGTTCAGCACCACCCGCAAACTCTTTCCCATGCTTAGGATAAAATAGTATCGTTGCCGATGGTAAATATATTCCGACATTAATTTGTTTTTTCACTCTCTGTCACCCCTGTTTCTATATGCGAATAGTTGTTTACTAAACGTTGATATCGAATAATTAGGATGCCTAATCCTAATAATGCCCATTCATGAATGATTATTGAAGACGGAAACAAGGTTCGTCCACTCATCCCTGCTAATAAATACATGACAAATGAAATCAAAATAGCTAATAAAACATCTCGATCATAATCCACTTGATTTTTAATAAAAGAAAAGAATATATTTAAATTTATATATCCAAAAACAAACGTGTACACAATTAATCCCACAATCCCACTATCCAATAATACTTCAAAATACATATTATGAGGATGCGTTACATCAAGAATCAATCCATTTCGAAAAGCAAAAGACTCTACAATAGCGTAACGACCGACTCCCCATAACTTATCGCTTATGGGAAGCCGAAGCCATTCCCACCATAAAGGAAGCCATATGTCCCCAGACCTTCCTGCTGATAATGTCTGAATATCTGTTCCGGCTACTAATGTTAAAAACCGGTCATACACCTGCTCAGGTAAGAATAGTAACATCACTCCAACAGCAATTATTGTCAAGAAATATTTTATGTCTATTTTCCCTCTTAATACTCCATAAGATAAAAATGTAAGAATAACGCATACATATGCGGTTCTTGAAAACAAAATTGCAATAGCAAACAAAGAAAGATAAAAGGTAAATTGTACTAGTCTTTTTTTTGAATTAATATACATGGCCAAAACAAGGGGAAAGCCCATAATATAGAAGTTAGCAATATCATTACCATGCAATCCTAATATTGCACCAATTTCTCCTCGAATTAAATTAAAGTTCATTTTTTGGGGCACTATAAAAACATAAATAAAGATAATTGTTATTGATAAGATAAACAATGAAAAAATAACGCCATCAATAATAAAATGTTTGTCTTCATAGTTATAAAATAATAAAATCATAAGTATAGGAAAAAGATACACTAATGGAGAAATCAAAAAATTACTTATTAATCGAATTACTGAAAGATTGTCTGACCAAGCAAGGCTAATATACTCAATATAATCAATTGACTTGATTACTGCTACTATAAACACCGAAATATAAATCAGTAAAACACCAAAATATTTCAAATCAAAAGCTGTTTTAAGATGAATTTTATAGCGAATAAACATCAGTCCCAGAAGTGCAAAAAACAAGATAACATAAAGTTTTACTGGAATTCCAGGAATAATCTGTGTTTGCATAAATCCAGTGTTTACATAAGGCGTCACAAGTAGCATAATCCCAATAGAATACTTGATATTATGGTATAAAACTATGGCTACAATCGTTCCTAAACAAACAACTAAAGATAGCTCAAGGCTCACTGCAGAGAATAGAACAAATAGGAATCCGATGAATATTATTATTCCTTTGTAATAGTTATCCCATAGTTTTTTTAATAGCATTATAGACTCCTTAATATATCTTCAATCGGTTTGAAATACTCACGTTGTTTTTTTATAAACGTCGTATAATTAAAAGTATCATTTTCTAGTAACTGAGCTGATTTTTCCAGTAAATTTTCCGCATCAAACAATAAATCATTAACAAAATACCTGTCTGTGAGATTAGCCTCTTTCAATAGATAATAAATTTTACTTTCCATATCCCCATATTCTTTCATTTCAAATGATATGAAAGGCTTTTCATTTAGAATTGAAAAGACAGTCCCATGAAAAAAAGATGTTACTATTAAATTGCAATACTTAAATACTTGAACAAATTCTAAAGGATTAAGATTTCCAATAAATTTTGTATCTCCCAAGTGTTGATAAAAAGAAACATATTCGTATTGACTACCAAAATTGCTTCGATATAGATTCACTAATTCTATATTTGTTCCCATAAATCCTATGATTGGTTTTGACACATTAATTCCTGCACCTACCATTTTTTTTCTTATATCAAGCTCGGGAAAATCAATTAAAAACGTAGGATCACTAACAATATGTATGTCTTGATCTGTCATTGTTGAGATTAACATTTTGGTATGATCATCACGGACACTTACACATGTATAATCCTCTAAATACTCTCTTAATTTCTTTTTTACTTCTTCTGAGTATAACCCATAAGGTGTGCGATTAGCAGACGCTGCATAACTTATTTTTTTACAGTTCAAAGAATTAGGAAGCCAATAAATGTTTGGTAATGGTAGTTCATCATTTGTTTTCCATACCTCATCACTTCCGGTAATGACAACATCATAATTTTGTTGATTTATATATTCTATTCCTTCTTCTAAGCTATCAATCAATTTAAATGAAGATAATTTCATATGATGTTTAATAAATTTTTTCATTCGATAATAATTAATTAAACTTTTAAAACGGATATGGAAACGTCCAAAATTGTATTTTTTAAAATCATGAATCTCACGTTTCCTAAGATTTAAATTAATAACTTCCACATTATTGTTTGAATCTATATTTAAAACTTTTTTATATAAACTATAGGCTTGAAGGATTGCACCATAGTTGTTCGCTCTATGAAAGGTAAGTATACCTATTTTTTTCATTTTTTCACCGCCTTTTTGAATGCATTATAATAAAACAAAATATCTTTTTTCTTAAGAATTAATTCCATAAATTTGACATTATATTTCATCATAAAAACTAATAAAAAACTAACCCCACAAAAAGTATAGGAAACAAATGATGCTAGTGCAGCACCATTAATATTCATCGCCGGAATAAGCATGAAATTCAATCCAATATTAATAAGTACCGAAAGGCTAAATATTATTACAGAAAGAACTCTTTTTCCATCTGCAATAAATAATGTATAAATAAATTTATAAAAAATCATAGATACATTACCTCCTATAATAATAACTAAAGGCACGTATGCACGAATAAATTCATCATCATATAAAAAACCAATTAGTAGCCGCCCAAATACGACAAAAAACAAGACCATAAGTAACGAAAACACAAAATTAAACTTAATTGCTTCCACGATAGATTTAATGTCATTCTTTTTTGCGTTTTTCCCAAAGAGTACATCTTTAAACGCATCCGGAATCAACCATAATTGTCCACCTAAATTAACCGCTAATGAATATATTCCAACATCATCAAACTCAGCCATTTCTTTTAATATGAAAATATCTATATTATAATTCGATGTAATGAGTAAAAGCGTTAACAATGGTAATATGCCGACTTGAACAGCTCGAACAAAAAGAGATCGGTCAAATCGAACCCCCAAGTTAAAAACATGGATTTCTAACATACTTAACTTAGTAGCAATATCAACAATTAGTTGAAGTAATAACATAAAAAAGATGAATAACAGATTTGCGTCAGGTAAGAAAAAGAAAATGACAAATAAAGAAAACGTATGTACAATGGTTGTTACAATTTTTGAAACATTTCTCACATGAATATTTTCAATTACACACAAAAAATCCATCTGTCTCGCTGTAACATGTAAAGGTATTAATAGTAAAAAATACTTATAATCTACTGATAAAGTAAAAAAACCAACTAAGGTTATTATATAATTGAAAATCATCTGCCACTTATAAAATTGAATAAATTTTTCTTTGACATTCGGTATTTTTTCTTTTTTAAAACTTGAATACCCTTGATAAACACCTAGATTCAAAAAAATCGCAACAAGCACAACAATGTTCATGACATAACTATAGTGACCTTTTAATGTTGCACCTAAGTAACGATTGATCAATATTGAATTTACAAGTCCAAGAATTACTAGGATAACTTTGGTCCCTATTGTATGTATATAAGGATTTTTTCGCATTTTTGTAATAACTTTCAAACATTTACCTCTTATCTATCTTTTGTGTAGTAATCAACATAGCTATTGTCTTTTACTTTTGTCAGTACCGTTCCTAAAATTTTAACATTGGTCCGTTCAAGTTGCTCTTTTGCTTGTTTGACCTCTTCGATTTTTGACTGATTGGATGCTATGACAAGCACAATACCATCAGCAAGTGTTGCCCAAATAGAAGTATCAGACATACCTAATACTGGAGGTGTATCAATTAAAATAATATCGTAATCTTCTCGTGCTTGTGTAATTAGCTCTTTTAATTTTTGAGAAAAAAGCAATTCGGAGGGCTCCGGTGGCTCAATTCCAGACGTCAAAATATCTAATGTCGGATAATCCGGTACCGATTTTAAAAATTCCGAAAACTCTTGGTTTCCAACTAAATAATTGGTTAAACCATTATTTTTTCGTAAGTCAAAAAGCTCATGAATTGTCGGTCTTCGAAGATCTCCATCAATGAGCAGTGTTTTTAAAGAATACTTTGCCATGGTAATAGCCAAGTTTGAGATTGTTGTGGATTTACCTGCTCCTTGTTTAGCACTTGATAACAAAATTACTTTTTTAGGAGAATCAACGTTTGTGAACCGCAAGTTTGTTCTCAAAACACGAAAAGCCTCTGCTTCATGCTCTGTAGGTTGATGAAACGTCACTAAATTTACATTCATAAACTTTACCTCCCTTTAAACTTTGGTATCTCTGACAACACAGATAAACCAATCAATTTTTCTATATCTTCTTTGGTACGTAATCGGTTATCTAACTTATGTATAATAAATATAACAATTAAAGCAGTCAATACCGCAACCATTCCTGCTAATACAAGATTTATTATCACATTGGGACCTTCTTTATACCTTGGAATATCGGCATAGTCTACAATTTGAATATTGTCAACACCAACAATGTCTTGAGCTCGAATGACTAATGTTTCTGACAGTTTATTGGCAATCTGTGCAGCACGTTCCGGATTTGTATCAATATACGTCACCGTAACAAATCTCGACTCTGAGAGTGTTTCCACATCAAGTCGATCAACCATGGTCAAATAATTCATATTTAACCCAAGTTCATCGATAACTTCACGTGTAACTAATTTTGTTCGAAGTAATTCTCTATAATCAAGAACTAACTTAGAATCAAGTTGTAAATCCGACATACTAATTGATGAGGCAATATCGGTATCTTTACCTATAAAAAGGGTCGTGCTCGCAAGATATGTTTCCGGTATATACAGGTTTGTCATTATATAGGTCGTCGAACAGCCCACAATAACAAAGATTAAAATAAGCCACCACATCTGTAATATACTGTGTATAAGCTTTTTAAAGCTAATTTCTTGTAATTCATTGTTCATATGCTCACCTCTTGTTATTTAAAGTACGTCAACGAGTTCCACTAAATATTGTCCGTAATCTGTCTTTTTTAAAGGCTCTGCTAAAGCAAGAAGTTCTTCTTTATTTATATACCCTTTAATATATGCAATTTCTTCAATACAAGCTATATAAAATCCCTGCCTTGTTTGAATTGTTTCTATAAAGTTTGATGCACGTATAAGTGAAGAATGTGTTCCGGTATCAAACCAAGCCATACCACGTCCAAATAGTTTAACATCTAATGCGTCTAACTCTATGTATTTATTATGTACTTCTGTAATTTCTAATTCCCCACGTTTCGAAGGTTTTATCTGTTTTGCAATCTCTACAACACGATGATCAAAAAAATACAAACCAGGAACTGCATAGTATGAAACGAATTTCTCGGGTTTTTCAATAATTCGTTTTGCTTTTCCATTTTCATCAAAGTCAACAACACCATATCGTTCAGGATTTTTTACATAATATCCAAAAATAGTAGCACCTTTATTATTATATCTAGCTTCTTGCAATTCACCCACAAATCTAGACCCATAAAATATATTATCACCAAGAACTAAACATACATCATCTGTACCAATAAATGCTTCTGCAATGATAAATGCATCTGCCAAACCTTTAGGTTCTTCTTGCACTGCATAAGAAATGCTTAATCCAAGCTCTGAACCTGTTCCTAATAATACTTGGAAAGAATGTTGATCTTCCGGTGTTGTAATAATAAGTATCTCACGAATATCTGCTAACATTAAGACAGATAAGGGATAATATATCATCGGTTTATCATAAATCGGTAATAATTGTTTTGAAATTGCCTTTGTGACAGGATACAACCGTGTCCCTGATCCACCTGCAAGTATAATTCCTTTCATGATATTCCTCCATTCTATGGTTAACTGTGGTTGTTAATGTACCATTCAATCGTCGACCTTAAACCTATTTCAAAGCTTGTCTTAGGACTCCACCCTAAATCTTTCTGAATCTTTGAGGCATCAATTGCGTACCGTCGATCGTGACCTTTTCTATCTTCGATATAGGTAATCAATGAATGATTAATGTGGTTAAATTTAGGTTGCCCTTCTAATTCCTCTTGTAATATCTCAATAATCAACTCAACAATATCCTTGTTTTGCATTTCATTATGTCCGCCGATATTATAAACTTCACCAACCTTAGCATCACGAAGAACTTTTTCTATACCACTGCAATGATCTTTAACGTATAACCAGTCCCGAATGTTTTTACCATCTCCATAAATAGGTAACGCTTTATTATCTAGTGCATTAAGAATCATTAGTGGAATTAATTTTTCCGGAAATTGATAAGGACCATAATTATTTGAGCATCGTGTTATATTCATCGGAAATCCAAAGGTATCAAAATATGATTGTACAATTAAATCTGCAGAAGCTTTTGATGCTGAGTAAGGGCTATGAGGACTTATAGGTGTTCGTTCCGAAAAATACCCTTCCGGCCCAAGCGATCCGTAAACCTCATCTGTTGAAATCTGCAGAAATTTTTTCCCTTTTTTAAATCCATTTTCGATTTCCCAATGTTTCTTTGCAACATCTAAAAGTGTTTGTGTTCCCAAAATGTTTGTTTGAATAAACACTGACGGATTTTCTATGCTGCGGTCAACATGACTTTCTGCAGCAAAATTAACAACATAATCTATGTTGTTAGTTTCGAAAAGTGTCTTTACTTTTTGACGATCACATACGTCTCCTTGAATAAATTCGTAAGAAGGATATGATTGAATTTCTTTAAGATTTTCAAGATTACCCGCATAAGTTAACAAGTCATAATTAATAACTTGTATTTCTTCCTGTGGGTATTTTTCATAAAGATAATGGATATAATTGGAACCAATAAAGCCCGCTCCGCCTGTAATTAAATATGTCTTCATAGTTACCTCCATATGAATACGAATAAATAGCCTTTTCTCATCCTATTTTTCGTATCTCTTCTGTGCAATCTCCCATAAAAAGTTGTCTTTTTCGATTTCAATATCATTCATCGTTAATATTTCATCTTGTGCAATATCTCTTGTTACTATAGCATTCTCAGCTAACGAAACAGAGAGGGCATTTTCATTACGATATGTCAAATAGTTGTCTACAAGCCCATAATAATCATAACCACCTATACAATCCAACCGCTCTCCCTTTTTCAACGGTCTTTTTGCAAAGGTTGCTACATCAACAAGCGGGCGTTCAGCAATCGGTTCAATGGTTGATTCTCTATTTAAAACCATATTAACTGCACCGACAAGTATTTCAATAGAACACAGATGATAGGGTCTATAGAACAAATAATAAGGTCCTGTTCCCATTTTATAATATTGCATATCATCAATCACTTGTGGATGATTTGAATGTCCTATAACAAACACACCACCTGATGGCTCTGCTCCCGGAATTATCTCAATAACTTTGTTTTTATGAAGTATTCCACCTTCTTCTTTTGGCTTTATATGATTAACAATTTCGTCAATTGACATTTTATGGCCATGCATTCCCCTGACATCCGGCAGATATCCGGTAGCATTACTGACAAGTCCCATTTCAATATTCATTTTCGTTCCATCCGCAAACGAAGATATTTTATAGGGGTTTTGTTTATATGCATCTGACCACGGTTTAACCGAAGTCGGTGTCGCATGAATATCCGTAAAATTTTTAAATTTCCCTAAGGCCGTAATCTCAAAACCTAAAATTGAAACATAGTCAAATAGCTGTTTAACCACTCCGGGTTCATCACCATCTTGACCCGAATAAATCACATTATGCTCTTGGGCCATTTGCTTGAGCTCCGGTCCGATGCAAATATCCATCTCTGGATTCGTAACAATATGCTTACCCGACAAAATGCTGTTATACGCCACACGAGCACCAAATTCAGGTGCCCCTGTTGTATCAACAACAATGTCTGCATCACTCTCATAAATCAAATTCGGATCTGAAACAAGTGCGATTTTATTACTATTTTGAGCCGCCTTCAATTCTGCTGTTGATGTACATTCTTGATACTCTAAGTTATGATTACATTGCTTAACAATATGGCGAACTTTATCCAAGTCCCGGCCATAAATCAGTGAAATACGCACACCTTTCATAAATGATGCTTGAATAATCATGCCACGTCCGATAAATCCGGTACCAACAGCAGCAACTTTAATTGCTTGTCCTTGGCGTTCTAGTTCATTCAACTTTTTGTATATTTGACTATACATACACATCCTCCTCTTCCTATTCTCCTATCCAATAAAAAAGTTATACCATTTTTTCTTTTTATGATTCGTATTAACGTGAATCTCTAATAGAGGCTGATTCTTAATGATACGTTTTGGATTCTCATGAAATAATTGGTTCGCAATCGCCTCTCCAAAACGTTCACGCACGGATTGATATCCGTCCAATAACTTCGGTGCTCTTTTACTTAAATTATGACCATCTGACGCTATAATATGTACAAGGCCAGCTTCAATTAATTGTATCGCACGTTTATTTGTTTTTGCATTCGTAAGATAACTTGATGTTAGTTGTCCATAACATCCTTGGCGTATCAAATTTATTAGTTTTTCCGGATCTTTTTGAAAAGATACATATCGCTCAATATGAGCAAGTATAACCTGTTTTCCTTTGGCAATGAGTTGGAAAATCAGCTCTTCATGAGCAGGATAATATTGGTGAAACGGTAATTCTATTAGATAATAATCAGATTTAGCTAGACTATATGCTCTTTGATTGAAAATTGCCGAAACACCTTCTTCATTCAAATGAATTTCATTTCCTAAATACAATTCTAATTCAAGTTTTTCTTCTTTTAATCGTTCAATCAACTTATAATAATTTTCTAAAACAAAATCATTTTTATAGTCAGGGATATTATAATGGGGAGTAGCAATTATAGAATGAATTCCCTCACTAATAGCTATTCTTGCCATATCCAATGCCGTATCTAAATCTTTAGCTCCATCATCCACGCTAGGAATCAAGTGAATATGTGTATCTATCATCATGCATCATCGCCTTTATCTTATTATACGTATTATTCTGTACAGTTGTCAAACTATATTATTTTTTGAATAATCATTATCTAATAATAATTATAATTTTACATTGTTATTTATCATCTGTCAAATTTTGGTAGTTTTTTGTCTTTATCCGATAAAATAATTTGCGAATGTTCAACTGGCCAAGATATATTTAAAGTCGAATCATTATATATAATCCCGCCTTCGTCTTCAGGATGATAATAATCCGTTGTTTTATATAAAACTTCCGTTTGGTCTTCTAAGGTCAAAAAACCATGTGCAAATCTAGGTGGCACATAAAACTGTCGTTTATTGTCTGCAGATAATGTGGTCGCATACCATTGTCCATATGTAGGACTTTCTCTACGTAAATCAACCGCTACATCATAGATGCTTCCACTTATAACGCGTAATAATTTTCCTTGGGGTTGATTCACTTGAAAATGCAGTCCACGTAAAACATTTTTTTCGGATTTTGAATGATTGTCTTGAACAAAATCAATATGTATCCCCATGTCTTCAAACGCTTTTTTTGTATAGGTTTCCATGAAAAATCCCCGTGCATCTTCATATACTTTAGGTTCAATTACATATAGTCCCTCAATTGAAGTCCTTTGAAAATCAAAATTTCCCATTATAACGCCTCCATCCTATCTTTTATCATTGTAAATACTTTAATTCAGTTTATCACAAAAAAAATAAATCCTCAACAAACCTTTCTTACTATGGGTTTTTATGCTACTATAAAAACACGATTTTATCACATAAGGCGGTGGTTAATAATGAAAATGAATCCATACAAAAAAACTCTGATTATACTCTCGTTTGCACTGACAATATTATTTTTCATTGTCTTTTTGCACTATATTTCTGTTTTCCGTCCCATTAATGGTCCCAACGAAATAAAACCTGACCCAACTTCATTGAATATCTATGAACATATTCAATATAATGAAGGGAATCAGAAAATAGAGTTGAATCTTTCCTATGATTTAATAAATTCATTTTTTCAAAATTTGCCCCTTGATGTAATTACATCAAATGAACAGGTGAATATAAACACTTTGTTTATAGATTCCGAGACAAAACGGCTCATTGGAAAACTTAGCACGGACAACCGAACTGATATTCATTTTTCTGCATCCTTTGATTTAATACTTACAAATGATATGTTCATTTTTAATATTAGCGAAATTCACTTAGGTAAAAGCCCCCAATATATGAGTCAGTATATTTTTAAACAATACTTTAGCTTTGATCAAATTATTATCCCATTAGTTTCCACCTCCGATGATTTATTTGATGATTTTTTTAGCGCATTATTCGAAAACACATCCATTGATTTAATTAAAACCGAAGATGCATTCGTTTATAAATTTGATGCCACTGAAATCACCTATTCACATCAACTATATCCCATTTACGACGATTATGGTCCTTTAGAGTATCCTATTCGAAGAAGTAGCAATCAGAAATACCTCGAATTGTCTCAACTACAACTAATGAAACCCACATTAGAAGCTTCCAGTTTGCTTGAGGAGCTCAATCAAATCGGCTATTATGCCGAAATACTGACAAATACATCGAATGATGTTATTTTACGTATTGAAGATTCGGATAGAAATTTTACGATTGATCTCAATCTCGTTTTTGCTATCGATGTTTTAAATGATCAATCCCTTCAAATTAAACTCGATCATATACAAACTGCATCCGGAAAAACAATCACTTTATCCAATGAAATTTTTATGAATCATATAGAATCCATTATTGACACATTTGATACAAGGTCTCTTGAACAATATCATATTGTTGACAGTTCATTGAACTTAACTCATTTGCACTTATATTTTGAGCAAACCTCTTGGACAATTATGGTATACATGATTGGTTCTGATCTTGAAAGCAGCTATAATTTTTATGATAATGATTTATATGGACATGCAAGTACTGATCTTGAAGAAATGATGCGTGGACATACAAGTGATAATATTCATGTTGTTATTGAAACTGGTGGAACGAAAAACTGGCGACTTGATAATATAAGTCCGGGAATCAATCAGCGATGGAAAATTAATAAAGAAAATATGGAACTGCTCCAAACGTTAGAACGAAAAAACATGTCTGATCAGGAAACCCTCTATGATTTTACGACCTGGGCGATTGATAGCTATCCGTCGGATAACTATGCACTTATTCTATGGAATCATGGCGGTGGATCACTGTACGGCTTTGGATTAGATGAATATTTTCCTAAAGACAGTCTAACTTTAGATGAAATTGATAATGTACTCGAACGTGTTACTCATGAGCAAACCATGCTTTTTGAAGTCATTGGTTTTGATGCCTGTTTAATGGCTACTTTGGAAACTGCTGCAATATTAGAACCCTATGCGAATTATCTCATTGCATCTGAAGAAACCGAACCTGATTCCGGCTGGGACTACGAACGAATTCTCACACATTTAGGTGATGGCGAAGCATATAATGGGAAAAGTTTTGGAGAACTTGTTGTTTCAGGATTTTTTGACGCTTCTATCGACCAAAATCAAGATGGACTTTTGACCTTGTCCGTCATTGACCTTAAGTTTATTCCGACTGTGATACAACGAATGAATCGTCTTTTTGAATCCGTCATAGAAACAAATCAGTTTAATCTTTTATCAAAAACCATTCCCCAAGTCAAGGCTTTTGGTGGAAACACTCAGTTAACCGGATATACTGATCATTATGATATTGAAAACTTTGCCGAACGAACGCTTGAATTTTTACCTTCTGAATCGAATAGACTACTCGCCGCAATCGATGATGCTGTCATATACAAGGCAAATGGTTATCTTACAACTGATGCGGGCGGCTTATCCTTTTACCTTCCTTTTTATGATCTTGAGAAAAATAGGAATTTAGCAGATTTGTATTCACTGGTATCTTTCTCAGAATCGTATTTTTCATTTGTCAATCAATTCATTACGTATCGGTTGAGTAACACTGTATCAAGCACCATGATTCCTTATACACTCCATAAAGAAACCCGTCCTTATCAGATTCAGATTGCAGACGGATTCGAACATCTCGTTAGTGATATTTACTTAGGCGTATCTGTATTTGAAACTCGCAATGATGGAGAATACCGATTAAATCTAGGCTACGATGCTTGGATTTATGAGTCCTTTGAAAGCGGGCTTTACGAAGAATCCTTTGGTTATTGGCCAACAATTGGCGACATCTACCTACCTATTTCTGTCGTATATAACGGAAATGATTATATCGAATATGAGACCCCTGTTCTACTTAACAATGAACCTATTATGCTTATAAGTGCTTGGTTATATGATGAAGAACGCTATATAATATTTGGGGGTCGTCCTATTATCACCGATGAAGGTCTTACGGATCGAAATACTATTGAATTTGAAGATGGGGATCAGATTGATATTCTTTATTCTTATTACAACAAAAGCACAGACCAATGGACTGAAGAAATTGCAACTTCATTAACCTATGATCGTGCTTCTGAGCTTATCATCACCAATAAACCACTGAAAGAAAACAGTGAATATGGTCTTTCTTTTATCATTAAAGATTTGAACGGGACATTAAGTTATACGGACATGATTCGCTTTATTCATGAATAGCGATACATTAAAGTATTTTCTTCATTTTATCAATTTCGTATTTATTACATATTAAAAGTTTATCACCGGATTGAACGACAATCATATCTTTCAATCCGACTGCTTTTATTTCTAAATTATCTGTTAAAACAATATTTCCATGAGAATCAACACTTTTAAAATCAGATTTTAAGACAATATTATTATCCTCATCTTTATCATAAACATCTTCATATGCTGTAAATGAGCCTACATCGTTCCATCCGAATTCTGAAGGAATCACTTTAACGTGATTCGATTTTTCCATGACCCCATAATCAATAGAAAGTCTTTCAAAATCATCAAACAAAAGACGAGTCTTTTCTGCTAGCAAGGTACCACTTAAATTCTGATCAATATAAAACTGTATATTCTTTAATACACGATAATGCTTTGGCATATGTTTTTTGATTTCCCGCATAATCGTTTTGACACTAAAAATAAACATTCCACTATTCCAAAGATATGTTTTGGCCTCAAAATATTCTTTTGCCTGTTCAAGTTTTGGTTTTTCCAAAAACTTCTCAACATTATAAATCTTTTGTAATTCGATCTCTTGATTTACTTTAATATAACCATAACCAATTTCAGGTCGTGTCGGGCGAATACCTAATGTAATAATATCTCGATTATATTCTGCCTCAGATGCTCCGATTTTTACAGTCTCAATAAAGGCTTCCTTGTCCATAACAAGATGGTCACTAGCCAAAACAACTAAAGTTGCGTCGTGTTGACGTCTCTGAATGTATAAACTACTAAAGCCAATCGCTGCTGCAGTATCTTTAAATGCAGGCTCAATAATAAGATTTTCTTTGGGTAACATTGGTATTTCTTGAATGATCGCATCTGCTTGTACAATATTTGTTGCAATATAAATATTTTCAATTGGAATCAAAGGTAAAATTCGTTCAACCGTTTCTCTTAACATTGATTTATCTGAAAAAAGTTTCAACAATTGTTTTGGATGTTCATCTGTACTTAAAGGCCAGAAACGTTTTCCTGTTCCTCCTGCCATAATAAGTGCACAAAGCATAATATCCCTCCTAGTTCTTTTTTACAATAGTAGCATTCAAAATTGTGGCTGTCAACAAAAGAGGCATTTAAAAAAAATAATTTATATGCTAAAATATGAACAAGTTATATAATGTATGTATGATTAGACCAAGGAGGATAATATGAATTATAATAAAAACCATGTACTTCAAACTTTAGAATCTACATTTTCCACATTTATAGATACTGTCAATCATCTTGATCACCTTAATCCCAGCCAATACACTTCAGATAATACCATGATTGTAATGATTGATATGATTAATGGCTTTTGTAAAATTGGGCCATTACATAGTGATTTTGTCAATCAAATGATTCCTAAAATGGCACGATTTCTTGATACCATGATTAAAAAGAATATTCCTGTCATTTCTTATCGTGACTCCCATCCTGCTGATGCCGGTGAATTTGACTATTTTCCACCCCATTGTGTCGAAGATTCTGAAGAATCAGAACTTGTTTCAGAGCTACAACGTACTGAATTAATTGATATTACCAAAAATTCAACCAATGGCTTTCTAGCTCAAAATCCTATAGACCTTCCAATTATTAATAAGGAACATTTAGAACATATTCTAGTAATGGGCTGTGTGACAGATATATGTGTTAGAGATTTTTCTACAACAATGACCAAACATCTCCAAGAAATAAATCATTCAGCAAGGGTTACAGTCATCGAAAATTTGGTCGCTACCTTCCATATTGAAGGTAGCCATGACCGTGAGACAGAACATTTACTCGCCTTATATCATATGCAGGCTTCGGGAATAAAATTAGTCCGGGTATAGAAGAAACGATGTTCTTCACTAATCATAGTGAAGAACATCGTTCATATTATTCATTAAATCTTCTAGATATACTTTCATTTCATCTTTTAAATCATCGCGACGTAATGCAAATTCGACTGTCGC
Source organism: Clostridiales bacterium UBA2432 (assembly GCA_002342805.1). GTDB lineage: Bacteria > Bacillota > Clostridia > Lachnospirales > Vallitaleaceae > UBA1351. The sequence goes on along the minus strand of DDQW01000024.1, from coordinate 3,418 downwards.
TGATAAAAATCCCATCTTATTTCCAACATCATAGCGTTTTCCCTTGAAATCAAATGCATACATTGCTTCTTCCTGAGCTAGTTTCTCTAAAGCATCTGTCAACTGAATTTCACCGCCTGCCCCCGGCGTCTGATTTTCAAGATAATGAAAAATACGTGGAGTAATAATATATCGACCTAATATTGCAATATTCGAAGGTGCCACATCTTGATTAGGTTTTTCAATCATTTTCTTAACATGATAAATACGATCCTCTATACCGGGTCCGTCCACAATTCCGTACTTGCTAACCTCTTTCCAGTCAACTTTTTGAACCCCTAAAATAGAAGCATTATATTTTTCATAAGTGTCCATAAGTTGTTTAAGACAAGGGGTTTTTGATATAACAACATCATCACCTAACATAACAGCAAAAGGTTCGTCGCCGATAAATTTTTTCGCAACTAACACAGCATGTCCTAATCCTTTAGGTTCTTTTTGTCGAATAAAATGAATATTTGCAATATTCGAAACATCTTGGGCGATTTTCAATAGGTCATATTGTTGTTTTTCTTCTAATGTTTTTTCCAATTCATATGACATATCAAAGTGGTCTTCTATTGAGCCCTTTGACCGTCCTGTAATAATAATAATATCTTCAATCTCCGAATGAATAGCTTCCTCAACAATATATTGTATTGTTGGCTTGTCAACAATCGGGATCATTTCTTTGGGTTGTGCTTTTGTTGCCGGCAAAAATCGAGTTCCTAAACCAGCCGCTGGAATGACAGCCTTTCGTATTTTCATAATATCTCCCTTTCTAAACCATTTCATCAAAGTACATATTTTTAACCATTTTTTTATTTGAACATTTTTTTATCATCATATAGGGTCTACAATCATAAGTATTTTGTCGATTATATGCAAAACAGCTTGTGACTTTTCGTTCTTCGACCTCATGAATAATTATTGGCCTTCCATTAGCAAAGTGCAACAAAAACTGTTTAATCTTCTTGTAATTTTCAATTGGACGATTGCAATTTTTATTATAATAAATTTTTCTTATTTCTATTTTGGGGTCCTTATTTTCTCCAAACTGATACAGTAAAATGAGATTTCCATCAATCTCATAAATCTGTCCATTCTCAGAACGTGTTTCTTGATATATTCGATATGCTAATTCAGGTGTTTGCATCGGTGAAAAGTCCTCGTCGTTTTCAAAGCGAGTGTTTAGAAAACACTTTTCAAATTCTTTAAACCTTAGAGCATTAGATATATGCTTAGTGTAGGCTTGGTTATTTAACTCATTTAGATACTTTTCCGTATAAATAGTTGTATTATATTGTTTCGAAACAAATTGATAACCAAAGGGTTTATAATACCGTTCATCAGCTGGTAATAAAACGAGATAGTCCACATTTTGCTCCATTGAAAGTTCCTCTGCATAGTTCAACATTTTACGCATCAATCCACGTCTTCGATAGTCTTCTCTTGTCGCAACAGCTACAATATAAAAAATCTTCAAGTGTTCTTTCTCATTATTAATGCTATATGGATTTAAGTGTAACATGGCTACTATTTCTAGTATATCCTTCGATAAATCTTCAGCAATGATAACTTGATTCTCTTTCATAACCACATTAAAATAAAAGTCTAAATACTCTTTTGAGTCTTCCGGGAAAATCACTTCCCACAAGGCACGTATTTGACTGTGATCATTCTTGTTACTCAATCGAATATTCATATTCTGCCTTTCAATCTTTTCGTCGTATCGTATATTTGTCCTCTAATCGAATCGGTTCATAGGATAATTTGGATTTTCTTAAGCCCTCAATCCCTAAATCTTCTTCACGATTCACTAATTTTACTTCAGGATAAAATTCTTGCAAAAACAATTGGGAAAGAAAAGGATATAAACCGCGAATATCAGTATTTGCCTTCTCAACATGAATAATAACTTCTTCCTCATTATTAATGGTTGAAGCAATAGACATGGCCTCAAGGACGTTATTAATATATATTCCTATCGCTTTTGCACCTAAAATCTCTAAGTGGTCAATGATATAATCAATACCTTCAATTTCATGATCAACTTGCTTTGTCATATGGTCATGATTATCTGTCCATTTTTCTAAAAACAGATTAATCTCATCTCGATCTTCTTCCGTCAATAAACGATATGTATATTGATCCGCATAATCGCGCAAAAAAGCATTAATATGATTACGCTTTTTTCTTAGCTTCTTTCCTGGCAAATCCCGCATCTTATCCGCATCGTATATGTAGTCTGAATAATCGCGGTTTGTACTAACTTCATATTGATCTCCATACATCTCTTTTACAAATTCTGCAAATATAGCATCCACTGAATACATGACAAAATTTTCTTCCATGTTTTCGAACAAGTCGACGGCTTTTTCAAATGCTTCTTGAAAATATTCTTCTTTGCATAAAGGCATTTGTGAAAAACAATGATCGTTGAAGTGGCCAAACAGTATCATATAATTTGGGTGATAATAAATGTGTTGATGGTTACGGTTTTTCCATAAAAATAGCGTTGTAAGTCCAAACTCACAACTTTCAATCCGCCGTATTGTTAAATATGGTAAAAATTTGTCTATATTATCTAAACTTAATTCCTCTAAATCTTTACATGTATCTATACGAAGCTCATTATCTGTTTGCATATAAACCTCTTTCTCTATTATTATTGCTACACTATACTATTATATCAAAGTTTTTAATTATTGCAACTAACTTACCTTCCTCCCATACTCAGAACAAAGCGACTCTGTCGCGTTATCTCGAAGAGATATTGTTCGCGGAGGGAAAGGTCCTTGACGCTTTCTGCTACGTTTCAAAGCAGAAAGCTAAAGTGGGACTTTCCTATAGCACAAAAAAAACACCTACAAAGGTGTTTCGTAATAGCGAAGGACGGAATCGAACCGCCGACACTACGGGTATGAACCGTATGCTCTAGCCATCTGAGCTACTTCGCCATATTTATTTTCGAGATATAATCTCTAATGGGCGCAACAGGGCTCGAACCTGTGACCCCCTGCTTGTAAGGCAGGTGCTCTCCCAGCTGAGCTATGCGCCCTGGGACTTGACTATTTTAGTACATTTTCAACTAATTGTCAATAGTTTTTTTATAATATTATGAGTATGTTCCTCTGGATGACAGGACTTGAACCTGCGACCTCTAGACCCCCAGTCTAGCGCTCTACCAAACTGAGCCACACCCAGTTATTAAATAAATAATCTTTTACGACCCAGAAGGGACTCGAACCCTCGACCTCCGGCGTGACAGGCCGGCGCTCTAACCAACTGAGCCACTGGGCCACTAACAGGGGCAGTAGGACTTGAACCCACGACATCCGGTTTTGGAGACCGACGTTCTACCAACTGAACTATACCCCTACGTTTTCTACATTCGTAA